>NZ_JAOTOA010000017.1:0-121063 GCF_036346535.1 Pseudomonas sp. Z18(2022)
AAGTGGTCGTTTACCTGCCAGCGAACTGGCTCAACGTCAGCAGCGCCAGTATCCAGTACCGCGCACCCTTGGCCAGGGTCACGATCAGCAAAAAACGCCACAACGGCTCGCGCATCACCCCGGCCACCAGCGTCAATGGGTCGCCAATGATCGGCACCCAACTGAGCAGCAACGACCAATGACCCCAGCGTTGATAGTGGGTGCGGGCCTTCTCCAGGTGTTTCGGGCTGACCGGAAACCAGCGCCGCTCCTTGAAGCGCTCAACCGAGCGTCCCAACAGCCAATTGACCAGCGAACCCAATACGTTGCCAACCGTTGCAACCACAAGCAGCAGCCACAGGCTGTAATGCCCGCTGATCAACAGCCCCACCAGCACCGCCTCCGACTGCATCGGCAACAGCGTGGCGGCGCCGAAGGCGGCGAAAAACAGTCCCAGGTAACCGGCAAGCATCAATCAGCGTGCCGGGTAGTCAGCCACCACCACGTCCTTGCCTTCACGGGTCAGGCCGATGACTTGATAGGCATCACTGCTGCCGTCCATCTCCATGCCCGGCGAGCCCATGGGCATGCCCGGTGCCGCAATACCCAGCAAGTCATCACGCTTGCGCAAGGCGAGCACTTGGTCGGCAGGCACATGGCCTTCGACAAACTTGCCGTCGATCACGCCGGTGTGGCACGACGCCAGGCGCGGCGCCACGCCCAGGCGTTGCTTGACCTCACTCATGTTGGGTTCCACATGGTCATTGACCTTGAAACCGTTGTTTTCCAGGTGGGCAATCCACTTCTTGCAGCAACCGCAGTTGGCATCGCGGTGCACATCAATCGGGATCAACTCGGCGGCCTGGGCCAAGGGGCTCATAAGCAGGGCCGACAGTGCGGCCAGTCGCAGGGTGGTTTTCATCATCATCTCGTCAGATAAAGGGCAACAGGCGGCCATTCTCCGTGCTTTTTACAAAAGGATTTCCCAGGAGTGTTACGAGGTTTTACGAAAAACCGACAGCACCAGAATAACGGCCTGGTGCTTTCGGAAACTGAGGGGGGGATGACGGTTTTGTCAGGTAATCGAGGATTCCAGGCGCTGCTTGAGCTGATCAAGGGCCTGATTGGACAGCGCAACCATGCGCTCATGCAAGGTGGTCAGTTGCAGTTCGGTTTCATAGGTCAGGATGCGCTTGAACAGTGTGCCGCTGCCCTGGGTTTGCAGCAGATAGTGGATACAACCGTCGACGGCCAACGAAGTGAACGCCGTCTTGAACTCCCGCGGTCGCTGCGCAACCTGCACGCGATAGCTCATGGGTACCCGCACGCCCAGCAGGTCGATGGTTTCGGTAAAACGGTGCCCGGTGGGTAATGAACCGGTGATACCGGTGTCGGCGCCCAAGGACGTCGGATGCCATTCATGCCAGCGATCCGGTTGGGTGACATAGTCGTAAACGGTTTCGATAGGGGCCTGGATATAGCGTTCCTGACTGATCCGCTCCAGGCGGATCGGGTGCTCAACTGCATGCATGACACACCTCCTGTGTGGCGAGACTAAGCACTTTGAGCTGTCAGAATAGTCCGGCTCCCGCACATTGCACGGGAGTCGGCAGGCTATTTTTCAACGCACCTTGAAGCGTCCCATCAATGCAATAACCCGGCCATTTGCATCCAGCAGGCTCTGGGTGTTGTGTTCCGTGGCGTGGCCGCTTTGCACCAGCTCTTCGACCATATGGCGGATGTGCACCATGCTGCGGTTGATTTCCTCGGTCACCGCGCTTTGCTGCTCGGCGGCAGTGGCGATCTGGGTGCTGAGGTTGTTGATATGGCTGACGGAGCCGGCCATCTCATCCAAGCCCGTGTTCACCCGTGCGGTGGCATCAGCTGCGGACTGGCAGCTGGCCTGGGTGGCTTCCATGGCGGTCACCGAGGAACTCACGCCGGTGGTCAGGCGTGCGAGCATTTCGTTGATCTGCGAGGTGCTGGCCTGGGTGCGGGCGGCGAGGGCGCGCACTTCGTCGGCGACCACCGCAAACCCCCGGCCTTGTTCGCCGGCCCGGGCGGCTTCGATGGCGGCATTGAGGGCCAGCAGGTTGGTCTGGCCGGCAATGGCGCCGATCACCCCAAGGGTTTCGGTAATGCGCGCGGCGTCCTGGCGCATGTTTTCCACGGTGTGGGTGGCACTGGAGACCTCGCCGATCAACGCGCTGACGCTGCGGGAGGCTTCACCCACCACCACCCGCGAACGGTCGGCGTGCTCGTTGGCGCGCTGGGTGAACGCGGCGGTTTCGGCCGCATTCTCGGCCACGGTGTCGGCGGTGGAGCTCATCTCGGTGATTGCGGTGACGGTCTGGTCGGTTTCCGAGGCATGGCGCACCAGGATCTGGTTGGTCTGGGCCGACGTCTGCTGCAACTGTGCGAGGCTCGACGACATGGCGCCGGTGGCCTCGGTCACCTCGCCGATCATGTTTTGCAGGTAGACGATAAAGCGGTTTACCGAATGCCCGATCGCCCCCAGTTCGTCCTCGGCGCGGATGGTGATGCGCCGGGTGAGGTCGGCATCGCCGTTGGACAGCGCGTCGATATTGGTCTTCAGCGCGGTCATCCGGTGCACCAACTGCCGGATGGCATACACCTGCAGCAGCACCAGCAGCAGGATCATCGGGATTTGCAGCATCGCCAGGGTGCCTAAAACGTCATCACGCTGGGCGGTGATCAGCGAGGTCGGCAGTGCGGTGGCGAGGAACCAGGGCGTACCTTCGATCGGGCGCATGAAGAACGTGCTGGCCACGCCCTGATTGTCGAACTCGCTGCGCTGCAGGGATTGGTCGCGATGGGCCAGGCCGGCGCTGACCTGGGCCGCAAATGCGGAAGTGCCGGCCAGTTCGCTGATGTTCTTCAACACCACCGGGCCGCTGATGCGCGTGCTGTTGCTGATGATCTTGCCGTCGCCTTCGACGATCAGCATTTCGGCGCCGAGGTCTTTTTCCTTGCTGGCCACCAGGTCGTTGAAGAACCCCAGGGTCACGTCGATGGTGGCGACGCCGTACGCCGCGCCGTCACGCTGGATCGCCATCGCGCAGTTGGTGCGAGGCTCCTGGCTGGCGTCATCCTTGTAGGCTGCCGCCCAGGCGCACTGGCCACGGGGTGAGGCGAGCCCGCCCTTGTACCAGCTCTGGTCGTAATAATTGGGGGCCGCGTCGCTGTTCCAGAACGTATTGACCGCCAGCTTGCCCGAGGCATCGCGGTGCCAGAACGTGCTGTGCTTGTTACGCCCCGGCGTGCGCTGGTTAGGCAGTGGCCAGATGCCGCCGCCGAACACTTTCAATTCGCCGTACTGGTCCACCAGGCCTGGCAGCACCTTGTCGATGGCGTCGCTGTCCAGCAGTGGAATGGTTTGGGTGATGGTGCGTTGTTGGGCCTGGACCTTGTTCAACTCGCCCTGGATCTGCCCGGCCACTTCGGCAATGCGATTGAGCACCACCTGTTCTTCGGTGTGGCGCAGCGTGGGCGCCACCAACTGTCCGATGCCCACGACCGTCAATACGAATAACAACAGGACGAACAGCACCAGGAACAGGGTGTAACGGGCTTGGATAGAGCGCAATGAGGGCATGGGGTCGTCCTTACGAAGCGTTTATTGTGCGACGCGGCTTTGTTAGAGCTTCGAAGGGCTATCGGCTTGGGACGGGGGAGCTTTAGGTACCATGGTGCAAGAAAGTTGCACGGCATGCGTTGAATGATCGGAGCTGGCACGCCAGCCCCGATCCAGACCGGCCGGATTATTTATCCAGCATCTGCATGACTTCTTCCGGGTAACGCAATCCGGCGGTTGCATTGGCCGGGAAGATCGCCTCCAGGGCCGCCAGTTCGGTCGGGCTCAGCTTGACCTCCAGTGCCGCGACATTCTCTTCCAGGTACTTGCGCTGCTTGGTGCCGGGGATCGGGATCAGGTAGTCGCCTTGCGCCAGCACCCACGCTAACGCCAGTTGCCCGGCGGTCACGCCCTTGTCGGCGGCCAGTGCCTGCACTTGTTCCACCAGCAACAGGTTCTTCGCAAAGTTATCACCCTGGAAACGCGGGCTGAAGCGGCGGTAGTCATCCGCTGCAAAATCGTCCGGGCTTTTCAGGGCGCCGGTGAGGAAGCCCCGGCCCAGCGGGCTGTACGGCACAAACGCAATCCCCAGGCGCTGGCAGGCGGCGAGGCAGCCGTTGTCTTCCTGGTCGCGGCTCCATAGGGAATATTCGCTTTGCAGGGCGCTGATGGGGTGCACGTTGTGGGCGCGCTCCAGGGTGGCGGCCGAGGCTTCACTCAAGCCCAGGTAACGTACCTTGCCTTGCTTGACCAGTTCAGCCATGGCGCCGACGGTTTCTTCAATCGCCACTTCCGGATCGATGCGGTGCTGGTAATACAGGTCGAGGGTTTCCAGGCCAAGGCGTTTCAAGGTGCCGTCGATGGCGCTGCGGATGTACTCCGGCCGGCCATTCACGCCACGCAACGCCGGGTTCGACGGGTCGCGCACGATGCCGAACTTGCTGGCGAGAAACACCTGGTCGCGCTTGCCCGCGATGGCCTTGCCGATCAGTTCTTCGTTGGTGTGGGGGCCGTACATGTCGGCGGTGTCCAGCAGGTTGATCCCCAGCTCCAGGGCGCGGTGCAGGGTATATATGGCTTCGGTGGTGTCGGTGCCGGTGGTGTAGAAATCGGTCATGCCCATGCAGCCGAGGCCGATGGCGGAAACCTGGGGACCGTTTTTGCCGAGTTGACGAGTGTGCATGGGTCCAGCTCCTGTGTAGGGAAGGGCGCCATTGTTGCCCTCGACAAAAGCGGGATAAACCGGCTAAAACCACTATCACTATTATGAAATTCTAAACAATCCCTGAAGGAAGCCCGCCCGTGGACCGTTTTAATGCGATGCGTGTGTTCGTGCGGATTGTCGAATTGGGCGGCTTTGCCAAGGCGGCCGACAGCCTGCAACTGCCGCGCGCCTCGGTGACGATCCTGATCAAGCAACTGGAGGCGCACCTGGGCGTGCAGTTGTTGCAGCGCACCACGCGCCAGGTCAGCCCGACCCTCGACGGCGCCGCCTACTATCAGCGTTGTGTGAGCCTGCTGGCCGACCTTGAGGAAACCGAGGCGGTGTTCTCCACCAGCCGCCGCAACCCGCGCGGTACGTTGCGCATTGATATGCCGTCGGGGATCGGCCGGTTCCTGGTGATTCCGGCGCTGCCGGAGTTCACCGCGCGCTACCCGCAGATCGACCTGGAAATCGGCCTTAACGACCGCCCGGTAGACCTCATCCGCGAAGGTGTGGACTGCGTGTTGCGCGGTGGCCTGGCGCTGGACGAGTCACTGGTGGCGCGGCCGCTGGCAATGATGGACCAGGTGACCTGCGCCAGTCCCGGCTACGTGCAGCAGTTCGGCATGCCGTCGACACTGGATGATTTGACCGGCCATCTGGTGGTCGAATATTTCTCCAGCACCAGCGGCAAGCGCTATGGCCTGGAGTTCCAGATGGGCAATGACATACGGTTGGTGGACTTGCCCAAGCAAGTCGCAGTGAACAGCGCCGACGGCTACCTGGCGGCCTGTGAAGCGGGTTATGGGTTGGTGCAGACGCCTTACTATCACGCCGTTCGCCAGCTGGAAGCGGGCACGTTGGTGGAGGTGTTGGCGGACCTGCAACCGCCGAAGTTGCCATTGACCGCGCTGTACCCGCCGCACCGCCAGTTGTCACAACGGGTGCGGGTCTTTGTCGATTGGCTGGTGGAGCTTTGCGCCCGACCGGACAACGGGTTGCAGCGTCAGCCTTGAGCCTTGCGATAGGCACCGGGCTGAAACCCGGTGACTTTGTGGAAGGCCCGGGTAAAGGCCGCCACCGACTGATAGCCCACGGCCAGGGCTACGTCGGCCACGGTCTGGTCCTGCTTGAACAATTGGCAGGCGTGGCGCACGCGCATCATCAGCAGCACTTGCCCCGGCGACTGGCCGCACAGCTCATTGAAGCGCTTGAAGAACGCCGAGCGCGACAAGCCGGTGCAGGCCGCCATGCTTTCCAGGGTCCAGGGATCGGCGGGGCGGGCGATCAACTGCTCCAGCAGGCCGGCAAAGGCCGGTTGCCGGGCCAGCGCCGCGAGGCCGCCGAGTTCGGTGTTATCCAGCACCTGTTGGCGCAGCACATACAGAAACAGCAGGTGGCACAGGCGCTCCAGCAGCGCGGGCGAGGGCGCCGGTGTGCGCTCGCATTCCTGCAGGATCAGATCGAACAGGTTACGCGCGGCGGTCAACGAAGGGTCGCCGGCCCGCAGGATGATCCAGGCGGGCAGGCTGTCGACGATCATCGCCGACAACCCGGACTGGAAATGAAAGAACCCGCACACCAGGCCCACGCCATCGCTCGCCTGGCTGTCCAGCGCCACCATCGGTTTGCGCGGGCATTCCTGGGCGCCGGCGGCGGTGCCATCGCTGGACAAGCGGTACGCCAGGTCCCGCAGCAGGAAAACCGCGTCGCCATTGTTCAGCGGGTAGGGCGTCAAGTCGCCGTCGATGTGCATCCAGCATTGGCCTTGCACCACCAGATGAAAACTCGCGCTGGCCAAACCGTGGGTGCTGGCGTGCCAGTCGCCGCAGTAGCGCCCGACGTGAAACAGGCTGGTGTTGAGTTCAAGGCTATCTAATAACCAATCGACAAGCGCACTGGACGAATTCATCTAACGGAAAGACTCTAGAGCAAGTAATCGCTACTTTAGACTATTGAGCGGATTTTTTATAACCAACAGACTTGGTACACGAATCCATGAGGAGACCACTCCATGTCCCGCGTACCGATGCTAACCCTGGAAACCGCTCCTGAGGCGGCCAAGCCCTTTCTGGAAAATGCCCTGAAGGGTTCCGGGTTCATCCCCAATCTGCTGGCGGTGCTGGCCAATGCCCCGGCGGCACTGGAAACCTACATCACCGTGTCCGGCCTGAACGCCAAGTCTGACCTGAGCCTGGCCGACCGTGAGGTGGTGCAGCTGATTGCCGCCACCACCCACGGTTGCGATTTCTGCGTCGCCGGGCACACTGCCGTAGCGCGCAACAAGGCCAAGCTGCCGGAAGACGTGATCGACGCCCTGCGCCAGCGTGGTGAACTGCCCAACGCGCGTTATGAGACACTCGCCGAGTTCACCCGGGAAGTGATCGCTACCCGCGGTGATGTCAGCGATGCCGGCTTTGCCGCGTTCCGTGAGGCGGGCTACACCGACGGTAATGCGCTGGAAGTTATCCTGGGGGTGAGCCTGGCCACCCTGTGCAATTTCGCCAACGTGTTTGCCCGCACCCCGCTGAACCCGGAGCTGGCGCAATACCGTTGGGAAAAACCGGCAAGCTGAAGGCGCGCAAGCGTTCGCGATGGTAAACATGCTGTAACAAGGAGAAACATGAATGCTTGACCCAATCTTGAGCCGTTGGCTCGATGTTCAAGCGCAGGCCCTGGATGTGGGCAGTTGCGATCCGCAGGAAGTGCTGCCACGGCTGGCAGAGGCCAATGTATTACGTATCGGTGTGCCCAAGGACCTCGGTGGCCTGGGCGGCGATGTCACCGGCGCGGTGGAAGCCATCGCCGATGTGGCCAGCCATTCCCTGGCCTCGGCGTTTGTGTGCTGGGGCCAACGCTCGTTTATCGAATATCTGCTGCAAAGCCCTAACCAGCGGCTGCGTGAGCAATTGCTGCCGGACCTGCTGAGCGGCAAGCTGGCCGGGGCGACCGGGCTGTCCAACGCGATGAAGTTTTTGTCTGGTATCGAGACGCTGCAAATCAGCGCCGAGCCGACGGATGACGGCTGGAACCTCAATGGCCGCCTGCACTGGGTGACCAATCTGCGCAAGAACGGGTTTGTGGTGGCGGCGGCCATCGAGCATGCCCAGGGCGGCGCGCCGTTTATCCTGGCGATTCCGGATTCGGTGAGTGGCCTGCAACGCTCCCGCGACCTGGAGCTGTTGGGCCTGCAATCGAGCAACACCGCAGCCCTTGGCTTTGAAGCCGTGGAACTGAGCCGCGACTGGCTGCTGCACGAGGACGCACGCAAGTTCCTGCCGGCCGTACGCCCGGCGTTTCTCGGTTTGCAATGCGGCATGTCCATCGGCCTGGCCCGGCGTTCGCTGGCCGAGGTGGCCAATCACCTGGGCTCCAGCCGCACCGTATTGCGCGAAGAACTGGAAGTGTTGCGTACCTCGCTGGAACAGGCGGTCAACGACCTCAAGAAAGGCCTGCTGAGTGGCCGCTTCGGTACTGAACCGGTGCCGTTGTTCCGCCTGCGCATTGCCCTCGCCGAAATTGCCGCCAGCGCTGTTCAACTTGAACTGCAAGCCAGCGGCGGCAAAGCCTATTTGACCGCCCACGGCAGCGGCTTTGCCCGGCGCTGGCGCGAGTCGGCATTTGTGCCGATCGTGACCCCGAGCCTGGTGCAGTTGCGCACTGAGTTGAACCGTCAGGCCAATCTATGAGCCAGGCGGTATTGCACGCCCAGGGGATTTGCCTGGGGTACGCGGGTAATTCGGTGCTGGAAGGTTTTGACCTGCAACTGCAGCCGGGTGAAGTGGTGTCGATCCTCGGCCCCAGCGGCGTTGGCAAGTCCAGCCTGCTGCGGGTGCTCGCCGGTTTGCAGGCGCCCCAGGGCGGCAGCATCAGCCTGCTGGGCGAGCCGTTGGACGGCCCGCATCCGCGAGTGGCGGTGGCATTCCAGGACCCCAGCCTGCTGCCATGGCTGAGCCTGGAAAAGAACGTGGCCTTCGGCCTGGACTTCGCTCGCCAACCGCACCTCAGCCCTGAAGAGCGACGCAGCCGGATCGACCACGCGATCCACGCCGTAGGCCTTGAACACGCTCGCCAGCAATTCCCGGCGGCGCTGTCCGGCGGCATGGCCCAGCGCACCGCGTTGGCCCGCTGCCTGGCCCGCCAGCCGCAGGTGTTGCTGCTGGACGAACCCTTCGGCGCCCTGGATGAAGTGACCCGTGCCGACATGCAGCACTTGCTGCTCAAGGTCAATCGCGAGCAAGGCTCGGCGGCGGTGCTGATCACCCATGACATCGACGAAGCGCTGCTGCTGTCCGACCGGATTCTGCTACTGGGTAACCGCCCGGCGCGGACCCTCGGCGAATGGCGCATCGACCTGCCGCAACCGCGGGAAGAACAGGTGGAAGCCATCGGCATCCTGCGCATCGAGATTCTCAAAACCCTACGGCAGGCGAGCCGCACTAACCCCCAACCCAATGAACTGCTGGAGCCTTGCCATGTGTCTGGATGACCTCACTCACTCGCGCCGTGACTTTCTCAAACTCTCGGCCGTGCTCAGTGCCGCCGGGGCCTTGCCACTGCTCAGCAGCTTGCAGGCCCGGGCGGCCAGTGAGCCGGACGCACCGGTGCGCATCGGCTACCTGCCGATCACCGACGCCACGCCGCTGCTGGTGGCCCACAACAATGGCCTGTTCGAAGCCGAAGGCATCAAGGCCGAGCGCCCGGTGCTGTTGCGCAGTTGGGCCCAGGTGATCGAGGCGTTTATCTCGGGCCAGGTCAACGTGATTCACCTGCTGTCGCCGATGACCGTGTGGGCCCGTTATGGCAGCAAGGTGCCGGCCAAGGTCGTGGCCTGGAACCATGTGGGCGGCTCGGGCTTGACCGTGTCCCCGGGGATTACCGACGTGAAGCAACTGGGCGGCAAGTCGGTGGCGATTCCGTTCTGGTACTCGATCCACAATGTGGTGGTGCAGCAGCTGTTCCGCGACAACGGCCTGACCCCGGTGGCCCGCGCCGCCGGCAGCGCGATTGCCGCCAACGAGGTCAACCTGATCGTATTGCCGCCCTCGGACATGCCGCCAGCCCTGGCCAGCAAGCGCATCGACGGCTACATCGTCGCCGAGCCGTTCAACGCTCTGGCGGAGAACCTCAATGTGGGTCGCGTGCAGCGCTTTACCGGCAATGTGTGGCGCAACCACGCCTGCTGCGTGGTGTTCATGCACGAGCACGACCTGACCAACCGCCCGGAATGGTCGCAGAAGGTGGTGAATGCCATCGTCAAGGCCCAGGTCTGGACCCGCGACAACCGCGAAGAAGCGGTGAAGCTGCTGTCCAAGGACGGCGAGAACCGCTACACCCCGCACGCCGAGCCGGTGCTGCGCAAAGTCCTGGCGCCGGCTGCCAGCGACCGGGCGGCGTACCTCGCCGACGGCGCGATCCAGCACGCCAACTGGGACGAACACCGCATCGACTTCCAACCGTACCCATTCCCGAGCTACACCGAAGAACTGGTACGCCGCCTGAAAGACACGCTGATCGAGGGCGACAAGAAATTCCTCGCCGACCTCGACCCTGCCTTCGTCGCCAAAGACCTGGTGGATGACCGCTTCGTGCGTAGCGCCATCGCGGCAGTCGGCGGCATGAAGACCTTCGGCCTGCCGGAAGGCTTCGAGCGAAACGAGGAGATTGGCGTTTGAACCACGGCAAAACCTTGGCGTTGCCGGGCTGGCTGCTCGGCTTGAGCGGGCTGGCTGGCTTGTTGTTGCTCTGGTGGCTGGGAGTGAAGGTGTTTGGCAGTGCAGACGGTTTGTCTGCGCGGTTTTCGCTGTCGGCGACCTTCGCCAGCCTGTGGGAATTGTTGGGGCGCAGCGAGCTGTACCTGAACATTGCGGTGAGCCTCAAGCGGATTTTCGTCGGGCTGTTCCTGGCGTTGCTGATTGGCGTGCCGTTGGGCTTGCTGGTGGGCAGTTCGCGCAAGCTGGAGGCGGCGACCACGCCGGCCTTCCAGTTTCTGCGGATGATCTCGCCGCTGTCGTGGATGCCCATCGTGGTGATGTTGATGGGGGTGGGCGACCAGCCAATCTACTTCCTGCTGGCGTTCGCGGCGGTGTGGCCGATCTTGCTGAATACCGCGGCGGGCGTGCGTCAGCTTGACCCGCGCTGGCTGCAACTGAGCAAAAGCCTGAGCGCCACGCGCTGGGAAACCTTGCGCCGGGTGATTATTCCCGGGGTGATGGGGCATGTGCTGACGGGTGTGCGCCTGGCCATCGGCATTCTGTGGATTGTGCTGGTGCCGTGCGAGATGCTCGGGGTCAGTGCGGGGCTGGGTTATTACATCCTCGACACCCGTGACCGGCTGGCCTACTCGGAGCTGATGGCGATGGTGCTGCTGATCGGCCTGTTGGGGTTTGCCCTGGATGCGTTTGCGCGGTGGCTGCATCAGCGTTGGGTGCATGGTGCAAACAGTTAGGCCTGGCCTTTCACAACAAACCCGACGTGATGTCGGGTTTGTTGTTTATGCGGCGCGATCAGCGATGGTAATACCCAGGTCCGCCTTCGCTGTAGCGATGGTCGTGCCAACCGCCACCGCCGTGGGGGAATATGATGCAGCCACTCATGCTCAGCATGATCAGCAAGGGAATCAGCAGTGTGATTCGACGAAGCATTTCAAAATCCTCTAGGGTGCTCACAGGTTCAATCAGGCGTTGTGCAAGCCAAAGTTTTTCATCGCCTGTAACATGAGACCCCGCCGACCCCAGTCCATCCCCGGCAATGGGTATGTGCTTGGTGTGGCCGTCGATACAAAGTGGATACAATTTTTCAGCTTCAGGAACCCGTCATGACCCAAAAGCAACGTCTGAAATATTCGATTCTGATTTCCCTGGTGGTGCTGGGGACGATGTTTGGCCTGTCCTACCTGCAGACCAACGGGGTCATCAGCGAGAAAACGTTCCAGTACATCGCCATTGCCGTGGCGGTGACCGTGGTGGTGATCAACGGTGTGATGCGCCGCAAGGTCAAGCCTAACCTGTAAGTCAGGCCCGGCCCTCCAGGACTTTGGCAGCCTGCTCGTGCAGGCTGTAGCTCTTGTCGGCGTTCAGGGTGATCACGCCTTCGATGCACAGGCGCTTGAGCACCTCGCGCACGCTGAGAAACGACAGCGGGATGCCCAGCTCCAGCAAATGGCTGTGCACGCCCCGCACGCCGAGGGTGCGCTGGTTGTCGGCGGCGGTCAGCAGGGCGTCGATGACTTTCAGCCGGATCAGGCTGGTGCGCAGGCCAAAACATTTGAGCAAATGACGAATGCGCTGGTTGCCGTGTTCCGGCGCCTTGCCGAACGCCTGGTTGCCGGAGCCAAACGCGCCGTCATGCATGGATGAGTGTCCTTCCGTGGGCAGTTGCGGGTTGTACATGCAAAAACTCCTTATCAGAGCCTGATCAGGAAAATGATGGTGCTCTTACCTAATAAGACGTACGAGCAGCCGAAATCATGAAGTGCAGGATGTAGAAATTTTGTCGGTAACATCCTGGAGACATAAAAACCGCCGGCTCACGCCGTGGATCTTCTAAATTTTTCCGGGTGTTTACGTCTTTACTGAGGTGTTGGCGAAGCTGTCCCTCGTCACGGTGTTTAATTTGGCTGTGGAGTCTGCGTGATTATTTCCAACGGGTTGTTCAGGGTGTGCGTGGCTGGGGCGTTGCTGGGGCTGAGTCTTTGCGGCACGGCGCGGGTGCAGGAGCAACAGGCCTCGGCCGAGATTCGCCGTACCGGTTTTGGTGTCCCGCATATCCGGGCCAGCGACGAGCGCGGGCTGGGTTATGGCATCGGTTACGCCTACGCCCAGGACAACCTCTGCCTGTTGGCCAATGAGGTGGTGACGGTCAACGGCGAGCGCGCCAGGTACTTTGGGCCTGAGCAGGCCACCCTGGAAGGGCGCAACAACCTCACCAACGACGTGTTCTTCACCTGGCTGAACACGCCCGAGGCCGTTGCGGCGTTCTGGAAGGCACAGACCCCGGCGATGCAGCAGCGCATCGAAGGGTATGTCGCCGGCTACAACCGTTACCTCAAGGAGCGTACCGCCCAGGGTTTGCCGGCGCAGTGCCAGGCGGCATGGGTACGGCCGATCACGGCTGAAGACCTGGTCAAGGTGACCCGCCGGCTGCTGGTGGAAGGTGGCGTCGGGCAGTTTGCCGAGGCCTTGGTGGGCGCCACGCCGCCGAATGCCGTCGCCCAAATGGACGCCAAGGCGTTTGAGGTGGCCGCCGCCAACCAGCAACGCTTCGCCCTGGACCGCGGCAGCAACGCTGTTGCCGTGGGCCGCGACCGCTCGTTCAACGGCCGCGGCATGCTGCTGGCCAATCCGCATTTCCCTTGGGTGGGCGGCATGCGTTTCTACGAGATGCACCTGACCATTCCCGGCCAACTGGATGTGATGGGCGCTGCCTTGCCGGGGCTGCCGGTGATCAACATCGGCTTCAACCAGCACGTGGCCTGGACCCACACGGTCGATACCTCCAAACATTTCACCCTGTACCGCCTGACCCTGGACCCGAAAGACCCGACCCGCTACCTGCTGGACGGCAAATCCGTGCCCATGGACAAAGCCACTATCAAGGTGACGGTGAAAGCCGCCGACGGCACTACCAAGCAACAGTCCCGCACCGTCTACAGCTCGCAGTTCGGCCCGGTGGTGCAATGGCCGGGCAAGCTGGACTGGGACAACAAATATGCCTTCAGCCTGCGGGATGCGAACCTGGGCAACGACCGGGTGCTGCAACAGTGGTACGCGATGAACCGCGCCGCGAACCTCAAGGACCTGCAAGCCTCGGTGCACACCCTGCAAGGCATCCCGTGGGTCAACACCGTGGCGGCGGATGACCAGGGCCAGAGCCTGTACATGAACCTGTCGGTGGTGCCGAACGTCAGCGCGAAAAAACTCGCGCAGTGCAGCGACCCGCGCGTCGGCCTGCAGTTCATCATGCTCGACGGCTCCCGCAGCGCCTGCGCCTGGGACATAGACCCGCGCGCCGCCCAGGCCGGGATCTTCCCGGCCGATCAACTGCCGCAATTGCAACGTACCGACTATGTGCAGCACTCCAACGACTCGGCATGGCTGGTCAACCCCAAGGCCCCGTTGACCGGTTTCTCACCGGTGATCAGCCAGGAAAAAATCGGCCTGGGCCCGCGTGCCCGTTTCGCCTTGCAGCGCTTGCAGGAACTCGACAAGCAGCCGATCAAGGTCATCGATTTGCAAAACATGGTCATGGACAACCAGGTGTACCTCGCCGGCCAGGTCATGCCTGACTTGCTGAAATTCTGCGCGGGTGCCGACGCCGGCGTGAAATCAGTGTGCGACAGCCTGAAAAGCTGGGACCAGCGGGCCAACCTCGACAGCGGCCTGGGCCTGGTGCACTTCATCAACCTGGCGGAGCAACTGGCACAGGCGCCCGATGCGTGGAAGGTGGGCTTCGACCCGGCACAACCCTTGACCACGCCGCGTGGGCTGGCGGTCGAGCGAGCAAACGTGGCCAAGGCACTGCATGACGCGATGCTGGCCTCAGCCGCCGACGTGGCCAAACGCGGGCTGACCGCCGACAGCCGCTGGGGTGATATCCAGGTCTCGGGCCAAACGCCGATCCATGGCGGCCCGCAAGAGCTGGGCGTGTACAACGCCATGCAAAGCGTGCCTCGGGCGGATGGCAAACGCGAGGTGGTCAGCGGCAGCAGCTACCTGCAGATCGTGACGTTTGACGAGAAGGGCCCGAAGGCCGAGGGCGTACTGGCGTTCTCCTTGTCCAGCGACCCGGCGTCGAAATACTTCAAGGACCAGACCCAGGCGTTCTCCGAGAAAAAGCTCAGCCCGCTGCCGTTTACCGAAGAGCAGATCAAGGCGGACCCGCAGTACCAATTGCAGGTTATCCGTGACAAGGAAGAGGCCGGGCGGTAGGGTAGCCCACGGGAATCGATGCCCCTTGAGAGAATATTTTTTGAAATCAAGGGGTTGCAAGCCCTGGCAAATGAGTACATAATTGCGCCCATCGAACGCACTGAAGCATTAAAAACTTCAATGTTTTCAATGAGATAGAGTAGAGGCAAGCTTCACACAGCCCACTCAAGTTTGTATGCGGTGAATGTCGGTTGTAAGGCATTGATCGTTTGAGGCCGAGTAGCAAAATGGTTATGCAGCGGATTGCAAATCCGCCTACGCCGGTTCGATTCCGACCTCGGCCTCCACTCTTAGAAACCCCGTAGATCAATGATCTACGGGGTTTTTTATTGCCTGTGATTTTGGATGTGTTCCGCAACTTTTGAGATGTGTTCCGCAACCCCTAAGCTTTTTGATCGAAATCAGAGTGCAGAACAGCACCTGGCGGGGGTATTTACTTCGTGGGATTAACGATCTCTCCGACCCGCCGATAGACTTTCTTCGTCATCTCCTCTGTGGAGTGGCCGAGCAACCGGCTTGCATGTGTCAGCTCGATCTCGCTGGCGGCTTTCGGGCGTATGTCCTTGAACTGAAACTGACGTATAAGCACAGCGAGGGCAGGATCACCGTCGGCCCCGGCCTTGATGGCAGCTTTATCCCTCGCCTCATCCCAACGGTTGCGGAGCATCTGCTGACTCATCCGAAGGCCGGAGGCGTTCGTGATCAGTGTCGAGGTCTTGATGCCATTCAACGCTCTGCGTTCTAGCAGGTTGTCCAGGAACTGACTGAGCGCAGATTGTTCGCCGGCATCGTCCAGGCGGATACGCAGAAGCTTGCCACCCTTACCCTGGCGGATGCCCACAAACCCGTCGTTCAGATCGGTAGTCGCCACCTTGAGCACATCAGCGGGGCGCTGGCCAGTTAGGTAGGCCAGGTCCATAGCATCCCTTAGTTCCTGCATGGCCTCTGCATACACCGCATTCCACACGACTTCACCGGCGTAGTAGTCCCTCGGTTTTTCCTTGTTACGGCGTACGCCAAAGCAAGGATTGGCATTGTTGGTTAGGCCCCACTCGCGCGCGATCGTGAACATATGTGACAGCAGCGCAATTTCTCGGTTGGCCCTAACCTTGGCGGTTCTGGCATCTCGATACTGCGCAACCACCTGAGGAGTGATTGAGTCGAGAGGTGCGTTCTCAAATGCCTTCCGCAGCTGTTTCAGTTCCTTGCGGTTATCGGACTGTGTCCGTATTGATTTGGTCGGAACGATCTTTTTTTCGTACCTGTCGAACAGCGCGCCCAGCAGATGATTGGGCTTTGGAGGTGCGCGGTGTTCCAGCCGAGCCCACTCGACTTTCGCTGCGTCGAGATCGCTTCCAAGCGGTATTTCCTTTCGGTTGCCGTCGGCGTCCCTGCCGTTGTAGTAGTACGAGGTCCACACGGCGCCGCTTTTACGCTTGCGGGTGCGCCGTATCATTCGAGGTGGAAGGTCGCGATTGGCTATGCTTTTCTGGCGCATCAGTTAGCTCACGTTCGCTAGGTCGAGCGACCAAGTTTCAGTCACGGAATTGACCGCAGAAGGTCTGACACCAGCGAGTTTTAGTCGGGCATAAACCCTGCCCACGACTGGGCGGAGCGCCCGTCAAAACGAACTCCCAGTGGTTTTTGGCTAACCATTGGATTTGCTTTGATGGGATCAGGTAGCCGGTGATCGTGGCCAATTCTTCTTCTGTAAGTGTTTCGGTTCTGAGTTCCATCATGCGACTTCCCTGAACTTCACTGGCTCCCAGGTTGATTCACAGAGCCCATAAGCACTGGCGCAGGCCGTCTTATCTGCGCCTGTTGTCAGTAGGTCGTACTGAATTCCGCCTCGGGCGGTCTTGGACCATTCGACTGCCTGCCGGATGCTCGCGATCTCCATGACCTCTAGGGCTGTCATATCGGTTATTGTGCCTTTCGGGTGCTTAGCATTGGAGCCAGCGAAGAATGTGGCGGCTCCACGCTTGCTGGCCTGCTGAACGATTCGCTCCCAGCGATCGATTCGGTCAATAACCTCAGGGAATCGAAGCGCGATTTCGCGCAGTTCATCCTTACGGCAGTTGATGCAGGGCATGCAGCCCACGCGGCCCATGCCTTGGGAGTACAGCGGGTTCGGCTTGATGCCCATATATCGGTGTGCTTCGAAAACCGCTGGAATATCCCACTTCAAAATCGGTCGGTAGTTGAACAGGCCTCCGCCAACTTCATCGCACTCGGTCAGATAGCGCCTGTTTAACGACTCATCAGCGCGCACACCCTGCCAGCTTATTATCATCTCGCCTTGACCCATGAGGGGCATCACGACCTGTTCCAGCATAGGATCGCGTTTCAGCTCCATGGTGCAAAACTGAGCTTTGCGGCTGGGGAACCGACCTTTCCAGATACATAGGTCAAGAAAAGGATTCCCGGTGGGCCGCAGGACGTCGAGTGCTGCCAGCACCACCGCTTCGGGAACACCTTGCTCCCCCCATTTCGTTTCGATGAACCGCCGTTTACCTGCGATGCGCTGGGTGAAGTCAGCGCGAACCCGGGTAATTTTTGTGTGTGTTGCTTGTTCCAAATAGTTAAGGTAATCGTAGGTTTGCTGGTGCTCGTTGCCGGTGTCAGCGAAGACGGCCTGCAGGTTGGGTACCTCTTGAGCAATAGCGATCAATAGCGTCGCGGTGCTGTCCTTTCCTCCGCTCACCGATACTATGTTGTGTGTACTCATGAATCCCATCCTTGTGCGGGCTTCACGTAATTCAAGAAGCTTATGCAAGTTAAGAAAAAAAACGGAGTAGCGAAGAGCAATGAAGCTGGAAATTCCTGAACAAATGGTTGTAGGAACTCTTTGGGCTGTGTGGTGTTTGATGATCGGTAGCGCAGGCTTGTGGTTGCTCGCCGGAGCTGTGTCTTATTGGGTCAGGAATGGGATGCTGCCACCGGATGCTGCCGGGTGGGTACAAGCGGTCGGTGCGGTTTTTGGTATTGCGATTGCGATTGCCGTTCCGTGGAGTCAGAAACGTCATGAAATGGCTATCAGAGCTGATGAGAGAAACGCACGTGAGGTTGCCCAGTCCGAACAGCTTCTTTGTCTTTGTACTGAGGTCCGTAAGGTTGTTCAGCTTCAACAGCCTGAGCCAAGAAGTAAATTTGACAACTACTATGCTCAGGAATATTGCAAAGGGATTTACACTGGCCTTCTCGCGAGGTTGACCGATATTCAAAGGAGCGAGGTCAACTCCCAGAGATTGAACATAGGCCTCAGCCTTCGGTTTGAGCTTCACGCTTGGGTGAGTTGTTTCGGGGGGCAAGAGTCTCCCTCGCTCGATGATGTTCGCAGCAAATGTTGGAACAGTATTCCAATCCTTCAACGTCTCGAGTCTCAAGCGAGCGATGAAGTACGTAGGCTCGGTGGGCAACCATCGCTCGTATTTCTCTAAGCACTGTAAATTGATTGTTTGCCATATAGTCATATACCCCACGACAGGCTGCGCGAGCGGGCGCTTCTGAGCGTTTAGCGTTGCATCAGCGAGCGCCGCCCCGCGCAGCCTTTCGTGGGGTATAACTGCCCCGCCAGTGGCGCTGGAAGAGGCAATATTGCTTGCTGCTGCGCAGCAGAGGCTGTTTGTTTCTAGCGTGTTGACACTCACGGGAGTGCGGAGCAATGCGGGCAGGGTGCTGATATTATCCTGGTGGTTCTTCATGCCGCTTTCCTCCGGTGTTCAATAGCGAGTTGGTCCATCAGGCGCTGGTGGTAGGTGTTGCGTGCTTCTGCGGCAGGCCATGGGCGAATGGTTTCAACCATGGGCTCGACGCCGACCAAACAATCCCAGATAGCCGGATCGGTTGGCATGAGGTCGCGGCGCTCGGTGGCCAGCGCAATCAGTTCAGCCTGGTGTATGCATGCGGGTAGATCGAAGGCCAGGTCGAAGCGCTCACAGACACGCCCCCATACAACGTCCTCGAATCCTCGGTAGTCGGGCATCCACTGTTTGAGTGGCCGGGTCATATTGCCCAGGTACGCCTCGGGCGCATCGTGGAGCAGGGCCGCCAACTTGTGTTCCTCCGGCACCAGCTCGGCGACGATGCAGCTGTGTTGTGCCACGCTGTAAAATTCGCGGGTGTGGCCGTTGAACCGACACAGGTGTGCCAACGAGTGCGATATGTCCCGTGGGTCGATCATGTCGGCGTCTGGCTCGTACAGGTTGAAGTACTTGCCGGTGACGGTGAGGATGAAGTTCATGCTGCATCCTCCTGAGTGAATGGATCCAGCAGGGCAGCCATGCTGAGTGCCTTGTCACGTAAAGCAAGTGCTTGCGTTGCCTGGCTCTCGGATCTCACTGCTCGGAAGGTGTCGGCCGCAAGCTTGAGCTTTTCGGCGATGGCCAACAGAGTGAGTCGATCTTGTGGTTGGAGATCCAAGATAAGTTGTAGACGCCGGCATCGTTCGGTGACTTGCTCAAGCTCGGTAGAGCTTGCTGACTCGCCCTGGTCCATCCCTTCCATAAAACCTTGAGCGTGGCCGTCGTCGTAGCCCTCAGCTCGACCATCCGTTAGGCCGCCCTTGTAGCCGACCCAATAGAGGATCCCAAGCGCGATAACGATGCTGATCAGTGCGCAGATTTGAATTGAAGTCATGTGGTGTGCTCCTGGTGGTTTTTTGGCTGGTGGTGGCAGCCGTTGGGTTAACTGGTGTTACTCGGTTGATTCGGTTTCGGGTCTCGGCATGTCTTCATCTGCTCGGTAAGCGCGGATGTCGATCAGGGCGGCGACGTGCTTGATGTGGGCGTACCTCAATGCCTTGGCGCTGTGGTCCAGAGTGGTCACCGGCAGTTGGATGCGACCGGCGTTGATCGCCTCGATGAATGTCTTTTCATTGAGATTCTTGAAGTAGTGCACGCGCAGCTTTTCCAGTGGAATAAGCACGTCGCCGAAGAGTTGATGCAGCATCTCGACGGTCGCGCTATCTGGCGCGGGTTGCAGCCGCAGCGGTGTTTGACTGGTGTTGCTCATGGGCCTCGGCCTCCTTGCGTTTGAGTCGTGATGGATGGTTCCAAGCATTCAGGCAATGACGCTTGGTCAGCTCCCGCAGATGCTCCGGCACTTCGAGGAGCGCGGCGTTGCGCTCCTCGCGTGTGCGCATGGCGACGATCTGGCGGGCGTACTCCCTAGGCCACGTCACGGTTGTCTGCCGGGATGGCTGGCAGTTCGAGCCCCAGTTGCTCGGCGAGCCAGGGCATACCGGCTTGTCGGACCTTGGTCGACTGGTTGTACTGCATGCCCGCGGTCTCGTGGTACCAGTTGCCGTTCTTGATCCGCAGGTACTCACGGTCACGGACGGGGAAGGCTGGCAAGTTGCGGTCGTTGAGCAAGCCCTTTTCACGCATGAGCGCGATCAGCTTGGGGCGAGTGATGCCGAAGTACTTGGCGGCTTTTTCCAGGCTACGTTCCATCACGGCCTCCTACGCTGCATGCGCGGCAGGTGTAGCTGCTGCGGCCAAGTGGTTGATGGATTCGACGACCATGCCGTACAGCTCCACGTCGGTCCCGTACACGGTGAAGCACTGAGTGCGCGGCGACTTCACGCCGATGCTCATGATGGTGGTGATGCCGGAGCGGGTTTTGTTGCGGTGAACCGCCAGGTAGATGGGCAGCTCGAAGCCCAGGTCGAGACTGATCGACCCTCCCGTGCGCACCAGCTCGAACACTTGCTGCTTGTGTTCAACATCAAACGCGCCAAAGCGGCGGTTTGTGTGGAGAGTCGGCGGTGATTCAGGCAGTACGGTGGGATCGGCCGGCCCATTGGCAATTTCTTCGATGAAGTCGGCCAGCTTGAGGTGCATTTTTTTGCTGTTGGTCAGGGTCAGCGTGTGGCGTTCGCTCCCCAGCTCAACGGTGAAATGCGTGTCCGCTTTGCTACGTTCAACTTTCAGGCGGAAAGCCAGCACATCGCGCCGTGGTGTGGTGCGCAACGTGTGGTTGAAAGTCTCGCTGAGGTTGACCTGGGCATGCAGCAGGGCAAGGGTCCGGTTGTCGAGTTTGAACTTGCTCATGCTGCGTGCCCTCCGCCGTTCGGATCGAACGGTGCGGGCGCGGTGCGCTCTTTCAGCTTGGGTTTGGATGCGATGAAGGTGCACCCGCAATCTTGCGCCAGGCGGCGAATTTCGAAGATGCGGAAGGGGTTAGCAGCGGCCGGATGGACGTGCAGGGTGGCAGTGGTGTGCATGGTGTTGCCTCGCTCTGTGGTGGAAGAGTGAGGAGTAAAATAACCTACAAGGTTATTCAGTCAAGAAAAAAATAACCTTAATGGTAAATCTTCAGTTTGCGCACCTATCTGGATCTCTCTTGGGAATAGAGATAGCATGATGCCATCGTATGAAAAGGACCTTACAGAAATGACTAGTTTTTCAGATGGATTGGAAGAGTTAACTACAAAAATATTGGCACTAACATTTAATGTAACGTCGATAACCGATCTATTTAGCACAACGGTTTACTATTCGCCTCTGCTCAAACCTGAAGATCCAGCAAAGGCAGCCATCGATATCGATAAACGCGAGCGAACGTTCTCCTGTCAAAATCCGGTCTTTTTAAGAAAGATTGATTTTTTCGGTGTGAATACTAAGAATTTGGAGCTGACTGTTTTCACGTCTGAGGGTGTTGCCAGAAAAATAGCAATTTACGAATATGCAAGTGGCAGTTTTGCGCTTGTTCATGAATTCTGTGTAAAGTTCACACTCCGTTCAAAAGGTACATTTGCAAAGCCAAAACTTTCTGGGATAAAAATTTTTGGCTTTGACTTTAAGCATCAGCAAAAGATGCGAACTGCACTTACTGAGTTTGTGTCAGTAAATTATGAACTTACTGGTTTTTTAGCGGACGCAAAGAAAACTGTGGCGGCTCAAGAGTTGCGTAACTCTAACGCTGTTGCAGTTTTGGCAGAGACTCAAGAAAGTCTAAGTGCAACAGAGGGAGAGTTGGTCGAGGTCGCAGATATCCTTGCTGCAAAAAACAAAGAGCTTTTGGATGCGGAAGCACGTCTAAAGGCGGCAGAGGTTATTGCAGCGAGTATGAACTCTGAGATAGAGGCGAAGAGAAATAACATACAGCAATTAGAGAGAGAGTCTAAAAAGCTAAATATAGATGTCGCCGATTTAAATCAGGAGTTGTCATCTTTGGTTAATGATCGTAGTGTGATTTCTGACGAATATTCCGACTTTGTAAAGGAAGGCAAGGGGCAGGCTGCAATCTACATAAAGTTAATGGCGTTACCCGTACTGGTGATGGCGGGCAGTGTGGCGGTTCTGTTCAATGGTGCTAATGATTTGATCGTAGGGCATTACGAAACGAGTCAGGATATTATGGCGTCTATTTTGCTGAGAGTTCCCTTTGCTGCAGCAGTAGGCGGTGCCATATACTATTCATGGATAATTGGTTCAAGCTTTATGAAAAAGATTTTTGAAATTCAGGAGGAGCGTTTGACGCTTGCCAAATTACTTGTTTTGGCAAAAAACACTGTTTTTTCTACTGCGGAAGATCTTGGTGTTGATGCTAAAGAAAAGTTTCATCTCAGAACTAGATTGAAAATCGAAATGCTTAAATCACATTTAGCAAAAAACTTGGGAGGGGGTATAACTTTATCTGAATTGGATCCTAAGCAAAAAGAGCCAAAAAGGACTTCTGAAGAAACGCCTTCACATGCAGCTAAACCAGTTGTGAGTGAGCCTGAAGAAGCTTAAAGATCTGAAATTATCCAACGTGCTCTCCCGCATATACTCCATTCTTCTGTCATGCGAATAATGCGATCTGGCCAGTCAGGGTTTAATGCGTACAGGTACTTTTCGTTACCTTCTTGGCGAAGCTGTTTTAGTGTTGCAGCTTGATCACTGGAGCGTTTTGCTGCTACGTAATGTCCTGGTAAAGCTTCCAGTGCTGGGTCTATTACAATTTTATCGCCTTCTTTAAACTTGGGCTCCATGCTCATTCCCTCTACTCTTAATATGAAGGCTTTAGGTCCAACAGGACCTGGAGCATCGATCCATTCCTCTGCGTCTCTTGCGTCAAAATTACTATTGGCTTCACACCAAGCTCCGGCGGCAATAGATCCGATCACTGGTAGCTTGCGGCCGGTATGACTAAGTATTGTGGCGTTATTGAACTCACCTAGTCCAAATGGCATATCCAGATAGCCGTTATGTAGCTTCAGGGCCTTCTCAATTTCGCGAGCAATTTGATCACCGATGCCCTTCGTTGGATTTTTACCTCCAAAAGCGCTCACCTGAGCAGGTGCTTTGTCCAGAAGCTCGGCTATGTCTGTCAGACGAAGCTTCCGTTCGGCTATCACACGTCGGAAATTTTGCAGTCGGGTATCGGAAATTTTCATGTGCAGATTTTGGACCTATTAACCTTTCGGGTGAATACCCCTTTAGGTGTTGCAAAAATTAACCTTTATGGTTAAATTCGCCTTCAAGGAGGTACACATCATGAAATTACGCGATTACATCAATCATTTGGACTCCGATGCGATTACTGCTTACGCAGGACGTTGCCGTATCGCTGTCAGCTACCTACGGCTGCACGTTAAATATGCGAGCAAGGATCCAAGCGTTTCACTGATCAAGTCATTAGCTCGTGAGAGTGAGGGCTCAGTTTCGCTTGCTGAGGTTCTGGAGCATTTTGGGGTCATCGAAACCCCTCCTACCAAAAAAGCCGCAGCATAGATAGAAAAAAGGCGACCCAAGGGCCGCCCAGTTCCTCCCGGCACACACCACCACAGTGCTGTCGGGTCGCGTTAAAGAGTTGCGGGCACACCACATGCAAACCACCTCTCTTTACCGCGCTACCAAGACACGGACGTCTTGGGTTGCTGCCTTTTCCACCACAGATTGGGCAGCTGTTGCGCCAGAGGTGAACAACGGATTGTTCGCCTCGGCACGGTGCCGGTTCGATCCCTAGATCTAGCCGGCGTTTTGGGCCTTTTCAAGCCACGCGGCAAATGTATCACCACTGCATGTCGCGGGGCACTGGCAACTTTGTAGGAGTAATGCCATGAGCCGAATAGCTTTAAGCTGTGTTGATCGAGCGCAAAGGGAAGTCCTGACGCTCGAATTAGCGCTCTACCACGCCGCACGGGACTATCCCGGCGGTGCCGCTGCAATCGCCGCCACCACCGGCCGTAATGCCACCACGCTGCAGCACAAGCTGTCTCCCACCCATCCGTCTCACACCGTGAACATCCAGGAGTTCGGGGAGATCCTCGAACTGACCAAGGACCGCCGCATTCTTGATGCGGTGCATGCCCTGGTCGGCGATACCACATGGCAGGAGCTGGCTGAAACCTATACCAGTGACATGCCCGAGACTCTCACCACGGGTATTGCCTCGTACTTCCGTCAGGTGGCTGATTTGGCTGATACGTGGGCCAAGAGCATTGGCGACGGTGTCGTCAGTGATCAGGAACTGGCCGAGATTCGCCTGCAGGTGTTTCGCGGTATTCAGGGGTTGCTGGGGATGTTCAACCGCGCCAAGTACGTCAACCAGACTACGCGGGGTACCGACCGTGGCTGACGTTATCGATTTTGCCAACGACCTGGTGCAAGAGCGGATGGATCAGGCGCTCGCGGCGCGCAATGCGAATAAAACGGTTACCGCTGCACATTCGTTCATGTTCTGCGAAAGCTGCGACACGCCGATCCCGTTAGCACGCCGTGTTGCGATCCCTGGTTGCACCCAGTGTGTGACCTGCCAGTCCATCGACGAAGCCAGGAAGGCCCGCCATGCTCGATGATGTATTCAATCAATTCTCTGATTACGGCTTGGAGCCTGATCAACCCTTGGTGTTCGGCAAGCTGACCCGTTGCAAAACCTCCCAGGACAAGGGCAAGGAAAAAAACGGCTGGTACGTGGTCCACGAGCATGTCACCGAGAAAAACGGAACGTTGATCTTCGGCAGCTTCGGTGATTGGCGATCCGGTGAGTCTCAGAAGATCAAGGTCAAGGCCGGGCGTATAAGCCCTGAGGAGCGCGAAGTCATGCGCGCTCGCCAGGAAGAGGCCAAGCGTAAAGCTGCCGAGGTCGCGGCGAATGCCTCACGTCGAGCGGCCAGCCGTGCAGCGGCTTTGTTCAAGCGCATGCCCGAGAAGGGAAAGAGCGCTTACCTGGATCGAAAGCAGATCGTCGGCTTCAAGGTTCGCTATGCGCCACGTACCGGCGCATTTTTGGTGCCTATGTGCAACGTGCGCGACCAGATCGTCGGCCTGCAGGTGATCTTCCCGGCAAAGCAGGAGGACACCGGGCGTGACAAGGCCTACTGGCCCTACGGTATGTCGAAAGAAGGCGCCTTCCACTTGATCGGCCCGCACCCTGAACCAGGTGAGCCGGTGCTGGTGTGTGAGGGCTACGCCACGGGCGCCAGCCTGCACATGGCGACTTCGCTGACGGTCGCCATCGCCTTCGATGCGGGTAACCTGTTGCCAGTCTCCAAGGCCATGCGCGAGCGCTTCCCGGGCTGCCCGCTGATCATCTGTCGTGACGACGACTGGAAGACCAAACGCCCCAACGGCGACCCTTGGAACCCCGGCGAAGAAAAAGCCAGCAACGCCGCGCTGATCGTCGGTGGTCAGGTGGTTGCACCGGTGTTCTCCGGCGAGCGTGAAATCAAGTGGACCGACTTCAATGACCTGCACGTTGCGGAGGGATTGGAGGCCGTCCGCCGCCAGGTCCTTGCGGTGGTCAAGCCTCCAGCGGCTGGTGGTTGGAAAGACCAATTGGCCCGCACCGAAAACGGCTCCCTGATCGCGCACATGCAAAACGTCGAACTGATCCTGGGCAATGACGAACGCTGGGCCGGCGTCATCGGTTACAGCGTGTTCAGCTCCAAGATCGTCAAGCTGCGGTCTGCGCCCTTTGGCGGCGGTGCCGGCGATTGGGCCGACATCGATGACATGCGGGTAATGAAGTGGCTCGCGCAGCAGTACAACTTGCGGGTGAAGGCGTCCCATGTGATCGAAGCGGTCAGCGTTGTTGCCCACGACCATGCATTTCACCCGGTGCGCGAGTACCTGGAGAAGCTGGAATGGGACCGCGTGCCTCGGCTGGAAACCTGGCTGACCGACGTGTTGGGCGTCCAGGCCACCGAATACTCGGCCAAGGTCGGGAAGCGCTGGCCGATCTCGGCCGTTGCTCGTGTGATGCGCCCAGGCTGCAAGGCTGACTCGGTGATGATCCTCGAAGGCGGGCAGGGTGAAGGCAAGTCGACCGCCATGGGCGTTCTCGGCGGCGAGTGGTTTATGGACACGCCCTTTGCCCTCGGCGACAAGGACAGCTTCCAGGCAATTCGCGGCAAGTGGATTGTCGAGCTGGGCGAGCTGGATAGTTTCAACAAGGCTGAGAGCACCAAGGCTAAGCAGTTCTTCTCTGCATCCACCGACACCTACCGCGAGAGCTATGGCCGCAGAACGAACGACGTGCCGCGCCAGTGTGTGTTCGTGGGTACCACCAACCAAGAGGAATACCTGAAGGACGCCACCGGCAACCGCCGTTACTGGCCGGTGTTCTGCAACAAGGTCGACTTGGAGCAACTGCGCGAGATCCGCGACCAGCTTTGGGCTGAGGCGCTGTTCTGCTTTGAGGCGGGAGATATCTGGTGGGTGACGAAGGATGAAACCCGGATGTTCACCGAAGCCCAGGACGAACGCTTCGTGGTTGATGAATGGGAAGGCCCGATCCTGACCTGGTTGGAGGAGTCGCAGATCGGCGAAACCGCCACGGGCAACGAGATCCTGAGCCAGGCGCTAAAGCTGGACTTCGGCCATTGGGGCAAGCCCGAGCAAATGCGGGTCGGGGCGATCATGCATCGGTTGGGCTGGCGGAAGAAGCGCATGCCGGCGTTGGCAAAGAGCGGTGTGCGCCCCTGGTCCTATCAGAAGCCGGCGACCTGGGGCCGTGGGTCTGCGTTGCAGCAGACTGTGGTAGAGGAGCCTTGCTTTGATTAAGCGAATCGATGAGATGCTCAAGCTATGGGCGCAGGATCTGCATTCGCCTGTGTCGGAAAACGTTGGCGGGCCAAGTGGCGGTAACATGATTGCCATGCTGATGGAGTGCAAGGGCGAGCTGATACGCGGCACTCGCGGCAGTCGGGTGCTCTTGGACGAATCGGCGGATATCGAACTGATCGTCAACAAGCACTTGCCACCGCAGCTGTCTGTCGTTGTGCGCGAGCACTACTGCAACCACGAAAGCTTCCTGTCGCAGAAGTACACCCACTGCGGATGCAGTCGTGACACCTACTACCAGCGCCTGCACGAAGCACACTTGCACATCGCCGGCATGTTGATGGGGAAGGCTGCATGACCATCGGCATCACTCCGCGTGCCCTTGTCCTACTGTCCCGCCTTGTCCGACTGCCATTTAGTGCAGTTGGACAGGCGCAGCCCGCGCCGTTGTTGAGCTGTCCTACTGTCCAACCTTTTCCCGCCCATGCACACGTAAGCATAGCGGGCACGTATTCGCGCACATGGCGCGCACGCGTGCTTTTAGCTTTCTCTCTATACACAAGAGAAAGTTAAATAAGGTAGGACAGTAGGGCAGGGCCCCGAATTTAGGCGCCTGTAGCTGTCCTACTTCGATTCTGAATAGTGGGACAGGCAGGACAGGGCACCAGAAGCGATAGCCGATTGAATGCGTTGTCCCTCCGTTGTACCTGCGTCATACCCACGTTGTACCCGTATTGCGCTGTGGCATTAAAACTCCCTTGCTGCCACCGGAATCCGCCTGTAAAAAGTACCCATCTTCGATAGGTGCGACCGCAAGCAGCGGGACTCACCACCACACTAAACCCGGCCATTGCGCCGGGTTTTTGCGTTTTAGGGACAGGCGATTCAAAGGTTCGAGGTGTCGCGGATGGACGTACAGATTTTAGACACTGAAGGAAAATTGGTTTGGGCAAGAGCCCCCATAGGCGGATATACATCTTCCGCATACAGGAGCGATGGCACGTTGGAACAGATCAAGAAGGCCCTTGAACTGGCCCTTGCCCAGTGCAAAGGGGAGCTAGCGGTTTGGGATAATCCTGATTGAATGCTCAATATTTGCGCGGCGGCCAGCTATATCAATCGTGATATTCCAGTATCCAGTACTTGGTACCACGACTCTTGCGGGCAGCATTTCAAAGAAACCGCCGTAGTAGCTGTATCCCACCCCGTCTTTGTATCTAGCGAAATTTGCGTCCGACGTCAGTAGGACATTGCATTGATGCGAGCATTCAACTTCTACGATGTCCCCTTGCGACAGATGTTCTCGGCGGTGAAGAAAGTCCATAAGGCCTCCTGGCAAATATTGATGGCGAATAGATATTAGTAGCGCATTTTCCAAACGCCATCTGTTTGATGGTTATTTGCGGAGCAAATTATGACAAACGAGCAGCAAACACTTATTGATATGCCGATCTGGATGGTGATTGTGCTCTCCCTGGTTGGTGGGATATCGGGCGAGGCGTGGCGGGCAGACAAAGCAGGGGTAAGCGGTTGGTCATTGGTTCGCCGGTTGCTCCTTCGGTCTGGTGCCTGCGTGGTCTGTGGACTTTCCACCATGATGTTGCTGCATGCATCGGGCATGTCGGTACTGGCTGCGGGCAGCATTGGCTGCCTCACGGCGATGGCCGGCGCCGATGTCGCTATTGGCTTGTACGAACGCTGGGCCGCCAAGCGGTTGGGCGTGTGCGATGTGCCACCCTCGGGAAGTGGGCCTGCCTGAAGTGCTGGATGGCACGGAATACGTGGCCCGCATCAAAATGATGCGCCTAAAAACGCCGGGGACCCTGGCGGTATCTAAGGGACACGGGGCATGAAACCCGCGGGAACGCGTTAGCGGATGGGCTGCCAGCTTACTGAAATTCAATCCATTGAAATTGAAAGGTTTCCATTGAGAAGTCGTTGAAAAAGGGGGGCTTATGACGGATCCATTGTTCCTGTCTAAAAGCGCTTTCGCGGCTCGCATCGGCAGGACGCCGAGTTACATCACGTGGCTCAAAGGCAACAACCGCCTGGTGCTGGCGCCGGATGGCAAACAAGTTGACGTGCTGGCGACTGAAGCGCTGATCCGCGAAACCGCCGACCCCAGCAAGGCCGCCGTCGCGGCTCGACACCAACAGGACCGGATCCAGCGTGACGTTTACAGCCAACTGTCCCCCCTGGTCGAGCCGACTAACACGGCTGCGCCGCAGCAACCTATTGCTGTCGGCGCCAAGGGCCACGACTTCCAGAAGGCTCGCGCCATGCGCGAACACAACCTGGCGCAACTGGCCGAGATCGAACTGCACAAGGCACAAGGCTCGCTGGTGTCCAGGGATGCTGTCGAGCTGGGGGCATACAACGCCGGGCGCCATCTGCGAGACCAGTTGTTTGGCCTGCTGCCCCAGCTGTCCCACAAGCTGGCCGTAATGACCGACCCATGGGATATCGAAAAACACCTGACGGCGACACTCCGTAAATCACTGGAAGAGGCTGAGCGCATGTCCTCGTCCGACCTTGAACGAGCTATGAGAGCGAGCTGACCTATGACCACGGAGTTTCCTGACGGTGACCGTGCGTACCGTGAGGCGTATTTCCGTGGACTGCGACCCGACCCTGACCTCTGGATCGACGAGTGGGCCGACGAGTACATGCGCATCCCACGAGATACCGGCGCCCCTGAGCCCGGGCAGTACCGCACGGATCGGACGCCGTACGCTCGCGAACCCATGCGCTGCCTGTCACCGGCTCACCCGTGCCGACGAGTCGTCACCATGGTGGCTTCCCAGCTGATGAAAACGCAGATCGCCCTGAACTGGATGGGCGGTTTGATCCACATGGCACCGTCCAACATCCTGGCGCTGCTGCCCAGTCTGAGCCTGTCCAAGCGAGTCTCAGGGCGGATCAGCAAGACGATCAAGGCGACCCCAGAACTGGCAAAGCGTGTGGCGGCCAGCCGCTCGCGGGACGCCCGCAACACCATGGACACCAAGGAGTTTGAGGGCGGTGCCTTGTACGTCACGACGGCAGGCTCGGCGGCCAACTTGTCCGAGCTGTCGGCGCGTTACATCTACGGCGATGAGGTCGACCGCTGGGAAAACGATGTGGGCCAGGAAGGTGACCCAATCGTGCTGGCGGAGACGCGGGCGACCAACTTCGGCCGCAACGCGAAGATCTACTTCTCCAGCTCGCCCACGATTAAAGGCGCCTCGCGGATCTCGGACCTGTTCGAGTCCAGCGACCAGCGTTACTACTACGTGCCATGCCCCACCTGCGGGCACATGCAGGTGCTGGAGTGGGAGCGGCTGCTCTACAGCAAGGACTACAGCACGGTTCACTACCAGTGCGCGGCGCCTGAATGTGACGTGCTGATTGAGGAGCACCACAAGACTGACATGCTCGCCCGTGGCGAGTGGCGTGCCCATGGCAGCGGCGATGGCAAGACGGTGGGCTTTCACCTCAACGCCCTGTACTCACCGATTGGTTGGAAGGACTGGCCCTCGCTTGCCGAGGAGTTCGAAGACGCAAAGAAGGCCCAGGCCAAGGGTGACATGGGCCTGATGCAGGTGTTCTACAACACCCGTCTCGCCAAGGTCTGGGACAGCGCGCAAGAGCAGACCAAGGCCGAAGTGCTGGTCGCTCGGGCGCGACTGGAGACCTACACCCTCGGCAGCATGCCGGTGGGCGTGCTGATGTTGACCGGCGCCGTCGACGTCCAGGCCAACCGCCTGGAGCTGATGGTGATGGGCTTCGGTGTCGGCATGGAACGTTGGGTGGTCGACCACCAGGTGATCTGGGGCGACCCTGCCGATGAGCGCACCTGGGCGGTGTTGGACGAAAAACTCAAGGTTCGATATCGGCACCCGTGCGGTGTCGCGTTGGCGATCCTGGCGACGGGCGTCGACTCCGGCGGTCACCACACCGACGAGGTGTACCAGTTCTGCCGTGTGCGGCGCTGGCGCAACATCTTCGCCATTAAGGGCGCGAGCAAGCCCGGCAAACCGGTGATTGCTCAAAGACCGTCCATGGTCGATGTGACATGGAAGGGGCAGACCGAACGTGGCGGCGACGAACTGTGGTTTGTCGGTACCGACACCGCGAAGGACTGGATCTACAACCGCTACGCCTTCGAGGACGGCCCCGGTTCGCTGCACTTTGCCAATGACCTGCCGGACGATTTCTTCGCCCAGTGCGTGGCCGAGCGCAAGGTCGCCCGATACGTCAAAGGCTACAAGCGTATCGAGTGGGTCAAGGGCAAGGCCGAGCGCAACGAAGCGCTCGACCTGATGGTGTACTGCCTGGCGATGGCGCATTACCTGGGCATCAACCGCTACCAGGAACACGACTGGGAGCGGGTACGCCAAGCGCTGGCTCAGTCCGGTTTGTTCGACGATGTGTTGGGCGTCAAGCCCGTACAAGGCGAGCATCTCGACGCTGACGAAACACCAGCACCGGTTGCGGCGCGTCAGTCGCTCCCGGCACCGCCACCTGCAGCACCTGTGGCCCAACCGCGACCTGCTGCACCCCCACAACGCCGCAGCTCCACCAGCGGTTACCTGAAGAGACGCTGATATGTCGTTTACCCCGAAGCACCTCGAAGTCATCGAGCGCGCTATTGCACGCGGTGAAAAGACCGTGCGCTACAGCGACCGCACGGTGGAGTACCGCTCCATCGACGAACTGCTCAAGGCTCGTGACGAGATCCGCACGTCGCTGAGTCAAGCCGCCGGGCCGCGCTCTCGCGTGATCCGGCTCACCCACGGAGGCAAAGGACTCTAATGGCCCGACATTATCCGACGCTAACCCGTAACGGATTCTTGCTGCCGTCGAACATCAAGGCCAGTTACGAAGGCGCCGGTGAGGGCCGACGTTCGGCCAGTTGGGAAGCCACCGACAACGGCATCAACAGCATCAATACCCCGGCCCTGCGCAATCTGCGTGCGCGTTCGCGGGCGGCGGTGCGCAATGACCCGTACGCGTTCAACGTCATCGACAAACGCGTCAGCAACTTGATCGGCACCGGTATCACGCCCAGGCCGACCACGGACGACGCCGAGCTGCGCAAGCTAAAGCAGCAGCTGTGGGATGACTGGGTGGATGAGGCGGACGCCGATGAGCTGACCGACTTCTACGGCATGCAGGCTCTGGTGGCGCGCACCGTTGAAACGGCCGGTGAATGCTTTGTGCGATTGCGACCCCGCAGCCCGAGCGAAGGTTTGGCTGTGCCGCTGCAATTGCAGGCGCTGGCCCCTGAATTTGTCCCTCACGATAAATTCGAGATTGCCAAAAACGGAAACGTGATTCGCGCCGGTATCGAGTTCAACCCGGCGGGCAAGCGTGTGGCGTATTACATGTACCTCTCGCATCCCCGCGACTCGTCATGGTTGAACGCTGGATACAACCAGGTGGTACGCGTACCGGCAACACAGGTGCTGCACATCTTCGAACCGATGGAGCCTGGACAGTTGCGCGGCGTGCCGCGCTTGGCGCCGGTGCTGAAGCGCCTGCGCAGCCTGGATAATTACGACGACGCGGTGCTGTTCCGGCAGGAGGTGGCGAACCTGTTCGCGGGCTTCATCAAGCGCCCGGCACCGGAGGCAACGCAGCAGCCTCGCGATCCCGTTACGGGCATGCCATTGAACGTTGACCGCGACGGTTTCACACCGATGGTGGCCCTGGAGCCCGGCACCATGCAGGAGCTGGGGCCAGGTGAAGAGGTGGAGTTCTCCAAGCCACCGGACGCCGGCAACAACTATCCGGACTTCATGCGGCAGCAACTGATGGCTGCAGCGGCTGGTTCTGGTACGCCTTACGAGATCCTCACCGGCGACATGCGCGAGGTCAACGACCGGGCGCTGCGGGTTGTGCTCAACGAGTTCCGGCGGCGTCTGGAGCAACTGCAGTTCGGCGTGTATGTGCACCAGTTGTGTCGCCCGGTGCGGGCTGCCTGGATAGACATGGCGGTGTTGTCCGGTGCCCTGGTGCTTCCCGACTACGCGCAACGTCGACGCGAATATCTGCGTACGCGTTGGGTGCCGCAGGGATGGGCCTACATCCAGCCGGTGCAGGACGTGCAGGCGCGGCGGATGGAAGTGCAGGCGGGCTTTGCTTCACGTAGCGAGATGGTGCTGCGTACCGGCTACGACGCGGAAACGGTCGACACGGAAAACGCTGCGGATCTCGCCAGGGCCACGCACCTCGGACTCAACTACACGACTCTTGAAGCCATCGAGACGATCGATGACAAGGAACAACCATGAGCAAAAAAACGAAACCGCGCGTTTATGACAAGGCGGGCAAGCAGGTAAAGGTCGCGGATAAAAGCTGGTACACACTCCAGGCGAGCGGCGAAGCCGAGCAACGCAACATCGAGATCTTCGTTTACGGCGAGATTGGCGCTTGGGGCGTCACCGCCAATCAGTTCGTGCAGGACCTTCGCGCCATGGATGACGGCGTTTCGCCGGTGATCGTTGCGTTCAACAGCATCGGTGGCGATCTGTTCGATGGCCTGGCGATCCACAACGCGCTGTCGCGCTTGGGCGAGCGCTGTACCGGCCGCATCGATGCTCTGGCTGCCAGCGCGGCCAGTGTCGCGGTGTGCGGCGCTCACCGGGTGGTGATCGCTGCCAACGCCATGTTGATGATCCACAACCCGTACACCTTTACGGGGGGCGATGCCGAAGACTTTCGCCGCGTCGCCGATGTCCTGGATCAGACCCTGGAAGCGATCATCGCGGCCTACAAGGCCAAGGCGCCGGACATCGACGAAGCTGAGCTGCGGCGCATGGTCAACGCTGAAACATGGCTCACGGCCAATGAAGCTGTGGCGCTGGGTCTGGCCGATGAAGTCGGCGATGGCCTCAAGGTCAGCGCCTGTCTCGGCCAGGGCAACGTGTTGCAGCGTTTCCAGCATGCGCCGCCTGAATTGCTAGCCCAGTTGGATGAAGATCTTGAAGCCGAACCGCCTGAGCCAGATCCCGCGCCCGTTCTGGACGCGGCCAGGCTGGCTCTGATGGTCACGCAGGGATGTGCAGCGGCATGCATCAGCAATCTGGTGGACCCGATACTCGCTGCGACGAAGCTGGAAAGCGAAGCCGTGGTCCAGGCCGCGCTGACTAAAGCCAAAGCCCTGCACGGCCTGTGCGTAGCAGCACGATTGCCAGAGCTTGCCGGCGAGTTCATCAGCGCCGGTCTCGACGAAGCAGCAGTCCGCGCGCGGTTGTTCGACAAGCTGGTGAGCAGCGGCGGCACGTTTGAAATCAACAACAGCCTGCCACTGGATGATGACCCGGCCCTAACGGTCAAGGCCAAACAGGTCGACACCCACTCAATCTGGGCCACTCGTCAGGCGGCACAGAACGGAACCTCGAAAGGAGCAAGAGCATGAAAACTGAATCGATGCACGCAGGCGAGTTCCTGCTGTCCGAAGGTGCTGGCAACATTTCCCGCGAAGCGATCAACGTCGCCGCTGGTGCCGCCTTGGAGCCTGGTCAAATTCTTGGCCTGGTCACCCTTACCAGCGAGTTCGCCCCCTATAAGCCGACCGCCGAAGACGGTACCGAAAACGCGATCGCGATCCTCTACGGGCCGCTGGGTGAGTCGGATGTGCCGCGTCGAGGTCGCGCCATCGTGCGGCTGGCCGAGGTCAGCGAAGCGCATTTGACCGGCCTCGATCCTGCCGCCGAAAAGGCCCTGGCTACCCATTTCGTGATCGTCCGCTAAGACGTTCACCCTTTTTATTCATCCCGCCGAGTGCGGGATTTTTCGTTTCTGGAGAGTACCCCATGGCCGATATCGCTATTTTTGAAGACGATGCATTCAGCGTCTCCTCGTTGACCGCTGCAATCAATGACCAGGAATACCTGCCGGGCCGTATCAGTAGCTTGGGCCTGTTCCGCGAAGAGGGCATCAGCACGTTGACCGTGCAGATCGAGAAGGACAGCGACACGCTGGCCCTGGTGCCTGCAGGTGAACGCGGTACCTCGGGCCTTGTGGTCGGTGGCACCAAGCGTACGCTGATCCCGTTCAACACCGTGCACCTGCCGGAACGCTTCACCATCAAGGCCGATGAGATCCAAGGCATCCGTGCCTTCGGCAGTCGCAGTGAGTTGCAGGCGGTGCAGGATGTGGTCAACAAACGCCTGGCGAAAGCGCGCCGTCAGTTGGATGCCACCCACGAATTTCAACGCATGGGCGCTTTGAACGGCCAGGTGCTGGATGCCGATGGCAAGACGGTGCTGTTGGATATCTATGATCGCTTCGGCGTGGAGCGCCAGAAGCTGAAGATGGGCCTTAACGCTCCCGAAACCCAATTGCGCGTCAAATGTGGCGAAGCCCTGGATATGCAAGAGGATGCCCTCGGAAGCATCACCAGCACGGGCTCCCGTGCTATGTGCGGCAAGAATTTCTGGAACAAGCTGATCGTGCATGATTCGGTCAAGGAGACTTACCTCAACACCATGCAGGCCGCTGCTCTGCGCGGTGATGCCCGTGAAAGCTTCGAGTTTGGCGGGATCGTCTGGGAGCGCTATCGCGGTAAAGTCGCTGGCATTTCGTTCGTCCACGACGACAAGGCATTGCTGATTCCCGAGGGCGTGCCTGACCTGTATATCTCGTCCTTCGCACCGGCCGATTACATGGAAACGGTGAACACTCAGGGCATTCCGTACTACAGCAAGATCGAGCCACTGGCGTTCAACAAAGGCGTAGCAGGCGAGGCGCAGTCCAACCCGCTACACATCTGCACTCGGCCTCGGGCGCAGATCCTGCTGGAACTCTAACGGTGGCCTTCCGCGACCTGATCGACGATATCGATGACGTGGTGTTCGAAACCCTGGGTGATTCCGCCCAGATCGAAGGCCACGCCGAGCCGGTGTTGGGCATGTTCATGGCGCCATGGATGGCGCCGAAGTTTGGCAAGACCCAGACCGCGATACGCGAACCTCGCTTTGAGGTTCGCGTCCGTGATTCAGACGGTCTCAGCAAAGGTCTGCGCGTCACCGTCGATCTGCCGGCCCTGGACGGTGGCGGCGAATACGACCTGCTGCAGCTGGAGCCCGGCGGCGATGGCTTGGTGGCCCTGATCTTGAGGAAGCGTCCATGAGCGTTGGCAGCTACGCACAGCAGAAACGCGATGGTGGCTTGATCAACATCCAGCCGTCACTGGCGGATCTGAAGATCTTTCAGGACTTCGCCCGGGTTGTGCCAAAAGCTGCGGCGGCTGCACAGCGGCGTGCGATCAACAAAACCTTGGGGTGGTTGCGTACCCACATTGCCAGGGCGGTGGGCAAGCAAGAGCGCATCGCCATCGGCGCTGTCCGGCAACGGTTGCGCGCGTATCCCACTAGCGGCGGCGCAATGCGCGGCAAGTTGTGGTTTGGCCTCAACGCGATTGAGGCCAGTCGCATCGGTCGGGCACGTCAGACCGGTAGGGGCGTTTCGGTGGCAGGACGGCGCTACCAGGGTGCATTTTACAAACAGGTGTACGGCAACAGCGCCGATATCTGGATCCGTACTGCCAGCAAGCACTTCAACAGTGATGACTACCCCGAGGCGACTCAAGGCCGGCGGCGCAGTGGTTTCGTTCAGGAAAACGACGATCGCTTTCCTTTGGCGAAGGCCAAGGTATCGCTGGAGCAGGCCCGGCCGCACTTTGAGGCGTGGATCAAACGCGCCGATGAACAACTGCTGGTTGTCCTCGAGCAAGAGCTCAACTACGAACTGCAGAAGTACCTGAAGGGGAGCGCCAATGTCCGATGAGCTGTTCAGCCTGAGCCAGTTGTACGAGGCTATTGAGCAACACCTGACGGAGCATCTATCGGGCATTAAAGCGGTAGTGTTTTGGCCGGACATTCAGGAAAACCAGGGCATCCCACTGCCTTCGGTGTTTCTCGAAATGGCCGAGTTTGAGCCGGGTATCGATATCGGCACCGGCGAAACCAGCGTGGTTTGTAAGTTTGAGGCGCGAATCATCGTTGACCCGATACAAGCCAATCATCACGAGCAGGCAGTGCATTTGGTTTCGCAACTGGCGGTGCTGCTTCGGCAGCAGACTTGGGGCCTTGAAGTCAACGTCGCGCAATTTGTGCGCGCTACTCAGGATTGGACCAAGCCTGAGCTGGATGGGTATGTCATATGGGTGGTCGAGTGGACTCAGCAGGTCTATTTGGGGGTTGAGGTTTGGCCTTTCCCTGAAGAGAAACCGAGCATGCTCAAACTCAACCTGGAAGCGTACCCGGACGTCGATACACCAGGTAGCACGCCATGAGCTGGGCGGAGGGCGAGCATGACCGCATGATTGCGGCGATGTTGATACCGTGTGTGGTGGTCGGGGTGGATCTGATGGCCCCGGCCGTGCGAGTCAAATCGGGCGACTGGGTGAGCGCCTGGGTGCGCTGGCACAGCCAGGCTGCCGGCAAGGCCCGCCACTGGCGGGCGCCGACCTTGGGCGAGCAGGGAATTTTGTTCAATCCCAGCGGCCAGGCCGGTATGGGCACGTTTGTTCCGGGGCTGTACGGCGGCGCCGGTGCCGCGCCGGATAACCGGGATCATGTCGAGGTGTGGCGCTTTGATGATGGCGGCTCTCTGATCTATGACTGGGAGGCCAACAGCTACACGATCACTTTGCCCACGGGTACGGTGAGCATCAAGGTAGGGGCGACCGAGGCGGTCGTTACGGATAACGCGGTGACGGTCACAACGACCAACGTCAAGTTGATTGCAGACGTTGCAATTGAAGGTTCGTTATCCGTAACGAAAGACGTCTCTGTCCAGGGCGGTTTGCATGCGGTGAAAGACATCACCAGTGCCGGCAAGATCATTGACGCCGGCGGCAACAGCGCGAACCACAAACACTAGCCGTTCAATATCACTGGCCCGCCGCGTGCGGGCTTTTTTGTGCCCGGGGGAAACCATGGCCAAGACTTCTGAAAAACCCGTCGCCGGTGCCGAGCCTGGCGCAACGTTCCGCGACAAGCTCTATACCTCGCGCACCCTGATTCTGCCCGACAGTGGCCGTGCTCTGGCGGTCCTCAAGCGGCAGGTGTCGGTGCCGGCAGCTGATACCGAGGCGCGGGCTTACCTCGAAACCAACGAGGAATTCGAACTACTGCAGGAGTGATTTAGATGATCGGAATGGACCGCCACACCGGCCAGCCGATTTCGGGCCTTGCGCATTTGCGTCAGTGCATCGAGGACATTCTAAGCACCCCGTTGGGAAGTCGTCGGGAGCGGCCGGAGTACGGCAGCAAGCTGCGTCGTTACGTGGATATGCCGGTTAACGAGGGCTGGAAGGGAGCGGTTCAGGCTGAGGCGAGCAGGGCGCTAGGCCGCTGGGAGCCCCGCCTGAAGCTGGAGCGCGTGCAAGCCGTCTCTGTCCTGGGCGGTCTGATCAAGATTCAGGTCACCGGTAGCTACCGGGGCGAAAGCGTACTGCTAGAGGTAAGTGTATGAGTATCGTTGACCTGTCGGAGTTGCCGGCGCCTGACGTGCTTGAGCCTCTGGACTTTGAAGAGGTCTATGCGGAAAGGCTGGGTGTCTTTCGCGAGTTCATGGGCGACAACTGGAGTGCACCGCTTGAGAGTGATCCGGTGGTCAAGCTGCTGGAGGTCGGTGCCTATGTGGGCATCGGTGATCGCGCCCGCGTAAACGATGCCGCCAAGGCGTTGCTGTTGGCCCATGCAATCCGTGGCGACCTCGATCAGCTCGGGGCGAACGTGAACACCCCGCGCTTGGTGATCCAGGCGGCGAACCTTAGCGCTATACCGCCGGTGGAGGAGGTCAGGGAGGGCGACGATGCTTACCGCGAGCGGATCCAGTTGGCCTATGAGGGCCTGACCACGGCGGGGCCGCGCAACAGCTACAAGCTGCATGCCCGCAATGCGTCTGCCCTGGTGGCGGATGCATCGGCGGAAAGCCCCTCGCCGGCGTGCGTTACGGTAACGGTGCTGGGCCTGTCGGGCGATGGGGCGGTGGGCCCTGAGTTGTTGGCCGTAGTAGCCAGTGCGCTCAATGACGAAAACGTTCGGCCATTGGGCGACCGGGTGACGGTGCAAAGCGCCCAGGTCCTGCCGTATCGCGTTGACGCGGTGCTGCATATGAAAGGCCCCGGCCCTGAAAGCGCCGTCGCGCTGGCAGAGGCGGAAAGGCGACTCGCTGCCTGGATCAACCCGCGCAAACGCTTGGGGGTTGAGGTGGCGCGGTCCGCTGTGGATGCGCAGCTGCACGTCCCAGGCGTTTCGCGCGTTGAGTTGACCGCGTGGATGGATCTGGCCCCTACAACGGCTCAGGCGGCGTTCTGCACCGGCTATAGCGTCAAGCTGGGGGAGTGACATGAAAAGCCTACTGCCGATCAACAGCACCCAGCTTGAGCGTGCGATTGAGGCGGCGAGCGCGGATAAGACCGTGATCCCGCTGCGTTCGCTATACAACCCCGCGACGTGCCCCGTTCATTTGCTGCCGCACCTGGCGTGGGCCTGGTCTGTGGACCGTTGGGATGATCGCTGGACGGAGGCGGCCAAGCGCAACGCCATAAGGTCGTCGTTCTACATCCACTCCCGCAAAGGAACCATTGGCGCGTTGCGCCGTGTGGTGGAGCCGCTTGGCTACCTGCTGGAGGTGACTGAGTGGTGGCAGACGGTGCCCGAGGGGGCGCCGGCCACCTTCGCACTGAAGGTCGGTGTGCTGGAAAGCGGCATTACCGAGGAAATGTATCAAGAGCTAACCCGGCTCATTGATGACGCCAAGCCCGTCTCGCGGCATATGACGGGATTGGCCATCAGCCTGGAAGCGCAAGGCACCATCAATATCGGTGTTGCCGTTTATGACGGCGACGTACTCGACGTCTACCCACCCGCAGCGCGTGACATTGAAGTCAGCGGCTACATCGGTGTGGCTGGGCGCGAACACAGCATTGACACCCTGGACGTGTACCCATGATTGATAAGAACTCGCAATTTATGGCGATCCTCACCAATGTGGGGGCCGCCAAACTGGCTAACGCTAACGCCTTGGGACTTCCCTGGAAGATCACCGCTCTGGCGGTTGGCGATGCCAACGGTACCGATCCGGTCCCTAGTGCCACGCAAACAAAGCTGGTCAATGAGCTACGGCGTGCACCGCTTAACCAGCTTGTTCCTGACCCGAAAAACGCTGCTGTCTTTGTGGCTGAGCAGGTCATTCCCGAGAACGTGGGCGGCTTCTGGATCCGTGAAATCGGTTTGTATGATGAGGACGGCGATTTGGTGGCGGTTGCCAACACTGCCCCGACCTTCAAGCCTTTGCTTGCGCAGGGATCCGGCCGGACGCAAATCATACGGATGAACCTGATCGTCTCCAGTGTGGCCAACATCGAATTGAAGATTGATCCGTCGGTGGTACTGGCTACCCGCGACTATGTTGAGTTGGCAATCACCGAGGCTTTGAACAAGCAAGATTTCAAGCACTCCGTACTGGTAGCCACGACAGCGAACACCACGCTGAGCGGTCTTCAGACCGTTGACGGCGTAGCGTTGCAAGCCGGGGCCCGCGTTCTGGTGAAGAATCAAGTGACGGCCAAGGACAACGGTCTGTGGGTAGTTTCCTCAACTGGGCCATGGAAACGCGCCGAGGATGCAGACACCAGCATCGAGGTGACGCCAGGTCTATTTGTGAGCGTCGAGACGGGCACGCTCAACAGCGACAGCGTTTGGCAGTTGGTAACCGATGCGCCAATTGTCCTGGGCACTACTGCGCTGACCTTTGAGATGGTGGCGGGGCGCACGGGGGTCAATGCGGGTTCATATGGCAAGGTTACTGTCGACAAGTACGGGCGGGTCATTGCCGGCACGAACCCGACTACGCTCGCAGCGGCCGGGATCACCGATGCACTATCGATTAATGGCGGCACCCTGCAAGGGAATGTCCAACTGACGGAGAACAGCAGACTCTATATCGGGCCGGGAAATACGCCCTCATGGGGATTGGGAGTGTTTGCCGGGGTGCCCGGGTCAATTAAGGGGGGCGTTGGCTTCTACGGTGGCTCTGACGGTGTATTCAAGACCGCATTCCTGGGGCTGGGAACTGATCCTTGGTCCAGCGGCCCCGGCATCCGGATCAAGTCGGAGGGGATTGTTGAGATCAGCGGCACGATCACTGGAAGCGGAGCTGGTTTGTACTCTGTGCCCTTTGCTGCGCTGACAGGCCTGCCGAACACCTTGTCTGGCTACGGCATCATCGCTGCGAGCCAAACGGAGGCTGAGCAAGGCTCTGACACGACCAAGCCGATGACGGCGCTACGGGTCTGGCAGGCAATCGCGGCAAAAGTTGTGCAGGCGACAACAAGCGTTGCAGGTATCGCCCGTTTTGCTTCGCAGACTGCAGTCAACAGTGGTACTGAACCATCGACGATGGTCAGCCCTTTGACACTTGCCACACGCCTGGCTGCGTTGTGGCAGGCCGCTCAAGAAGGCGTGCTGGGCGTTGTACAACTTGCCACTCAACCCGAAGTAAATGCAGGAGTTGACGACACAAAAGCCGTGACGCCCAAAAAGCTGCGCGCTGGTGTTTCATGGGTACTTGGCGCGAATGGTCACATCGCAATGCCAACCTGGCTGGGTGGCTGGATTCTGCAATGGGGGCTAGCGGTCGGGGTTGGGCAGGCGACCAACAGCGGTACCTCCCAAGGTCCGGGCCGTGACGTGTCTCTTTCCGTGACTTTCCCGACCGAAATCATGTGGGTGGGCGCCTGCATGGCCTTCACGACGATGATCACCGGGGCAGCATTTACGCCTGGAGCAGGCTACGTGTCGAGGTCTGTGATCCGGGTTCAGAACAACTACACCCAGTCAGCAGGCGATATCGCTTGGCTGGCGCTAGGCCGATAAAGAGGTACACCTATGGCAGCGTTTTACAGCCCCTCAGAGCGTGGTTTCTTCGACACTGCGCTCAATAGCAAAAAGCAGATTCCGACCGATGCGGTTGCGGTCACGGAGCCGCAACGAAGGGACCTGCTGGCAGGGATATCGCGCGGTCTGCTCGCGCAAGTGTCCGAGGATGGTTCGCTTGAGCTGGTTGAACCGCCGGTTGATCCCGATGCTGTGGCTCTGGCCGAACGCGCTTGGCGTGATGGAGTACTGACGTCAGCAGCTTGGCTGCGTGATCGGCACCGCGACCAGCTTGAAATTAGCGCGCCGACAACGCTCACCGCCGAGCAGTTCGAAGGGCTGTTGGTGTTCATGCAGGCCCTGCGCAATTGGCCGCAATCGCCAGATTTCCCTGACAGTAACCGTCGACCAGTCGCCCCAAGTTGGATCATTGAGCAAACCGAATAGCGCCCCGCACTGACGGGGCATTTTTTTTCCCATTACGCGTAACAACGAACATCCCCCTCGGCCTCGCTTATGCGGGGCTTTTTCGTTTCTGGAGATTGCCCTATGAGTTTCTTTCACGGTGTGACCGTCACCAACGTGGACACCGGCGCACGCACTATCTCGCTGCCCTCGTCTTCGATTATCGGGCTGTGCGATTCCTTCACCCCAGGGCCGAAGGTGACGGCCAAACCTAACCAGGTGCTGCTGATCACTCGCGAAAGCGAAGCGGTGGCGGCCTGGGGCGAAGACGCGGCTATCACCAAGTCCATCAAGGCGATCTACATGCGCGCCAAGGCGGTGATCGTGGCGTGCGGCGTTGAGAAGCTGACCACCCCGGCCTTGCAGACCTCGGCCATCATCGGCGGCGTCCTGGCTGACGGTCAGCGGACCGGCATGCAGTCGTTGCTGGACGGTAAGAGCCGTTTCAATGCTCAGCCCCGTTTGCTGATTGCCCCAGGTCATAGCGCGACCCAGGCCGTGGCCACGGCGATGGATGCACTTGCGGGCAAGTTGCGCGGCATCGCCATCGTCGACGGTCCGAACACCACCGATGAGGCGGCCATTGCCTACGCCGAGAACTTCGGCAGCAAGCGCGTGTTTCTGGTCGACCCGGGTGTACAGAGCTGGGACACCGTCCTCAGCGAGACCGTTGATGCGCCGGCGTCGGCCTGGGTGGCCGGGCTGTTCGCCTGGACTGACAACGAGTACGGCTTCTGGGCCTCGCCGTCGAACAAGGAGTTTGTCGGCATCACGGGTACCGCGCGGCCGATTGAGTTTTTGGACGGTGACGCGACATGCCGGGCCAACCTGCTGAACAACGCCAATATCACCACGATCATCCGTGATGACGGCTATCGCCTGTGGGGCAACCGCACCTGTTCCAGTGATCCGAAGTGGGCTTTTGTCACGCGCGTACGCACCCAAGACATCGTCATGGACGCGATTCTCTACGGGCACAAGTGGGCCGTGGACCGCGCGATCACCAAGACCTACGTCGCCGACGTGACCAACGGCTTGGAAAACTTTATGCGCGACCTGAAAAAGCAGGGCGCGGTGATCAACTTCGAAGTGTTCCCGGACGACGAGCTGAACACGGCCAGCCAATTGGAACAGGGCAAGGTTTATTGGCGGATTCGTTTCACCGACGTGCCGCCGGCAGAAAACCCGACATTCCTCGTTGAAGTCACTAACCAGTGGCTCACCGAAGTCCTGGAAAACAAAGCCTAAGGAGGCTTCGCAATGTCCATGATTCCCCAAACGCTGTTCATGATGAACATGTTTATTGACGGCATGAACTTCGCCGGTGACGTGCCTACCTTGAGCTTGCCCAAGCTGAAAATCAAAACCGCCGAGTACCAGGCCGGCGGCATGGATGCTCCGATTGATATGGACCAGGGCATGGAAAAACTGGAGGCGTCCTTCAGCACCAAGGGCGTGCGCCGCGACGCGATGAAGTTCTTTGGCCTGGCTGATCAGACCGCGTTCAACTCGGTGTTCCGTGGCTCGTTCAAAGGCCAGAAAGGGGCCACCACTGCGGTGGTCGCCACCCTTCGCGGCATGCTCTCCGAGCTGGATCCGGGCGAGTGGAAGCCAGGCGGCGACGCTGAATTCAAGTACGCCGTCAGCGTCAGCTACTACAAGCTGGAAGTCGGCGGCGTGCTGATGTTCGAAATCGATCCTGTCAACGCGGTACGCGTCATCAACGGCGTTGACCAACTCGCGGGCGTTCGCCGCGACCTCGGCCTTTAAGGAAATTACCCATGGCTCAAGACGTAAACAAAATCCCTGAATGGCTGACCGTCAGCGCTGACTCGGCAACCATCAAGCTGTCCAAAATCGTCAAGGTCAATCAGGTCGAGACTGATCAGTTGACCATGCGCTCCCCAACCGTTCGCGAGGTTCGCCATGCAACCAAGGCGGCCCCGGATGATGAAGAGCAAAGCGAAATGATCCTGTTCGCCAGCCTGACGGATGCGGGCACCAACGATCTGGGGGAGCTGAGCGTGCGTGACTACAAACGCCTTCAGGCTGCCTATTTTCGCCTGGTGCGCGAGGACCGGGTTTAACGAAGAAATACAGAGAAAGCTGGCTCAGCGACTGGCCCGGGAAATGTCTTTCTCGGCCAGTGAGATTGAGTCCATGTCTTTCTCAACGATGATCTGGTGGCTCAAGGAGTGAGCCGCCTGGACCTTTTCGGAGTGACCCCCCATGGCGAACAACCTGGCGCTTGGCGTAGTCATCGGCGGCGCTATCAGTTCAACCGTTGGCGCGGCCTTCAAGGATGTTGAAGGGCGCATCAAGAAACTCAGTGACCAGGGCACGAAAGCCCGGGTACTGCAAAACACCATTGGCGACACCATCCGCTTGCGGGATGAGTGGAAAAAAGCCCATGACACCGGATCCGCGTCGGCGGACGGCCTGCTGAAGAAACTGGAATCCAACCTCAGAACCTTGAAGGATCAGGGCGTTGAGGTCAGCAAGCTGCGCAACGAGTACCAGAAACTTGGCCAGGTGGCCCGTGGTGCTGAGCTGAAGGCCCTGGGCCATACGCAAATCAAGCAGGGCAAGGATGGGTTAAAGGGCTCGCTTGGTCAGGCTACGGCGCTGTCAGCGGCGATTGCCATTCCCACCAAGATATCCGGTGACTATCAGGCGCAAATGCGCCAGATGTCGCTGTGGGCGCACACGGCCGGCACTGAAGACGAAGGCAAGATGGCCGAGATGGTCTCGACCATCGCAGACGACAAGGGCATGAGTCGGCAGCTGCTGGCCCAGGCAGTCGGTGGGCTGATCGAAAAGGGCGTTGAGTGGCAGGAGGCCAGCGAGTACGCCGGCCAAATTGCCGACCTGATCGACGGCCAGGGCATGGAAGCCGAGACCATCGCTACCTTGATCAACTCGTTCAAGGAGGCCGGGGTTAAGAAAGAGGACATGGCCGGCATGCTGGGCCAGGTGGCAGCGGCGGGCGATATCGGGGCCTTCGGTCCGAAGGACATGGCCCGGTACCTGCCGGCCATGCTCGGCAACATCAAGCGGCTGGGCATGGAAGGCCCGGAGGCGGTGCGCTTTCTCGGTGCCAGCTTGCAGTCGCAGTACTCGCAAACGCAGGATTCGGCGGCCGCAGCGACCAACATGAACAACCTGTTGAGCGCCGTGATCAGCAGCACCAGCCAGGAACGGTTTGCCAAGGAAGGCTACGACCTGGCTGGCTCGATCATTGCCGCGACCAAAAGCGGTAAGGCGGCCAACCCGGTCGACGCATTCATCATGCTCAGCCAGGAAATGATTAAGCGTCAGGATCCAGCGAAGGCCAAAAAGATCGAAGCCCTCAAGGCCAAGATCAAGGCAGCAGCCGACGGCAGCGCCGAGGAACAGCAGGCCATGGTGGCCCTGACTGAAGCGGCGGGGCTGGCCAACATCGTCAGCGATCAGAGCGCCAGTGCGGGCTTGCTCGCGCAAATCAAATACGGCGACAAGATCAAGGCCGACATGGTCGCGATCAAGGAAACGGACGGTAAGACCAAGATCGAGGCGGACGCCGCCAAGGCTCGCGAAACGTCCAACCGCAAATGGTCGGCGGCAACGGCGGGCATGGAGGCATCCATGATCAGCCTCGGGGATGGACTGCGGCCGTTGACCGATAAGGTCGCGGATGGCTTGGGCAAGGTTGGCTATGCGCTGGCTGAGTTGGCCAACAAGTACCAGCCGGTGACGGCGGTGATTGCCGGCGTAGCGGCCGGCGCTGTCACATTGGGTGCCGCGCTGAGTGCGCTGAAAATCGGCAAAGGCCTGCTGAACGTTGGCCGTGGTTCGCTGATGGGCAATCCGAACATCCCTCAAAAGGTGATCGTGACCAACCTGCCTGCCGGCGGCCTGGGCGGCATCGATGGCGGTGGTGCAGACGGCGGAAAGGGACGGAAGGGCGGCAAGTCGGATGGCAAAGGCGGGACGATGCTGAAGGGCATCGGCGCCTTGGCGGTCGTTGAAGCCGGTTTCAAGGTCAAAGACACCTACGACAACGCCACGACCCGGGATGAAAAGGCAGAAGGCTACGGCGAAGCCGCCGGGGGCTTGGCGGGCACGCTCGCGGGTGCTGCGGCAGGTGCGGCCATTGGCTCGGTGATACCGGTGATCGGTACTGTGGTCGGCGGGTTGCTGGGTGCTTACCTGGGCGGAATGGGCGGTGATGCGCTCGGCGGGTACCTGGGGAAAGCGGCATTTGGTGGTGACGACGGGCTGAAGAAAATGCCCGACGCGGGTCCGCTGATGATGGCCAATGCCGGGCAGGATATCCCGCCGGTGCTGGGCGATATCGCGGCATCATTTGCGCCGAAGGACATGGGGCTTGGGCCGCTCAAGATGGCGGCTGATAGCAGCGGCGCCGGCGCGGCAGCCTCGGGGCCGTTGTTGATGCCCGAGGCCGTCAAGGCGCCAGGGCCGGTTGGTGGTGATGTGGTGCGTTCGCTGGCTTCGCCGCCGGCATCGAGCGCGCCCGCTGCGGTTTCGCTCATGGCGGTACCGGTGAAGCCGCCGGCGCCGAAGATTGAGCAGAAGGTCGATATCAGCGCGCCCATTCAGGTGACGGTGCAAGGGGATGTGAAGGATCCGGCGCAACTGGCCCGCGAACTTCGCCCGTACATCGAGCAGCAACAGCGGGAAATAACTCAGCAGTTGGAAAGCCGCAAGCTCTACGACGACGCGCATCTTTGACGGGGGAAACCATGGGCTACATGGATCAGTTGCAATCAAGCGTGAAGTCCTTGGCGGCGGCGGGTGAGACCGGCCGCCGCAGCCTGGACGGGATGATAGCGCCGGTGGACGGCGCAATCAGTGAACTCAGCGGTGCGGCCTCTGAGCTGGAGGGCTTGCCCTTTGTGGGGCCGGCCGTTGGCGAAAAGCTGCAGCGTGTTATGCGTGGCGTAACGGCGGCCCAGGCGAAGGTTGGCCAGCTGGTGTCGGTGTACAGCTCGGCCACCCGGGCAGCGTCTCAGATTGATGAGCGCTTGGGTGCGCTGAAGGAGCAGGCCGGCCGGGCGGCAACGGCGATCAACAACATCGCCGGCAAGGTCAGCCCCTCACTGTCGGGCATCGTTCCGACCGGGGCCTTTGCGGCGGATGCCACGCCGGCGCCGGAGGCGGTGAAACCCTTCCCGCACCTGATGATCATGCAGCCGCGCGATCCGAAGCAGCAGCCGTACTTCTTCAACCTGGATACGGCGGCCTTTGATGAGCTGCGGCGCTCGTCTGCCTTTCGCTGGGCCTCCCAGGAGCGGCTGACGCGTCGACCCGCGCAACAGGCTGTCGGTATGGGTGACGAGAAGCTGACGCTGAAGGGCGCAATCTTTCCGGGCTTCAGGGGTGGCATCAAGCAACTGGATACCCTGCGCAGTCTGGGCGCCAAGTTGCAGCCCCTGACACTGACCACCGGTTACGGCGACGTGCTGGGCACCTGGTGCATGACCAGCGTTGAAGAAGAACAAAGCGCGCTGCTGGCAGGCGGCATCCCGCGTAAGCAAGGCTTTACCCTGGAGTTTGTACGCTATGGCGACGACATGCAGAACGTCTGACGGGGATCTGTTGGACACCATCTGTCACAACTACTACGGGCATCTGGGCGGCACGGTGGAGGCCGTGCTGGATGCCAATCAGGGCCTGGCTGATGAGGCCCAGCCGTATCGGGCAGGCGTGGTGATTGTCCTGCCGGACATGCCGGCACCGACTGAAGAACTTGTGATGCTTTGGGATTAGCCAGGCCTGACTGTCCTTTCTTTCCGTTACGCGTAACGGCCGCCGACATTCCCCCGCGTTGGCGGGGTAACCGGGTGAACCTATGACCCCTAGCTTTCGCGTCGTTGCAGACGGTAAAGACATTACCGCGCTGATCAATGACCGCCTGTTGCTGCTGAAAACCACTGACAAGCCCGGCATGGAGTCGGATGACTTTGAGCTGCGCATCGATGACCGCGACAGCGCCGTGGCGCTGCCCAAGCGCGGCGCCGGCATTGAGATTTACATGGGCTACGCCGAAACGTCCATGGTGCGCCTGGGGCGTTACATGGTGGATGAGGTCGAGATATCCGGCCCACCTGACACCATCGTAATACGCGGCAAGGCCGGCGATATGCGCGGCTCAGGTAAGACGGTGCGCAGCGGTAGCTGGGAAGACGTGCCGCTGTCCAAGATCGTGGCCGACGTGGCTGCCCGCAACGGCTGGACGCCGGTATGCAACGTGTCCACGAACGTGCCCCGGGCTGACCAGCTCAGCGAATCCGACTTTAACTTCATCACTCGCATTGCCAAGCAGCACGACTGCACGGCCAAGGTGGCGGATGGGAAGTTGATCGTGATGACGCGCGACGGCGGTACCAGCGCGAGCGGCAAGTCCTTTGGCGCCGTCACCATCACGCGCGCGGACGTCAGCCGGTGGCAGTTCCGTTTAGGTGATCGCAACACGCACAAGGCGGTGGCCACCAAGCACCAGGACAAGAAAACCGGTGAGCTGAAGCTGATCAGCCTGGACAACACCGATGCGCCCGACGGGCTGCCGGCGGTACACACCGATCGCCATATCTACCCCAACAAAACCGCAGCGGAACAGGCCGCCAAGGCTCGCTTGACCGCCTTCAATCGGTCCTCGGCGGGTGTGCGCCTTGAAATGGTAGGACGTACCGACCTGTTTGCCGAGCGATCGGTAAACGCCGCCGGCTTCAAGGTCGGCATCGATGGTGAGTACTTGGTCGACTCGGTTGAGCAGGTGTTCACCCAAGCGGGCTGGTCCACCACCGTTGAGTGCAACGGCGGTAAGAAAGGGAAGGCCAAGGCCAAAAGCAAGAAGACGAAGCAAACCAAGGTGGTCAAGGTTTTAGAGCTTTGACATCACTCCCAGGAACACCCGTTTAACCACTCTGACCGCCGCCGATTGGCGGCTTTTTTTTGCCTGGAGAAAACATGTCTATCACCCTGCAGCAGTTGCTGTTGATCCTCCCGAACGCTGGCCGCCAAGCCGGGCTCTTTGTCGATGTGCTGAATACTGCGATGAGCAAGTACGGCATCGTTACGCCCAAGCGCATCGCGGCATTCATCGCCCAAATCGGGCACGAGTCCAGCCATTTGACGCGCCTGGTCGAGAGCCTGAACTACAGGGCGGACCGGATCGTTGCCCTGGGTAATGCCGCCAGCCCGGGTTCCCGCTGGCGGTCCCTGGTGCCGCGTGCCGCCGAGCTGGCGGGAAGCTCCGCGCGGATGGGGAATGCCGTCTATGGCGGTCGTATGGGCAACGGCCCGGAAGCATCTGGTGAGGGTTATATCTACCGGGGTCGCGGCCTGATCCAGATCACCGGCAAGGACAACCATCGGGCGTGCGGTGAGGCCTTGGGTATCGATCTGATCAATCACCCTGAGCTGCTGGAGCAACCCCGATACGCCGCGCTGTCTGCGGCCTGGTACTGGTCCGTAAACGGGCTGAATACCCTGGCCGATTCTGGCGACATGCAGAACATCGGCAGCCTCATTAACACGGGCAGCAAGGGCAAGGTGCCGAATGGCGCAGCCGATCGCCTGGCGCTGTATCAGACGGCATTGCGGGTGCTGGTATGACGCTCGTGCAGAAGCTTGCCGGGCTGGCTGCGTTGATCCTGTTGGCCATGGCCATGGCCACGAGCTTCGGCGCTGCCTGGCAGGTGCAGGACTGGCGCCTCGGCAGGGTGGTGGCAGAGCAGGGCGCCCAGTTCGAAACGGACCTGACCGCGATCGGCAATGCCGCTGCAGCTCAGGCACGTACCGAGCAAGAAAAGCGGCTGGCCACCGAGCAGCAACTGGCCGCCTCCGATCAACAACACACCAAGGAATTATCCGATGCCCAGCGCAACCAGGCTCTACTGCGTGACCGCCTTGCTACTGCAAATGTGCGGCTGTCAGTCCTTCTCGACGCCACGGATTCAGCCAGTGGCTGCAACGTGCCTGCCACCCCCGGCGCCGTCGGCGTGGTTCATGCAGCCCGTAGAGCCCAACTTGACCCAGCGCATGCTCAACGAATTATCGGCATCACCGACGCCGGAGACCAAGGATTGATCGCGCTGCGGGCTTGCCAGGCGTACGTCAGGGCTGTGAGTAGGCCAAGCTCCCGCAGCATGAACTGATTATCGCGCTGTTGTGCTGCTAGCTTCCTGCTAATAGTTTGGAGCTAGGTGCATGCGCTATTCAGTTCTTCGCGTTCCGTCATTGCGACCTTGACTGCTTTCGTTCTATCGCGCCTTCCGTAGCAATGCCTTAGTCTCGGTAAGAGAATCTATGAGCAGGGCATACTGGTGGTTGCCAATTTCTTAAGCTGGTTGGTCAGTCAGGGGGGGGATTCGGGTGAGTCTTCTGCCTACTCTTATGAAGGGTTTTTCAATTAAATGGAATGCCACAACTCCAGCGGCGACTGCTGTCAAGCCTATAACCCACCATGCAGCGTCGCATAGCACCATCAAATAAACGATGGGGGCATGAAATGCATATATGCTATAACCAGCAGATCCTACAGATCTCAATGGGATATTGAATTCAGCTGTCTCTTTATCGATAGAAGCTATTAAGCATCCAAAGCAGAGGGAAAGCATTATCTGGCGCACTATAGTTAATAGTTGGTCATATTGCTGTGCGTCATTTTGAATTAAAGTTAGCCCTATCCAAATGCCTGCTGGAAGCATGATGGAGCGACAAATTGAATTTGCGAATTTTTTGTCGGTAAACTTTAGGCCAATCCACCAGGATGTTATAAACCCAATTAAGCTTGCATTGAATGACCATGGGCGCCATTCCGGTATGAATGTATTGATGCAGGCTGTGGAGATCATGCAAATAGCTACTATTATCCACCATGTTAAGTCTGACGTGCGAGTAATTACCCATAATGCGATTGGGTAGAGCGCATAAAGCCACATTTCTGCTGCTACGGTTTGCAGGGGGCCATTACCTTGAATTGAAAGGAAGTAGTCTTGTGGGTTTAATACTTCAGTGGTTAATAGCTTCCTCAATATGTTTTCGAATGCAAGCTCTTTAGTTCCTGATACAGAAAATACAGAGTCTGGATTTATTTGCGATGCTATGTAAAATATGCCGAAGCCGAAACATGAAGCGATGAAGAAGACTGGGTATATTCGGAAAAATCTACGTATTAAATACGCTCGCACTCCTCCGGAATGCCCGCGAAGTCCATTCCGGTGAATGCAATAACCGCTCAATACAATAAAGCCTAAAACTGCAGGGTGTGTTTCACCACCACTTTGGAACAATATTTCCATTTTTTTCGTAAACCAGACTAGGGCAAAAGGTATTGCTTCCGGCCCTTGAATGGCGAAAATCCATGGCACAAGATGGGTCACGACAACCCAGACGGCGAGGAGGAATCGAAGCGTGTCGATATTTTGCGAGCGGCTAGGGTTGGCCGGAATACTTAAAATGGACTTTCCCATGTCGGAGGCGTCTATGATTTTTGGGGCCTAAAAATACCATATGATCGACACATAATGTGGCAAATATTGATGCCTGAATTTCTGGGTAATTCATCAGTGATGAGTGTGATATAATGGCCGTACAAAGCAAGTAAATAAAACTCTAAAGAAATTTAGTGGCTAAGTTTAGACGTCGAGAGAGTCATTGTGGGAATAAATTCAATCGTAGTTTTTTTCGTGTTTTTTATTGTGTCGGCGTCTGCCTACTCTGATGTGATAGTGCCAGAACCGAGTTATCCGATAAAGACTTGGCGGCAGTCCCACTTTGCGCTGGATAAAAATGGCGCGCTCATACCAGAGCAGCGGCATGGTAAGGCTTTTTATAAGGTCAAAGAAGGTAAGTATACATTTGTCAGAGCGCTTCCAAAAGATAAAACGGCTTTGGTGGTTATGGATCCTTGGCAGGATAGCGGGTCTCCAAAGATGAATGAGCATTTTAAAAATGTTTTTTCAAAAAGGCTTGTCCCGCTGGTAAAGCATGCCGTCGAGATGGGCTTTAAGGTTGTTATCATTACCAATGATCCCGCCAAAGTAAATCTAGGTTACGCGTCAAAAATCTACCCAGCCTTACAAGCAATAGTTGATGCGGGAAAGGCGAGCGTTCTTTATCACTCTGATGTAGATGATAGGAGTTTTGAGGTCTATTTAAGGGGAGCCGGAATTACTACGCTCATATATTCAGGCTTTGCTTCAAACATCTGTGTCATCGGGATGCCTACCGGCATGATTCCGATGTTTCACAGGGGGTTTCGCCTGTTTTTTGTTCCTGAGGCGTCAGCGGCTACCGAGTTTGGTGATACCTGGGGCAATGGAGCCGTTCACAAAGCTATGACATCCATGATTTCTTCGTGGGTTGGCGAGATAATCGGCTTCAAAGACTTTATGAAAATCAAGCCAGTTTGATTCCAATTTGAGATTCTTATCTTTCCAGTTTTGCGGATGTTACTAATTAAGGTTGTTATCGGCTGCTGAGCTCTATTGGTACAGCCTCCTGCTTATTGAATAGGCAAGGGCTGTAACTGCTTCGAACCCCTCATACACTTCGGAAGGTTCCCCTAGAGGCCATCATCATTAGTTTTGCGCGCCTTGATGTGGACCGATCCAGTCAGCCCCAATCGATTTTCGGTTTTAGGGCTGCATGGTATCGGTAGTGGATGACCATGCCGTGGGTACTATCGGTGTTGATAATCACAAAACCATTCTGCTTGCCCGGACCTTCATCGCTGTCGTACAGATGGCCAATGGCGACGCACACCACGGGCGTGCCATGCCGGTGGCGGATCAGGTAGGGCTGTTTCTTCGGCCGCCTTCGTCCACCCACTCAAACCAGTTATCGACGGGTGTGATTGCCCTGTGGGGCCAGATCGCACTGAAGAACGGGCCGTGGGCTACCTTCTCGATGCGGGCGTTGATTGGCGCGGCGCGATCCTTGGCCCAGTGCGGTCGCCATCCCCAGCACACCAGGTCGTTGTGTAGCAGATCGCCCTGCAGGTGGAGAAGGGTGGCTTGGGTTGTCGGGGCGACGTTGTAGCGCTCCATGGGCAATTCACCGATGGAGTTCGCAAGTGCATTGGGCATGCTCAGCGCTGCAACGAAGTCGTGGATGCCGCTTTACTGGGAAAGCCTTCCGCACATTGCCAGGCCCTCGATCTGACCCCCTGAGCTTGGACGATGGTTTCGGTCGAGACTTAAGGTCGCTGAGCTTCCCGATGTCGAGTCTTCGCTACACGGAAATCCCTGAACTCTGGAAATACCGGTACCAAGTCATTCGCCACCGTCGTGGCTGATGTATCAGTAATGACACACTAGAAAATCACCTAGACCATAAAAAGCAAGGCGTGCTGTGTTTTTCGGTGGAGAAAAATTCTTAATTGTAGTAAAAATGACACATTCTTGGTGTCTGAGGTTTCTATGCAAAGGATTGCTTTTGCGAATACGTTACGCGGTGTCGCGAGCCTAAGTGTTCTTTTACTGCACTACGTACTGATGATTAACTATATGCAAGGCAGTTACGCGGGGTTGTCCTCTCTGCCTGGGGCTTTTTATCATCCGTGGCTTGTTAATTCCGTAAACTTTTTCTCGATGATTAACTTGGGCGCTTTCGGGGTGTCTTTGTTTTTTCTCATTAGTGGGTTTGTTATTCCGTTTTCAGTTTCCTCATTTGCCTCCAAAAACTCAGGGCGAACCCGATTTTTTATAAATCGAGTGTTCCGCATATGGCCTACGTATGCCGTGGGCTTCGCGGTTTCGCTTGCAGCGCTTGAAATAGCGTCTTATGTTTCCGGAACGGCAACGTCTTATACGCTCGGTCACCTTCTGGCACATGTGTCTCTTTTTCGTGACTGGACTGGCTATTTAGCTATTGATGGGGTCGTGTGGACTCTTGAGGTCGAGGCGAAATTCTATCTGTTTATGCTGGTTTTCTGGGGGGCAATCGCGAATCAAAAGCTGTGGCCTATAGCTGTTCTCTGTATTGCAATGGTTTTTGCTTCTCGATATGGAGTTGGTGTTTCTAATCCGGATACCTTGTTTTTGAATATATTGTTTCCGATTAAATACTTGTTCTTCATGTGCATAGGGATAGTATTCAACTATCACTATCGTGGAACCCTAACTACAGAAAAGCTTTTTGCTATCTCCATCTTTATGATTGGCGTCTTCTCTTACGTGTGTGCCAAAGAGAAATGGGCCGACATTGTTTTGATTGCCTACATATCGAGCTTTGTCCTGTTCACAATCATGTACCTGTTTGCGCGTGATTGGACCGGTGGCCGGGTGTTCAGCTTCCTCGCCGATATTAGCTTCCCGCTTTACGCGTGCCATGCGGCAATGGGATATGTAGGTATCCGGCTCATGGTCGGCTGGGGCTTACCGTCAGCTCTTGCGCTGCTGATTGCGACGGCCTTAGCCTTGGTGCTGTCCTGGTGCATACACATCGTGATCGAAAATCCGTCGCATCGCCTGGGCAAAAGAATTGCAAGCAGCCTAGACGCGGATGGTACGAAGGCTATTACGAAAGAACGATCTGTGTAATCGCCGGGTCAATTACTGATTGTGGTTTGCCCCATGCGGATCTGTCGTAGTAGCTCCTGGTTCTGGTGGAGAATGATATCCCGCTGGTTTTTGACGACCAGCAGGCTCCCAATTTGGCCATCAAGCTCTGACACTTTGCCTTTTAGCTCGGCAATCTCGGCTTGTGCTTTCTTGAGCTTGAGCTCAGCCGTGGCCTTATCGCGTAGAGCATCAGCTTGCATCTGGATCAGCCCCTGAATGTCCTGCCTGGCCTTTCGCAGTTGCAGGCTCTGCTCCTGGTACTCGTTCTCCAGCATGAGTGCGTGCTGCCTGCACATTTCCAGAGGCGTGGGGCTGCCAAGCCACCAGTCGGTGTCTTCGTCGATGTTCATGGTAGGTATTCCGAGAGCTGTATGTGTATACAGTACTCGGGATTTGGCGAAGCTGAAGGCTTGAGGCGACGAGCTGCAGGTTTGCCCGACGATCAGTCAGGCGCCATGAGGACGGCCAGGGTCAGCTTGATGAACTCTTCGTTCTCATCGATGGTGTGCAGTGCGCCGCGCACGTTCTCGGCCACATCAGCAGAGCCACGCTGCTCGACCCAGTTCGATAGCTCCATGATCGAGGCTTCAAGGGCCAGCTGGTTTTCGTAGTGCTTGGAGAGCAGGGAAGGGAGCAGGTCGGAGTTGGGCATCGGCGTTCCTCTGATGGAGTGAACAGCTTAGCAGTTGGCGGTTGGGAGCCCGCCCCAAGGTCATAAGTGTCCGCTCTCGACCCAAAGCTGCCCTTCGCGAAAGACAGCCAATGATCCATAGCCCGAACGGTTCTGCGATGAAAAAAGCCCGCCAATCGGCAGGCTTTGCTTGAGGTACTAATCCCCGGTTGTGTTAAATCATCTAATCTGCGGTGGTTGTTGTGGCTCAATTAGACTTTGTAAGGGAGCCGCGACTTGATCATTTCAGCTTGGTGATGATACCCGCGTTTCTCAAGCTCTTTAATGAAAACCGGCCATGGAGGGATGTTACTCATGTAGGGAGTTGCGCCTGTAGACATCCCGCCCCCAGCAGCGGTAGACAATCCTCCACCCGCACCAGTTGATAGACCGCCTCCCGCGCCTGTAGATAATCCTCCTCCTGCACCTGCTGACAATCCCCCGCCAGCTCCCGTAGATAAGCCGCCTCCAGCCCCTGTAGACATGCCTCCACCAGCACCTGTAGACATACCCCCACCTGCTCCTGTTGAAGCACCGCCTCCGGCACCTGTAGACATACCTCCCCCAGCGCCAGTAGAACGGCCTCCACCTGCGCCGGTGCTTTGATTACGGTTCCACATAATTCATCTCCATTTGTTGGAAAAAACACCTTCTATTGACGCTCCGAGACTCGCCCCTCGACAGTCCGGTTACTTCTAACAGTCAAAGATAGACCACCATCAAACGTTGGCAGGGCGCATTCCGAGCAAGTAGACCAACGTGAGTCTTCGTGTTAGTTAGAAGGGCTGCTTCTGGCCGATAGCTGCCTGTCGTTACTTTTGTGCGGTGGGCCAGTGTGTGAAGCGACTGCGACGATGCTGGCCAACAAAGATTGGATCGAAAATCAGTTCCGCAATGTAAAATGAGCGTCGCGCAAACAAAGGTCTCCAGCCGTTTTGGCACATTACAAATGCGGAAAGGTATTTGTTTTAAGTTGTTGATTTATCTGGTTTTATGCGTGGATTGCAAATCCGCCTACGCCGGTTCGATTCCGACCTCGGCCTCCACTCCTAAAGCCCCGTAGATCAATGGTCTACGGGGTTTTTTTATTGCCTCTGGGAAAGGCGTCGTAGTGGTGCGCTTCAAACCGCCCTCGCAACGTTGGCTTCCACTCCCAATCCGACTACCATCGCGCTTTTACTCTAGGGATGGACAGATGTTTCCAAGGTATTTGCGATGGGTGTTTCTTGTTTGCGTGATCTGCAACGTCTTGCAGTTGCTGTTGCTCGGCTTCCAGGCCTATTCGGGCTCGGTGCCTCCCACCAAGATGATCATGCCTATAGTGATGATCGTCGTATTCGGCTGGATGGCCACTCAATCGACCAAAACGAAGTAAGCCTCAATCTGCCTGCTGCAAGGTTATGGCAGATTCGCGATGGAAGCCTGCTTCTTGAAGTTTGACGTCCGGATATATCTGGCAAGTATCCATAATCCGCTCCCCGCGGCTGCCAACACGACAGACACGAATAAATCAAAAAATCCTTCTCCAATCTGCTCAGGCGTCACAATTCGGGAGAGCATTTTCACGGTAGCAGTGACGATCATGTAGGCGGTGAACATCCAGAACGCAACTGACGCCGTGTAAATCGGTATCGAAAGGGTTGTGTGTAGCCAACCTGGGGCTTTATTCATCAGCGGGTACTTCACAACTTACTGAAAGACCTATCATCGATAGGCGTGGCAGAAAAAAGGCCCGCGAGTACGGGCCTTTCTCACAGCGTATGGCGACTTACTTGAACAGGCCGCCAATTGCGTTGATCGCATCCGCAGCCTTGTTCACGTTTTGCTGGTTTTGGGGGTTGTTGCTCACTTGCGCCTGGGCGTTGTAGTTGCTGTTACTGCAACTTTTGTTGGTTTGTGTCAGTGCCGCTTGGAACGCCGTCGCGCGCAAGGTATCGCCCTTGGCATTGGCAGCATTGATATTCGCCTGCAGGTCACGGACTTGTTGCTGGCAGGAGGCGTTATTGGCGTTGACAGTGTTGTTGCTGTTGCTGGCGCCACCCAAGGCAGACGACAGGGCGCCTGTGAGGGCGGACAGGTCGGCAGCATGGACGGGCAGGGTGAGCAGGCTGAACAGGGCGGCGGCAGGTGCGAGTTTGGAAAGACGCATGGCAAACCTCAATGTTTTATTGCCTGCGCACAGAGGGGAACCCGAGCCGGCGCAGAACAATATCCGTATAGAGGTGGCGCCCGGGTGCAGCGAAATATAGGGGGGCGACTTTTGACCTTCAACGCCGGGATTCGATAAGTGTGCGTTGTTTCACGTTGTTTGTCAGACGTTGCTCATGACTGGCTGGTCGCCCAGGCTGCGACGTCGTGCACATTGTGGGTGCCTGACGCCACGCCTGAGGGAGTGGGTTAGTGCGGTTTCAAGCAATCCAGCGCCTGATCCGCCAAGGTCCTGGCCATGCCGATCAGGTGCAGGGTGGAGCGCGCCATGTCGCGGCTTTCCTCAGTTGCATTCTGAGCGGTGCCCTCAGCCGTTGCGGCTGCGCAGCGCAGTAGTTCGGAGAGTTGGGCAATGGCGTCTTCAAAGCTGACGTCCTGGTGAACGGTGAATATTGGATGGGTAACGGGATCGGGTTGCAGGTAATGACTCAGGGCGCGCTCAAAGGCTTCGCGGTCACGGGTGACGCGGGGCGGGTCGGGGACGATCTTGTTCATGCATAAGCTCCTACTGATGGGGAGCCATCCTCGTGTCGGTCTCACTCGACAAAAGGTGGCAGCTATGTGCAGGGTGAGAAAACCGGACAGTAGGACTCCGGCCAGACCGAAGTCTGCCCGCACACAGCCGCCATAGAGCATGCTACAGACGGTAGTGGCGCTTGGCGCCTACTGGTTCCAGGTTCTCACACCCGATCGCTGATATGCAGCGACGGAGCGAAGACTAGCCAGTGGTTCCAGCGGGCACAAGGCCGAAAGATTCTCTAGGAAACGTCCCGCAAGTTAAAGCGATTTGCCTTGCTGGCCTTTAAAAAATCGGGTGGTGTTCAACGGTGTTTGGGGACGCCCGACAGTCTCGCCAGCAGCGTTAATGCCACGATTGCCCAGCCAAAGTTGAGTGCCACAAACATCCACTCAGCTGGGTTTGTGCCCAGGAATATCATCGAGGTTGTCGTTAAAAAAACAATCAAAAACCCAATAGGGAGCCAGAACCAGAGGGGCCTCTGACGCTGGCACGCCTCTACCTCCAACGGATTTTGTTCATGGAGCGTCATCTGGGGTCGGCCTCGGTAACCTGCTGCTTCCTTGCCGGTGTTGAGCTCAAGAGCGTTATCCTGAGCAATGAGGCCGGGCGATGCAAGGCTCATTCGCCCTTAGTTCCCATCAATCAATCGAAGCGCGAGATCGGCGCTGAAAGTGCCTGCTATTGGCCCGCCATGACACTTTGTTTTTGGCGACGATGCGCCGTCTGAATTACCGGGCAGTTTGATCCACAAGGCAACCAACTGAGGCGAAAGCACTTGCGGCGCAATGCCGAGCCTGCGGCCTGGCGGGTTGCACCAGTCGCCAGGAATCGCACCATTGCCGTTGCGGCTGGTGTCCACCGCGATGGCCTTTGTATAGCTGAATTCGCTTAACAACCTGCTGTTGATTGCGTCCCCGTAACTGCGCACCTGGGCGAGGGTGTAGAAGTTGGCAATATTCAGGGCAAACCCGCGGGCCTGTTTTACACCGGCTGCATTCAACGCCTCGGCCATGGCGGCTGGGGATTTCCAGCCTGGATTGCCGGCGTCCAGATAAACATCAGTGTGTGGCGCGCGCTGCTTGAGCCCCGACACGGCATAGTTGAGCAGCGTCAGCCGTTCGGCGCGTTTGTCGCTGCCCAGGCACTGCATGTCGGCCAACGCATCCGGCTCCAGAATGACCACCGCCGGGTTGCTTCCAATACCGGTGATCAAATGGTCGATCCAGGTTCGGTACGCTGTCGCATCCGGCGCGCCACCCTTCGAGGCGCCGCCGCTGCAATCACGGTGAGGCAGGTTGTAGGCCACCAGGATCGGGATTTTATCGGTGCTGGCGGCGGCCGAGACGTAGCGACTGACTCGGTCGGTGAGTCTGTCGGCAGTCTGGCTGGTGCCGGTCAGCCACAGGGCGCTGGGTACGTTTGCAATCGCTGAGCGGATCCTTGCTGTGGCCGGCGTATCGGGGTTGTGCTGCACCCATTGTGCCGCGCTGGACTGCGGATTGGCGTAGAAACCATCGCCCGCGTGGGCAGCAGGCAGCATTAACAGGTAGAAAACGCCGGCGGCAAGGGTAGCGATCTTGATCACGCTCTACACCAGAAAAGGGCATGGGCCGCCACGTTAGAACTACTCCTTGCCCACGTCACGTGAAGCTGGATGAAGCTTGCAGGGTAGCCGGCTGAATCGTGAGCATTCCACAGTTCTACATTCACCTGATGACCGCTCATAGCATCCTTCGCCATAACGGCGTGCCGCTCGTAAAGGCCGATTGTGTGCCGCCTATGTTTGGCTTCGTGCGCCGACGATAGGCAGGCTGTAACGCTCTTTGCAGCACGCAGCCGCAAGTGCGGCGCGCTATCGCGAATGAAGTGTATGCCTGCATCTCCCCGTAGCTGTACGGGGCACACGCCGGCATAACGGTCTACTGTCGTGGCCACAGTACTTCGTTCGGATCTCGCGCCATGCTCATGTCTTCAAGCCTGTTGTCAGCCTTTGCGCTGTTCGCCTTTGTGTCCTCGATCACCCCCGGCCCCAATAACACGATGTTGCTGGCGTCCGGGGTGAACTTCGGTTTTATCCGTTCGATTCCCCACGCACTGGGCATCAGTATTGGCTTTATGTTGTTAGTGATCGCGGTGGGCCTGGGGCTCGGCGAGGTGTTCAAGGCGCTGCCGTGGGCTTACACCGTATTGCGTTATGTGGGGGCGGCGTATTTGCTGTACCTGGCCTGGAAGATCGCAACGTCCAGCGGGATGTCCGATGACACCGATGGCAAGCGCAAACCCATGACCTTCCTCGGCGCGGCGGCGTTCCAGTGGGTGAATCCCAAGGCCTGGGTCATGGCGCTGGGCGCGATCACCACCTACACGCCTGCGCAAGGGTATGTCGGCAATGTGCTGTTGATTGCGGCGGTGTTTGCCCTGGTGAACCTGCCCAGCGTTTGCGTATGGGTGGGCTGCGGCAGCAGCTTGCGCAATGTGCTGCGCGAGCCGCGCTGGTTGCGGGTGTTCAACTGGTCGATGGCGGGGTTGTTGGTGCTGTCGTTGTATCCGATGTTTTTCGTGGGCTGAAACGCCCCCCTGAGCGCAGGCGCCGGGGGCGTCAGCGGGCTGTGAACCCTAGACCGGTGAGATGGTGGCAAGCAGACCAATCGCGATGGTCAGCGCAAGAAAACCGAACAGGAAAAATGCCATCTTAGCCATAAGGCCTCCGAAATGAACGGGCCGGCAGGACGTTTCCTGTCGGGCTCCCCGGGCGTGTCGGGAGTGGCTGTATTGTCAGGGCCGGGCGGGTTTCGATACAGGGGCAGATGCAAAAGAAAAAAGCGTATCAGATGTCCTCGGGTGCCGCAGGAGCCGTAAAACCGGGGATGATGATTTTCGGGTATCAGGCAATAAACAGCAGCTCAGTGGCGTTTCCAGCGCAATGGTGAGCGCCCCAAGGCCCGGTCAAGGAACTAACCTTTTGCGCTGAGTATCGTATCCACGATTTTGCAGCGCAATTGAAGGCAAAGCGCAGTGGGGATGGCTATTCTCAAGCGGCGCTGGAGTGGGTTCCTTGACGTGTTTTCATCGGGGCGAATAGGCAAATGGGCAAAACGTTGGCTGCGCTGTCGTTTTTGATGACCCTGGTTTGGGTATCAGTGGTGATTGCGGTAATGACTTATTTTTCTTAGTGCGCCCGGGAGCAGGGGTCGTGCCTGGCGACGGGGCGTGCCTGGTCGTGACTCACGACCGCCGTCGAAATCTGTAGATCACTGATCTGGCGAGCTTTTTTGTTGGCCGGCGCATCGCTTGTTTGTTTGAAAAAGCCCGTTCTCGACCTTGCATCGAGGGGGCTGGATCTATATATTCCCTAGCCTGCTGCAACGCTCAAGGGCTTATAACGCTGCCTGGCTTGCTGCATAGCGCTACCGCCCGAATGGCGAAACTGGTAGACGCATGGGACTTAAAATCCCCCGCTCGTAAGGGCGTGCCGGTTCGATTCCGGCTTCGGGCACCATCATATTCAAGGACCTGCATGATTTATCATGCAGGTCCTTTTTGTTTGCGCTCCGCAATTTCAACTCCTGCGCCGGCGGCTTTCCGCGCTGCGTCAAATCTCCCTCGTACCCGGCTGAAATCTGCTCAAGGGCAAATTTTGGACCTTGCGCATCTCCTCCTTTCGAAGCACCAGAATGTAGCCAAATGTACACGAGGGTAAATGTTTCGAAATGTGAAAAAAATGTCCAACTCAATTTGGTAATTGAGTTAGATTCCTATTAGCGTTCTCAAGTATTAACGCGCTTGACTCACTTGTCGTAGGAATTCCCGTTTTGAAACATCACCTTTCCGCCAGTCTGTTGCTTGCGGGCGCTTGCAGCGCTGCGTCCCTGGTTTATGCCGCCGAAGACTTGACGTTGCCGACTACCCAGATCGAAGCGAGTAGTGAACCTATTGACGGTCCAACCGTGGGCTACAAGAGCAACCCGTCGTCCAGCACTACTCGTCTGGGGCTGACAGACAAGCAAACCCCGCAAGCCGTGACCACCATCACCCGGCAAGCCATGGACGACTTCAAGATCACTGGTATCAAGGACGCGCTGCGCTCCGCACCCTCGGTGACCGTGGAGCAAACCGAAACCGATCGCACGGAATTCACCTCGCGGGGCTTCGATATCAACAACTTTGAATACGACGGCGTGGGCATGCCATTCGTGGGAACTGTGTTGGTCGGTGATCAGGACTTGGCCGAGTTCGAACAGATCGACGTCCTGCATGGTGCCAATGGCTTGATGAGTGGCGCTGGCAACCCGTCGGCCACGGTCAATTTCGTACGCAAGCGCCCGACCGAGACCTTCCAGGCGCAAATCGATACCAGCGTCAGCTCCTGGGATGGTCGTCGTGTGGCCGTGGACGTTTCCGGCCCGTTGACGGATACCGGCAACGTACGTGGGCGCTTTATTTATTCCCACGACAAGGGCAACTCATGGATGGATCGATACAGCCATGAGCGCAACGTCGCTGCCGGTCTGTTGGCGTTCGATGTGTCCGATGCCGACACCGTGACCGTGGGCTTCTCCCAGCACGACAGCGATTCAAACGGTAGCACCTGGGGCAACTTGCCGCTGGTGGATAACGACGGCAACGCCATTCACTATGGCAGCCGCAGTTCAAGCATCGGCCAGCCGTGGACCTATTGGAACCTGCGTACCCAGCGTACATTCGCTGAGCTCAAACATGATTTTGGCAATGGCTGGAACGCTACGGTCACGGCCACTGGCATCACCGAAAAGCAAGATACCAACATGATGTATGTCGCCGGGGTCAGCGGTGATGACGCCTCAGTATTTGCCGCCAACACCACCAGCGAGGCTCATCAATTGCTGGGCGAGGCCAAGGTCTCCGGCCCGTTCAGCCTGTTTGGCCGAGAGCATGAATTGACCTTCGGCGCCGCCTATGGCCGCACCCATCAAAAAGCCCGCGAATACGATGCGGCTGCAGATGGCTATTACGACACGTCATTCTCGGATGTGCTGGCGGGTAATTTGGCGCATCCATCGTTCCTGTTTACCAGCGACGCCAATACTCAGAATTTTACAGACACCCAGAAGAGCGTGTACGCCGGTGCACGATTCAGTCTGGCCGATGATCTGCACTGGATCGCCGGCGCGCGGATGATCAGCCTGGACGCTTCCGGCGACAGCTATGGTTCCGACTACTACACCCGTGCCCATGGCAAGGTGACGCCTTACACCGGCCTGGTCTACGATCTGGACAAGCAGTGGAGCGTGTACGGCAGTTGGACGAAAATCTATAGCGCACAGTACAACCTGGGCAGAGACGGCAAATTGCTGGCTCCGCTTGAAGGCAAAAGCATGGAAGCGGGTGTGAAGGGCAGCTTGCTGGATGAGCGCCTCAACGTCACTGCGGCGGCGTTCAAGACCGAACAGCATAATGTCGCGGAGTATGTCGGCTTGGTCGATGGCCGGTCCGTCTACGATCCCATGGATTACAAGAGTCACGGCGTAGAGCTGCAAGCCTCCGGCGAGGCGCTACCTGGGCTGGACCTGCTCGCCGGCTATACCTACGTGCGCATCGACAACGACGACGGCGACAAGGCACGTAAATATGTGCCGACCCACAGCGTGCGCGGCATGCTCACCTATCGCTTGCCGAGCTTGCCCCAAGCCAGGGTGGGTACACGGGTAAGCTGGCAGAGTGCAGTGGAAAACGACACCAACAGTGCTATCCACCAGAACGCCTACGCCTTGCTCGATTTCATGGCCAGCTATGACATCGACAGCAACTGGAGCACGTCGCTGAACCTGAACAACGTCACCGATCGCAAATACTTGCTATCGCTTTACAACAGCGCCACGACCGCCAGCTACGGTGCCCCACGTAACCTGGTCGCTTCCGTTACCTGGAAATACTGATACCGCCTGAGGGCTCGGTGTGTTTACCCCTCACACCGTCACCGGGCCCTCGTAGCGCACTGCAAGCTTGGTTCTTTAAGGAAAATCTCTGCGCATGACTGCACGAACTCTGCGTATCTGGTTTCTGGTCCACAAATGGACCAGTCTGATCGCTACCGTTTTTCTGTTGTTGCTGTGCCTGACGGGGTTGCCACTGATCTTTCATGAAGAGATTGAGCACTACGTCGAACCGCCTCCGCCCCTGCGTGTGCTGACCGCCGAGACGCCACGAATCAACTACGACACAGTCATTGCCAGGGCACTGGCGGCACAACCGGGCGAGGTCGTGCGTTTTGTCGGCTTCGATCCGGAAAGTCCGCTCGGCACGGTGTACACGGCAACCAGCATTATGCCGCCACCGATCGAGGGTCATTCGCAATCGTTCGATACGCGCACCGGGGAGCTATTTCCTTCGGCGCCGCCGGACGATGGGTTCATGAACCTGATGTTGCGGCTGCATACCGATTTGTTCATGGGGTTGCCGGGTTATCTGTTCCTCGGCTTCATGGGTTTACTATTGGTCGCGGCGCTGGTGTCCGGCGTGGTGGTGTATACACCGTTCATGCGCAAGCTGGACTTCGCCACCGTGCGCAGCGGGCGCAGTTCGCGCTTGAAATGGCTGGACCTGCACAACGTGCTCGGCATTGCCACGCTGGCCTGGGTGTTGGTGGTGGGCGCGACAGGCGTGATCAATACGCTGGCACTGCCCATTTTTGACTTCTGGCAGAGTGACCAGTTGGCGCAGATGACGGCACCCTACAAGGATGCGCCGCCGCTGGAACGCCTCGGGTCGTTGCAAAAAGCGCTGGATACCGCGCGCAAGGCGGCGCCAGACATGGAACCCAGCTTTATCGCCTTTCCCGGTACTCAGTTCAGCAGCCAGCACCATTACGCAGTGTTCATGCGCGGCACCACACCGCTCACCGCGCGATTGCTCAAGCCGGCCCTGGTGGATGCGAGTACCGGCGAGCTGACCGACATGCGTGTGATGCCGCTCTACGTGAAAACGTTGCTGGTTTCGCAGCCGCTGCATTTTGGTGATTACGGCGGCTTGCCGCTGAAGATCATCTGGACACTGCTCGATCTCATCAGCATCGTAATCCTTGGCAGCGGGCTCTACCTCTGGCTGAGTCGTCGCAAGGTACCGTTGCAAAAGCGTTTGGATGAGTTGAATGCCAGTGGGCCGCAAATGGAGGGCCGATCATGAGGCGCGGACTATGGATGATCTTTCGCTGGCCGCTGTTGCTGTTTTTTTTGAGCCTGTTCGGATTGCTCTCGGCACTGATCGGTGATGGCGTCTATGACCTGCTGTCATGGCTGAGCCTGGGGATGCCGTTGGGGCTGGTCGGGGTGGTTTGGCTACGTTTGCATCGGCGCTAAAGCCGCCAATACCGTCTACATTTCAAGGGCAACCCCTTTGGAGAAGACAGTGATGTTTAAATCTCGCTCGCTTGTAGCCGCTGTTACCTGCCTTGCCTTGGCAATGAGCTCAATCACAGCCTTGGCCGACCCCGGTAACGGGAAGGGGCAGGGCAATGGAAAAGACAACTCCCAAGGCGACCAGGGCCACGGCAACAAGGGCAACAAGGGCAAAGGTTCCAGCGCAGATGATTGGCAGCGCGGGCCCAGCATTGACCGGGGCGGCGTATTGGGCGTGGTTGGCGGCTACCGTGACTATTGGCGCCCAGGTCCCTCATTGCCACCCGGAATACAAAAGAATCTGGCCAGAGGAAAACCGCTTCCTCCAGGCATCGCCAAGAAGCTGGATGGCCGCTTGCTGGGCAGGCTGCCCCATTACGACGGCTATGAATGGCAACAGGCAGGCACTGATCTGATACTGGTCGCAATCGCTTCCGGCATTATTTATGAGGTTCTCAATGGCGCCTTTGATTAAGGCGCCCAGGGGATCAGTGTTTTCGCCGCCCGGATCACACTCAACGCGCTCAAGCGTTGAGTGTGAAACTCCCGTGTGGCACCACCATCCCCATCTTACGCAATCTTGATCACCACCTTGCCAAACGCGCCCCTGGCCAGGTGTTCGTACGCCTGGCGCGCTTGGTCGAAGGGGTACACACGGTCGATCACCGGGCGAATCCTGTGCTCATTCAAGAATGCGTTCATGCGGTCAAACGACGAGCGCGGCGCTACGGCAATGCCGCGAATCGTGGTTTGGCGGAAGATCATCGGCATCAGGTTCAGTGCAGAGGTCTGGCCGGTCAGGAAACCGATCTGGGCGATACGCCCTCCGGCTTTTGTCGCGGCGATGGATTGGTTGATGCCGTCGCCGCCTGCCACATCCAGCAGCAGGTCCACGCCCTTGCCGTCGGTGAGTTTCAATACTTCTTCTGCCCAAGCGGGATGCTTGCGGTAATTCACACCGGCAACCGCACCCAGTTTTTTCATCGCATCCAGGTTCTCATCGCGACTGGAGGTGACAATGACCTTGGCGCCAAGGGCCGTTGCAATTTGCGCAGCGAAAACAGACACCCCGCCAGTGCCCTGGACCAGAACCGTCTGGCCGGGCTCGACCTGGCCGAAATCAACCAGCGCGTACCAGGCTGTCAACGCGGCAATCGGAAGGGTCGCGGCCTCTTCATCGGACATGTTGTCGGGGGCACGTACTGCGCTGTCTTCGTGGATGATCATGTATTGCGCCAGGCCGCCCGGTAATGGCGAGCCGAAGCAGTAGTCGGGTTCATCCGGGCCAGGCATGCCGTCCAGCCAGCGGGAGTAGAGATGCGAGTTGACCCGGTCCCCGATGGCGAAGCGGCTGACGCCGTCACCCACCGCAACCACAGTACCGGCTGCATCGCTGACGGGAATCAGCGGCTTGGGCACCTTGTGGGGCTCGTAGATGCCGTCAACGATGGCCTTGTCCCGGAAGTTGAGGGATACGGCCCCCACCTTTACCAGCAGCTCTCCGGCCTTGGGTACGGGAGTCTCGGTATCGCCTTGCACCAGGTTGTCCAAACCGAAATCTTTCAGAAGCCACGCTTTCATTTTCTGTCTCCAGCAACGGTGAAGGGGTAGGGGAGGCAAGCGCCTCCTGTGTGCCTGGGCCATTATTTAGTTTTCACCACGCAGCATAAATGGGCAGAACCCAACAGGATTGTTATCCTGAGTGGTAACAATAATCCCTTCGCAGGCTTCCCGAGGAACAGACGCATGGCGCTTCTACAGTCGATGCAGGTATTCGCCAAACTGGCGGAGTTGGGGAGCTTCACCAAAGTCGCGGAAGCGATGCAGACAGGCCGCCCGTATGTCACTCGCACGATTCAGGAACTGGAGGCTTCGCTGGGTGTGCGGCTGTTCCAGCGCACCACGCGCAAAGTCAGACTGACGGCTGAGGGCGAGCGATTTTACGAGCGCGTCAAAGAGATTTTGGCCACCATCGCGCAAACCACCTCCATGTTCGACCGCAGTGGTTCGACGTTGCGGGGACGGTTGCGGATCGATATTCCCACGGCCTTTTCCCAGCACGGGTTCATGGAAAGCCTCAGGCGATTTACCCAGGCATATCCCGAGATCGAGGTGGCACTCGGCGTGACTGATCGTACGGTAGACCTCGTGGCCGAAGGCATCGATTGTGTATTGCGAATCGGTGATCTCCCTGACTCCAGCCTGGTGGCCAGGGACATTGGCAGCGCGACCATGGTGACCTGTGCATCGGCAGGTTATCTCCAGGCCTGCGGGGTACCGCAAACCCTGCAAGCGCTTGCAGGCCACCGATGTGTTGGCTTCCTGTCCGGCCAAAACAACCGGCCGCTGCCCTGGCACTTCTCGGTGGAGGACGAAGATCGTCCCCACACGCCGCGTGGCGGTATCACCGTGAACGAGTCCAATGCCTACGTTCAATGCGGTGTTGCAGGCTTCGGCATCATCCAGGCGCCGGGCATTACCGTCGGTGCATTTCTCGACAGCGGAGAACTGGTTGAAGTCCTCGGCGCATTTCGTCCAAAGCCGCGCCGGGTTTCTGTGCTGTATCCAAGCAGAACCCATCTTGCACCCCAGGTAGATGCATTCGTGGATTGGCTGAAAAAGCATTTTCCGGTTCTGCACCCCGACTGGTTCAAGGCTCATTAACCCTTCATGAGGCGCGATTGCGCGGGTTGTTCGCCAGGGGCAGCGGCACGTATGATCGCAACAGCACCTTATTCGGGCGCTGAGACTCACCCCCTTTGAAGGACATGAGCATGGAAAAGCACTTCGGTAATTCAGGCCTGTTCAAGGCTGCTTCGTATCGCTGCAACGCACTCCTGGGCCGCGGCATCGCGCGCTGGGAGCTGAAAAATATTGCGCTGAATACGAAGGAGTTTTTGATATGTCCAAAGAATTACTCGGAGTTTCTGCTCTAGGGTTGATGGTGGTCGGTGAGTTTTGTGCGATCTACAGTGAGGTGGTCACCGCCAGGCTTGCCCAGACAGGGCATGGTTCATGGGAGGCGTTCGTACTGCCCGTTGTGCTGATGTGTTTTGCAGGGCTTTGCCTGCTGGGAGCGTATTGGCTGGGGTATATGGCTGTCGGTGATATCTGGGTTGTCACCGTGGTCTCGGTTACCTCTTTGCTGCTGCTTGAGCCGGTGGTGGTCTGGTCTCTGTTTCATGAAGCACCAGGACGTGGCGCACTGATTGGGTTCGTCCTGGGCGCCCTGGGCATGCTGTCCACTGTATTGCTTTAACTCAGCCCTCTGGCCCGGCAATCAAACGCCGGGCCAGCTCGCCGTCGTTGCAGTATTCATAAAACCACGGAGTCGCGAGCCTATGTCGATTACTGCTGGCCTGTTTACGCGTCAGTTCTTTCATGGCACCCGTGCCGATCTGGAGCCCGGCGATCTGATCCGCGTCGGCTACCCGTCCAATTTCACCGAAGGCAAACCACTTTCCTGGGTGTATTTCGCGGGCACGCTGGATGCGGCCATCTGGGGCGCTGAACTGGCGCTTGGCAGTGGGCGGGAACGGATCTATGTGGTGGAGCCAACGGGGTCAATCATCGATGACCCCAACGTGACGGATAAGAAATTCCCCGGCAACCCCACGCTTTCCTATCGTTCAACCGACCCGTTGCGGGTCGTGGCCGAAGTGACGAAGTGGCAAGGGCATCCGCCTGAGCGGTTGCAGCAGATGAGGGACAACCTCGCCCGTTTGAAGGCCGAGGGGCGCGATGTCATCATCGATTGATATGATCAGGAACCAACGGGCGTCGCCCGATAGCCAAGTGGTTTTTTCCAACCTTTCCAGCAGGTGCCCCCTATGCAAAGTTCTCCTCCTGACGGCTTGCCTGTCTATCGGATTCTGACCGGCAAGGACGATGCCTCCTTCTGTCACCGAGTCTCAGAAGCCCTTGCACTGGGCTACCAGCTTTATGGCTCGCCAGCGGCCACCTTCAACGGTGAGTATGTCGTGGTGGCGCAGGCTATCATTTGGAACCGGGCGATCAGCCCGGCTCAATAAGCGAAGCGCGCGGCTTCGGTTCTGCGTCAGGCCTGTGTTCGACAAACGTTGCCTTTACTCTCTTGGACACCAGAATGTAAGGCACCCATACGACAACGGAAATCAATCCCCGTACAAATTCCTTTGTAGTGCTGGGGTCGAATATTGGCTCGTCAGGGACGATAAGCGAGACAATCCACGAGTCCAAAGGCACAAAAGCAAAAGAGACAATAAGTGTGGCTATATACACTTTCGGGAATAGATAGTGCCTGGAGAAAAACAGATAGATCAGGTAGACGAACGTCAGGATCAACAGGGAGTTGAAGAGCGCCTCAAACACCACCAGTGCGGCCCATGCCGGGTTATACAGCTCTGAACCCGGGGTTATGACATGCGTGAAGGTGCCGTCTGTGAAGATGCCGTAATACAAGGGCCCGAAGGCGAATGCCACGCGCAGGGGCGTAACAATCAACCCCAGCGCGATTAATATCAGTCAGCCACCCAGCCCCTTCAGATCTTTATTTGTTTGCATATTCATTCCGTGATTTCCCGGCATCCATAGGCCACAAACAGCGCACGACTTTTCGCGCGGGATTTGTGGGTAACGTCGGGTGTAATAGTACGCTCCTTCAATCGCCGCCGTCTTCGTGCAAGCGCCGCTGTTCCCCGATTGGCAACAGCGGCGGTCGACGCTACTTGTAATGCTGCTCAAACACGGCGACTTGCTCCGGTTTAATCAGCTGAAACGGAACCCACACATCCGTCTCGACCGGCTCGCCCTTGATCATTTTCAGGGCGGCCTGCAGGGCGGCAGTGGCCTGGGCCTTGGGGTCCTGGAAGACCGATGCCACCAGCATTCCGCGCTTGATCGCGGCCAGCCCGTCGGGCAGGCCGTCGATGCCGACGATTGCGATTTCGCCCTTGGCTTTGCCAGCTTGCTGCAACGCCATCGCGGCACCAATCGCCATTTCGTCGTTGTTGGCCACGATCGCATCGAAGTGGGTGCCCGCCAGCAGCCAGTTGCTGGTCAGGTCCATGCCTTTGCTGCGCTGCCATTCCGCCGATTGCTGTTCGACGATCTTGATCTCGGGAAAGTCCTTGAGTACTTGTTTGACGCCTTCGGTGCGGTCGTGCGTGGCGTTTTGCGCCAGGTCGCCCATGATGATCGCGACGCTACCTTTGCCGTGGAGCTTCTCGGCGAGGTAGCGCATCTGCAATTGCCCGGCCTCGATGTCGTTGGACGCCACAGTGACGACGCCCTTGGGCAGTACGCGCTCGTCGGGGTGGCGGTTGACGTAGACCAGCGGCGTCTTCGCCTCGACGGCGGCGCGGGTCATGTTGGCGGTGGCGGCGGTGTCCACCGGCAAGACAATCACGGCGTCGACCTTCTGATTGATAAACCCCTGGACCTGATTGAGCTGGCGCACCACGTCCCCCTGGGCGTCTTCAAACTGGATCTGGACGCCTGCCTGTTTGGCCGCGTCGTCCAGGCCGCTGCGCACGTAGGTCATGAAGTTGTCGTCAACCCTGGCAATGCTCACGCCGATGCGATAGCTGGCGGTAGCCCACTGGCTGAAAACGAGTAACAACGTGGCAAAAAGCAATGTGCTGCGACGCATGATGGTTTTCCTTTTGTTGTTATGAGTTGAAATTCATCAAGACAGGGTGAAGGCTTGCCGAAAGCGCGCCAGCGCCAGTTCGCTGTCGCCGCTGGCCCAGCCTTCAAGGCCCACGACACCGGTGTAACCCATGTCGTAAAGGGCCCTGGCAATGGCGGGGTAGTGGATCTCGCCCGTGCCCGGTTCCTTGCGTCCCGGCACGTCGGCCACCTGGATTTCACCGATGGCGCTGCCGGCACGCTGGATCAGTTCGATCAGGTTTCCTTCGCCGATCTGCGCGTGGTAGAGGTCCAGGTTCATTTTCAAATGAGGGCTGCCCACCGCTTCGATCAGTGCCAGGGTGTCGTCGGCGCGGGCGAAGGGCGTGCCGGGGTGGTCCACCTCGGTATTGAGGTTTTCCAGCAGGAACACCCGGCCGGCGTCTTCGCCCAGGCGCGCGATTTTTTCCAGGGTCTTGCAGGCGCTCAGCCACATGCGTCCGCTGGTGTGGGCCTCCGGTTTTACCGGCAACCCCCGGTCACCCAGGCCGGTGCCATGCAGGTTGAGACTCGGGCAATTGAGCTGGGCGGCGATGGCCAGGGATTCCCGGGCGCTGTCGAGCAGCTGTGCAATCTCGTCGGGGTCGGTCAGGTTGCCCGAGATGTAGCCCGTCATCGAGGTGAAGTCCGCACCGGTGGCGGCCAGGGCCGGGATGTCTTTGGTGGTCCAGCCCCAGATTTCGGCGCTGAAGCCCAGGGCATGAATGCGTTTGACGCGTTCGGTGAAGGGTAGGTCGAGGAAGACCATTTCGGCGCTGACGGCCAGTTTGAAGGGCACGAAGCTCATGGGCGGCCACCTTGCACACGCACGACTTTGCCTTGCTGGAACGACTCGATGCAGGCGCGGGCAATGGCCAGTGCGGCGCGGGCATCTTCGCCGCTGGCGAGGGGTTTTTCGCCGCTGCGCAGGCACTCGACGAAGTGATTGAGTTCGGCCACGTAGGCGTCCCGCAGGAGGTCGGTGTCCAGGCGCTGGGTATCGGCCTGGATGCCGCCGGCCACGTAGCGGACCAGGTCAGAGTCATGGACGCCGCCCATGGTCAGCATGCCCGCGCTGCCGAACACTTCCCCGCGAACATCGTAGCCATACACTGCCTGGAAGTTCGCCTCGGCGGTGGCGATGGCGCCGTTGTCGAAGCGTATCGTGACCACGGCAGTGTCCAGGAAGCCTTTGCTTTTGTAGTCCGGTGCAATCAGCGCATCGGCCATGACAAACACGTCGACGGCTTCGGCGCCGGGGTTCAGGTAGCGCAGGGTGTCGAAGTCATGGATCAGGGTTTCGAGGAAGATCACCCATTGCGGTGAGGCGGCGGGATTGTTCAGCGCCGGGTCGCGGGTCAGCGAGCGCAGCAGCTGCGGCGTGCCGATACGGCCGGCCACCACGTCCAGGTGGGCGGTGCGAAAGCTTTTGGCGAAGCGGCGGTTGAAGCCCACTTGCAGCGTCACCCGCGCATCTGCAGCGGCGGCGATGGCACGGTCGGCTTCGTCGAGGGTGATGGCCATGGGTTTTTCGCAGAACACCCCTTTGCCGGCGCGGGCGGCGCTGATTACCAGTTCGGCGTGGCTGCGGGCCGGGGCGGCGATCAGCACGCCGTCGATGTCCGGGTCGTCGAGCAGTTGCTGGGGATCGGTGTAGACCCGTTGCACGCCCAGCTCTGCCGCCAGGCGAGCGGCCTGACCGGGTGTGGGGTCGGCAATCGCGGCCAGGCAGGCACCGGGAATATGCCGGGCGGCCGTCAGGCCGTGAAAGCTGCCCATGCGGCCGGCGCCGATGAGGCCGAGGCGAATAGTCTTGGATGTGTTCATGAGGTGACTCCCTTTTATTGTTGTTGCGCAGGGGTTTCCTGCGGGTGCAAGTCAGGGAGCAAAGGCTGTGCCAATATTTAAGCGTTTGATATATAACGATTTAATATGATTTGTTTAAAAATACTGTTCATATTTTAAACATGTCTATGCTTACATGTCTAAAACCTGAACACAGGAGCGGCGCGTGATCCCACAGCCAATGGCCTTCAGCGAACAAGACCTCGACTACATCACCGCGCTTGGCCCGGCGCAGTTGAGCGAGGGACCGATTGCGCAACTGGAGCAGGCCTGGCAAGCGTGCCTGAAGGGCGGTGTCGATCGGCCTGCCGGGGTCAGGCAGGTGATTTGGGATTCCTGGCGGCGCAGTGTCAGCGCCGGGATCGATCCCGCCGACGGTGACTACCGGTTCGTCGCCCCCGACGATCTGGCCGCGACGCTGGCGGCCAACCGGGTGTTGATCGCGGCGGCGGCGCAGGTCATGCGCGGATTGCTGGCCTACAACCCCCGGGGTCATATCAACCTCACCGACGCTCACGGCACCACTCTGTATTTTTGCGGGCTGGACCTCACGCCGGTGGGCAGCCGGTTGCTGGAATCGGTGCAGGGCACTAACTGCACCGGGCTGGCGTTGGGCGAAGACCGATTGGTGTACGTGCTGGCCGAAGAGAATTTCGCGCGCGGCCTGCGTCAACGGCGCATGCATTGCGCCGCCGCCCCGATCCGGGATGCCCAGGGCCGCACGCTGGCGATGCTGACGCTGACCGCAGAGCCGGGCTGGTTCCACTTTCATACACTGGGCACCGTGCAGGCAGCGGCGGAAGCGGTCTCGCGGCAGATGGCGCTGCAGGCCTTGCTGGAAGAACAGCAAACCGTGCTGGAAGTCCTCAACGAAGGCCTGGTAGTGCTGGATGAGCGCGGCTGCATCAAGGCGCTCAACCGCTATGCCCGGCAATTGTTTCGCGTGGGCCGCGACCTGCTGGGCAGCCCGTTCCAGCGCCTGGGCCAAAGCGAACTGACCGATGAGATTTTGCTGCGTGGTGGGGAAGGGCTGCGGGACCTGGACTGCACCTTTGAGCTGCATGATCGCAGCCACCTGGCCTGCCTGGTCTCAGTGTGCCCGCTGGAGCAGGGCGGGCGAGTGGTATCGTTGCGCGAGAACCGGCGCATCCGGGAAATTACCCGGCGCATCATCGGCACCCAGGCCAGCTACACCTTCGACACCATCCAGGGCAGTTCCCGGGCGATTCAGGACGCTTTGCACCTGGGACGAATCGCCAGTCGCAGTGATTCGACGACCCTGGTCCTGGGTGAAAGCGGCACCGGCAAGGAGCTGTTTGCCCAGGCGATCCACAACGCCAGTGACCGCTGCAACGGCCCGTTTGTCGCGGTCAATTGCGGGGCCATTCCGCGGGACCTGGTGCAGAGTGAACTGTTCGGGCATGTTGAGGGGGCCTTCACCGGATCGGCCCGCGGCGGGTCGGCCGGCAAGTTCGAACTGGCCGATGGCGGCACGATCTTCCTCGATGAAATCGGTGACATGTCATTCGACGCCCAGGTCAGCCTGTTGCGGGTCTTGCAAGAGGGCGAGGTGACACGGGTCGGCGCCAAGCAGTCCCGGCAGGTGAACGTGCGCATCATTGCCGCGACCCACCGGAACCTGAGCCAGGCGGTGGCCGATGGCGCGTTCCGCGAGGACCTTTACTACCGGCTCAACGTATTGAACTTGACGGTGCCGCCGCTGCGGATGCGACGTGAAGATATACCGCTGCTGGCGCTTCACTTTCTCGGCCGTTGCGCGCGGTCGCTACGCAAGTCGGTGCAGGGCATCTCGCCTGATGCGCTGGATATTCTGTCGGCATACCACTGGCCCGGCAACGTTCGTGAACTGGAAAACGCCATTGAGCGAGCCACCAACCTGGCCGTGAGCGACCAGCTTTTACCGGGTGATCTGCCACTGGAAATCCAGCCGCGACAGCCGGCCGCCACCTCGGCAACTGCGCCAGAGCCCCGAACGCCCCTCGACCTCGGAGCCCATGAAATGAACGCGATCATTGACGCCCTCAAAGCCACGCGCGGCAACATCCGGCTGGCCGCACAACAGCTCAACGTTTCCCGTGGCGGGCTGTACAACAAGATGAACCGGTTCGGGCTGAGTGCCGATGCGTTTCGCTCAGGGCCGGGCGTTCTCTGAGGTCAGGATCTGCAAGGGAATGTAGTGGCGATGCCGGGCCGGATCGAAGTCTGGAGACGACTGCAATTCGATCAGCAAGTCGACGATGGCGGTGCCCAGCAGTCGTGGCTGGGAATCGATGACCAGGCTGACCAACCCTTCGGCCAGCGCCTTGCGCGACAGCTCGGTTGACTCCTGGAGGATGCAGCACAGTGACGGGCGTTTCGGCAGCTGTGACAGGGCGCTGATAACGCCGTCGCCGCCACCGCCGACCACGCACAAAGCGCGCAAGTCTTCATGGCGGGCCAACAGTTCCAGGGTCGCCTCTTCGGTGATGTCGCAATTGTCCAGGTTGATCACCGCTTCCAGCAATCGCAGCCCCGGGGCGTGCTCCTCCAGATAGCCGCGCAGCCCCTCGAGCCGCGCCTGATGCCCCAGAAAACGGTGACCGCCCAGCAGCACGCCAATGCTGCCCTTGCGGGCGCTGGCCGTGTGCGCCACCAGCCAGCCCATGGTGCGGCCGACCTCATGGTTGTCCTGGCCCACGTAAGGTTCCTGCGCCGCCTCATCGATGTCCGACAGCAGGGCGATCACCGGCACACCGGCGTGCCTGATCTGGGCGATGGCGGCATTGATCAGCGGGTGGGCAAAGCTGACCACGGCGAGGCCGTCGCACTGCACGGCCAACTGTTCGATCTGGGCAATGATGGCGGTGGGGGAGCGGTCAAGCACGTAGTCGAATTGAACGCTCAGGTTGGCGCCCGACTCACGCTGCGCCGCCTCGCTGATGGCGGCGGCAACGTTGCCATAGAACGCCTGGGCGGTACCGAGCAGGAGGATGCCGAAGCGGTAGCTGGGGCGCCGCTCGCGGATCCGCTGGCCGATCAGCCGTGCGGCAAAATACCCGACGGCTTCGGCTGCCTGGAACACCTGCTCGGCGGTGTCCGGGTTGACCGGCGCCCGGGCGTTGAGCACCCGGTCTACGGTGGCGACACTCAAGCCGGCGTGCGCGGCAACGGTGGCAATGGTTGGGCGTTTATTGTTGTTCATGGCGAGCCCCTGCGAATGCCTTGATAGAAAACTATCAAGCTTCAATGGGGCTGGATGATAGCTTGATAGGGAATGTATTCAAGGGCTTGAGGGCAATCAGTGGGCTCTCTATCGTTTCTCTCAACGATGCGACCTCGCATCGAAGCAAGTGCCTGAAACCACCCAGCTTGCGGAGAACAATAAAATGCCTGAACAACACGCAGCCTATGAACACCCCGGTAGCCCCGCGCCTCGGGATTATCGGTTGACCGGCCCGGAAGCTGCCCGTGCTGTGCAAAAAGGGCTGGCCTCGGCCACCTGGTATCAATCGCCCATCCCGCGTAAACGCCTGAAAGAATTGATGCAGCGCCGTGATGGCCCAGCCTTGGTGGACACCGCCCTCTGGTTGCTGGCATTGGTCGTTACCGGGTTTGGTGGTTATTGGTTCTGGGGTTCCTGGGCCTGTGTGCCGTTCTTCTTTGTCTACGGCTTGCTGTATGGCACGGCCTCCAATGCTAGGTGGCACGAGACCGGCCATGGCACGGCGTTCAAAACCCGTTGGCTGAATGACGGGATCTACCAGCTGTCGAGCTTCATGTTCATGTTCGAGCCCCATGTGTGGCGCTGGAGCCACGCCCGGCACCACACCGACACCATCATCGTCGGGCGTGATCCGGAGATCGTCGAGCCGCGACCACCGAGGCTGGTCAACATGGTGCTGAGCCTGTTCAGGATGCCCTATGTGTTCACCACGATGTGGTCGGTCTGCCGGCACGCCACTGGGCGGATGGCGGAAGAAGAGAGCACGTTTATCCCGGAGTCCGAGTGGCCGAAGATCTTCACGGCGGCGCGTATCTGGCTGTTGATCTACGGGCTGACGGTGGGCGCCGCGCTGTACTTGCACAGCTGGTTGCCGCTGATGTTTATCGGCCTGCCGACGCTCTACGGCGGCTGGCTTTCGTACCTGTTCGGCCTGACGCAGCATGTGGGCCTGGCCGAGGATGTGCTCGACCACCGCAGTAACTGCCGCACTATCTACATGAGTCCGCTGCTGCGTTTTCTGTACCTCGACATGAACTATCACCTCGAACATCACATGTACCCGATGGTGCCGTTCCATGCCCTGGCGCAGCTGCATGAGGAGATTCGTGATGACTGCCCGCCGCCCTATAACGGCCTGTTCGAGGCCTTGAAGGAAATCTTTCCGGCGATCTGGAAGCAGCGTAAAGACCCGACGTACTTCATCCGTCGCCCTCTGCCCGAGCGCGCAGAAACTGCCGCTGCCACTCAGGCAGAACCCGCCTGACGGCTTTTGATTCCAACCCCCTACAAGAGAGAAAACTGCCATGACCGAGCAATGGATCGATGTCTGTGCTGTGGGCGATATAGACGAAGAAGACGTCATTCGTTTTGACCATGGCCAGCAGACCTACGCTGTCTACCGTTCTGCCGAGGACCGGTTTTTTGCCACGGCGGGCCTGTGCACGCACGAGTCCATCCACCTCGCCGATGGCCTGGTGATGGACCATGTGATCGAGTGTCCCAAGCACAACGGGCGGTTCGATTTCCGCACCGGCAAAGCCCTGGGGGCGCCGGTGTGCGTCAACCTCAAGACCTATCCGGTCCGGGTCGAGGCGGGGCGCGTCTTGCTCGCGATTGCGGTTTAACTGCCCGGAGGCTGTGCCATGAACCCTGCCAATGCTCCACTGATTATTGTGGGCGCCGGACACGCCGGCGGCCGTGCGGCGTTGACCTTGCGCACCGAAGGCTATTGCGGCCGCGTGATCCTGATCGGCGATGAGCCTCATCTGCCCTACGAGCGCCCGCCACTGTCCAAGGGGCTGTTGCAGGGCACGGTTGAACTGGCGAGTTGCAGTTTGTGCGACCCCGCCCGGCTCGCCGAACTGGAGGTCGAACACCTGGCGGGCAACCCGGTGACAGGCCTGGATCCGCAGCAGCATCGCCTGCGGTTCGCCGATGGCAGCGGGTTGCAGTACGCCCGCCTGTTGCTGGCGACCGGGGGCAGGGCGCGACGGTTGCCCGGTGTGCCGGTGCACCTGGCCAATGTGTTTTATTTGCGAACCCATGATGAGGCATTGGCACTGCGTGCGTCGTTGCAACCCGGCGCGCGGGTGGTGATCATCGGCGGTGGCTTCATCGGGCTTGAAGTCGCCGCCACCGCCAGTGCCCTGGGTTGCGTGGTGACGTTGCTGGAAGCTGGGCCACGGCTGGCCGGGCGAGTCCTGCCGGAACGGGTTTCCAGTGCGCTGCTGGAGCTGCATCGCAGGCAGGGCGTGGACGTACGTTTGAACGTGGGCATTGAGTCGGTGCAAGGCGAGTGGCAGGCGGGGTCGGTACAGCTGGTTGACGGTGAAGTGCTGCCTTGCGACCTGCTCGTCGTCGGCATCGGCATGCAATCCAATATCGAGTTGGCCGTGGCGGCCGGGTTGGAGGTGGGGCAGGGCATTCGTGTCGATGCGCAGTTGCGCACCAGCGCGTCGGACATCTTTGCTGCGGGCGATGTGTGCGAGTTTCGGCTGCACCCCAAGGGCGTGTTCCAGCGCCAGGAAACCTGGCGCAACGCAGAAACCCAAGGCCGTCACGCCGCCCTGAACATGCTGGGAGGTGAGTTGCCCTTCGAGGTGATTCCGGGGTTCTGGTCCGATCAGTACGACTGGGGACTGCAAACCGTGGGGGTGATCAACCCCGCAGAACCGTCGGCCAGTCGGGCAACGCCGGGAGGCGGTTTCCTGCTGTTCTACCTTGATGCCGATCAACGCCTGCAAGGTGCGTGCGGCTGGGGGCAGGGCAACAGCATTGCCAAGGACATCAAGCTGTGCGAACGGCTGATCGCCAATCAGAACCCGCTGCCGGTGCACGCCCTGGCAGATGCCGGTGTGCCGCTCAAACAGTTATTGAGGAACTGACATGCGCGATTTCCTGGTATTCCAGTCACTGTGGGCGATGCAAGATCACCGCGGCCAGTGCGATCTCACGATTGAAGCGCTGCTTGAGAAAATCGCCGCCGCAGGCTTCGACGGGGTCACCGACCATTTCTGGCTCGCACCCCAGGCCAAGCGGTTGCATGCCGCCGCCAACGCCCGGGGCCTGCATATCGAGGGGCAGGTGTTTCCGCAGACCGTGGACGATCTCGCGATGGCGCTCGACGCTGTCGCCCGCTATGGCTGTCATCACCTTACGCTTCAGGCAGACGTGCGGCCGCGGACGTTGTCCCAAGCGATGACACTGATCGAAGGTTGGCAGCGACTGGCCGAACAGGTGGACTTTCCCATCCTGCTGGAAACCCATCGTTATCGCCTCACCAGCGACCTGCCGTTCACCCTCGACCTGCTCGCAGAAATGCCGGACCTCAAACTCTTGGCCGACTTGTCTCACTATGTCGTTGGGCGCGAATTGCCCGGGTCAGCCGCCATGGAAGACGATGAGCAGATCCATACCGTCCTGCGCCACAGCTGGGGGTTTCATGGCCGGGTCAGCAACGGCGAACAGGTTCAGGTGCCCTTGAGCTTCGCCCAGCATCGCCCTTGGCTGGAGCGTTTCCTGGGCTGGTGGCGCTACGGGATCGAAGACTGGCTGGCCCGCCCCAACACGCCGGCAAGCCTGTCCTTTACCTGCGAACTCGGCCCTCCACCGTATGCCATCACCGGTGCCGACGGCCTCGATATCACTGATCGCTGGGCTGAAGCGTTGATGCTCAAGGCGCTGATGCGCGACATCTGGAAAGACTGTCTGGCAAAGTCATCGGGGCCTGTATGAGTCGTGCAGTGGCTCAAGCACGGGCATTTGCGTGGTTAACACGTTAAAGTAACCCGCTCATGCGCCGATGAATTAAGACCTCTACCGCAAACGGAGCTTTAACATGATCACTAACGTCAGCAGTCTCGCTTCAGTACCCAGCACTCCAAGCCCCGCCAGCGTTAGTGATGATTCCAAGACGCAAACCTCCACGACCGTGAGCGCAAGCCAGGGCGCAGATGCCAAGAGCGCACCTGCTGCCGGTGGCGGCCAGGCGGCTTCTACCTCGCAGGAGTCCGACACGGTCAAGGAGTTGAAGAAGCAAATCGCAGAATTGCAAAAGCAACTTCAAGAGCAGCAGCAGAACATGCAGAAGGCTCAGGCCAGCAATCAAAACGCCGACGCCAAAGCGGCCGCCGTGGCCGCTGCCCAGACGCAGATTGTCGCAACGTCAGCGGCGTTGCAGACGGCGTCTGCCGCGTTGTTGCAAGCCGTCACTGCCGAAGGTGGAAGCAGTACCGGTTCAATCGTCAGCACCACCGCCTGAGACGCAGCATAGCGTCGGGTGATTAGCCTCACTCAGCAAACGAACGTCAACGGAACTGCGTTTATGAAATACAGCTGGATCGCACTTGTCTTGCTGCTTTGTGCCTGCACAAGTGGCCCCTCCCGGGAACAACTGGCCGAGCAACGCTTATGGGAATACCAGTTGCTCACTCACCTCAACCACTTCAAGTCCTACCCTGAAGAAGCCCGTCTGCAAGGGCTGGCCGGGATGGTCAGGGTTAAATTTGTCGTTGATGCCAAGGGCAACCTGATACGCCACGAAATCGTCAGTCACACAGGCTCGGATCTTTTCGTAGGGGCCGTGGAGAAATTTGTTCCGGCGGCATCGCCAGTGCCAGCGCCTCCACCCTCAATGCTGCTTAAAGGCGAAATTGAAGTGGTGGCGCCCTTTGTATTCTGCCTGGACCAGACATGCACCGGCATGGCGCCACGCAGCTCCAGCAACAACGTCATCGCGCGCTGAGGGCAAATCCCGGGCAAAGAAAAGCCCGCGATGGGGAGCGCGGGCTTAAAGGTTTTCACCAGGAGCTGAGATGACCATAGGCGCCCGACTGTGAAAGGGATGTGAAAGGGCGCCCGTGCTGCACCCAATTCAGTAAGCGCCCGCTGCCGCCTTTGCACCGCTGACGATGGCGATCCCGGAACTGCTGCCCAGTCGTGTCGCTCCAGCCTCGATCATTGCCAGGGCTGTCTCCAGGTCGCGTACGCCACCGGAAGCCTTCACCCCGATCTCGGCACCCACCACACCGCGCATCAGGCGCACATCCGCCAATGTCGCGCCGCCATGGCCGAAACCGGTGGAGGTCTTGACGAACGCCACGTTCAGCTCGCGGCACAGGGTGCAGGCATTGGTTTTCTGCTGGTCATCGAGCAGGCCGGTTTCGAGGATGACTTTCAGCGGCACCGTGCCGCAGGCCGCCAGCACCTGGGCGATGTCGTCACGTACCTGGTCCAGCAGGCCGTCCTTCAGCCAGCCGATGTTCAGCACCATGTCGATCTCGCCAGCGCCGGCCTCGATCGCAAGCTTTGCCTCGTAAGCCTTGGCCGCACTCAAGCCCGCACCCAGAGGGAAACCGACTACCGCGCAGACCAAAGGGGCGGCGCCGTGCAGGCATTCGGCGGCCAGCGGTACATTGGCGCTGTTGACGCACACGGACTTGAAGCCATGCTCGCGAGCCTCGGCGCACAGTTGGCGAATGCTCGCCTGGGAAGCATCGGCGGCCAGCAGGGTGTGGTCGATATAGGCCGCGAGCGGCAACGGGTCAGTCGGCATGGCAAGTGTCCTGTAAGGAGGAGGTGCTGGGAAAAGCCGGTTTGTGTTAAGTTGGATGCATTAAATGTGAAATAAATAACATTGTAAATGGAATTTGTGACTGCCTTGATCAAGGGCGCGCATTCAACGAGGGTTGGAACGCAGTGGATTCAAAGAAAAGCGAAAGATTTCGGGCCATGCACAAGGCGTTGCAGGGCGAGTCGGCGATTCACCTGCGGGACATGGCCGCGTTGCTCGGCGTATCGGAAATGACCCTGCGCCGCGACCTGGCAGACAGCCCTCAAGGCCTGCGGTTGCTGGGCGGGCACGTGACCCGAAGCGGGCCGCCGGAGCCGGATTACCAGGTCGCCGAACAGGATCAGCGCCACGTCGCCGAGAAGCGTCAGATCGGCGCACTCGCCGCCAGCCTGGTGCGGCCGGGCGACACGGTGTTTATCGATTGCGGCACCACCACGCCGTTTATCATCGAGGCGTTGCCGGATGACCTGGAGTTCACCGCGCTGTGCAATTCCCTCAACGTATTGCTCAAGCTTCAGCAAAAGCCCCACTGCACCATCATCCTCTGCGGCGGCACCTTTCACCGGCGCAACATGGTGTTCGAGAGCCATGCCGAGGCGGGCATCCTCGACGGCATCCGCGTGGCCTGGGCGTTTATTTCTGCGGCCGGCGTCAGCGCGGCCCACGGCGTGACCTGCTACAACCTCAATGAAGTGGAGGTCAAGCGCCGGGTCATGGCGCGGGCGCAGACCTGCGTGCTGGTGGCCGACCACAGCAAGTTCGACGAGGTACGCGCGGCGCACTTTGCCGAGCTGTCGGACTTCCAGCGGGTGATCAGCGATGCCGGCCTTGAGGCGGCACAGCAGCAAGTGATCAAGGACAGCGGGGCGATCCTGCTGATCTGATTCAAGCGGTATTGTGATTTTTATTTCATTTGTTTGGAATTTAACAAATTAGCCTTGACACCCTCGGGAGCAAGGCATAGTTTTTCAAATGTGATCGCGGTTCACATTTGTGAGCGCAACCTCCTTGAAGGTCGCGCCCGAATCCTGACAACAATAAAAATAGGAATCACCATGCTCCAGATAGCCCGTAAACCTGTTCATGTGCTGGCCCTTGCACTGGCTGTCGCGGCCTCGGCGCTGGCGCTGAACGCCCAGGCCAGGGATCTGAAGATCGGTTTCAGCCAGGTCACCCTGCAATCTCCCTTCTATGTGCAACTGCGCGATGGCGCCAAGGCCGCAGCGGCCAAGGGCGGCGACGAGCTGATCTTCCTCGACGCCAACGGCGATATCAGCAAGCAGAACAACGACATCCAGGACCTGCTGACCCGCAAGGTCGACATCCTCATCATCAATGCCGTGAACCCCGACGCCGTGGGCGCCGCCCTCGACGCTGCCAAGCGTGCCAAAGTGCCGGTGATTGCCGTCGACCGCGCCATCAATGCCCCGGTGGCCACCACTATCGGCCGCAACAATGCCGAGATGGGCGAGTTGTCCGGCAAAGCCTTGCTCGCCGCCCTCAAGCAACGCGGCGTGACCAAGGGCAAGATCATCGAGATCCAGGGCGACGCCGGCGGCACCGTGATGAAAGAACGCCGCAAGGGCTTCCACACCGCCCTGGCCGGCACCGATTTCAAGATCATCGATGGCCCCTACAGCGAATACATGCGCGCCAACGCGGTCACGGCGATGCAGGATTTGCTGCAAGCACACCCCGACTTGAAGGCGGTGATCGCGCATAACGACGACATGGCCATGGGCGCGCTGCAAGTGCTCACCGAAAGCGGCAAGAAAGACGTGCTGGTGGCCGGGATCGACGGCTTGTCCGAAGCCTTGAATGCCATCCAGAACGGCGATCAATACGTGGCCACTGCCCTCAACGACCCGCGCTACCTGGGCGAGGTCGCCATTGAGGCGGCGCGGGCCCTGGCGGCCGGCAAATCGGTGCCGAACTTTGTCGACGCCGGCACCCAGGTGGTGACCAAGGCCAACGTGGCCGAGGTCAAGCATGACTCTACCTTCGGCGAATACCGCCCTGGCGCGCTCTAACGGATCTGCGTCGCCACCCTAAGGATTTTTTTGCCGGCACCTCTTGCGGGAGGTGCCCGTTCGAACGCACTCGTCATTCAACAGAGGAATTCACTGTGAAAGCTGCCGTCATGTACCAACCGGGCGATATCCGGGTTGAAGATGTTCCAAAACCTGCGGTCAAGGCCGGCCATGCGCTGGTCCGGGTCGCCGCTTGCGGCGTGTGCGGCTCGGATATCCCGCGCATGCTGAGCAAGGGCGCCCACGTGATGCCGCTGATCTGCGGCCATGAATTCGCAGGCTTCATCGAAGAGATCGGCAGCGGCGTCGAAGGCTATGCCATCGGCGAACTGGTAACCGTGCCGCCGATGATCCCGGACGTCAGCAGCGACCAATATGCCCGTGGTTTTCCGTCCCGATCGGAGCGCTACGATTACTTCGGCAGCCGCCGCGACGGCGCGTATGCCGAGTACGTCAACGTGCCGCTGAGCAACCTGATCAAGGTGCCCCAAGGCATGGACCCGATTGCCGCGTCCCTGGTGGACCCGGCGGCGATTGCCCTGCATGCGATCTGGAAAGCCGACTTCAAGGCCGGGCAGAGCGGGGCGGTGGTGGGTTGCGGGCCGATCGGCCTGTTTGCGATTCAATGGCTGAAGATCATGGGCGCCAAGGACATCGTTGCCATCGACATCGCCGAAGAAAAACTCGCCATGGCCCGCCAGGCCGGCGCTACCCACACCCTGCTCAGCGGCGCGGCGGATGCCGAGTTGCCGCGTTGCCAACTGGTGATCGAAGCGGCTGGCCATCCAAGCTCGATCAACCAGGCCGTGCAACTGACCAAGGCCGGCGGGCACGTGGTGTTTATCGGTATTCCCACCAGCGACGTGGCCCTCAGCACAGCGACGTTCTCGCACTTCCTGCGCCAGGAAATCTCCCTGCACGGCGCCTGGAACTCGTTCTCGGCACCGTTCCCGGGCGACGAGTGGACGGCCTCCATCGACAAGCTGGCTTCCGGCGAATTGCAGTGGCAGTTCATGATTACCCACGACTTGCCGCTGGACGAATTGCCAGCGATGTTCAAGCGTTATGCCGATCGCAGTGAAGTGGCGGCCAAGGTGATTTTTCGCCCCTGAGCCACGCCGTTGATTGTGTGTCGCCAAGCCCGACAGCGCTGAGCGTTGCCGGGCTTAAAACAAAAAGCGTCGTCGTGACAAGACGCAGGAGGACTACCGATGACCTTGTTGTTGGGATTGGATTTCGGAACAGGTGGGGTGCGGGCCGGGTTGTATGACCTGCACAGCCATAAACTGGTACACGTCGCCGAGGCGCCGTATGCCACGCAATACCCGCAGTTGGGCTGGGCCGAACAGGCGCCGGCGGATTGGTGGACGGCATTGGGCAAAGCCTGCCGGCAATTGATGGCCCAGGCCGGGCACCCGCAGGTGGCGGCAGTGTGCGTCGCCACCACGGCCTCCACGGTGGTGGTCGCCCAGGCCGACGGCCAACCCCTGGCCCCGGCGTTGTTATGGATGGATTGCCGCGCCGCTGCCGAGTCGGCGCGCACCGCCCACGTCAGCCACCCGATGATGAACCAGGGCGGTGACGCGGTGGAATGGCTGGTGCCCAAGGCCATGTGGCTGGCTGAGCACGAGCCCCAGGTGTACCAGCGTGCCGAGCGTATCTGCGAAGCGGTGGACTGGATCAACTTTCAACTGACCGGGCGCTGGGTTGCGTCCCAATTGAATGCCAGCTGCAAGTGGAACTACGACACCCTGCAGCAGCGTTTCCCGGTGGAACTGTACGCCGAACTGGGCGTGCCGGAACTGGCGCAAAAACTCCCTCAGGAAGTGATCAAGGTCGGCGCGCGCATTGGACCGTTGAGCGCCGATGCGGCCAACCATTTGGGCCTGGGCCGCGACACACTGGTGGCCCAGGGCGGCATCGATGCCCACATGGCAATGCTCAGTGCCGGTACCACCGGCGCCGGCGAGTTGTTGTTCATCGGCGGCACCTCGGTGGTGCAATTGATGCACACCCCGCAGCGCATTGATGTCCCGGGCATCTGGGGACCTTACCCAGGTGCGTTGCTCGACGGCCAATGGTTGATGGAAGGCGGGCAAGTCTCCGCCGGTTCGATCCTCAACTGGCTGGCACAAAAAATGTTCGGCCTCGACGATGCCGGGCACCAACGCCTGATCCGTCAGGCCGCAGAACTCAAACCAGGCTCCACCGGCTTGCTGGTGCTCGACTACTGGATGGGCAACCGCACGCCGTACCGCTCGCCGGACATGCGCGGGGCGATCATGGGCCTGTCGCTGAACCATGACCGGCATGACCTGTACCGTGCCTCGGTAGAAGCGATTGCCCTGGGCTCGGCGAACATCTTTCACACCTGGCGCTCCGAAGGTATCGAGATCACCCGTGTGGTCGCCGCCGGTGGTTTCCAGAAGAACCCGTTGTGGTTGCAGGCCACGGTGGACGCCACCGGTGTGCCGTTCGAAATGGTGCCCCACGACAACCTCACCCTGATCGGCACTGCCGCCGCTGCCGCCTGCGCCCTGGGCGAGTTCGGCACCTTGCAGGAAGCCGCTACCGACTTCACCACCATCGGCCGGCTGATCGAACCGGACCCTTACGCCCACGAGCAATATATCGAGCTGCTGGGCCGCTACCGCGCCGCCACCGACAGTGTCGCGCCCATCAGTTGCAAGCCGCCGGCGAACCGCACGCTCGGCGTAAGGCCAGCCGCATGAGCGCCCATCCTGAAGAATCGTTCGCCACGCGCTTGTCGGCGGATTCCCAGCGCGATGACCTGATGGTCCAGGTGGCCAAGCTGTATTACGACCTGGAAAAGACCCAAAGCGATATCTCCCGGGAAACCGGGCTGACCCGCTGGCAAGTCAGCCGCCTGCTGCGCGAAGCACGGGATTGCGGGGTGGTGCGCATCGATATCGTCGCCCGCTCGGCGCGCCTGCCGCAGCTGGAAGTGGCCTTGCAACGGCGCTTCGGCCTGCGTGAAGCGCTGGTGCTGGATGTGGAGGATGCCGACACCGCACTGAACGTCGTGACCCAGGCCGCCGCCCGCTACCTGTGCAATTTGCAGCCGATGCCGGCGCTGATTGGCGTGTCGTGGGGCCGCACCCTGACCAAGATGGCCCAGTGGCTGGTGCCGCGCTGGAACGAAGGGGTCAACGTGGTGTTGCTGAACGGCGCGATCAATACGCGCTCGATGGGTGAGCCCAGTCATAACGTCGCGGAACGCTTTGCCCAGGCTGCCCGTGGACAGGCCACGTTGCTGCCGGTACCGGCGATTCTCGGGCATGCCTACACCCGCGAAGCGCTGGAGCAGGACCCGGTGATCGCCCAGGTGTTGCACCTTGGCCAACAGGCGCCGGTGGCGTGTTTCAGCCTGGGTGAGTTGTCTGATCATTCGGTGTTGATGGAGTCGGGTTACATCGACCGGCCATTGCTCGAAGAGTTGGAGCGCCTCGGGGCCGTCGGCGACATCATGGGGCGCTTTATCGGCATGGACGGCGAGCCGGTGATGCCCGAACTCGACGCCCGCACCCTGGGCCTGCCGTTGGCCGCGTTGCGCGACAAGGCCTGGTCCATTGCCGTGTGCGTCGGCGCGCAGAAGCACCGCATCGTGCACGCCAGCGTCAAGGCCGGCTACGTCAATGTGCTGGCCACCGACGCGGCCACCGCCCGCTATTTGCTGGAGCAGGATCATGAGTGAGTTGGCCCTGGATATCCGTCATGTCAGCAAGCGTTTTCCGCCCAATGTGGTGGCGCTGACCGACGCGTCCCTCGACGTTCGGCCGGGGGAGGTGCATTGCCTGCTGGGCGCCAATGGCGCGGGCAAAAGTACCTTGTTGAAAATCGTCGCCGGTGCCCATCGTCCGGATGGCGGCGAGATGTCGGTGGCGGGCCGGCGCGTGGAGTTGAAGAACCCGCAACAGGCACGCCAGGCCGGGATCGCGATGATCTATCAGGAACTCGACCTGATCCCGCAGATGACCGTCGAAGAAAACCTGATGCTCGGTTACGCGCCCCAGCGCTTCGGGATTATTTCCCGGGGCAAGCGCAGTGCCTTGGCCAAGGCCGCGCTGTTGCGGGTAGGGGCGAATTTTTCGAGTACGGATCGGGTGGGCAGCCTGTCGATTGCCAACCAGCAATTGGCGGCCATCGCTCGGGCGCTGACCTGTGAGGCCCGGCTGGTGGTGATGGACGAGCCTTCGGCGGCGCTGAACGAGACCGAACTCAAGCGGGTGTTCCAGGTGATCCGTGAGATCACCGCGGCCGGGGTGGCGGTGCTGTATGTCAGCCATCGCCTGAATGAAATCCGTGAGATCGGCGACCGGGTCACGGTGCTGCGTGCCGGGCGTACGTTGCAAACCCATGAGCTGGCGCAGATCGATGACCAGGCGCTGATCGCCGCCGTGGTCGGCGAACACCGCGACCTGCTGGAGCGCAGCCCGCGCCAGGCGCCCCGGGAAAACCTGGCGCTGAACATTCGTCGCCTGCAAGGCGAGCAGGGGCTGGATGTACAAGGGCTGGAAGTGCGCCAGGGCGAAATCGTCGGGCTTGCCGGGCTGAACGGAGCGGGGCGCAGCACCTTGCTCAAGGCCTTGTTTGGCGTGGGCCGCAACGACAGCGATGTCGAGCTGTTCGGCCAGCCCTATCACCCGCAAACCTCGCGCCAGGCCATCCGCCAGGGCGTGGGTTTGGTGCCGGAAAACCGCAAGACCGAAGGCCTGCTGCTGGATGCGCCGATCTACCGCAACGCCTGCCTGGTGCACACGCGGCACCTGAACTGGTTTTCCCATCGCCAGGCCAAGGACCGCGCCGGCCCGGTGCTGCAACGCTTGCAGACCAAGCTCGACAACCTGGAGCAACCGGTGCGCCAGCTCTCCGGCGGCAATCAGCAGAAAGTGGTCATGGCCAAGTGGGTGATCGACGGCGCGCGCCTGTTGCTGCTGGACGAGCCCAGCCGTGGCCTGGATGTCGGCGCCAAGGCCGACCTCTACGCCCTGGCCCGCAGCCTGGCGCAGGAAGGGGCTGCGGTGCTGGTGGCCAGCAGCGAGCTGGATGAGTTGTACGTCAATTGCGACCGCATCTGGGTGATGCATGAGGGGCGCAATGCGCTGTGCTTCGACCCCTTGAGTGCCAGCCGCGACCAGATCGACCAGGCCATCCTTATCGGTAAAACGAGTGTAGAACCATGACTATTGCGAGCAATCCAAGCCCGGTTTTCGATAAGCCTGTCGCCCTCGCCAGCCGCCGTCGCAGTGCGGTGCTGGAGTGGGTGATGCGCTACAACTTCGTGTTCATTTTCCTGTTTGCCGTGGGGGTGGCGACGTTCCTGTCGGATGACTTCCTGACCTTCGGCAACATCGCCAACCTGTTCCAGCAAGGGGCGATTGTCGGGATCATCGCCATCGGCATGACCTTCGTCATCCTCACGGCCAATATCGATCTTTCAGTGGGCAGCCTGTGTGCCTTCGGCGGGATCCTGGTGGCGGTGCTGCTGCAACAGCAGGTCAGCGGCTGGCTGGCGGTGCCGGCCACCTTGCTGGTGGGCCTGGCCATCGGCACCTTGATGGGCAGCCTGACGGTGTTTGGCAAGGTGCCGAGTTTTATCATCACCCTGGCCGGCTTGGTTTCGCTGCGCGGGGCCACGTTCCTGGCGTCCGACGGTGCGCCGATTGGCGGGCTGCCGGCCAGCTTTACGTCGTTCGGCTCGGCCATGATCGACATCTTGCCCAGCGCCGGCATTGCGTTCCCGGTGCTGGGGCTGATCTTTATCCTGATCACCGTCATCGCCTGGCTGGTGCTGCGCTACACGGTGTTTGGCGAGTACGTGCTGGCCACCGGCGGCAACCTGGAGGCCGCGCGGCTGTCCGGAGTACCGGTGCGTGCGGTGACGATTGCAGTGTTCGCCATCTGCGGCGGCCTGGCAGCGTTTGCCGGTTTGTTGATGACCTCACGCCTGCACGTCGGCCAACCGACCGCCGCCCAGGGCCTGGAGCTGGATGCGATTGCCGCCGTGGTGCTGGGTGGCACCAGCCTGTTCGGCGGGCGCGGCAGTGTGGTGGGCACGGCGGTGGCGGTGATGCTGCTGCAGGTGCTGCGCAATATCTTCAACCTGCTGGGGCTGGGCTCGTTCTACCAGATGGCGATCACCGGGGTGATCATCGTGCTGGCGATCCTGCTCAACCGGTTGATCGACCATTACGCCGGGCGTACCTGAGGACACCTTGATGAATGCACCGCTACCCGCGCCGATCAAGGCTGTGATCTTCGACATGGACGGCCTGCTGCTGGACACCGAAGGCATCTACACCGAAGTCACCCAGTTGATTGCCGACCGCTACGGCCGCACGTTTGACTGGAGCATGAAGCAGAACACCATTGGCCTGGGGGCCTATGAGCTGGCGAGCTACATCGTGCAGGCCGTAGGTTTGCCGATGAGCCCCGAGGCGTTCTTGCAGGAACGCACGCCGTTGATGAATGCACGATTTCCCCAGGCGGCGGCCATGGCTGGGGCCCAGGAGCTGGTGCGGCACTTGTCGGACCACGGTGTGCCGATTGCGGTGGGCACCAGTTCGTCGCGGCATTATTTCGAGCTGAAAACTACTCGGCACCGTGACTGGTTTGCCTTGTTCGACGCCATCGTCACCGCCGATGACCCACAGGTAGGCGCTGCCAAGCCGGCGCCGGATATCTTCCTGGTGGCCGCCGAGCGGCTGGGGGTGGCGCCTGCGGACTGTCTGGTGTTCGAGGATTCGCCATTCGGCATCACGGCGGCCAAGGCGGCAGGGATGTATGCCGTGGCGATCCCGGACCCGGCGATGCCGCAAGAGAAGTTCCTGCATGCAGACGGTCGGCTGCTTAGCCTGGAGGCGTTTGACTTGCAGAGATGGGGGTTGCCGGCTTACCGCTGACTCGACGTTCGGTAGGTTGCCTCGTTGTTGGTGGGTGTATGGTAGACCGGGCAAACACCTGGATTATCTCTGGAGAGAGAGGTGACTATGAGCACTCCCATGCTGAACAAGCTGCATCTCAACGGCTACGACATCGTGCAGGTCAACAGCGGGCCGTGGCGGGTCTGTACCAAAGCTGATCGGCTGGCATCCTTCGGCTCCCGTGAGCAGGCACTGGCGTATGCTGCTGCACTGCCGGGGTACAAGGCGCGGTCGAGGCCTGCTGCCAATCAAGCTTGAACCCTCAACAGCCTCGGTCCGTCCGGGGCTTTTTATTGGGATGTGATTGGGTAATGGGTACCTGAGGGGAGAGAGCTTGCTGTGGGGGGGAGCTTGCTGTGGCGAGGGAGCTTGCTCCCGCTGGAGTGCGCAGCGCTCCCAGGATTTTGGGGCTGCTACGCAGCCCAGCGGGAGCAAGCTCCCTCGCCACAGCAAGCTCCCCTGGCAAAGCAAGCTCCCTTGCCACAGTTTGCCCTGCACAGCCTAAACGAATGGCTGGCCGTGGAATCCGCGTGGCAGGCGCTGACGGCCTGGCAGGTCGGTCAGGCGCTGGGTCCAGGCACTGCGCCAGTCACCGGCGGCATGGGCGGCTTTGGACCTGCGCGCGGCGCGCCGGGCGGCGTTGCGTTGGGTGCGGCGGGCTTCCTTGAAGACTTCGGTGTTACGGCAGGTACGGCACTTGACCCGTTTCAGCTCGGTGCTGGAAGGGAGGTTGGTGCCGTGATGACCGCAGGCAAGATGGCCGGCGACCTTGAAGTGAATGACCATGTAAGCGTCTCCTTCTTGGGGGATGCGTCGCACCGGTAATCTGCTGATGCGCGCGGGCAGGGCGGCCAGCCATGGGCTGATTTCACCGCTCTGTCTTTTATGACAGTTCGCTGTCCCATGCGTTCGTTTGAGGGTATTTCACGCCCGCCGACACCCATAGCGCCTGCTGCTGTTCGCGACGCAACCGCTCGTTTATCCTCCGGTCACACACACAATGTGACTGGAGTGGAAGATGAGCAATCAAGAGTCCCAGGAAGGCGGCTGCCGTTGCGATCGGGTACGTTTTATCGTGACGGAAAAACCACTGATCACCATGGCGTGCCACTGCACCGGCTGCCAGAAGATGTCATCCAGCGCGTTCTCCCTGAGCGCGCTGATCCCCAGCAGCGGCTTCACCATCACCCAGGGCAACCCGGTGATCGGCGGGCTGCACGGCGTAGACCGCCATTACTGCTGCCCCCACTGCATGAGCTGGATGTTTTCCCGCCCCAATGGCGTGGAAGACTTGATCAACCTGCGGCCGACGATGCTGGATGACGTGAGCGATTACGTGCCGTTCATTGAAACCTGGACCAGTGAAAAGCTGCCATGGGCGACGACCCCGGCCCAGCACAGCTTTGCGCAGCTCCCGGAGCGGGAGAATTTCCCGGCATTGATACAGGCGTACGCCGAATTCAACGCCGGTTGAATCAACCTATCAGGGCCAGCAGGTCGGTATCGCCCACGTCGCGCCCGGCCTGTGTCAGCAGCGTCGTCACCTGGCCCCGGTGGTGGGTCTGGTGATTGAAGAAGTGTACCAGCAGTGCATGAAAATTCTTGTTCATGGCCGTGCCTGACATGTTGCGGTACTGCAAGGGTTGATCCAGATCCGCTTCAGTGATCGTTTGCACCCAGTCGATCATGAGCCGGTCGAGCCAGGCGCGGTGGGCCGACAGTTCGCGAATGTCGGCGAAGGCCAGTTGATTCAGGCGTGGCGGCAACTCCAAAGCGCTTAACGGCGCCAGTGCGGTAAATCCCGCCGGATGCTCGGCGAAGCGCTTGAGCCAGACCCGGTCGCCCAGGGCGAGGTGGTTCAGCGTGCCCAGGATCGAGCCGAAAAACGCGCCACGGTCGGCAAGCAAATTCTCATCGCTCAGGCCGCCGGCCGCCTCGTACACCTTGCGGTTCATCCACTGGTTGTAGGTCGCCATCAGGGCGATATGCTCGGTACGGGTCATGTCGGGGCTTCCTCCGTGGGCGGTGGTGCCATGATAAAGCGTGCCTGCCGGGCGGTCATGGTGTTCTGGCGCAGCGGGTCTATTGTTGTTGATCTGGAACTCTGCGCCCTGGGAGGGTGACACCATGAATACTGGCGATCTACTGGAACAATTGCTGCGCGCTGGCCAGGCCTCGACGAGCCAGCAGGGCGGCTCTGCACCGGGGGCCCAGGGTGGGCTCGGTGGCTTGGGCGGGCTGCTCGGTGGTTTACTGGGCGGCAGTGGTACTTCTGCCTCCGGCGGTGGCGGCCTGGGCGGTTTGCTCGGCGGCCTGGGCGGCATGCTGGGTGGAACCCGGGCGGCGCCCCAGGGGCGTACTGGCGGCACCAATTACGCGGCGCTGGCGTCGTTGGGCATGATGGCGTTCCAGGCGTATCAGGCCTGGCAGCGCCAACAGGCATCGGCGCCGCAGCAGGCGTTGCAAACGGTGGATCAACTGTCTGGCGCGCAAGTCGAAGAGCACAGCCACGCCGTGTTGCGCGCGTTGATCGCGGCGGCGAAGGCCGATGGCGAGATTGATCAGCGGGAGCAGCAGATGATCTCGGCCGAAATCGGCAAGCACACCGATGACCCGCAATTGCAGGCGTGGCTGGATGCCGAGGTGGCCAAGCCGCTGAATGCGGCGGATTTTGCCGAGTTTGCCGGGGACCCTGCGGTGGCGTCCGAGGTGTACCTGGTCAGCGTGCTGCTGGTGGATGACCAGCAGGAGGCGGAGCGCAATTATCTGGATGAACTGGCGGCGCAGTTGAAGATTGATCCCGCCTTGCAAGTGCATCTGGAGCAGCAGGCCAAGGGGCAGGTTTAAATCGCTATTTACGGTCATACCAAACCTGTGGCGAGGGAGCTTGCTCCCGCTGGGCTGCGCAGCAGACCCAAAATAATCGACCGTGTGCTTTCAGATAGAAATCGGTCGTAGGTTTAGGACCGCTTCGCGCCCCAGCGGGAGCAAGCTCCCTCGCCACAGGTGATCATCGTCTGCGGATTAGAACCGCAGTGTGGCCCCCGTCGTGAGCCATTGATGCTGATCCCCGATCAAACTGCGTCCTACCACCAGGTCTACATCCACATTTTTGCCAACGTGTACCCTCGGCCCGGCTTGCCAGGCCTGGTCGCCGCCTTGCTGGCCGTAGCGTTCGGCAATCAGCGTCAGTGAGTCCATCAGGGTGTATTCAAAACCGGTGCCCCAGGTCGGTCGATGGGTCTGGTCGCCGTCGTTATAGGCATGGCTCCAACCCGCATTGAAGTTCAACCGCAGGGCCTCCATCGGTTGCCAGGTAAACGGCACATTCAAGTCCGCACCATCAAACGAATGCTGACGGTTCAGCGCGTAATGCACACCGGCCGACGCGGCCAGTTCCAGGCCCAGGTCTTCCCTGGCCCACAACTGCGCCTTGAGCTGCGGGTTAACCTGGGTTTCACCCTCGCCATCATGGTTGGCCCGCGACATTGCGGCGGTCCACTGCAGCCAGGGAATCGCGGTGAACGTGCAAGCGGGCGAGAGGGTTTCACTGTGGGTGGAGCCGTCGTGCCGATTGGCGGTGTACCAGGCGTCGACATTGCATTCGCCCGGGGCGTTGATCGCGCCGTCGTCGACCACATAGGAACCGCCGGCCGCAAAGGCATTCGACATCAGGCTCAACACCAGCACCACGCTCAGCGTGACGCCGACGAAGATCAGGTTGCGCCGCACCGCGCGTCGCTTGGAGGCGGGCAGGGGGTGGAAGGTAATGTGAGTGCTGCGGTTGCGGTATTTGGTGAAACCGTCAGGGGTGTGTTTCTTGTACATGGTGAACCTCGATCAACAGCCGGTGGCGCGTCCCGGTCGGATTTGGCAGGGACGCGCCGTGATTCAGATAAAAAAGGGTGTGCAGTTGGGTACCGCTACAACTGGGTTCTTCTTTCATGTGTGGATGCTCCAATAAGGGTTGATTCAGCTGTCTACGCTCAGCACATGGATGCCGCTGGCCTTGGCCTGGCTCACCAGTTCCGAGGTGTCGTCGCCACCGGGCAGCGCGATGATCACGTCGGGACGGCTGTCGGTGAGCATGAACTGGTTGCGGTGACGCTCGGCCTGCTTGCCATGGCGTTGCCAGTTGGGTGGGTAACGCACCACGTCCACTCCCGTTTCCCGGGCCCAGTCCTCCACGTCGCTGCCCAGGAATTGACTGCCGCCGTGGATCAATACCTGCACGGGGCGCAGGCGGTGGTAGGCATCCAGCACCTGGCGGGACATTTTTGTATCGGCGTAATGACGGCCTGCACAGATCAAGACGCGCATGGTGAGGGTTCCTTGTATTGCGTATTGCGATTTATCGACGCGGGCGCAGCAAGCGAATGCAGGTGCTGTTCAAGGTGCTGGAGAACCCCAGCATGAAGCGCATTTCCACGGCGCTGAGCACGTTGCGTGCGTAAAGCCGCACGCCCAGCACCATCACCGTCTTGGCGGCCTGGGCGAGGCCGAACACCAGCGCCGCGCGTGCGGCGTTGTCGAGGTAGCTCATGAGTGTTTTCATTGTCTGTCTCCGCGAGCGCTGGCTATCCACCGATAGCCAGCGTTTTCAGGGGCGGTTGATCAGTACCACTGCTTGAAGCGGCGGATGTAGATAGTCTTCATCAGTTGTGCCACGCAGCAGTAGGCGACCAGGGTGCCTACCAGCCATGGGAAGTACGCCAGTGGCAGCGGCTCCAGGCCCACCAGCGCGCCCAGCGGCGAGAACGGCACGTAGATGCCCAGCCCGATCACGATGCAGGTCATCATCATCACTGGCCATGCGGCGTTGCTCTGGAAGAACGGGATCTTGCGGGTGCGCAGCATATGCACCACCAGGGTTTGCGAGAGCAGCCCTTCGATGAACCAGCCGGACTGGAACAGGGTCTGCATTTCCACACTGTTGGCCGAGAACACGTACCACATCAGGGCAAAGGTGGTCATGTCGAAGATCGACGAGGTCGGCCCGATCCAGATCATGAAGCGGCCAATGTTTTTCGCATCCCACTTGCGTGGCTTGGCCAGATATTCCTTGTCCATCTTGTCCCACGGCAAGGCCAGCTGGGAGATGTCGTACATCAGGTTCTGCAGCAGCAGGTGGATCGACAGCATCGGCAGGAACGGGATGAATGCACTGGCCACCAGCACCGAGAACACGTTGCCGAAGTTGGAGCTGGCGGTCATGTTCAGGTACTTCATGATATTGCCGAAGGTCTCACGGCCTTTCAGCACGCCTTCTTCCAGCACCATCAGGCTCTTTTCCAGCAGGATGATGTCGGCGGATTCCTTGGCAATGTCCGTCGCGCTGTCCACCGAGATACCCACGTCGGCGTCCCGCAGGGCCGGTGCATCGTTGATGCCGTCGCCGAGAAAGCCCACGGTGTGGCCGTTGGACTGCAAGGTCTTGAGCACCCGGGACTTTTGCAGCGGCGTCAGTTTGGCGAAGACCGTGCGTTCCTCAACCCGCAGCTTGAGGGTGGCGTCGTCCATCGCCTCGATTTCCACGCCCAGCAACGGTACGCCGGGCTCCAGGCCGACCTGGCGGCAGATCTTGCTGGTGACGATGGCGTTGTCGCCGGTAAGCACTTTGACCGCCACGCCGATTTCGCGCAGGGCAGCAATCGCGGGGCCGGCGGTTTCCTTTGGTGGATCAAGGAAGGTCAGGAAGCCGCGGATCACCAGGTTGCGTTCATCCGCCGTGGTGTACTGCTTGCGTGCAAGCGCCTGGGGAATGTTGCGGGTGGCCAGCACCAGCACCCGGAAGCCGTCTTCGTTGTAGTCCTGGGCAATCGCCAGCAACTCGTTGCGACGACGATCATCCAGCTCGACGGCCACGTCACCTTCCATCACGTGGGTGGAAATGCTCAGCATCTCCTCGACCGCGCCCTTGCACACCAGCAGGTGATCGTTCTGCGCGTCCTTGACCACAATCGACAGGCGACGGCGGATGAAGTCGAACGGCAGCTCATCCACCTTGCTGTAGGCGAACGGCACCTGGAACTTCGGATTCTGTTCCGAGAACTGTACGACCGCCTGGTCCATCAGGTTCTTCATGCCGCTTTGGTGATGGCTGTTGAGCCAGGCCAGGGTCAGCACCGAGTCATCACGGTTGCCGAAGGCGTTGACGTGGTGCTCGAGGATGATCTTGTCCTGGGTCAGGGTGCCGGTCTTGTCGGTGCACAGCACGTCCATCGAACCGAAGTTCTGGATCGCGTTGAGGCGCTTGACCACCACTTTGCGCTTGGCCATGGCGGTTGCGCCCTTGGCCAGGTTGGCGCTGACGATCATCGGCAGCATTTCCGGGGTCAGGCCTACCGCCACCGCCAGGGCGAACAGCAGGGCATCGCTCCAGTCCCCTTTGGAGAAGCCGTTGAGGAAGAACACGATCGGCGTCATCACCAGCATGAAACGGATCAACAGCCAGCTGACGCTGTTCACCCCGCGGTCAAACGCGGTTTGCACCCGGGAGCCGACAATCGCCTTGGCCAGGGAGCCAAAGTAGGTGCGCGGGCCGGTGGCAACCACCACGGCTTGCGCCCGGCCGCTGACCACGTTGGTGCCCATGAAGCAGATGTTGGGCAGGTCCAGCAGGTTGCCCTGGTCGGCCGCCGTGGAGGTGGCGGACTTTTGCGTCACATCGCCCAAGGTGTCGTACTTCTCTACCGGCAAGGCTTCGCCGGTCAGCACCGCCTGGCTGATGAACAGGTCGCGGGATTCGATCAGGCGGATGTCGGCCGGGATCATGTCGCCGGCAGACAGCTGCACGATATCGCCGGCCACCAGGTCGCGCATCGGCACTTCCCGCAGGGTCGGCTTGGAGCCCACTTGCTCACGGCGCAGCACCGTGGCGGTGGTGCGTACCATGGCCTTCAATGCTTCGGCGGACTTGGCCGAACGGTGTTCCTGCCAGAACCGCAGCAGGCTGCTGAGCATGACCATGGTCATGATAATGATGACCTTGGTCAGGTCGGCCTCTTCACCGGCCTGCAGCGGCAGCCAGTAATCGGTGACGAAACTGATGCCGCCCAGGGTCAACAGCACATAAATGAACGGATTGTTCAGTGCTTGTAGGAATTGCACGATGGCGTGAGGCGGCTTGTCGTGCGCCACTTCGTTGTAGCCTTCACGTTGCAGGCGAGCAAGGGCATCCAGCTCGGTCAGGCCATCCTTGGTTGCCCGGACATTGGCGAGGGTTGCCGAGAGGCCGTTCTGGGCTTCGCGGGCGGCACGCATCGACAGTTTGGCGTCGGTGTCGGTGCCGTTTTTCTTGTGCAGTTTCGGGTTTTTTACTGCGCTCATTGTGTGTACTCCTGTCGCCAATTTTTCGACAAAACATACCCGGTACTTACCTGATGACAGGCGAGCGAAAGCATGCCGAGTCGCTGACTTCGCGATCGGTTTAATAAAGTGTTGGGTAACTTTCTACAGGCCCGCTAACAGCGCATTAGTTAACTAGCGCGCAGCGGGCTACTACTGGCTTCGTCCATAGAGAACTCCAGCTGAATAATTAACGAGTTATCAGAAAGTTGCTGTTTCCAGCCGGCTTACGCCGCGCGAGCGTCCACGTAGAGGCTCAGCATCAGGCTCGCTTGCGCGATCAGGCTGGAAACGTTCCGTCTCTGCGGGTCTTGAGGGTCGGCATGGTCCCATTGCTGGACCAGGTGGCCGGTGGTGGGGCAGATACGCCAGTGGGCCAGGGGCGCCGGGCACACGCGGGGGGAGGAGGTAACAAAAGCGCTGCGGGTAGGCGAAAAGCCAACGGGCTCGCGGCACAATTTGGCACGCAGGGCCGCAGCCAGCGTACGCAGATCAGGCAAAGCAATCAGTTGAAAGGTCATAACACACCTCGGGACCGGACTGGTATCCGGTGAGGCAGTTACGTTGGAGCGTCAGGCTCTAGCGCAGCTTACTCTGCCGGAAAGGCGAGTCCCGTCATATTCTCTGGGTTTTGCGCCCGATTCGCCGCATACACGGTGATCGGACAGCGACTAGATACTGTGTCCATTGGCTTCTTTTGTGAGGTTAAAAAATGGCCCTGAGTTGCAGGCACGGGCAATCTACTCAGGCAGTTGCCGGATGTCAACGTTTAATGACTTAATTTGTTACCGGTTCAGAGTTCGTTCAGACAAAAGGGGGAGGGAAGTTCTAGTATCAAGTGCACTTATTGATAAATGATCTGTACTGGGTGGATAACGCGGAGTCACAATGCCGCAATAACTTCTGATGTGTGTGCGCACGAGGCAACTTCCCATGTTCGATGTTCTCGGCAATAGAACCTATCGCCATTTGTTCCTGGCACAGATCATCGCGCTGATCGGCACCGGCTTGACCACGGTTGCGCTGGGCTTGTTGGCGTTCGACCTGGCGGGAGCCCAGGCGGGTGTGGTATTGGGCACGGCGCTGGCGATCAAGATGGCCGCCTATATCGGCGTTGCCCCGGTGGCCGCGGCCTTTGCCGAGCGCCTGCCGCGTCGGGCGATGCTGGTAACCCTGGACCTGACCCGGGCGCTGGTGGCGCTGGCGTTGCCGTTTGTGACGCAGGTGTGGGAGATCTATCTGCTGATCTTTGTGCTGCAGTCGGCCTCGGCGGCGTTTACCCCGACGTTCCAGGCCACCATCCCGGACATCCTCACCGATGAAGTGCAGTACACCAAGGCACTGTCCCTGGCCCGCCTTGCGTACGACATGGAAAGCGTGGTGAGCCCGATGCTGGCGGCTGCGTTGCTGACGGTGATCAGCTTCCACAGCCTGTTTGCCGGTACGTCGGTGGGGTTTGTGGTGTCGGCGCTGTTGGTGTCTTCGGTGCTGCTGCCCCAGGCGCGGGCGGCGGTGCCCCGCAGTATCTATGAGCGCACCACCCGTGGTGTACGGATCTTCCTTGCGACACCACGTTTGCGCGGCCTGTTGGCGTTGAACCTGGCGGTGGCGGCGGCCAGTTCCATGGTCATCGTCAACACCGTGGTGCTGGTGCAGTCGCACTTTGCCTTGCCGCAACGGTTTACGGCCATGGCGCTGGCGGCGTTTGGTGCGGGGTCGATGATTGCGGCATTGGCGTTGCCGGGGCTCCTGAAGAACGTCAGTGACCGGGTGGCGATGCTGGCGGGTGTCGGGCTGTTGATCCTGGGGTTGAGTGCCGGTACCCAGCTGTCGGGTTACGGCCAGTTGTTGGTGGTGTGGGGTGTGTTGGGGGTTGGCTATTCGCTGGCGCAAACCCCGGGAGGGCGTTTGTTGCGTCGTTCTGCTCATGCGCAGGATCGCCCGGCGTTGTTTGCTGCGCAATTTGCGCTGTCACACGTGTGCTGGTTGGTCACGTATCCGCTGGTGGGTTGGTTGAGTGCCAATGTCGGGCTGGTGGCGTCGTTTGGCGCGATGGCGGTGATTGCGGTGTTGGCGCTGATGGCTTGTGTAGTTTTGTGGCGGCCGGTTCATGAGCAAGTCCATGTATCGCATCGCCACGATGATCTGCCGGTGGGGCACCCGCATTTGGCACTTAACCATGGCGGGGTGCACGGGCACGATTATGTTATCGATGATCTGCACCGTCGTTGGCCGGCTTGATCAGAGGTATGGTTTGATTTTGCCGGGGGGGAGTGGGTACATATCCGTTTTTTCGGGTGTTGCTGAAATGGGTTCCGCTCTTACAGCGGCTCACTTTTGAAAAGCGCAAAAGTAAGCAAAACGCTCTTGCCCCACCACTCGGCACCTCGCTTAGGCTCGGTGTGCCCGAACGCAGGCAGCACGAAGCGGGCCGCCGCGACGGGGCGTCCCTGCCCCGTCGCGGCTAAACCGGCGTCCTGCCGGTTTACCCGCTCCGTACTACCTGCGTTCGGCCAGCGTGGTTTAACGGGGCGCCTAAGATCAAGATCAAAAGCAGATCAAGAGCACAGCGGCCTACAGGCCGGCTTGAGTGTGGTGAAGCAAAAGCAAAATCAACATCTAAAGCGAGCACAATCCCCTGTAGGAGCTGGCTTGCCGGCGATGGCATCAACTGGGTGTACCTGATGCACCGAGTCGCCTGCATCGCCGGCAAGCCAGCTCCTACAGAAAAGCAGCTCTGCTTTCGCTCTGGATCTTGCTTTTAACACTCAGGTCGGCTTTCAGGCCGCCGTGCTCTTGATCTTGCTTTTGATCTGCGGGCCCCGTTAACCACGATGGCCGCAAGCAGGCACGGTGGAGCGGGTAAATCGGCAGGGATGCCGATTTAGCCGCGCCGGGCCATGGATGGCCCGGCGCGGCGGCCCGCGGAGACGGGCCTTCGTTCCGGCATGCCGAGCCTAGGCGAGGCACCGAGTGGTGGGGCAAAGACCTTTTGGTTACTTTTGGCTGGGCCGGCATTCCGGGCGTTTGCCAAAAGTGACCCGCTGTAAGAGCGGAACCATAAGTAGCCGTTACCTAAATAACGGATATGTACTCACCCCCTACTCAAATCGCACACAACGCCAGGACCGCCAGATACAACAACACCCCACCACACGCCCCATAGCTGACACGCTGCCATATGGGCGACGCGTTCTGGCGCAGCAGGTTCACCAGTGCCGCAATCAGAAAGCACGAAAGTACCGACGCCACCATAAACCCCGCAAAAAACATCAACGTCTGCCCATGGCTCGGCGTCGCCCCGACAATCCCCGACAACGCACTGCCCAGCGCCCCCCAATAAACAATGTTCTTCGGATTAGCCAACGAAATAGCCGCCCCCACCACCAGCGCATTCTGCCCGGACCTGGCCGGCGTACTCTCGGCCTCTGGCAAGCGCCAGGCATCCATCAAGCTGCGAACCCCGAGCCAGGCCAGATACAACCCACAAACCGCCGTCAGCGGCACCCGCACCGACTCATGCTGGATCAACAACGCCATACCCGTCAGCCCAATCACCGCCCACACGGCATCCCCCACCAGCGATCCAATCTGCACCAGCAGCGCCGGTGTAAACCCATGCAACAGCCCACGGCGCAGCGTCTCCGCCAACACCGCCCCCGGTGACAGGCAAAACACAAAACCAAATACCAGCGCCGAAAAAAAGATCGTCAACATGCCTGCCTTCCTTCAAGTGATGGCCGGCATTTTGCGCGAGGGCAGGTGAGTCGTCTTGAACCAGATTGCGCTTTTCAGCCTTTGAGCACGCTTTGATAGCGCCCCGGAGTGATGCCGTAAGCCGCCCGGAAATGCCGATTGAGATGGCTCTGGTCGGCGAACCCAAGGGCGTGGGCAACCTGCGACGCTGCAATCCCTGAACGCAGCAGGCCCTTGGCACGCCGGGTACGCAGTTGCATCGCCCACTGGCGCGGACTCAACCCGGTTTCTTTTTGAAAGGCCCGCAGCAGATGGAATTTCGACAGGCCCAACTCGTCACCGAGCGTCTCGAGGGCTACCGCCTGATGCAGGTTTTCAGCCAGCAGTTCCTGGGCCTTGATCACCAGCCCACGACCCACTGCGGTGCTGCCGGGCAGGCGTACGCCGCTGCAACTGACCACTTCACCGAGCAGCACCACCAGGGCTTCTTCACTGAGCTCCCGGGCGATCGGATCGGCACTCAATGAGCCTTCGATCGCGCCGGCCAGCTTCATCGCCAATTCCGGCTGGAAGCACAGCGAGCGGTCGAACTCCAGGTGCACCAGGCCCAGGTCGGCCGCCAATTGGTCAGCGGTCGCATACAGGCTGACAAACCGCCACGGCTGCCCCTCGGCCGCGCCGCCGCCCTGAATCTGGCCCGGGTTGTACAAGGTAATGCTGCCGGGGCCGGCCTCGAAGGTGCGGCGGTCCAGCCACACCTGTTCCTCGCCAAGCAGGTTGACGCCGATCACACATTCATCGTGGCTGTGGCGGGCAAACGTCAGGCCGGTGCAGGACGTGCTGCTGACTTCGTAGTTGCCCAGCCAGGCGTGCTGCATGGAACTCATGGAGGTGGCTCGCAGTGATGGTTAGCCGCGAGCATACGCCGCAAACACGCTTCAGATCGACCGTTGATTGACCCGTTTCGACAGTTCTTCGCTGCTCTCCTTGCGCTCCGAATAGCGGTCCACCAGGTCCGGGCGGTCCCGCAGCAGCAGGGTGAATTTCACCAGCTCTTCCATCACATCCACCACCCGGTCATACAGGGCCGAGGGCTTCATGCGGTCCTGATCGTCGAACTCCATAAAGGCCTTGGGCACCGACGATTGATTGGGGATGGTGAACATGCGCATCCAGCGTCCCAGCACCCGCAACTGGTTGACGGTATTGAACGACTGCGAGCCGCCGGACACCTGCATCACTGCCAGGGTTTTACCCTGGGTCGGACGCACCGCGCCGAGGGCCAATGGCACCCAATCCAGTTGTGCCTTGAACACCGCCGACATCGAGCCATGCCGCTCCGGCGAGCACCACACCTGGCCGTCGGACCACTGCATCAGTTCCAGCAGTTCCTGGACCTTGGGGTGATCGTTGGGCGCATCATCCGGCAGCGGCAGGCCCGACGGGTTGAAGATGCGTGTCTCGGCGCCGAAGTGGCGCAACAGGCGCGCAGCTTCTTCCACCAGCAGGCGGCTGAACGAGCGCGGGCGGGTGGAGCCGTAGAGCAGCAGGATGCGCGGCGGTTGCTCCAGTTTCTGCGGGGCAGACAGGGTGTGGTTCAGGTTGGGCAGGGTGCTCATCAGGTGCTCCAGTTACAGCGCGGCGATGCGATCAAGCTCGGCCTTGATCTCGATGGGACTCAGGCTGGCGAACGGGACTTCGAAAAACGCTCGGCAGCGGCGTTCGATGATTGCCAGGGTGGCCTGGAAGGCTGCATGAACCTGGGCGTCATCGCCTTGAGCATCCGACGGATCTTCCAGCCCCCAGTGCGCCTTGAGCGCCGGGCCGAAATACACCGGGCACGCTTCACCGGCAGCCTTGTCGCACACGGTGATCACGATGTCCGGCGGGCTGCCTTCAAAGGCGTCGTTGCCCTTGCTGTACAAACCTTCGGTGCTGATGCCGGCGGCCTCCAGGGTCGTCAGGCTGCGGGGCAACACCTGGCCCTTGGGAAAGCTGCCGGAACTGATGGCCTGGAAACCTTCTGGCGCCAGGTGATTGAACAAAGCTTCCGAGAGGATGCTGCGGCAGCTGTTGGCGGTGCACATGAACAGGACTTTCATTAAGCGGACTCCGTCAGAAACTCAAGCGCAGGGCGAGGGCGGCGAGGGTGATCAACAGCACCGGCAGGGTCAGCACAATGCCGACCTTGAAGTAGTAACCCCAGGTGATGGTGATGCCTTTGCGCGCCAGGATATGCAGCCAGAGCAAGGTGGCCAGGCTGCCGATAGGGGTGATTTTGGGGCCGAGGTCGCTGCCGATCACGTTGGCGTAGATCATCGCGTCCTTGACCACGCCCACGGCATGGCTGGCCTCGATGGACAGTGCGCCGATCAGTACCGTTGGCAGGTTGTTCATCGCCGAAGACAGCAGCGCGGTCAGCACGCCAGTGCCCAATGCCGCACCCCATACGCCGTAGCCGGCAAAGGCATCGAGCCAGGTAACGAGGTAGTTGGTCAGCCCGGCGTTGCGCAGGCCGTAGACCACCAGGTACATGCCCAGGGAGAAAATCACGATCTGCCAGGGCGCTTCCTTCAATACCTTGCGGGTGGAAATCTTGTGGCCCTTGGCGGCGATCACCAGCAGCAGGGTGGCGCAGGCGGCGGAAATCGCGCTGATGGGAATGCCCAGCGGTTCCAGGGCGAAGCAGCCCACCAGCAGAATACCCAGCACCCACCAGCCGGCGAGGAACGTCGCACGGTCGTGGATCGCACTGGCGGGATCGTCGAGGTCTGCCGGGTCGTAGGTTTGCGGAATGTCGCGGCGGAAAAACCACATCAATACCAAGAGGGTGGCGGCGACGCTCACCAGGTTCACCGGCACCATCACGGCGGCGTATTCGTTGAAGCCGATCTTGAAATAGTCGGCCGAGACGATGTTCACCAGGTTGGACACCACCAGCGGCAGGCTCGCGGTGTCGGCAATAAACCCTGCGCCCATGACAAACGCCAGGGTGGCCGCCGGTGAAAAGCGCAGCGCCAGCAGCATCGACATCACGATGGGGGTGAGGATCAGTGCCGCGCCGTCATTGGCGAACAACGCCGACACCAGCGCTCCCAGCAGCACCATGTACGCGAACAATCGCCGTCCGCGCCCACGGCCCCAGCGCGCCACGTGCAAGGCGGCCCAGGCGAAGAAGCCCGCCTCATCCAGCAGCAGGCTGATGATGATCAGTGCGACGAACGTCCCGGTGGCGTTCCAGATGATGTGCCACACCACCGGAATATCCGCCAGGCTGATAACGCCAAGCGCCAGGGCCAGGATCGCGCCCATCGTGGCGCTCCAGCCAACGCCCAGGCCCTTGGGCTGCCAGATGACCAGGATGATGGTGAACAGAAAGATAGCAACGGCTACAAGCATGAAAAGCTCTCCGCAGGATCAGCAGCAGGCGCTGGCCCGTTGTGGTCGGTCACCCATGGTCTGCAGACGCTGGGCGTCTGTTTTTAACCAGGCTTGGTTGGCTTGCAGGGTGGTGTCGAGCACCGCCGTCACCCACTCAGGCAAGGCCGGATTGAGGCGGTAGTAAATCCACTGGCCCTGGCGACGGTCCAGCAGCAACCCGCAACTGCGCAGTTGCGCCAGGTGGCGGGAGATTTTCGGCTGGCTGTCGTCCAGAGCATGGATCAACTCGCACACGCAAAGTTCGCCTTCGCGCAGGATCAATAACGTCAGCCGCGCGCGAGTGGCATCGGCCAGGCACTTGAAGACGTTGGGCGGGGAGAAAAGGTCTGGCATGCTCGTGGCCTAATACATATGGAAATACGAATATACGTATTTCCATATGTATCGGTCAAACCTTGTTTCGATTGATCTGGGTCAACGGGCCGACAATCGACGACAAGTGGTTGAAATTAAACTGAAACACAAATGTCCTAAAGTGCCTGCCCATTGGTGATGAAGGAAGAAAACGTGTGACCCGTGCCACTCGCAACCTGCGCAAGACCCTCGATGCCGTCGCGGACAATAATGAAACCGCGGCCTTTGACCTGATGCGTGCCGTCGAAAAACTCAGCGATGAAGTTTTGCGCCAGCGCCTGCTCAATACCATCCACCGTCTCAACCAGGACGCCCACGAACTGCGCGAAGCCCGGGATGCGGTGGAGCGGGTGTCGGTCAAGCTGGCTTGAGCACGATCGTTCAAGACAATCCCTGATACCACTGGCATGCTTGTCGACTGACTGTCGATGAGCCTGTTGTGTATGCCCAATGCTCTGCCTCTAAACGCCTTTTCCCGTGGCGCGATTGCGATTATTCCGTTGTCCCTGGCCTGTGCGCCCTGGGGATTGCTGGCCGGTTCCACTGCAATCGATGCCCAATTCACCCCGCTGCAAGCCCAAGGGCTGTCGACCATCGTGTTTGCCGGCGCTGCACAACTGGTGGCCATCGGCATGGTCAAGAGCGGCGCCAGCCTGATTTCCATCTTGCTGACCACCTTGCTGCTGACCTCCCAGCATTTGCTCTATGGCATGCACATGCGTCCCACGCTGTCGCCGCTTAAGGCCCGGTGGCGCATGAGCCTGGGGTTTTTGCTGACCGACGAATTCTTCGCCCTGGTCAGCCAATACGACCGTCAGACCTTCAACCGCTGGTACGCCCTGGGCGTCGGCCTGACGTTCTACATCATCTGGAACGTATTTACGTTCGCCGGCATCGTGCTCGGCAAAAGCATTCCCGGGCTGGATCAATTGGGCCTGGAGTTCTCGATTGCCGCGACCTTTATCGCCCTGATCACCCCCGTGGTGCGTGACGTGCCGACTGTCGTCTGTGTGGCCGTGTCGTTGTTGTGCTCGGTCTGGCTGAGCTACCTGCATTGGGAGTCGGCGGTGGTGGTGTCGGGTGTATTGGGGATGAGCGCGGGGTTTGCCTGCAAGCGGCTGGGAGTAGGGCAGCAATGATCTTCGTGATGATTTTTGGCATGGGCCTGATCGTGTTTTTCAACCGCTACCTGTTTATCGAGCCGCGTCTGCCGGTGCGCCTCAATCGCGGGGCGCGTGAGTTTCTCGGGTTTGCCGTGCCGGGGATGCTCACCGCCATCTGCGGCCCGATCATTTTCCTGGCCGATCACCAACTCAACCTGAGCCTGGGCAATCCCTACCTGCTGGCCGGAATCAGCGCCGTGGCATTGATGTTCTGGACCCGCAGCGTGCTGATCACGGTGCTGCTGAGCATGGCGCTGTTCTATCTGTTCCGCTGGCTGCTCTGAAAAACAGGCAAAAAAAAGCCCGCGGGAGGGCGAGCTAGAAGGGAGACTTCTTAAAAATGAGCCTGCCGACTATAGGCGCCAAGGTCTCCCTTCACAGTGAAACAAAGTTCATGAATCTGTCAGCTATTCGATAACCGGGGCGGCGGCTTTCTTGTTGGCCTTGGCCTCGGCGGCCAGGCATTCCAGGGCAAACTGCTCGGTGTAGGTCATCTGGATCGGGGTGCTTTCGCCCTTGACGGTGCGCATTCCGTCGAGGATGTAGCGGATGCGCTTGTCGGTCACGCCGATGCGTTTGGCGATCCACGAAGGCGTTTGGCCAATGCGGCTGATCAGCTTGTCGGCGTAGTCGGTGGAGGGGTTGTAGCGCTCGGCGTTGGGTGTCATGGGGTTTCCGGGTAAAAGCGGGTTCGTAAGTAGGCGGCAGGGTGACGCAATAATCATTCGGTGTCGCCTGCTAATGGTACAGTCGCGTTTTTTCCAAGGAAGCTTCGGTATGCGGATGGTGGTAATTGGCGCTTTGGTACTGGCATCGCTGGCCGGTTGCGCGGGCTCGAAGATGAAAGAGGCGCGTACCGGTACGCCCTACAAAACCCTGGCCTCGGACAAGGCCCCACTGGTGGTTGCCCAGTGCATCCAGTTCGGTTGGCAGGACGAAGCGGTGTTTGGCGTGGATGCCGGTGGCTTCATGGAGCCTGCACAGGCCGGCGGCTTCACCATCTACACCACGGCAGGTGACTACTTTGTCGACGTGCGCACTGCGGGCGCCGGCGCCACGGTCAACTATTACGCGGCCCAGGATGACTATCCCGCCAAGCGCCGGCTCGCCGCACTGGCGACTTGCCTGTAGTCCATTGCGTTAGAAAAATTCAGAAATGCCCTGCGGACAGCCTCGCGGGCATTGCCTTAGTATTTGCGTGCTCACCCGGCGTGGCGGCTCTTTACCGGTACAGGGACGTCGAGGCCGGCGCGTCGGGAGGGCAGCTTTTTTAGCGCGGCATATATCCCAGGTGCCAGCGCCGGGGAATTTTCAGCGACACCAGCCCCAACAGTGCCGACAGCAGCCCGCTGACCAGCAGCGCACGAATCCCCATGTGATGTTCCAGCAATGCGCCGATCACCGCCCCGGCAAACATCCCGGCCCAGGGGATCAGTTGCACGCGCCAGCCGTTGCGCCGTTCACCGAGCATCCAGCGGCCCAGCCCGCGCCCAAACCGAGATAGCGCCCCGGTGACATAAGTCAGTCCCACCGGCAATCCATTCACTTCTTCGACGGCGGCGTTCAGCATGCCCATGGCGATGATCGCTGCGAGCAACGCCGGCAATTGATCCTCGAACGGCCAGGCCGCGGCCCCGCACAGCAAGGTGGCGATGCACAGCAGCAACGGCAAGGCATGGCGCCGGCTGAGGCGGCTGACCATCACCCCCAGCGCGTTGCCGGCGATAAACGTCGCCACCAGCAAGGTCAAGCGACCTGTCAGGCCCAGGTCACCTTCGCTGATCGCCACGGCGAGGCGTGTGGTGTTGCCGCTCATGAACGAGACAAAATCCCCGCTGGCCATGAAGCCGATGGCATCGGTCATCCCCGCCAGTACGGAAAGGCTGGCCACCAGCATTAGCCCGACACGCCCGCGCCATTTGTGGCGATGCAGCAAGGCGGCGTTGGTGTAGGGCTTCAGGGATGAAGGCAGCATGGGGCCGGGTTCCTCGGTGAGATTATCCGGCCACTACGGTAGGGCGCTTTGCGTTCGGGTGCAATGACCTGGCGCAGGCCTTCACACCGGTTCCAGGCGCCAGCCCTCGGCCCGCCACGTCAGGGTATGAGTGGGTTTGAGCGCGGCGAGAAACGCCGCATCGTGGGACACCGCGATCATCGCCCCGGTAAACCCCTGCAATGCCTGCTCGAAGGCGATCACCGATTGCATGTCCAAATGGTTGGTTGGCTCGTCCAGCAGCAACAGTTGCGCCGGGGTTTTGCGCCACAAGGCAATCGCCATGGCGGCCTTCAGGCGTTCGCCGCCGCTGAGGCGTGCCACCGGTTGTGTGACCCGCACGGCGTCCAGCTGTAGCAAGGCCAGGCGCGTACGCAGCTCGCCCTCGGCCAGCGGCGTATCGAGCAGGTTGAGCTGTTCGACGACCGAGCGTTGGTCGTCCAGCAGCGCCAAGTGTTGATCGATATAGGCCGTCGGCACATGCACCGTGCATTTACCGCTGACCGGCTGCAGTTGGCCCGCCAGCAGCTTGAGCAAGGTGGATTTGCCGCAGCCGTTTGGCCCGTGGACCGCCAGCCGCATGGGCCCAATAAGGTTGGCGCTGAGAAAGGTGGCCGGCAACTGCGGATCCAGCCAGGGCAATTGTGTGTGCTCCAACGTCAGCACCTGCCGCCCGCATGGCACTGTGGTGCCGGGTAATGCCAGCAGCGTCGGGGCTTCATCCACCACCTGTTCGTAGGCGTGGCGCACGCGCTCATTCAGTTCGTCCTTGTGTTGCTGGTGAGCGCTGCGCACGGTGCTGACGATTTCGGTGGCGGCGCCTTTCCAGCGTGCTTTGGTGAAACGGTCCACGTTCGCCGTTTCGGCGTGCTTGCGTGATCTGGCGGCATGGCGCTGGATGTCATCGTTGCTTTGCTTCAGGCGCTTGCGTTCGCGGCTGCGCGTAAGTCGCGCGTGTTCCAGCGTGGCCAGGGCCGCGTGCTGCTCTATCTCACGTTGAGCGTGAAAGGCTTCGTAGTTACCGCCGTAAACTTTAAGGCCCAAGGGCGACAACTCGACGATTCGCTGCATGCGGTTGAGCAGTTGCCGGTCATGGCTGACCACGATCAACCCGCCACGCCAATCGTCCAGGATGCCCAGCAGCCATTCGCGGCCCTGGCTGTCCAGGTGATTGGTGGGCTCATCAAGAATCAGCAACTGAGGGTTGGCCAGCAGCGCGCCGATCACTGCCAGGCGGGCCAATTGGCCGCCACTCAACTGATCGGCATGGTCCTCGAAACCGACCTCGGACAAGCCCGCCGCGTCCAGCGCCTTGCGCAGGCGCTCGGCCAGGTCCCAGCGTTCATCGATCCGCTCGAGGTCGTCGATGTGGGCTTCACCACGGGCCAGTCGGCCCAGGGCTTCCAGCACGTCGGCGGTGCCGGTGATTTGCGCGACCGTTTGTTCGGGAAAAAGGCTCAAGGCCTGTGGGACATAGGCCAGCCTGGTGCAGGTCTCAAGCGTACCGGAAGAGGGCGCCAGCCTGCCGGCGATCAATTGCGCGAGCACGCTTTTGCCCGCGCCGTTACGCCCCACAATCCCGGTGGGCGTGGAATCGAAAGACAGGTTCAGGTCTTCCAGCAGGGTTTCACCATTGGCGAACTGGAAATACACGTGTTGCAGGGAAGCGAGTACAGGCAGCCGTTTGACGTCAGTCATCAGCACCTCCAAAACAATGTGGCACAAGCCAACAAGCGCGCCAGGCGGCTCGTTGCGTTTACATGTTGGAAGGCTTAGTGGTTCACGTCAGCGGTCATCCCGGGAGTCAGAAAGGACGGGCAGGGTAACGTACTTTGGATTTTTACTACAAGCGTTCGGCCAGTTGCTCCAGAAACACCGCCAGCCCGACTTCCTCGGCTTTCAAGCCTTTGCGCACCCGTGGCTTGGGCAGTTTTGCCAGCTCGCCGAGGCTGAAATGCTCCAGTACGGCCGGGTGGATATAGCACTTGCGGCACACCGCCGGGGTATTGCCTAACTGCTTGGCGACGTTCTTGACCATCTCTACCACATGCTTCTTGGCATCGGATTCGGGCTGCCATTGCAGCTCGCGCAACACCGCCAACGCCAGGGCGCTGCCGGCCCAGGTGCGGTAGTCCTTGGCGGTGAAGTCCGCCCCGGTGAGGGTATGCAGATAGGCATTCACGTCGGTGGAGCTGACTGTATGGCGCTCGCCGTCCTCGTCCAGATACTGGAACAGATTCTGCCCCGGCAGCTCCAGGCAGCGCTTGACCACCGAGGCCAGGCGTCGGTCCTTCACGGTGATCTGGTGCTCAATGCCGCTCTTGCCGCGAAACTGGAACAGGATCTCGCTGCCCTTGATGTCTACATGTCGGGTGCGCAGGGTGGTCAGGCCGTAGGAACGGTTGTCCCGGGCGTACTGGGTGTTGCCGACGCGGATCAGGGTGGCGTCCAGCAGCAGCACCACCGTGGCCAGGACCTTTTCCCGATTGAACCCAGGCGCAGCAATCTGTGCCTCTAACTGCTTGCGCAGCTTGGGCAGCGCGCTGCCGAACTGCTGCAGCCGGGAATATTTGTCGGTGTCACGCACCTCGCGCCAGCGCGGGTGATAACGGTATTGCTTGCGCCCTCGGGCATCCCGCCCGGTAGCTTGCAGATGGCCGCGCGGGTCGGCGCAGATCCACACATCGGTATAGGCCGGCGGCACCGCGAGGGCGTTGATGCGTTTGATTTCGTCGGCGTCCGTGATGCGTGTGCCGTCGGCCTTGAAGTACTGGAACTTGCCCCGCAGCTTTTTCCGGGAAAGGCCCGGCTGGGTGTCATCGACGTAATGCAGGTCGCGGGGCAGGTCGGCTAGCAACGCAGGATCGGGCATGGCGCAAATTCCTTGGCAGTATTTCTGATTGACCGCAGGGTTTTGCGGTCGTGCCAATGGATTCAGGCCCGCTATGTCAATCAATTGCTCAGCGATTAGCTCTTAGCAACACCTTTTTGCGTGGGTTTGATGTAGGAGAGTTCCCAAGTACGGCGTCGAAAGTTCCTTGGCGTTATATGGGGGCTGGTAAACAACATTTGAAATAATTCATTCTAGTGCTGAAGGAACTGAACGCAAATCATGTAAGCGCTTCATGACCTCTTAAAAAGGAATTTATTTTCTGCGGTTGGTGAGCTGTTTGTCGAGCCAGCTGAAGATATAGGTTCCAGTCTTGATTTTGCATCGGCGTTTGCTGTTAAAAAAATTGCCTGGAGGGAGGGGTTATGGCTACAAATAGTTTCCAGAATGAGGTGCCCAAGGCGCGAGTCAATATCAAACTTGATTTGCATACCGGTGGTGCTCAAAAGAAAGTCGAGCTGCCGCTAAAACTGATGGTTATGGGGGATTACAGCAATGGCGAAGAGCAACGCCCACTGTCTGAGCGTGGCAAGGTCGACATCAATAAAAACAACTTTGACAGCGTATTGGGTGAGTTCTCTCCTAGTCTGAAACTCGCTGTGAATGACACCTTGTCCGACGATGAGTCGGACACGTCTGTCGAGCTGAGTTTCCGTCGTATGAAGGACTTTGAACCAGAGCAGGTAGCTCGCCAGATTCCGCAGCTGCGAGCTCTGTTGGCGATGCGCAATCTGCTGCGTGACCTCAAGTCCAACCTGCTGGATAACGCGACCTTTCGTCAGGAGCTGGAACGCATCCTCAAGGACGATGCACTGAGTGATGAGCTGCGCGCTGAATTGGCAGCCCTGGCTCCTCAAGACCATCATTAATTAATAAGGAAGTTACCTATTATGTCCCTGGAGCAATCACCCCAAGCCTCTCAACTGACTAACGCCTATCAAACAAGTGGGCAAGGTGTCTATGGCGCGTTATTCGCTAAAATCAACCTGAGCCCGGTTGCGGAGTTGAGCGGTATTGATGTTTTTCAAAACTCCGAAGCATTGTCAGAGGTGTCCGCTGATGAGCGGGTCACCGCGGCCGTCAGTGTGTTTTTGGAACTGCTGAAACAGTCATCGCATAAAGTAGAACGCTTGGACAAAGTGTTGCTGGATGAACATATCGCATCCTTGGATGCACAGATCAGCCGGCAACTTGACACCGTCATGCACCACCCCGATTTTCAGCGGGTAGAGTCAACTTGGCGTGGTGTGAAGTCGCTGATAGATCAGACCGATTTTCGCCAGAATGTGCGTATCGAACTGCTGGATATCAGCAAGGATCACCTGGTACAAGATTTCGAAGATGCGCCTGAGATCGCTCAGAGCGGTCTGTATCTGCACACCTACACCCAGGAATACGACACCCCAGGTGGCGAGCCGATTGCGGCGGCCATTTCCAACTATGAATTCAGCCGTAGCCCGCAGGATATTGCTCTTTTGCGCAATATTTCCAAAGTGTCCGCGGCTGCCCATATGCCGTTCATCGGCTCTGTCGGCCCGGCGTTCTTTGGCAAAAAGTCCATGGAGGAAGTGGCCGCCATCAAGGACATCGGCAACTACTTTGATCGTGCCGAGTACATTAAATGGAAGGCGTTCCGCGAGAGCGATGATTCCCGTTACATCGGCTTGCTGATGCCTCGTGTGCTGGGTCGCCTGCCTTATGGCCCGGACACCGTTCCGGTCCGAAGCTTCAACTACATTGAAAGCGTGAAGGGCCCGGATCACGAGAAGTACCTGTGGACCAACGCTTCATTCGCATTCGCGGCAAACATGGTGAAAAGCTTTATCACCAACGGGTGGTGTGTGCAGATTCGCGGTCCGCAATCGGGCGGCGCGGTGACTGAGCTGCCGATTCACCTGTATGACCTGGGCACTGGCAATCAGGTGAAAATCCCTTCGGAAGTGATGATTCCGGAAACCCGCGAATTTGAATTCGCCAACCTCGGGTTTATCCCCCTTTCGTACTACAAGAACCGCGACTATGCGTGTTTCTTCTCGGCCAATTCGGCCCAAAAACCGGCGCTGTATGACACCCCCGACGCCACTGCCAACAGCCGGATCAATGCGCGCCTGCCGTACATTTTCCTGCTGTCGCGCATCGCCCATTACCTGAAGCTGATCCAGCGGGAAAACATCGGGACGACCAAGGACCGCCGTTTGCTGGAGCTGGAGTTGAACAAGTGGGTTGGTGGGTTGGTGACCGAAATGACCGACCCGGGTGACGACCTTCAAGCCTCCCACCCGCTGCGTGACGCCAAGGTGACGGTAGAAGACATCGAAGACAACCCCGGCTTCTTCCGCGTCAAGCTTTACGCGGTGCCCCACTTCCAGGTCGAAGGCATGGACGTCAATTTGTCGCTGGTTTCGCAGATGCCCAAGGCAAAAGCCTAAGCCACTCCGTAGGGAAATGATGAGATGAAAATCGACCGCCCCCTGTGGGCTGCGGGGGCGTTGCTGTCTCCGCAACAATTCCAGCAGCAAGCACGTTGGGAGGCCTGGACTAACGAGAACCTGGCCCATTTGTCGTTGGTACACCCTTGGGGCGTCCTGGGGGTTGCGTTCGATGGGCAAGCCTTGCGCCTGGGTAAGCTCAAAGCTACCCAGGTTCGAGTGCGCATGCCCGATGGTACGTTGGTCGATACCGATCACGTGGATCGGCTGCCACCCGCCCTGGAGTTAGACCGGTTGCTCCCCGAGGCTGCTCGGGACGTTACGCTGCTTCTGGCGTTGCCGTTGGAACAAGCCAACGGCAACAACTGTGTGTTCGAAGGGGAAAGGGCCGATCGGCCAACGCGCTATCGTCAGGATTGGCGACGAGTGCAGGACATCTACGCAGACGAGGTGCAGTCCATCGGTGTGCTGGAGCACGCGCTGACCTTGCGCCTGGCTGATGATGAGAATGCTGACTACCTGACATGCCCGGTCGCACGCCTGGTGCGTGACGGGCAAGGCGCCTGGAATATTGACCCTGATTATGTACCGCCGTTGCTTAGCTTCGCGGCCCATGCAGGGTTGCTGACCCAACTGGATAACCTGTTGACCCAGTTGGCAGCCAAACGTCAACGGCTGATGGGCATGCGCCGCGAGAGCAACCAGCGCATGGCAGATTTTGCCGTGGCCGATGTGTCGTTGTTCTGGTTGCTCAATGCATTAAACACCTATCAACCAGTTCTGGAAGATCTCAAAGCACACCCTGCTCGGCACCCCGAGCAGGTGTACCTCGAGCTGGTCAAGCTCGCCGGCAGCCTGCTGACATTTTCCCTGGAACACGACATCGACAAGATTCCTGCCTATCGGCATGAACAGTTGGAAACCGTCTTCCCGCCCCTGATGCGCACTATCTCCACCTTGCTGGAAGCCAGCCTGCCGTCACGAGTCATTGCCCTGGTGCTGGAGGAGGTTGGGGCCAACCGCTGGCAAGTCACGCTCAACGATGCACGCCTGCGTGAGCGGGACGGTGCCGACTTCTATCTGTCGGTACGTTGCCGTATGCCGGCGGCTCAACTGCAAAGCCAGTTCCCGCGGCTGTGCAAAGTGAGCACATCAGACGATGTCAATCACTTGGTCAATGCTGCGCTTGATGGTGTTCCGTTGCAGCCGCTGAGTCATGTGCCGGCGGCGATTCCGCTACGCCTGGAAAACCAGTACTTCGCCCTTGATCTTGGCAGCGCCAAGGGGCAGGCGATGCTGGCCGAAGGGACGTGTGCCATTTACGTCCCCAGCACGTTACTGGACATCAAGCTTGAACTGTTTGCGGTACTGCGCACATGAACCTGACCGCCTTGAACAAACATACCTTCACTGCGCAGGATCTTGACGCCCTGTTGCAAGACATTTACCTGCTGGTCGTCGAGTTGCACCAAGGGGCTTCGCTGCAAAACAGTCCGCAGTTGCCGGAGCGTTGCGCGAAGCAGGTCGAACAGGTTCGACAGGGCCTCAAGGACGCCGGCGTCGGTGCGCGCAGCCTCGAGCTGATCAGTTACGCCCAGTGTGCGTTGCTGGATGAGACCGCACTGGGTTGTGCCAAGGGAGAGGCCCATGCCAATTGGGCTCGCGAGCCCTTGCAGGCAAAGTTCTTCAATCGTCATCAGGCCGGTGAGTTCCTGTATGAAGATATCGGCGAAGCGCTGCGTCAGCCCGCGTCTGATGTGCTGGTGCTGACGGCATTCCAGCGAGTTCTGATGCTCGGTTTTCAGGGGCGCTACCGCGATGTAAACGATCCTGAGCGCGAGCAACTGTTAACCGCCCTGAATGCGAGGGTCGTTCCTCTGCAACTCAATCACACGCTGACGACGCACCGCGTTGGCCGCGGGATACACCGTCTGCGCTGGGTAGGTTCGCCACTGGCGCACGTGCTGATGGCGGGCCTGTTATTGGCCGGCACCTGGTGGGGGCTGGACCACTGGCTGGGCGGCCTGATCGTCACGCTTTTACCAGGTCAGGGGTGAGAGCGTGATGACACTCAAGCTGACACGAGGCCTCTGGCTGTGGGCCGGTGCGCTGGCCTTGACCCTGTTGCTGGTTATTCCGCTCACCGCCGGGGTGCGTGCAGTGGCCGCTTTGGCCATTGTACTAATGCTCGTCTGGGGGTGGGTCCGAACGGGGCGTCGTTTTGCATGGCGCGGCCGACAACTGTTGCTGGCTGGCGATATGGCCCTGCCACCGGCAGGTTATCGCAAGCCTGTGGTGCTGGTCTGTGGCGATGGGCTGGCGGGGCTCTTTGGCGAGCTGCCTGCCGAGCAACTGGTGCTGCGCACCACCGCGCAAGGCTGTTATGTGTGCGTACCGGTTCTTGACCAACTCGTGTCGGTCACTGCCAGCATCCAGGCCCGGCGTCCGGATTGGGCGGGACAATTGTGCGTGATGTTTATCGCCAACCCTGCAGAGCACACGGATTCAGCCGCATTGGGTGGTCGGGTGCGTGCTTTCCGTCATCAGGTCGCCCTGGTGCGCAAGCGCGGTGTGGCGCTGCCGCTGATGCTGGTGAGCTATCTGCAGGCAGCCAAAGGCGGAGGGGCCTGGTTCAGTTGGGAGTCCGGGCAAACCAGCCCTTACGTGAGTGAGGCTGGCGCCAGCGTCAGCTTGTTCGACTGGCAGGGGCAGGCCACCAACGGCGCGACTTACGCCGAACGCCTGTGCAGTGGGGTGCAGATAAGCAGCGCGTCGACGTGGCTGGGAGAAGCGCTACTCCCACACTTGGAGACGCGGCCCGTGGCCTGCGCGATCACTCTGGTACCGGGTCTTGCGCAGAGCGTGGAAGGCAACCTGTGGCAACAATGGCTGCATGACAGGACCGGGTTGAATGGTGCCGGACAATCTCCCGCAGGCTCCAGCCCGGCCTTGCCGTTTCCCGACCCTCTGCTGAATTTGCTACCGATCCATACCCGCAACCCCGCAGTTGTCCGGGCAGGTATTACGGCGCTGTGGCTGTTTGTGTCGGCCGGCGTTGTGGCGCTGGCCAGTTCGGCCTGGCAGAACAACCTGCTGTTGCGTCAGGTCAGTGATGACTTGCGGCGCTACACCACCATTCCCTCGGCCGACCATCGTGACCAACCCCACTTCGTCTTGGGCGAAAACGCCGTGGCGGTGCTGCGCCAGGACGCCATGCGGCTGGATGACTACTACCGCCACGGCGCACCCTTGGGGCTGGGCCTGGGGCTATACCGCGGCGATCGGTTGCGGCTGCCGCTGCTGGCGACCATTGCCGATCACCGTCAACCGCCCGGGGCCCCGGCGCCCGCCGAGATCTCCAACCCGGTACGGCTCGACAGCCTGTCGTTGTTTGGAACCGGGAGCGCCGAACTCAAGGCGGGCTCAACCAAAGTCCTGATTAATGCACTGGTGGGCATCAAGGCTCAACCGGGTTGGCTGATTGTCATCGCGGGCCATACCGATGTCACCGGCAACGCCGCGCATAACCTTGAATTGTCCCGCGCCCGTGCCGCATCCGTGCGCGACTGGATGCAACGCATGGGCGACATCCCTGACAGCTGCTTCGCCGTTCAAGGCTTTGGCGCCAACCAGCCAATCGCCAGTAATGACACCGAAGATGGGCGTACTGCCAATCGCCGTGTCGATATCCGCCTGGTGCCGGAGACGGGGGCCTGCGCGCCACCCACTGCGGTGCCTGGCAGGAAAACCTCTGTCGCATCCAGCGACATACACCCCTGAGAAAAGGAGCTTCACATGGCAATTCCCGTTTACCTATGGCTGCAAGACGACGGCGGCGCTGAAATCAAAGGGTCCGTTGACGTACAAAAACGCGAAGGCAGCATCGAGGTCATCGCGCAGGACCACAGCCTGTACATCCCCACCGACAACAATACCGGCAAGCTGACCGGCACCCGGGTTCACACCCCGTTCCTGTTCTCCAAGGAAATCGATGCCTCCAGTCCTTACCTGTACAAGGCGGTGACTACCGGCCAAACGCTTAAGAGTGCCGAGTTCAAATGGTTCCGCATTGATGATGCCGGCCAGGAAGTCGAGTACTTCATCACCAGGCTGGAAAACGTCAAGGTCGTGAAAGTCGCGCCGAAAATGCACGACGTCAAAGACCCGAGCAAAGAAAAACACAACCATCTGGAGCAGATCGAGCTGCGCTACGAGAAGGTCACCTGGACCTACAAGGACGGCAACATCATCCACTCCGACTCCTGGAACGAACGCCAAAGCGCCTGATGCACAGGACCGGCAGGCGCACGTGCGCCTGCCGGTGGGCGGTGTGCAGGGTTGAGCGCCCGTTCGCGGGCGTTCAGCCAAATACATCGAGTCCCTTTGACTAAACACCCATAACTCCGAACAGGGATGTACCTGATGGTCCACAATTCCACTCGTTTGCTTCGCCGTCTGAACCCCTACTGCGCCCAGGCACTGAGTGCGGCAGCCACCTTGTGCCAGAGCCGTGCCCATGGACTGATCAGCATCGAGCACTGGTTGCTCAAATTGCTGGAGCAGGGCGAAGGCGACTTGACCCTGATTGCCCGTCGCTACGAATGGGATATGGACGCACTCTGGCGCGGCTTGCTCGACCACCTCGACACCTTGCCGCGCAGTGTGCAAGGCAAGCCGCAGTTGTGCGGCAAGCTGCAGCACCTGATCAAGAACGCCTGGTTGCAGGCATCCCTTGATGGCAACAACCACACCCTGCGCTCGGCTCATCTGCTTGGCGCTCTGCTGGAGACGCCCAGCCTGCTTGCCTGTGACGCTGCTTGGCCGCTGCTCAGTATCAGCGATACCCAGTTACAGCGTTTGTTCGAGTTGCTCGATCAACATTCAGAGGAGCGCCCGCAGGTACAGCAAGAAGCCGCGCTGGATTGCACCGAAGTGCCCGTCTCATCGGGCACCGACGGGTTGGATGCCATGCAGGTCATCCTGGATAAATTCACTCACGACATCACGGCCAAAGCCTGGGCGGGGCAGATCGACCCGGTATTCGGTCGGGACGATGAGATTCGCCAGGTCGTCGACATTCTCAGTCGTCGACGCAAGAACAACCCGATTCTGGTGGGGGAGCCTGGGGTGGGTAAAACCGCTCTGGTAGAAGGCCTGGCATTGCGCATCGTCGAGGGCAACGTGCCCGACAGCCTCAAGCGGGTCAGTGTACGCATCCTCGATTTGGGCCTGTTGCAAGCCGGCGCCGGGGTAAAAGGCGAGTTTGAACAGCGCCTGAAAAACGTCATCGAGGCCGTACAGCAATCCCCCAACCCGGTGCTGCTGTTTATCGATGAAGCCCACACGCTGATCGGCGCCGGGAACCAAGCCGGCGGGGCCGACGCGGCCAATCTGCTCAAGCCCGCGTTGGCCCGCGGAGAATTACGCACCATCGCCGCCACCACCTGGAGCGAATACAAACAGTATTTCGAACGCGATGCGGCGTTGGAGCGGCGCTTTCAGATGGTCAAGGTTGAAGAACCGGATGATGCGAATGCTTGCCTGATGTTGCGCGGCCTCAAGGAGCGTTACGCCAAGCACCACGGCGTGCATATCCAGGATGCAGCGGTGCAGGCGGCGGTCACGCTCTCGCGACGCTACCTGACCGGCCGCCAACTGCCGGATAAAGCGGTCGACCTCCTCGACACCGCCAGCGCCCGAGTGCGCATGAGCCTGGATTGCATGCCCCAGACGTTGGTCCGTCTGCGTGCTCGGCAAGGAGCCTTGGAGTTGGAGGCGCAGGCGTTGGAGCAGGATCAGCAGTTTGGCGACGACGGTGCCGATGAGCGCTTGACGACCATCGCCGCACAACATACCGAGTTGCATCACCAATGCATCGATTTGGAAGATCAGTATCAACACGAACTCGACCTGACCCAACAGTTGATTGAAGCGCGCCAGGCGCAGCCGCTGCAACGGGAGACCTGTGCAGCACTGCAGAAACGGCTGGACGAGATTCAGGGCAATCAGCCCTTGCTGTCCCTCGACGTCGATGCCCGCAGCGTAGCTGAAGTGATCGCCGACTGGACCGGTGTGCCCTTGGGCAGTCTGCTCAAGGACGAACAAGCCAACCTGCTGGAACTGGAATACCAACTGGGTGAACACGTCATCGGCCAGGAAGCAGCACTCGGCGCTTTGGCTCAGCGCCTACGTGCAGCCAAGACCGGCCTGACAGACGAGAAAGCGCCGCTGGGCGTATTTTTGCTGGTGGGCACCAGCGGCGTCGGCAAAACCGAAACCGCCCTGACGCTGGCCGACAAGCTATTTGGCGGGGAAAAGTCGCTGATCACCCTCAACCTCTCGGAATACCAGGAAGCCCACACCGTCAGCCAGCTCAAGGGCTCGCCGCCGGGCTACGTCGGTTACGGCCAGGGCGGTGTGCTCACCGAAGCCGTGCGCCAAAGGCCCTACAGCGTGGTGCTGCTCGACGAAGTAGAGAAGGCGCACCGCGACGTCCTCAACCTGTTCTACCAAGTCTTCGACCGGGGCTGCATGCGCGATGGCGAAGGACGGGAAATCGACTTTCGCAACACCGTCATTCTCATGACCTCCAACCTCGGCAGCGATGAACTGCAAGCCTGCCTGCAAGAGTTCCCCGCTGCGCCCGACAGCACCCTGCACGAATTACTCCGCCCGATCCTGCGGGAACACTTTCAGCCGGCCTTGCTGGCCCGTTTCCAGACCCTGATCTACCGCCCGCTGCCAGCCGACGCCTTACAGCGCATCGTCGCGATCAAACTCGCCAAGGTGGCCAAGCGTTTACAGCGTCACTACGGGCTGGAATGCCAGATCGATGCCGCCCTCAACGACGCGTTGGTAGCCGCTTGCCTGTTGCCCGACACCGGCGCACGCAACATCGACAGCCTGCTCAACCAGCAGATCCTGCCGGTGCTCAGCCAGCAGTTGCTGCAACGCCAGGCCGCCCGACAGAAAACCCGCAGCGTGACCTTGGGCTACAGCGACGAGGAGGGCGTCATCCTGCATTTCATTGACGCCCAAGACGCGGTAGCGCCCGATGCGATGGAGGCCTGAACATGCTTAATGAACTGCGCTGCTTTTTCGACCACAGC
>NZ_JAOTOA010000018.1:0-110026 GCF_036346535.1 Pseudomonas sp. Z18(2022)
GCCAGCTCCTACAGGACGGCGGTGGTGCTTGCTGTCACCACTTCCCGCGTCTTCTCCCGCCCCAGCACCAAGCTGCACAACGCCGGCAAGAACAGCAACGTCAATACCGTCCCCACCAGCACTCCGCCAATCAGCACATACGCCAGCGACGACCAGAACACCGATAAAGTCAGCGGAATAAACGCCAACGCCGCCGCCAGCGCAGTCAGGATCACCGGTCGTGCCCGGCGCACCGTGGCCTCGATGATCGCTTCGCGAATCACCATGCCCTGGTCCTGGTTCTGGCGAATCTGGTCGGTAAAGATCAGCGTGTTGCGCATCAGGATCCCGCCAATCCCGATCAGCCCCAATATCGCGTTGAACCCGAACGGTTGGTTGAACAGCAGCAACGTCGGCACCGCGCCGATCAGCCCCAGTGGCGCCGTGGCAAACACCATGAACATCACCCCGAACGAACGCACCTGGAACATGATCACGGTCAACGTCAGCAGGATCATGATCGGGAACAGCGCCGCCAGCGCGACGTTGGCCTTGGCGCTTTCTTCCACCGGGCCGCCGATGACGATCTGATACCCGGCCGGCAGCTTGGCGATCAGCGGCTGCAGGTCCTTGTACACCGCCATTTCCACATCCGGCGGCTGGGTGCCGTCGACAATATCGGCCCGCACTTCCACGGTCAGCGCGCGGTTGCGACGCTTGAGGATCGGTTCTTCCATCACCGCCTGGAAATGCCCGACCTGGGCCAGTGGCACCGACACGCCGGCGCTGTTGGTCAGGGTCATATTGTCCAGGTTGCCGAGGTCTTCGCGCTGGCTGCCCTGGGAGCGGGCGACCACGGAAACGGTGCGATTGCCTTCGCGCACTTCGGTGATCGGGTTGCCGCTGAGCAGGGCGTTGAGCTGGGATTTCACCCCGTCGGGGGTAAAGCCCAGCAGGCGCAGGCGGTCTTGGTCCAGCACCAGGCGGTAGCTGCTGGCACGCTCGCCCCAGTCGAGGAAACTGTCCCGGGTGAGCTTGTTGGCCGCGACCACCTGGCGCACGTCTTCAGACAGGCCGCGCAGCACATTCAGGTCGGGACCGGACACGCGAAACACCACCGGGAACGGCACCGGCGGGCCGAACACCAACTGGGTAACCCGCACCCGTGCCGACGGAAACTCACCCGCCGCGATGCGTTCATCCATGCGTTTTTTCAGCGCGTCCCGGGCGTGGGCGTCGGCGGTCTGCACGATCAGCTTGGCGAAGGCCGGGTCTGGCAATTCCGGGTTCAGCGACAGGAAAAACCGTGGCGCACCGCCGCCGACGTAGGTGTCGACCATCACGGTTTGCGGCTCCTGCATCAGCGCTTTTTCCACCTGCGCGGCCACCGCCTCGGTGCTTTTGAAGGCGCTGCCCGGCGGCATATACACCTCAAGAATCAGCTCGGAACGGTCGGAGTTGGGAAAGAATTGCTTCTTCACCACGCCCATGCCCAGGCCACACAGCACAAAGGCTGCCACCACCAGCCCGGTGACCCACCAGCGGTTGCGCACGCAGGCGTCCACCAGGTGGCGCAGTTTCTGGTAATACCGGCCGGCATAAATCGCATCGTGGCCGCCGGCAACCGGCTTGATGTGCGGCAACAGCTTGACCCCCAGGTACGGGGTGAACACCACCGCCACCAGCCACGAAGCAATCAGCGCAAAGCCGACGATCCAGAAGATATTCCCCGCGTATTCCCCGGCGCCCGAGCGGGCAAAACCCACCGGGAGGAAGCCGATAATCGTCACCAGGGTGCCGGTGAGCATCGGCGCGGCGGTGGAGCTCCAGGCGAAAGTGGCCGCGTGAATCCGGTCAAAACCTTCCTCGAGTTTGACCACCATCATCTCGATCGCAATGATCGCGTCGTCCACCAGCAGGCCCAGGGAAATAATCAATGCGCCCAGGGTCACCCGGTCGAATTCGCGGCCGGTCATCAGCATGATCACAAACACGATCGACAAGGTCAGCGGCACGGCAGCGGCCACCACCAGCCCGACACGGAACCCCAGGGCGAGCAGGCTGATCACCATCACCACCGCGAGGGCGACGAAGAACTTCAGCATGAACTCGTTGACCGCCAGGCTGATGTTTTTCGCCTGGTCGGAGACCTTGGCGAAGTTGACCCCCAGCGGCAGGTCGGCCTGGATTTTCGCCTCCTGGGCCTTGAGGGCCTTGTCCAGTTCCAGGCCGTTCCAGTGCTTCTCCATGATCACCCCGAGCATCAGCGACGGGTCGCCCTGATGGCGGATGCGGTAGCTGGGCGGGTCTTCATAACCCCGGCTGACGGTGGCCACATCGGCGATGCGCAGCAGCTTGCCGTTGGCTTCCAACGGCACGTTTTCGATCAGCGCCAGGCTGTCGAAGGCGCCGTCGATACGGATATACGCACGGGCGCCGGCGGTTTCGACAAAACCCGAAGGCGCCACGGCGTTCTGGGCGGCGAGGGCGGCGAAAATCTGCTCGGGCTTGATGCCCAGGGTGGCGAGGCGTTCATAGGAGAACTCGACAAAGATGCGCTGCGCCTGTTCGCCGAGGATATTCACTTTCTTCACCCCCGGCAGGTTGAGCAGGCCCTGGCGCATGTCCTCGGCCATTTGCACCAGTTGCCGGTGGGGCAGGTGTTCGGCCTCCAACGCGTACAGGGAGAAGTACACATCGGAGTATTCATCGTTGAAAAACGGCCCGATTACGCCCTTGGGCAGCTTCGCGGCTTCGTCGCTGAGCTTCTTGCGGGTCTGGTAGAACAGGTCCTGGATCTCGCTCGGGCGAGTGGACTCCAGGTACGTCATGCGCATCGAGACGAAACCCGGTTGGGCGATGGTCTCGACGCGGTCGTAGTAGTCCAGTTCCTGCAGGCGTTTTTCCAGGCGGTCGGCCACTTGTTCCTGCATTTCCTGGGCGGTGGCGCCGGGCCAGGCGGCGGTGATGGTCATGACCTTGACGGTGAAGGATGGGTCTTCGGCGCGTCCCAGTTTGCCAAAGGCAAAGACCCCGGCGGCGAGGATCGCGATGATCAGGAACAGCGTGACCGCACGGTGTTTTACCGCCAGTTCGGAGAGGTTGATACCGCGCATTCTCAAGGTTCCTGCCGACGGTTGAGGGCCAATACCTGGGCCGGCAACAGACGTACCGCGTCACCGCTGTGCAGCAGGTGCGCGCCGAGGGCGACCACCACTTGGCCCGGGCTTACGCCGCTGTTCAGCAGGGCATCCTCCTGGCCGAGGCTGGCGACGTTGACCGGGGCGAAGCTGACCTTGTCATCGGTGCCGATCACCCACACACCGGTGCCTTTGCCGGCATCCTGCAAGGCGCCGATGGGCACGCGGGTCTGTTGCGCCTGGCCATCTCCTTGCAGGCGCACGGTGATGGTCGAGCCGAGGGCGAAGCGGTCGACGGGGCCGTGCAATACGTAGCGCGCGCGGTAGGTGCGGGTGGTCGGGTCGGCGCTGGCGGACAGTTCGCGCAACGTGGCGGTCACCGCCTGTTCAGGCGCACCGAAGGGGAACGCCAAGGCTTTTTGCGAGGCCTGGTCGCGCTGGTTTTCCGGCAGGTTGACGATGGCTTCCCGGGCGCCGTCGTGGGCCAGGCGCGCCACCACTTGCCCCTCGGCCACTACTTGGCCGCGGTCCACCCGCACGTCGGTGATGATGCCGTCGCTGTCGGCCCTGAGCACCGAGTAGGTGCGGCGGTTTTCGATCTGGCTGGCGTCGGATTGCGCCGAGGCCAGTTCAGCTTCGGCCACCCGCAGGTTGGTGGCGGACTGGTCGAAAATCTGCCGCGACACTGCGCCGGTGTTGGCCAGGCGCTGGTAGCGGGCTTCGTCATCCCGACGTTGACGCAACTGCGCCTGGGCCGCGATGACGCGGTTTTTTGCCGAGCGCAGGGCCAGTTCGAAGTCGCCGATGTCCAGCACCAGCAAGGTGTCGCCACGGCTCACATGCTGGCCCGGATCCACCTTGCGCTCGATCACCTTGCCGCTGACGCGGAAGCCCAGGTCACTTTCAGTGCGCGCGGCCACCACGCCGGTATAGGCGCTTTGCTGGCTGCCTGCGGCTTCGACCTTGGCGGCCAACACGGGACGGGGCGGGGGCGCTTCGGCAACGGGGTCGGCCTGGCTGTTGCAGCCGCTGAGTATGGCCAGCAAGGCCAGGGGCGTGAGAAGACGCAGGGGGAGAGGGTTCATGTCGGGCTCCGTGGGGGCGGGGTGAAAATTACGGTCGTAATATTTAACGCCATATTATGGTTGAAATATAAAATAATCCAGCCCCCGGGCAGGCGTTCCACTGGTGGGACGATCAGGGCCGGTTTTGCCGGCTAGCGCAAGATTGATAACGGATTTAAGGTGTATCCATTACTGGAGACACATATGAAAAAGATCATCGGCATCTACACCAGCCCGCGCGGTCATTGGGTCGGCGACGGCTTTCCGGTTCGTACGCTGTTTTCCTACGACACCATGGGCAAGCAGATCAGCCCGTTCCTGTTGCTGGATCACGCAGGTCCCGCGGCCTTTACCCCGACCGAACAGCGTCGCGGCGTGGGCCAGCACCCCCATCGCGGCTTTGAGACCGTGACCATCGTCTACAAGGGCGAAGTCGAGCACCGGGATTCCACCGGTGCCGGCGGCACCATTGGCCCGGGCGATGTGCAATGGATGACGGCGGCCAGGGGCATCATTCACGAGGAGTTTCACTCCGAAGCGTTCGCCCGCAGTGGCGGCGCCCTGGAAATGGTCCAGTTGTGGGTCAACCTGCCGGCCAAGGACAAAATGACCGACGCCGGTTACCAGACCATCCTCGACGGTGATATCCCCACGCTGCCCCTGGCCGGCAACGCGGGCAGCCTGCGCCTGATCGCCGGTGAGTTCGACGGGGTCAAGGGCCCGGCGCGTACCTTCACGGCGATCGATGTGTGGGACATGCGCCTCAACGCCGGCAGCCAAGTGACGCTGGACCTGCACGCCGGGCGCAACACTGCGCTGGTGGTATTGCGCGGCTCGGTGCGGATCAACGACACCGACGTGGCGCGGGAAGGGCAGTTGGCGCTGTTTGAGCGCGATGGCACGCAACTGCGCCTGGAGTCCAGCGACGACGCCATGGTGTTGCTGCTCAGCGGCGAACCGATTGACGAACCGATCGTCGGCCACGGCCCGTTCGTGATGAACACCGAGCAGGAAATCCACCAGGCGTTTGCCGACTATCAGTCCGGTCAATTCGGGCAGATGCAGCGCTGACCCCCTGTAGGCGCTGGCTTGCCTGCGATCGCATCACCTCGGTGTCTCTGATAAGCCGAGGTGCCTGCATCGCAGGCAAGCCAGCTCCCACATTTTGTTTGCGGCGTTCTCATTTCATGCGATCTTCATGGCATTCGCCCTGGAGTCGCCTGGATGCCCTCATTTATCTCCGATCACCCGATGTTCTGCGCCCTGGCGCTGGTGCTGATCGACATCGCCGTGTGGCGCCTGATCTCTGCCGATTTTGGCAATTGGAAGCTGGTGGCGCGCGTGGTGATCTTCGCGGTGTTCAGCGCCGTGTTGTTCAACGAAGGCATGAACCCGATGCAGGTCGCGCCGTATGGCGACAATGTGGCGCTGCACCTGGCGGCCACGGCGTTCCAGATCGGCTGGTGGCTGTTTGCGGCGCGCACCCTCACGGTATTGCTCGGCGCGGTGATGATGCAGCGGGTCGGCCACACCGGGCGGCTGTTGCAGGACCTGGTGGGTGCGGTGATCTTCCTGATCGCGATCATCGCGGCCATGGCCTACGTGCTCGACCTGCCGGTCAAGGGCGTGCTGGCCACCTCCGGTGCGGTGGCGATCATCGTCGGCCTGGCGTTGCAAAGCACCTTGAGCGATGTGTTTTCCGGCATTGTCCTCAACACTACCAAGCCCTACCAACTGGATGACTGGATCTCTATTGACGGCACTGAAGGCCGGGTGATCGATATCGACTGGCGTGCCACCCAGCTGCAAACCTCCCAGGGCAGCCTGGCGGTGGTGCCCAATTCATTGGCGGCCAAGGCCAAGATCATCAACTTCTCGCGCCCGGCGGATATGTTTGGCTTGTCGGTCAGCCTGCAAGTCAGTCCCCATGCGCGGCCGCAAACCGTGCTGGATGCGCTGGAGCGGGCGATGCAGGGGTGTCGGCCGCTGCTGGCGAAGCCGGCGCCGAGTGTGGCGTTCAAGACTTCGGCCAGTGGTGGCGTGGAGTATGAGATCAGTGGGTTTGTGCCGGCGATGACGCTCAAGCGTGAGGTGCGTAATCAGCTTTATGATTTGGCGTTCCGGCATTTGCAGGCGGCCGGGGTCAGTTTGTTGTCGGCGGCCGAGAGCAATGCGCCGGTGGCGGTGTCACGGGCGCGGGCGTTGTTGGAGAGTTCTTCGATTTTCTCGACGTTGCGTCAGGATGAGAAGGAGACGTTCAGCCAGAACATGACGCTGCAAACCTTCCGTGCCGGGGAGATGATTTTGCCGGCCGGGGAGGTGAGTGATCATTTGTTTATCATCGAATCGGGGGTGATTTCGGTGATGTTGACCAAGGCCGGGCACAAGTTTGAAGCCGGGCGGATGGGGCCGGGGGAGGTGATTGGCGAGGCGGGGATTCTGTCGGAGCAGGGCGTGCCGGCGGACTTTTCGGCGAAGACGTTTTGCACGTTGTACCGGATTGAGAAGGAGTACCTGAAGCCTTGTTTGGATGCTCGGCATGACATCAGCGAGGCGATGAAGAGTTTGTTGGATTTCCGCTTGCATGCGGCTCAGAGTTTGACGCAGGAGGCGCCGGTGGTACCGGTCAAGAAGGGGTTCATGCAGTGGCTGCGAAGTCGGGCTTGATCCAGCAGGACCGAGCCCGACGTGACATCACACGGGGGCCAGCGGCGTGAGAGGTGCCTTGGAGATTATCGGGTTTTCGGGCAGCGGGGCGGCAGTCGAAGCGATGGACGGTTTCGCGCTGCCCTGGACCTCGGTCCGTTCGCCAAAGGTCTTTTGGACGGCAGGGGTGAATACGTCGCCATTTTTTTTCACCGGTTCATCCCGCGTGGCAGCTTCCGGTTTCTCCTCGAGGGTTGCCTCAAGCGCCTTGGTCGCTCCATAGGCGGCACCTCCGCTCACCGCGCCCAAGCCAATGGCTTTCAAAATCGGTATCGCAATACGGCCCAAAAGCCCCAAGATAGCGCCCATAAGTCTTTCCTCTCGTTCAGTTTTTCCATCGCGGTCTCATGCCCGCTCGTTCCTCTGTGTCAAAAACAATCCCCGCAGTTCCAACTCCCTCTTGCACCGGCCCCATTTCCTTGCTAGTTTCTCGCAAAATGTTAACGATAACATTTGCTCTAAAAATAAAAACAAAACAGAGATCTCAACCATGAAAATGCTTCCGAAAACCCTGTGTTTGTTGGCTTTAGGCATCAATCTCGGCACCGTCGGCCTGGCGTACGCCGACACCAAACCCGCGCCCATCCGCATCGGCGCGTCCTTCCAGGAAATCAACAACCCTTACTTCGTCACCATGAAAGACGCCTTGCAGGAAGCCGGGGCGACCATCGGTGCGCAGTTGATCATCACCGACGCCCGCCACGACGTGTCCAAGCAGGTCAGCGACGTCGAAGACATGCTGCAAAAGGGCATCGATATCCTGCTGATCAACCCCACCGACTCCGTTGGCGTACAGTCCGCCGTCAAGTCCGCCCACGCCGCCGGCGTAGTGGTGGTCGCAGTCGACGCCCAGGCCGAAGGCCCGCTGGACTCCTTCGTCGGTTCGAAAAACTTCGACGCCGGCTTCCAGGCCTGTGAATACCTGGCCAAGAACATCGGCGACAAAGGCAATATCGCGATCCTCGACGGCATCGCCGTGGTGCCGATCCTGGAACGCGTGCGCGGTTGCAAAGAGGCCGTGGCCAAGCACCCGGACATCAAGATCGTGAGCATCCAGAACGGCAAGCAGGAGCGTGACCAGGCGCTGACCGTCACCGAAAACATGCTGCAGGCCCAGCCCACCCTCAAGGGTATTTTCAGCGTCAACGACAACGGCTCCCTCGGTGCGCTCTCGGCCATCGAAGCCAGCGGCCTGGACGTCAAACTGGTGAGCGTCGACGGCGCGCCGGAAGCAATCAAGGCGATCCAGAAGCCCGGCAGCAAATTCATCGCTACTTCCGCGCAATACCCGCGTGACCAGATCCGCCTGGCCCTGGGCATCGCCCTGGCCAAGAAGTGGGGCTCGCAAGTGCCGGCCACGATCCCGGTGGACATCACCCTGATCGACCAGGCCAAGGCCAAGGATTTCAGCTGGTAAACCGCCCAGGCCCCACGCCAGGCGTGGGGCACAGGTCATCCATCTGAATGCGAGGTCGGCGGTATGAGCAGTCTTCTGAAGCTGGAAAATATCTGTAAGCGCTACCCGGGGGTGCAGGCCCTCAAGGCGATCAACCTGGAAGTACAGCGCGGCGAGATTCATGCCTTGCTCGGGGAAAACGGCGCAGGCAAATCGACCCTGATGAAAATCCTGGGCGGGGTAGAGCATCAGGACGAAGGGCAGATCCTGATCGACGGCCAGGCCCGGCAGTTCGCGACCTATGGTGATGCGATTGCCGCCGGTATCGGCATTGTGTTCCAGGAATTCAGCCTGATTCCCTACCTCACGGCGGTGGAAAATATCTTCCTCGGCCATGAGCTGAGCAACCGCTTTGGCCTGTTGCGCAAGCGCGAAATGGTCGAGGCGAGCGAGGCGTTGTTCAAGCGCCTTGGCGTGAGCATCGACCTGCAATGCGCGGTCAAGCACCTGAGCGTGGCCGAGCAGCAGTTCGTCGAGATCGCCAAGGCCCTGGCCCTGGATGCGCGGCTGTTGGTGCTCGACGAACCCACCGCCACCCTCACGCCCAGTGAAGCCGAGCTGCTGTTCGAGATCATGCGCGAACTCAAGCGCCAGGGCGTGGCGGTGATTTTTATCTCCCACCACCTGGAAGAGATTTTCCAGGTGTGCGACCGCATCAGCGTGCTGCGTGACGGCGGCAATGTGGGCGTCACCGATGTGGCCGACAGTGATATCGACCGCCTGGTGGAAATGATGGTGGGGCGCCGCCTGGAATGCAGCTTTCCGCCCAAACCCACCGCCGAACGCGGGCCGCTGTTGCTGGAGGTCAAGGACATCCAGTTGGTGCGCAACGGCCCCCACAACCACTTTGAATTGCACAAGGGCGAGATTCTCGGCTTCGCCGGCCTGGTGGGTTCCGGGCGTACCGAATTGGCCCTGGGCATGATGGGCGCGCTGCCGTCGGTGAGTAAAGACGTGTGGCTGCGGGGTGAAAAAGTCACCCTCGACGACCCGGCCCAGGCCTTGGCCCACGGCATCGGCCTGCTGCCGGAAAGCCGAAAGAGCGAAGGGCTGATCACCGATTTCAGCATTCGCGAAAACATCTCCCTCAACAACCTGCCCAAATACCAGAACGCCAGCGGCCTGATCGACAAGGACAAGGAGTGCGCCAGCGTCGAAGCACTGATGCGCCAGCTTTCGATCAAGGCCCCCAGCGGGGAGAGCCGGGTGTTCAACCTCAGCGGCGGCAACCAGCAGAAAGTCGTGATTGCCCGCTGGATCAACCATCACTGCGACGTGCTGGTGTTCGATGAACCCACCCGTGGCATCGACGTCGGCGCCAAGGCGCAGATCTACGCACTGATGCGCAGCCTCACTGAACAAGGCTACGCAATCATCATGATTTCCTCGGAGCTGCCGGAAGTCATCGGCATGTGCGACCGCGTCGCCGTGTTCCACAAGGGCGCCATCGTCAAGGTACTGGAAGCGTCTGCCGTCAATCCTCAAGAGGTCATGCGCCATGCAACAGGGGGCTCAAGTGAATATGTCCATTAATGCCGTGACGCCTGGCCGGCTGCGCCTGAACCTGGCGCGGTTGATTCGCTCGCCGGCGTTTTATCCCTTTGTGGGGCTGGTGGTGGTGACGTTAGTGATGATCTTCGCCAGCGACAATTTCCTCACCGCCAGCAACCTGTCGAACATCGCGCGCCAGGTGTCGATCAACGCGATTATCGCGGTGGGCATGACCTGCGTGATTCTCACCGGCGGCATCGACTTGTCGGTGGGCCCGGTGATGGCCTTGTCCGGCACCTTGACCGCCGGCCTGATGGTGGCGGGCTTGCCGCCGGGCCTGGCGATCGGTGCCGGGATGATGATCGGCGTGGCCTTCGGCATCGGCAACGGGTTGTTCGTTGCCTACCTGCACATGCCGCCGATCATCGTGACCCTGGCGACCATGGGCATCGCTCGCGGGTTCGGCCTGATGTACACCGACGGCTACCCGATTTCCGGGCTACCGGAGTGGTTCGGGTTCTTTGGCCGCGAAAGCCTGTTCGGCATTTCGGTGCCGATCCTGATCATGCTGGTGACGTATCTGGCGGCCTATGTGCTGCTGCAACACACGCGCATCGGCCGCTATATCTACGCGATTGGCGGCAACGAGGAAGCGGTGCGCCTGTCCGGTGTGCGGGCGGCGCGCTTCAAGTTGCTGGTGTATGGCATCAGCGGGTTCACCGCCGCGATTGCCGGGCTGGTGCTGACCTCGCGCTTGATGAGCGGCCAGCCGAATGCCGGGGTGTCGTTCGAACTCGACGCGATTGCCGCCGTGGTCCTGGGCGGCGCCTCGATTGCCGGCGGGCGCGGGGTGATTGTCGGCACCTTGCTCGGCGCCATGTTGCTGGGGGTGTTGAACAACGGCTTGAACATGCTCGGGGTCTCGCCCTACGTCCAGAGCGTGATCAAGGGCGGGATCATTTTGCTGGCGATCTTCATCAGCCGTCAGCGCCACAAGTAAACCGGTTATCTCCACGCGGCCATGGCGGCCGCGATGGGTTCTCTCATGCTCAAGAAAGGTCCGCACATCATGGAAAAGCACAACGAAATGCAAGCCGTCGTCTGCCACGGCCCGAAAGACTACCGCCTGGAACGCATCAGCAAACCCCAGGCGCGGGTCAATGAACTGGTGATTCGTATCGCCGCCTGCGGCATCTGCGCCAGTGACTGCAAATGCCACTCGGGCGCGGCGATGTTCTGGGGCGGCGACAACCCGTGGGTCAAGGCGCCGGTGGTGCCGGGGCACGAGTTTTTCGGCTACGTGGTGGAAGCGGGCGAGGGCGCCGAGGAGCATTTTGACGTGAAGGTCGGCGACAAGGTGATCGCCGAGCAGATCGTGCCGTGTGGCAAGTGCCGCTTCTGCAAGTCCGGCAAGTACTGGATGTGCGAGGTGCACAACATCTTCGGCTTCCAGCGTGAAGTCGCCGAAGGCGGCATGGCCCAGTACATGCGCATTCCCAAGACGGCCATCGTGCACAAGATTCCGGAGTCGGTGTCCCTGGAAGACTCGGCGCTGATCGAGCCGATGTCCTGTGCGATTCACACCGTCAACCGCGGTGAGATCCAGCTGGATGACGTGCTGGTGATCGCCGGTGCCGGCACCCTGGGCCTGTGCATGGTGCAGGTGGCGGCGCTGAAGACGCCGAAGAAACTGGTGGTGATCGACATGGTGGACGAGCGTCTGGAACTGGCGAAAAAGTTCGGTGCCGACGTGGTGATCAACCCGTCCCGGGACAACGCCCGGGAGATCATCAATGGCCTGACCGACAACTACGGCTGCGACGTGTACATCGAAACCACCGGCGTGCCGGCGGGCGTCACCCAGGGCCTGGAGTTGATCCGCAAGCTGGGGCGTTTCGTCGAGTTCAGCGTGTTTGGCGCCGAGACCAGCGCCGACTGGTCGATCATCGGTGACCGCAAGGAGCTGGACGTGCGCGGCGCGCACCTGGGGCCGTATTGCTACCCGGTGGCCATCGACCTGTTCGAGCGCGGCCTGCTGACGTCCAAGGGCATCGTGACCCATGACTTCGGGCTGGACAGCTGGGCCGAGGCCTTTGAGCTGGCCAACTCGACCAAGTCGATCAAGGTGCTGCTGAAGCCGGTGGTCTGAGATGAACTACGTGATGGGTGTGGACATCGGCACGCAAAGCACCAAGGCGCTGCTGGTGGACGCTGACGGTACGATCATCGCCCAGCACAGCCAGGGGTATCGCGTGGATACCCCGAAAGTGCGCTGGGCCGAGCAGTGGCCGCAGGTCTGGCTGGATGCGGTGGAGGCGTGCGTCGCCCAGTGCATGGCCAAGGCTGGCGTGGCGAAAGAGCAGGTCAAGGCGCTGTGCATCAGCAGCCTGTACGGCGGCTCGGGGATTGCCGTGGACGCCCGGATGACGCCGCTGCACCCGTGCCTGATCTGGATGGACCGGCGCGCGGGCGAGCAGGTGGAGTGGGTGCGCGAGCATGTGGACCTGGAGCGGCTGTTTGCGGTCACCGGCAACTCGGTGGACAGCTACTACGGCTTCACCAAGATGCTCTGGCTCAAGCAGCACCAGCCGCAGGTGTGGGCCAACACCCGCTACCTGCTGCCGCCCAACAGCTACATCAACTGGTGCCTGAGCGGCGAGTTGGCGGTGGATCACAGCAGCGCCGGCAATATCGGCGGCGTCTACGATGTGGCGCAGCGGGGCTGGTCGGCCGAGATGCTGGCGGCGCTGGAGATTCCCCTGGCGATGATGCCGGAGCGTCTGCTGTATTCCGGTGAAGTGGTCGGCGGCTTGCTGGAGGCCTGGGCACCGCGCCTGGGATTGCAGGCAGGTACGCCGATCCTGGCCGGGGGCGTGGATGCGGCCATGGCCACATTGGCCGCCGGGGTGACCCGGCCGGGCAACCATGTGGCGATGATCGGCACCAGCATGTGCTGGGGTTATCTCAATCAGCAGGTGGATGCGCGGCATGGCCTGGTGAGCATGCCCCATGTCTATAACGGCCACCGCGACCTGTACATCTTCGGTGGGGCGATCACGGCCGGGGCGTCGGTGAGCTGGTTCCGCGAACAGTTCTGCCAGGCCGAAGAGCAACAGGCGAAGGACACGGGCCAGGACAGCCTGTGGCTGCTGGAGCAGAGCGCTGCGAAGATCCCGGCGGGCTGTGAAGGGCTGTTGTTCCTGCCGTACCTCATGGGCGAACGCAGCCCGGTGTGGGATGACCGGGCCAGCGGCAGTTTTGTCGGCTTGAACCTGTATCACAGCCGTATCCACCTGTACCGCGCGGTGCTTGAAGGGGTGAGTTTTGCCCTGCGGCACAACATCGAGGCGGGGACTCGTGGGGCACATTCCCTTGATCCACGCCTGATTGTGGTGGGCGGGGCGAGCCATTCGGATTTGTGGATGCAGATTATTGCGGACATCACCCATTACCCGGTCTACACCATCGTGCAAGAGGTGGAGGCGGCGTTGGGCGCGGCGTTGCTGGCGGCCCATGCGGTGGGGTTGGTGGATGACCGGGAGATGGAGAAGGGCTGGGTGCAGCTGGAGCTGCGGGCGGAGCCGGAGGCGGGGAATGTCGGGGTGTATGACCGGGCGTTTGCCAGTTATCTGGCGCTGTATCCGGCCTTGAAACCGGTGATGCACAGCTTGCAAAACGCTTAAGCGAGCACCGATTAAAAATGTGGGAGCTGGCTTGCCTGCGATGGCGGTGCATCAGTACCAAGTGGGCTAAATGACCCACCGCTATCGCAGGCAAGCCAGCTCCCACATTGGATCTCCATTGTCTTTTGGAATAGTTGCCATGAACGCTATTTTTGACTTCTCCGAGCAGCGCATCCTCGTCACCGGCGCCAGCAGCGGCATCGGCCGGGAAATTGCTCTCCAACTGATCGCCAGCGGTGCCGAGGTTTTCGCCCTGGGCCGCGACGCCCAGGCCCTGGCCCAACTCGGCTGCGAAACCTTGTGCCTGGACATCGCCAACAGCGCCGCCCTGGACCTGGCCCTGCAAGGCCTGCCGCCGATGCACGGCCTGGTCAACTGCGCCGGCATCTCCCGCCTGGAACCCGCCGCCGCCATCAGCGCCGAAGCCTTCGACCAGGTGATGCACGTCAACGCCCGCGCTGCGGCCCAGGTCGCCAGCCGTATCGCTGCTGCGATGATCGAAGCCAGGATTGCCGGCAGCATCGTCAACGTGTCCAGCCAGGCTTCACTGGTGGCGCTGGACGATCACCTCGGCTACTGCGCCTCCAAGGCCGCGCTGGACGCCATCACCCGGGTGCAATGCGCCGAATGGGGCCGTTTCGGGATTCGCGTCAACAGCGTCAACCCCACCGTCACCCTCACGCCCATGGCGCAAATGGCCTGGTCGGCGCCCGCCAAGCGCGACCCGGCATTGGCGGCGATTCCCCTGGGGCGGTTTGCCGAAACGGCGGAGGTGGCGTTACCGGTGCTGTTCCTGCTGAGCGACGCCGCCAGCATGATCAGCGGCGTCAGCCTGCCGATCGACGGTGGCTACACCAGCCGCTAGCCGTTCTCCAGTTTGCCGGCGATCACCACCTTGTCCCGCGGCTTGTGTGGGTCTTCGAGGCGGTCCAGCAGCAGCCGCACCGCGCTGCTGCCGGCCAGCGATGCATCGTGGGCCACGCAGGCAATCGGCACGCCGAAGATATCGGCGAAGGGCAGGCGGTCGATGCCGCAGATGGTCAGGCTGTCGTGGGGGATGTTGTGCATGCGCAACGCACGCAGCGCGCCGAGGGTGATCAACTGGTTGAAGCCCATGATCGCGTCCGGCGCCGAGTGCTCGGCCAGGTAGTCGAGGGTGTGCAGGTAGGAGGGCATCAGCGTGTAGTCGCCGGCGCACACTTCGACGTGCACTTGCGGGTGTTCGGCCAGCACTTCTTTGAGGCCCTTGAGGCGTTCCATGGTGATGCGCGAATGCTCGGGCCCGGTCAGCACCAGCAGGCGCTTGAGATTCGGGGTTTGCCGCACCAGGTACTGCGCCGCCTCGATGCCGCTGTGGTAGTTGTCCAGCACCACGCGGCTGAACGGGCTGTCGTGGATCGTGCGGTCGAGCAGCACCACCGGGGTCTTGCCGTTGCCCAGGCGCTCCAGGTAGTCCGGCTGGTAGCTGGGCTCGTCGGAGACCGGCGACAAAATGATCCCCGCCACGCGGTAGCCCAGCAGGGTGTCGACGGCCTTGCTTTCCAGTTCTTCCAGCTCGTCGGTGTCCACCAGCATGATGGTGTAGCCGTGCTTTTTCGCCTCGCGGGAAATCGCCTTGATCATTTCGCTGTAGAAGGGGTTGTCGACGGAGGCGGTGATCACGCCGATGATCAGGCTTTCGCTGCGCTTGAGCCCGCGGGCGAAGGCGTTGGGCACATAGTCCAGCTCCCGCGCCACCTCGAGAATCCGCGCCAGGGTGGCGGGCTTCACCAGGTCAGGTTTGCTCAGCGCCCGGGACACCGTGATGGTGGTCATGTTGACCCGTTTGGCGATGTCGCTGATGGTGACGGACTTTTTCTTGTTCATCGGCAGGGGGCAACCAGGAGAAAACAGTAGGAGGCTAACATGTGTGCCGGATCAAATCACCGGATCCCAGCGCTGCGACCAATCCTTTTCCGCCTCCACCACCGCCCGAAGCAACCCCAGCGCCTGCTGCAAAACCGCCGAATCGCGCTCCCGGGAATACACCAGGTACGTCGGGAAGCTGAACTCCGGCGCCTTGGGCACCCGCTGCATCACGCCGCTGTCCAGGTAGCTCTGCACCACCCGCGTGCGGAAATAGCCGGCGCCGCCATGCTCCAGGATGTACTGCAACGCCAGCGGCCCGAGATTGAAACTCAGGGCGGCGCGGGCCTTGTCCGGCAGGGCTGCGTCATGTTGCTGGCGAAAGCCCTGGCCCCAGTCGATGTACACGTAGGGCTCGGGCCGGGCGGCCAGTTGCACCAGGATCAACTTTTCTTCCAGCACCTGCTCCACCTGCAACCCCGGCCAGTATTGCGGCTGGAACACCAGGGCGGCGTCCAGCACACCGAGTTCCAGTTGGCGCAGCAGGTATTCGCCTTCGCGAATCTCGGTGCGCAAGGCATGGCCGGGAATGTGTTCGCGCAAGGCCTTGGCCCAGCCGAGCATCAACGGATTGCACAGGCTGACTTCGCCGCCGATGTGCAGCACGTTGCGGTAACCATCGGGCAGTGGCAGGTCGCGGCGGGCGGCTTCCCAGGTCTGGACCAGCTGGTTGGCGTAGACCACGAAGGCCTCGCCGTCCGGGGTCAGGCGGGCACCGGCGCGGTTGCGTACGAACAGGGTGCTGTTGAGCTGGCTCTCGAGGTTTTTGACCCGGGCGGTGATTGCCGTCTGGGTGACGTGCAGCTTCTCGGCCGCCGCAGCGAGGCTGCCGCAGCGGGTGATTTCGAGGAAGGTGCGTGCCAGTTCGATGTCCATGAAACCCCCGGGAGTGAATGGGGGACATTGTAGAGCGATGCAGGAGCGGAGTGCGATCAAATGTGGGAGCTGGCTTGCCTGCGATGGCGGTCGCTCAGCTCGCCCATGTGGCACTGATACACCGCTATCGCAGGCAAGCCAGCTCCCACAGTGATCGTATTTCAGGTTGGGGTTTTGGGTGTTTGCAGATGCTCGGTCGGGAAAGCCTTGGCATACGCCTGGCAAACCCTCAGTACCTGATGATCAGCAAACCGCGCGCCCACCACATGCAACCCCACCGGCAACCCGTTCGCCGCCAACCCGCACGGCACCGACGCCGCCGGTTGCTGGGTCAGGTTGAAGGGATAGGTAAACGGCGTCCACTCCATCCATTCCCCAAGGCCCGAACCCGGCGGCACGTTGTGCCCGGCCTCGAATGCGGTGATCGGCATCATCGGCGAAACCAGCACATCGTAATGCTCATGGAACGCCGCCATGCGCGCCACCAGGGCGGCCCGGGCTTCCAGTGCGGCGCTGTAGTCGCTGAGGCTGATCTGCTCGCCCAGTTGCGCAATGCGCAGCAACCCCGGGTCCATCAGTTGCCGCTGGGCATCGCTCAACGGCCCGGCCAGGCGCGCCGCACCGGCAAACCACAGGGTATTGAACACCTCCAGCGGATCGCTGAACCCCGGATCAATCTGTTCAACCTGGGCCCCCAACTGCACCAGGCCTTCGACCGCCCGGGCGACGACTTTGGCCACTTGCGGGTCCACATCCACGTAGCCAAATGCGGGACTATAAGCGACGCGAAGGCCCTTCAAATCAGCCCCGGCGTGCAACCATGGCGTGGTCCGTGGCGCGCCGATCAAACCGTCCCGCGCATCCGGCTGGGCGATGGTTTGCAGCATCAGCACCGAGTCTTCCACGGTGCGGGTCATCGGCCCCAGGTGCGACAGAATGGTCATCGAACTGGCCGGCCATTGCGGCACATAACCGAAGGTCGGCTTGATGCCGAAAGTGCCGGTGAACGCGCAGGGAATCCGGATCGAGCCACCGGCATCGCTGCCCTGGTGCAGCACGCCCAGGTTCAAGGCCGCCGCCGCACCGGCACCACCCGACGAACCGCCCGCCGTCATGCGGGTGTCCCACGGGTTGCGGGTAATCCCATACAGCGGATTATCGGTGACGCCTTTCCAGCCGAATTCCGGTGTGGTGGTCTTGCCCAGCAGCACCGCGCCGGCCTTGCGCATAAAGGCCGAGAAGGGCGCATCCACATCCCACCGGCCTTCGGCAGATGTGGTGCGCGAGCCTTTGCGCGTCGGCATGCCGATGGTCTGCGTCAGGTCCTTGATGGACGCCGGCACCCCGTCCAGCGCCCCGCATGGCTGGCCCTTGAGCCAGCGCTGTTCCGAATCCCGGGCCGCCTTCAAGGCGCCTTCCGGGTCGACGTGGCAGTAGGCGTTGACCGCGGGGTTATAGCGTTCGATGCGCAGCAGGGCGTCTTCGGTGACTTCCACCGGCGACAGGCTTTTATCCCGGTAGTGAGCCAGCAGTTCAACGGCTGTCAGGTTGGCGATATCCGTCATGCCGCTTTACCTCCTTGCGCCGCGTTGACCATGGCCCGCAGCAGCACTGCGCAGCCCGCCGCCAGGTCATCCGGTGCGGCGTTTTCGATTTCGTTGTGGCTGATGCCACCTTCGCATGGCACAAAAATCATCCCGGCCGGGCCCAGTTCGGCGACGAAGATCGCGTCATGCCCGGCGCCGCTGACGATGTCCATATGGCTCAGGCCCAGGGCGCTTGCACCGTCGCGCACCGCGTTGACGCAGGCGGGGTTGAAGTCCAGAGGCGGGAAGTCGGCGGTGGGGGTCAGCTCAAAGCTCAAGCCGTGTTGCTCGGCGGTGGCTTCGATCACTTGGCGCACTTCGTCGACCATGGCCTGCAGCTTGTCGGCGTGCAGATGGCGCAGGTCGATGGTCATGTGCACCTGGCCGGGAATCACGTTGCGCGAGCCGGGGTGCAAGCTAAGGCAGCCGACAGTGCCGCAGGCGTGGGGTTGTTGCTCGTGGGCGATGCGGTTCACTGCGCTGACCACTTGCGCGGCGCCCACCAGGGCATCCTTGCGCAGGCGCATCGGCGTGGGGCCGGCGTGAGCTTCGACGCCGGTGAGGGTCAGGTCGAACCATTTCTGGCCCAGGCAGCCCATGACCACGCCAATGGTGGTGGCCTGGTCTTCCAGCACCGGGCCTTGTTCGATATGCGCCTCGAAATACGCGCCTACCGGGTGGCCCAGTACCGCGCGGGAACCCGCATAGCCGATGCGCTGCAATTCGGCGCCCACCGACAACCCTTGCTCGTCCTGCTTGTCGAGGGTCTCCTGCAAGTCGAACTTACCGGCGAACACCCCGGACCCCATCATGCACGGCGGGAAACGCGAGCCTTCTTCGTTGGTCCACACCACGACTTCAATCGGTGCTTCGGTCTCAAGGTTCAAATCGTTGAGTGTGCGGATCACTTCCAGGCCGGCCATCACGCCATAGCAGCCATCGAACTTGCCGCCGGTAGGCTGGGTGTCGATATGGCTGCCGGTCATCACGGGCGCCAGTGCCGGATTGCGCCCGGCGCGGCGGGCAAAGATATTGCCGATGGCGTCGACGCTGACGCTGCACCCGGCAGCCTCGCACCATTGCACAAACAGGTCGCGGGCCTGGCGGTCGAGGTCGGTAAGGGCCAGGCGGCACACGCCGCCCTTGGGCGTGGCGCCGAGGCGGGCGAGGTCCATCAGCGATTGCCACAGGCGTTCGCGGTTGATCAGCGGGGCATTGCTCTGGAGCGGTTGCGCAAAACTATTCATCAGCAGTCTCCGGTCAGGCACTCAGGGCCAGGTAACGGTTCTTGATCGTCGGGTCGGCGCGGAAGGCTTCGGCACTGCCTTCGTACACCACGCGGCCCTGTTCGAGGACGTAATGACGGTCGGCGAGCTTGTCGCAGACCATCAGGTTCTGTTCCACCAGCAGCACCGGCAGGCCGTCTTCCTTGACCTTGCGCAGGATCTTCACCAGCTCGTCGACGATCACCGGCGCTAGGCCTTCGGTAGGCTCATCAAGGATCAGCAGCTTGGGATCGTTGAGCAGGGCGCGGGCGATGGCGAGCATCTGTTGCTCACCGCCCGACAGCGCGTGGCCGGCGTTTTTGCGGCGCTCCTTGAGGCGCGGGAACATGCCGTACACGTCTTCCATCTGCCAGCGGCTGGTCTTGCGCACCGCGATGCGCAGGTTTTCCTCGACGGTGAGCAGGCGGAAGATCCCGCGGTTCTCCGGCACCAGCGCCAGGCCCTGGCGCGCGATTTCGAAGATTTTCTGCCCCACCAGCGGCTGGCCGTTGAAGTGAATCTGGCCCTGGCGCGGGCAGATGATCCCGAGGATGCTGCGCAAGGTCGTGGTCTTGCCGGCGCCGTTGCGGCCCAGCAGGGTCACCAGTTCGCCGGGGTTGACGGTCAGGGACACGCCTTCAAGGACGTGGCTCTTGTCGTAGTAGGAATGGATATTGTCGACGGTCAGCATCAGGCAGCTTCTCCCAAATAGGCGGTGCGCACGCGCTCGTCGGCGCGCACGAATTCCGGTGTGCCTTCCACCAGGATCTGGCCGTGGCTCATCACGGTGATGCGTTGGCTGATGGACATGACGATGCTCATGTTGTGCTCGATCAACAGCACCGTGTGGTCGCGGCCGAGGTCGCTGATCAGTTGGGTCATGATCGGAATGTCGTCGATGCCCATGCCCGAGGTCGGCTCGTCGAGCATCAGCAGCTTGGGTTTGGAACAGATCGACATACCGACTTCCAGCACCCGCTGCTGGCCGTGGGACAGCTCGCCGGCCAGGGTGTCGGCGCGGGCGGTGAGTTGCAGGCGTTCCAGTACCTGGTCGGCCATCTCCAGGTGTTCGCGCTTGCTGTCGACCCGGCGCCAGAAGTTCAGGGCGCGGGCGCCGTCGCGGCCCTGGGCGGCCAGGCGCAGGTTCTCGCGCACGCTGAGGTTCTGGAACAGGCTGGTGAGCTGGAACGAACGGGCCATGCCCAGGCCGACGCGACCGTGGGCCGGCTTGCGCATCAGGTTCTTGCCATCGAAATGAATCGCCCCGGCGGTGGCCTGGCGTTCGCCGGTCAGGCAGTGGAACAGGCTGGTCTTGCCGGCGCCGTTGGGTCCGATGATGGTGTGGATGGTGCCGGCTTGTACCTTGAGGTTGACGCCGTTCACCGCGTGGAACGCACCGTAGGCCAGTTCCAGGTTCTTGGTTTCCAACAGGATGCTCATGACAGCTTCTCCTTGGTCACAACGTCGGCCTTGCGGCTGCCGCGCACACGTTCGAACAGCGTCGACAACCCGCCCCACAACCCGCCGCGCATGAAGATCACCACCAGGATCAGAATCACCCCCAGCAGCATCAGCCAGCGCGGCCACAGGTCGGAGAGGAAGTCCCCCAGCAGCACGATGGAACCGGCGCCGAGCAAGGAGCCGAACAGCGAGCCGGTACCGCCGACGATGGTCATGATCAGGATGTTCTCGGACATCGCCAGGTCGATATTCGACAGCGGCACAAAGTGCAGCAGCATCGCGTACAGCGCCCCGGCGATCCCGGTGACGGCGCCGGACAACACGAACACCAGGATCTTGAAGTGACGGGTGTCGTAGCCGATGGCGGAAGCGCGGGTTTCGTTTTCGCGGATCGCCATCAGCGTGCTGCCGAATGGCGAGGCGATCACCCGGCGGGCGCCGATGAAGATCAGCAGGAACAGCACCGCGACAAAACCATAAAACGCGCGGGCATCGGTAAGGGACAACAGCACCGTGTCACCGATGCGGATTTCCGGGCGCGGCACGCTGAGCAGGCCGTTGTCGCCGCCGGTCCAGTCGCTCAGGGTGTAGGCGACGAAGTAGGCCATCTGGCTGAAGGCCAGGGTCAGCATCACGAAGTAAATGCCGGTTCGGCGGATCGCCAGGGCGCCCACCAGAAACGCCAGGAAACCACCGGCGACGGCGGCGCCCAGCAGTGCGCTGAACAAGCCGAGTTGCAGATGAATCATCAACAACGCGGCGCAGTAGGCGCCGGCCCCGAAGAAGATGCCTTGGCCGAATGACAGCAGCCCGGTGTAACCCAGCAACAGGTTGCAGGCGAGGGCGGCCATGGCAAAGATCAGGATCTCGGTGGCCAGGGTCGCCGAGGGCAGAATCAACGGCAGGCCGATCAATACCGCCAGCACCAACAGCAGCATGTAGCGCGACTGGGTCTTGGCGAACGGCAGGGGATTTTTCTCGCTCATGTCAGGCTCTCCCGAACAGGCCGTAAGGACGCACCAGGATCACCACGGCCATCGCACCGTAGATCATCAGGCTCGCGCCCTGGGGCCAGAGTGTGGTCATCAGGCTTTGCACCACGCCGACCAGCAGGCCGCCGACCAGTGCACCGCTGAAGGAACCCATGCCGCCGATCACCACCACCACGAAGGCCACGCCAAGGATTTCCGGACCGACAAAGGGTTGGGCACCGCGCAACGGGGCGAACAGCACACCGGCGACGCCGGCCAGGGCCACGCCGAGGGCAAAGGTCATGGAGAACAGGCGAAAGATGTTGGTGCCCAGCAGGGACACGGTTTCAGTGCTTTCACTGCCGGCCCGCACCAGGGCACCGAAGCGCGTGCGCTCCAGCAGCAGCCATAGGCCGAGGCCGACGAGGCCGGAGAATACGATCAGGAACAGGCGGTAGTAGGGGTAGACGAAATCACCCACCACCAGCACCCCGCGCAGCAACTCCGGCACGGCGACGCTTTTGCCCACCGGGCCCCAGATCATCACGCTGGCTTCCTGGATGATCAGGGCGATCCCCAGGGTCACCAGGATCTGGAACATGTGCGGCAAGTGATAAATCCGCTGGATCAATAATCGCTCGATCACCCAGGCCAGCGCGGCCACCACCAGTGGTGCGATCAGCAGTGCCAGCCAGAAACTGCCGGTGAGGCTGACGGCGGTGTAGCAGATGTAGGCCCCCAGTAAAAAGAACGCACCGTGGGCGAAATTGACGAAGTTCAGCAGGCCGAAAATGATCGTCAAGCCGACCGCGATCAGGAAGTAGATCATCCCAAGGCCCAGGCCGTTGAGAATCTGGAACAGGTAAAGATTAAGCATGCAGGAACCCTCGGCAGGCGGCCGCGTGAGCGACCCTGCGCAGTGTCACCAGTAGATTTTCAGCGGATCAGCCGAGCACACAGCCCGTGGCTTCCACCGGCGGGAACGACTGGCCGGAGCTGAGCACCTTGGCCAGGTCGTCCTTGTCGGCCATGTCGCCCGCGGCCTTGCCCACCAGCAGGTAGTAATCCTTGATTACCTGATGGTCGCCGGCGCGGATCGATTCCTTGCCGGTGGGGCCTTCGTAGCTCAGGCCCTGCATGGCCTTGGCTACGGTCGGTCCGTCGAAGCTGCCGGTGGAGATGATGGTTTCGAGCATGACCTTGGTGCTGATGTAGTCAGCGGCCAGCGGGTAGGTGGGGTTGATTCCGTACTTGGCCTTGGTCAGTTTCACCAGGTCGCGGTTGAGCGGGGTGTCGACCTGATGCCAATACTGCGCGCCGAGGTACACGCCTTCCAGCACATCGCTGCCCAGCTCCTGGAACTGATCGAGGCCGGCGGACCACACCAGCAGCACTTTCATGCGCTCCTTGATGCCGAAGTTCACCGCCTGGCGCAGGGTGTTGGACGACTGGCTGCCGAAGTTCAGCAGCACCAGCACGTCGGGTTTGGCAGCGATGGCATTGGTCAGGTAGCCGGAAAATTCCTGTTCCTGCAGCGAGTGGTAGCTGTTGCCGGCGTGCTCCAGGCCATGTTCGGCCAGCACCGATTTGGCGCCCTCTAGCAAGGCTTCGCCGAACACGTATTGCGGAGTGATGGTGTACCAGCGCTTGGCGTCGGGCAGCAATTTGATCAGCGGCACGAGGGTTTCGCGAATCGCACCGTAGGTAGGTACCGACCAGCGGAAGGTGGCGCTGTTGCAGTCCTTGCCAGTGACTTCATCGGCGCCCACCGGGGTCATGAACACGCCGCCGGCCTTGCTCACTTCCTTGGCGACGGCGAGTGCCGAAGACGACAAGGTGCAGCCCTGGAAGAAGCGTGCGCCGTCCTGCTGGATCGCTTCCTGGACCTTGCGCACCGCCTTGCCGGCGTTGCCTTCGGTGTCGATCACCTTGTAGTTCAGCGGGCGACCGAGCACCTCGGGGTGTTGTTCCACCGCGAGGCGTGAACCCATGTCGGCAAATTTGCCATAGCTGGCAAAGGCGCCAGACATGGACTTGAGGCCGTAAAAGGTAAAGGGCTCGGCGGCGAATGCCGAGCGCACACCCAGCGGAAGGCTGAGGGCGGCTGCGGCGGTGAGACTGGCTTTCAACAACGTACGACGCTGCATGGGGTGACTCCCTGGATTAGTTATTGGCAGGAGTGGCAATGGCGATACGGTGGAGCACGGCCTGTGGGCAGGCCTTTTATTTGGATTTTTGGGGGTGTCAGTGGGTGTGATCGAACTCCAGTAGAAAGTGCGGGCTGACTTCACCTTCCAGTGCGGTCATGTGGTGTTCGGCGTCGCACATGTGTTCGTGCATCAGACTGCGCACGCTGGCTTCATCCTCGGCGCGGAAGGCGATCAGCAGTTGCTTGTGGTAGTCGAGGTTGGCGGCGTCGAATTGTTTGCGCTTGGGTTTGTAGGCTTTTTTCAGGACAACCAGGTCGCGCAACAAGTCGTTGAGGAATTGCGCCATGAAGCTCAGCAGCGGGTTGGGGCAGGCCTTGGCCAGCAGGTTGTGGAATTCCAGTTCGGCGATGCGTTGTTCGCGTTGGCCGGCTTCGCTGTCTTCGGGGGCGCTGCAAAAGTCGACGTTGTCCTGAAGGGCGCGGTAGTCGTCTTCGCTCAGGCGGCCCAGCACGGAGACGGCGAGTTCGACTTCGATGACCTTGCGCAGTTGGTAGACCTGTTCGCCGTCCAGGTGCTGGAAGTGCAGGTAGTTGCGCAGGGCGCGGCTGGCGGGTTCGGTGCCGGCCTGGTTGAGGTAGGCGCCGCCGCTGGGGCCGGTGCGGGTGTTGACCAGGCCTTCGACTTCCAGGGCCTTGAGGGCTTCGCGGGCGGAGCCTTTGGAGCACTGGAAGCTTTCCATCAGCTCGCGTTCGGTGGGCAAGCGGTCGCCGGGTTTGAGGGCATCGGTGACGATGGAGCGCTTGACCGACTCGACGATCACGTCGGAGAGCTTCTGGCGTTTGCGGCGCAACGGGCGGCTTAGCATGGCGGTTGATTGATCCTATTAATGCGCATTAATAGTACTTAATAGGGGTTTGGGGTGGGGCGTCAACGGAGGGGGTCGTTTTTGGTTTGGATGGGTCGTAAATGGGGTGGGTGTGTATATCCGTTATTTAGGTGATGGCTGGTATTGGTTCCGCTCTTACAGCGGCTCACTTTTGAAGAGCGCAAAAGTAAGCAAAACGCTCTTGCCCCACCACTCGGCACCTCGCTAGGGCTCGGTGTGCCAGCGTGGTTTAACGGGGCGCCTAAGATCAAGATCAAAAGCAGATCAAGTGCACAGCGGCCTACAGGCCGGCTTGAGTGTGGTGAAGCAAAGGCAACATCAAAATCCAAAGCGGGCACGGTCCACTGTAGGAGCTGGTTTGCCTGCGATGGCATCACCTCGGTGTATCTGATGTTCCGAGTTGTCTGCATCGCAGGCAAGCCAGCTCCTACAGAAAAGCGGCTTTTGCCTTTGCTTTTACCACTCAGGTCGGCTTTCAGGCCGCCGTGCTGTTGATCTTGATCTTGCTCTTGATCTGACTGCCCCACTCAGCCCGGAGTGAGGGAACACCGAGCCTAGGCGAGGTGCCGACAGGCGGGGCAGAGCGTTTTGGTTACTTTGCCGCTTTTGCAAAGTGACTCGCTGTAAGAGCGAAACCATAGGCGGCCGTTACCGAAGAAACGGATATGTACACATGCATGGCGCAGTAATTGCCTGCCCCCCACCCCCAGCCCCCAAAAAAGGAGCACCCCGCCATGCAACTACGCGCCTTGCGCTATTTCCACGAGGTCGCCCGCTGCGCTTCGTTGCGTAAAGCGGCGGAGCGTCTATACGTCACCCCAACCGCCGTAAGCCGCCAGATCGAACACCTGGAACACTTCTTCGGCGCCGCCCTGATTGAGCGCGGCCCCCGAGGCATCCGCCTCACCGCCGAGGGCGAATGCCTCGCCGAACAAGTCACCTCAACCCTGCGCGGCCTCGACCAGGTACGCGAGGTCATCGCCAGCCGCCAAAGCCAGGTGGCCGGTAACATCAGCATCCATGTGTCAGAAAGTATCGTTTCCACCGTGCTCGCCCCGGTACTCGCCACCTTCTACCGCGCTCACCCCAAAGTCACCTTCAACATCGTGATCGCCAGCGCCTCCGCCACCCTCGACGCCCTGTGCAGCGGCGAAGCCGACCTGGGCCTGGCCTTCTACCTGCAAGAGCGCGCCGACGTCGAAGTCACCGCCCACTGCCAGTTATGGCACCGGGTACTGGTCAGCGCCGAACACCCCTTCGCCCAGCGCGAAAGCATCGAATTGAGCGAACTGGAAGGCCAGCCCCTGGCGATTCCCGACTCGGCCTACGGCGTGCGCCAGGCCCTGGAAGTGGCCGCGAAAAAACGCGGAGTGACCCTCGAGCCAGTGTTCACCACCAGCTCCCTGGAAGTGCAGAAGAGCCTGGCCCGACAACGGGCAGCCGTGCTGATTTTGCCCCAGGTAGAGGCAGACGTGCGGGACCTGGGTGACGGCCTGGTCGCCGTGCCGATCGCCGATGAAGACCTCGGCCGCATCCGCATCGACCTCTGCGTATACCGCAACCGCCCCCGTTCGGTGGCGGTGCTCAAGTGCCAGGAGATGCTGGCGGGGGCGATGCAGCGTTGTTCGTTGAACTGAGCCTCAGAAGATATTGATCGGCACGTTGGCGACCAGGCGGAACTCGTCGTAGCTGCCGTCGATCTGCCCGCCGCTGGCGCGGTGGTTGTAAACGATGGTGCGCAGCACGGTGTTCTTGAGGGTGCCCGACTGGATCACGTACGCCAGCATCAAGCCGTTTTCGTTGTGCTTGGCGCCATCCAGGCTGCGCACGTTGTAGCCGGTGTTGTGGCCGTTGCGGTCGCCGTCGTAGTGGGTGCCGTCGATGTCCCAGCCCTTGGCGTGCCACAGGCTGGCGGTGAGGCCGGGCACGCCGTAGGCGGCGAAGTCCAGGTCGTAGCGCAGTTGCCAGGATTTTTCGTTGGGGCCGTTGTAGTCCGAGTACAGCGAGTTGGCCATGTAGTTGCCGGTGGACTCCCATACGTAGTCGAAGTACTCGTTGCCGAACACTTGCTGCCAGGCCAGGGTCAGGCTGTGGGCCAGGTGCGTGGCGGTGAAGGCCAGGCTGGCGGCGTTGTTGTCGATGTAACCGAGGTTTTTGTCGCCCGAATCGCTGGTGTGGTAGTAGTTGAAGGCGGTCTTCAGGGCCACGTCGCTTTTGTCGCCGATACGGTGGGTCAGGCCGACGTAGGTCTGGTCCCACATGTCTTCGAAGCGTGAGGCGTAGACGCTGGCTTCCAGCCCGTAACCCGGCTTGACCGTGGCCCCCAGGTAACTGATGCGCGCACCGGTGTAGGCGCGGTTGCCGAAGGTGGTGGTGAGTTTTTCGGCGCCTGTGCCGGTGCGGGGGATCGCCCGTTCGAAGCTGCCACCCTGCACCGACAGCCAGTCGAATTCGTTGCTGAACAGGCCCACGCCCTGGAAGCTGGAGGGCAGGGCGCGGTTGTCCTTGTAGCGCAGGATCGGGTTGTCGGTCATCAGCCGGCCGGCCTTGATCTCGGTGCTCGACAGGCGAAAACGCACATCGCCCACGCCCAGGCGGCTCCAGGTAGGAATCGCGTCGCCGTCACCGTCCACCAGCACCCGGTCGCCGCCATTGGCCACCTTGCCGTGGCCGCGTTCCAGGTTGACCGCGCTGAAGATCCCCGCGTCCACCCCCACACCAATCAGGCCCTGGGTATAGCCGGAGCTGTACTTGAGCATGCTGGTCTGTACCCAGGTTTCCCGCACGCGGGTGGGCTCGATGCCGCCGGCTTTCTTGATGCTCAGGTGAGTGGTGCGTTGGGTGTGCTGGTTGGAATAGTAGTGACGCAGGTTCAGGTCCAGGGTGCTGCCTTCGAGGAAGCCCGGTGCGCTGGCTTGAGCGTTGTCCTGGGCAAAAGCCTGGGTGCTGGACGCCAGAGTGACGGCCAGCAAAAGACGTGGATACATGGTAAATCCCCATACAAATCAGACGTAAGGCGACCGTCCCGGCAGGCCCTCAGGCGCTGCCGGTCGGTGGCGAAAAGACGCGGGACAGTGGGAAGCGTGTATCAGCGAACCGTGGCTTCTGTGAGCCGGGTTTCGCGGGCCGGGCTGCCGGGCAGCGGCGGGCGGGTTTCCTTGGCGAACCAGGCAGCGGTGAGGCATACCAGGTTGGCGATCAGCAGGTACCAGACCGGCGACATCGGATCGCCCGTGGTGCCGATCAGCCAGGTGATGATGATTTGCGCGGTGCCGCCAAACGCCGCCACACCGAAGGCGTAGACGATGGAGAAACCGGTGGAGCGCACGGATTTCGGGAAGCTTTCCACCAGCAGCACGATCAACGCCGCGCCGCTCATGCCGTGCAGGCCCGAGAGTACTGCGAGGGTCAGCAGGAAAGTCGCCGGGCTTGGATGCTCGGTCATCAGTTGCAAGGCCGGGAACAGGATCAACAGCAACACCACCCGGGGTGTCATCAGGATCATCCGGCGCCCGAAGCGGTCGCAGAGCATGCCGCCGGCCACCGCGCACACGGCCATGGCGGCACCGGCCACCAGGGTCGAGAGCATGGAGATGCTGGTGGGCAGCTTCAGCTCGGTAAGGGCGAAGGTGGTCATGTAGTTGAGGAAGTATTGGGTGATGGTGCTGCCGGAAAGGATCAGCAGTCCCAGCACCAGTGCCCGCCGGTGTTTGCCGCAGACTTCCCGCACCAGGTCGCCGGTGCTGGTCTTTTCGCCGTGGCCGTGAAAGGTTTCGGCGAGGTTGCGGCGGATGTAGATGCCGATCGGCAGCACCAGCAGGCCGAACACGAACGGCACGCGCCAACCCCAGCTGTTGAGGTCTTCCGGGGACATGACCTTGGTCAGGGTGAAACCCACCAGCCCGGCCACCATGGCCGCGACGCCCTGGGCGACCACCTGCCAGCAGGCATAGGTCCCGCGTTTGTGAGGCGGCGCAGCTTCCAGGATGTAGGTGGTGGCGGGGCCGGCTTCACCGCCCCAGGCCAGGCCCTGGATCATGCGGGTGACCACCAGCAGGATCGGCGCGGCGATGCCGATGGTCTCGTAGCCGGGCAGTATCGCGATACTGCCGGTGCCCACTGCCATCATCACCAGGGTCAGCAGCATCGCTGGTTTGCGCCCGACGCGGTCGGCGTAGGCGCCGATCAACACCGCGCCCAAAGGCCTGACGATAAAGCCGATACCGAACGCGGTGACCGACAGCATCAAGCTGACGAAGGCGCTGTCGGATGGGAAAAACGTGTGGCCGATCATCACCGCAAAGGTTGCGTACACACCAAAGTCGAAAAACTCCACGGCGTTACCCAGGACCACGGCGAAGATGCTCTTTTTGCCGGCGTCCGGGGACGGTGTTTCGGGTGCGTGATCAGGATCGGATCGTGTCAATTGCTCAGTGTGCATACCAGCCCCTCGATTTTAGTTATAGGTCGTCCGAGCTCCCGGCCGGTGTGGCCCGGAGCTGGCGTGTGGGTGGGCAGTTCTTACAGCGTCAAAGTCAGGAAGGATTCGGCCAGTGGTGGATTGCGCCACGCCAGCTCTCGTAGGTTTTAGCGATTTGCAGCAGCCATTGATCGGCAAAGCGCGGGGCGATCATCTGCAGGCCGATGGGCATGCCATCGGCGGCGAAACCGCAGTTGATCGACAGCGCCGGTTGTTCGCCCATGTTCCAGGGCACCGTGAACACGATGTGCTCGAACGGCAATTGCGGGTCGTTGCTCGGTGACGGCCACTCGGCCGGGAAGGCGTTGACCTGGTTGGTGGGGGAGAGCACCAGGTCGAGTTCGGTGAACACCTGGGCGGCGCGGCGGCGCATTTCGAAGGTCTGGTTGAAGCCCTTCACGGCCTGTACACCACTGATTTCGGCGCCCGGCGCGGCCCAGTCGCGAATGTACGGCAAGACCTTGTCGAACTGTTCGCTGCTCAACGCCGACAGGTCGCCCCACTGACGGGCGCGCCAGAAGTGGTCGAGGCCGTCGAGTTGTGCACGGTCCATGATCGGCGGGATCAACGTGACCTTGGCGCCATGGGCTTCGAACAGCCGCGCGGCTTGCTCCACGGCTTCACACACGAAGCCTTCCGGCTGCATGCCCACCCCGGGCTCGAGCATCAGGCCCACGCGCAGGCCTTTCACCGACAGCGGCTGGTTGCTCCACGCAGTGGTGAGCGGCGGCAGGCTGGTGGCGTCGCGGGCATCGGGGCGGGCCAGGTGTTGCATCAGCAGCACGCAGTCGTCGACGGTACGAGTCATGGGGCCGGCGGCGCGGCCGGTGTAGTACGGGTCGATGGGGATGCGCCCCAGGGTCGGCTTGAATCCCACCAGGCCACACCAGGCGGCGGGCAGGCGCACCGAGCCACCGATGTCGGTGCCCACGTGCAGCGGGCCGTAACCGGCGGCGGCCGCTGCCGCAGCACCGGAGCTGGAGCCGCCGGTGTTGTTGGCGGTGTTCCAGGGGTTGCGGGTGACGCCATGGAAGCTCGACAGCCCGGAAGACAGCATGCCGAAATCCGGATTGGTGGTCTTGGCCAGGATGATTGCGCCGGCTTCACGCATACGGGCGGCGGGTGGTGCGTCCTTGAGGGCCGGGGTCAGGCGGGTGGCGGCGCTGCCGAGGGGAATGGGCACGCCTTCGGTGGCGATCAATTCCTTGAGGGTCACCGGTATGCCGTCGAGAGCGCCGTTGGGTTGGCCCTTGTTCCAGCGTTCGGTGGAGGCCTGGGCCTGCTGGCGTACCTGTTGCGGGTCGAAGGCGTAGAGCGCGTTGATCCGCGGCTCCCAGCGGTCGATATGGGCCAGGAGCTGGTCGTAATAGTCGATGGGCGCGAGTTGCCGGCTGGCGAATTGCGCCAGCAGTTCGGCGGCCGTAAGGGTGTGCAGGTCAGTCATCGAACGCTTCCTTGGGATGGGCCGGGTGGCTCATGGCGGGTTGCAGTAGGGCTGACTATATAAACCCGAGTGTGGCGCGGCCATCACAATCGGTGCAGTTCAGTGTTGCGTTTTTGTGTGCACTGAGACCGGTGGGTAGATACGGGATATGGCTGGAAGTTGTACTGCTCGGCAGGAGGGCCTCAGGCACAGGCGCCTGGGGTCTTTTTCTTGTGTGCCGACGTACGACGATAGCTCCGGATAGGCTGGGGTTTTGCCCTTGTGCGGGATTGGAAAGACATCCACGTCGCAGGGTCAAAGCAGGTCGCTGATACCACCGCTTCTTGGAGCAGCATGATGGAAATGGCGTCTGACGCATCCGGGTATTCAGTATTGAGGACGATTTCCAGGGTGTCCTTGTCTCGATACCCGCTACAGGTCGGAATCAGACTGAAGGCGTGATCTATACCTTCGGACTCATTTGGCTCGCAGATGGACGAAACGACGCCCACATAAACGTTTCGATCGTTCAGCGTGAACATACATTGAGAGCCGCGCGCAATAGACTCCCTGAGCAGTGTTCTGAGGGGGCGGCCCGTTAGAAGCTCAAGCATCAATTGCTGGTTCAGTTCCTCCTCTGAAGCAAGTTGCAGTCGCCGCAGACGCCAACGCACAAATAATCGGGCCCAGCAGTAGGGAATAATCATGGCTGTCAGGCCTACCTGGAGCAAAAATACCCAGAGGCCATGATTTCTCTCGGTGGCAATATCCAGCTCTACCAGCAGCTTGCCCAGATAAGCACTGTAATCAATTGGGATTGCCTGACCAGCCAGTTGCAGCGGCTGTTTCGACAGGCAAAGAATCAGGGTAGTCAGTACGAATGACAGTACGAGGCAGGTCCAGCCTAATCTTGCGACCTGTAGATAGAGTAACTGGCCCTCAAAGCGGTGAAGGCGGCAGTAATGGCCCGGGTGTTTCAGGCACACCAGATAGCCACTCACCAGCAATGGCAGTATCAGTAGTAGTCCCATGGGTTATTTGAATATCAGCTCACGTATCTTGCGCTTGTGCTCCTTGAATTCGGGCGAATTGGCAATTTCTTCAGGATCAACCGCAATGCCCCAGTCACCCACTATCCTCATGGTTTTGTATCGCTTGATAGCCCTGATATTTTCCAGATCTTCCTCAGTGGGTTTCTTGAACCACGCAAACGACTCAAACATGACCGGCACCCTCGAAAAGAAGTAGTCGGTTTTATAGCAAGAGTCGTTTTTACAGACTACTGATGGCCCCCATTCAGAATTCTCCACGTATCGTAGGAAACGTCCTCAGTTGCTCCAGCGGTCTAAAACGTCGGCGGCGTAATCACCCAGATCACTACCGCATCCACTTTCCCTGGGTTGCCATACCGATGGGGCTCACTGCTGGGGAAGCTGAAACTGTCCCCTTCATCCAGCTGGAAGTGCCGCTCACCCACCCACAGCTCGAATTTCCCACTCAGCACATAACCCGCTTCTTCACCCTCATGGCTATAGCTCTGCTGGCTGTAGCTGCCCGGAGGAAAGCGCGAATGCAGCATTTCCAATTGATGATTGGGCAGGGGCGTCAGCAACTGGTCGACGATGCCGTCTTCGTAATGAATGCTCTGCCGATTGTTCTTGCGCACCACAAAACCTTCATCCTCCGCTGCCGGGGTGGTTTCACTGGCAAAAAACCACTGTATCGTCACCCCCAGGCTGCGGGCGATATTGAACAGTGCCGGAATCGACGGGTACGCGAGGTTCCTTTCCAATTGGCTGATGTAGCCGGCGGTCAGTTCACTGAGTTCAGCCAGCGCCGTGAGGGTCATGCCGCGGGCCTTGCGCAAGCCACGGATGCGCGTGCCGAGAAACAGCTGGGGTGGTTGGTCGTTCAAATGTCCCACGCTACCTTCAATCCTTCATAAATCGCCTCTTCGGCGGTACGCGGCGCCAGGCAATCGCCGATGCGCGTGAACGCCACCAGGCCTTCCAGTTCTGCGCCCAGAGTGTCCACCGGCTGGTGGCCCTGGCACAACACCAGGGTGTCGATATTTTCCAGCAACATCGGCTCGCCGCTGGCGGTGTGTTGCAGGTAGACGGTGGTGTCGTCGCAGCCGTACAACCGGGCGTAGGGGATGATCGGGATGCCCAGCCGATGCAGTTCACCGGCCAGTTGGTCACGCACGTACAGCGGCAGGTTTTCCCCGCAATGGGTGCCGTTCACCGCCAGTTGCACCTGATGGCCGGCGCGGGTCAGGCGCTCGGCGATGCCCGGCCCGATCCAGTCGCAACGCCAATCCACCACCACCACCGAACGGCCCAGCGGAACCTCATCGCGCAGCACTTGCCAGGCATCCACCACCTGCAATTCGCCGCCGCGCTCGAAGGCGGGCCAATAGGGTTCGGCACCGGTGGCGATAATCACCCGATCAGGTTGTTCGCGCTCCACCAACCCACGGTCGACGCGGGTGTTGCGCATCACCCGCACGCGGGCCAGTTCCATCTCGCGCTGCAGGTTGGTACTGGCGCCGCCGAACTCGCTGCGCCGTGGCAGCAACTGCGCGAGCAGCACCTGGCCGCCCAGTTGGGCACTGGCTTCATACAGGGTCACCTCGTGCCCGCGTTGCGCCGCCACCGCAGCCGCTTTCATCCCCGCCGGGCCGCCACCGACCACCATGATCCGCTTGCGTTGCAGTGCCGGTTGCAACTGGCCGAATTGCAATTCGCGGCCGGTCTCCGGGTGCTGGATGCAGGAGATGGGCAAGCCCTTGTGGAAGTGGCCGATACACGCCTGATTGCAGGCGATGCACGCCCGCACATCCTCGGCATGGCCGCTTGAGGTTTTGGTCGGCATTCGTGGGTCGCAGATCAGCGCGCGGGTCATGCCGCACACATCGGCCTGGCCCCGTTGCAGCATCAGTTCGGCCTCCTGGGGCTGGTTGATGCGGCCGGTGACGAACAGTGGAATCGACAGGCTGGCCTTGAACGTCGCGGCTTCTGCCGCCAGGTACGCCGGGGCGATGGCCATGGGCGGGACGATATGGATTGCGCCGCCGAGGGAGGCCGAGGTGCCGGCGACGATGTGCACATAGTCCAGCGCGGATTGCAGCTGTTGCACGGCGGTCAGGGAGTCCTCTTCGGTCAAGCCTTCGGGGTCGCGTTCATCGGCAGAAATGCGCAGGCCGATGATGAACTGTTCGTCGGTTGCGGCCCGCACCGCCGCGATGATTTCCCGCAGGAAGCGCAGGCGTTGTTCAAGCTCGCCGTTGTAGCCATCGGTGCGGCGATTCACCCGTGGATTAAGAAATTGCGCCGGCAGATAACCATGGCTGGCGACCACTTCCACGCCGTCAATCCCCGCCTGATGCAGGCGCCTCGCCGCCGCACCGTAGCCCGCCACAATCTCGTCGATCATCGCCTGGTCAAGCGCACGCGGCATCACCCGGAACCGCTCGTTGGGCACCCCGGACGCCGAGTAGGCCACCGCCAGCAGGCCGTCGGCCGACTCCATGATTTCCCGCCCCGGATGGAAGATCTGCGACAGCACCACGGTGCCGTGGGCATGGCAGGTGTCGGCCAGTCGGCGGTAGCCGTCGATGCAGCTGTCATCGGTGGCCATCAGCACATGGGAGGTGTAGCGGGCGCTGTCGTGCACCCCGGCCACCTGCAACACAATCAGCCCCACGCCGCCCTCGGCGCGGGCTCGGTGGTAGGCGATCAACTGCTCGTTGACCCGGTTGTCGGTGGGCATCGAGGTGTCGTGCCCGCTGGACATGATGCGGTTTTTCAGGCGTTTGCCGCGCAGCGTCAACGGTTCAAAAAGATGCGGGAAGGCATGGGGCGACATGGTGCGGATACTCCAGGCGCTGTTGTTATTATTTTTCTATAGGAGGTCAGCCCCAGTAAAAAATCAACTTGTTTTTTTACTGGGGACTGGATTAGCGTCAGCCACATCACCCACCCGCCTGGAGAATAAAAATGACTGGGGCCACCGAACAACACCTGCGCGAAGAGCTTGCCGCCTGCTACCGGCTGATCGCGCATTTTCGTATGAGCGATTTGATTTTCACCCATATCTCGGTGCGCATCCCGGGGCCCGAGCATCACTTTTTGATCAACCCTTATGGGCTGATGTTCGAGGAGATCACCGCGTCCAGCCTGGTGAAAATCGGCCTGGACGGGCGCGCCGTTGAGGCTTCGGCCCATGGCGTCAACCCGGCGGGGTTTGTGATCCACAGCGCGATTCACGGGGCTCGCGAAGACGCCCAGTGCGTGCTGCACACCCACACCCGCGCCGGCTGTGCGGTGGCGGCACTGGAATGCGGGCTGTTGCCGGTGAACCAGATCTCGATGGAGTTCTACGGCAAGGTCGCCTACCACGACTACGAAGGCGTGGCGCTGGACATGGACGAGCAGCAGCGACTGGTTCGCGACCTGGGCGACAAGCCGGTGTTGATGCTGCGCAACCATGGCCTGTTGACGGTGGGGGAGACGGTCAGCCAGGCGTTCCTGCGCATGTACTACCTGGAAAAGGCCTGCGATATCCAGATCGCCGCCCAGGCCTGCGGCACGCTGATCCTGCCGCCTGCGGATGTGTGCGAATACACCGAGCGCCAGTTCAACGAACCGGGCCGACCGCTGGAAGAGGGCGAACTGGCCGACCTGGACGCGATGCAGTTGGCGTGGGCGGCATTGCTGCGCTTGCTGGATCGGGTGTCGCCGGGGTTCCGGGAGTGAGGTAGAGTCGTCCAGCCGACTCAACCCAAGGACACCGCCTCATGACTCAGGAATCCCGTTTCTCCCGCATGGAACCGGAGTTGCGCAAGGCCAATCTGGTCCAGGCGACATTGGCCTGCCTCAAGCGCGATGGCTTCCAGGGCGCGTCGATCCGCAAGATCAGCGCCGAGGCCGGGGTGTCGGTGGGGCTGATCAGTCACCACTATTCGGGCAAGGATGAACTGGTGGCCGAGGCTTATCGTTCGATTACCCGGCAGGTGATGGACCTGCTGCGTGATGCCATGGCCAAGGCGCCGCCCAGCCCACGGGAACGGCTGTCGGCGTTCTTTCGCGGCTCGTTTTCCCCCGAGTTGCTGGACCCGCAACTGCTGGATGCCTGGCTGGTGTTCTGGGGCGCGGTCAAGACGGCCCCGGCGATCAATCAGGCCCACGAACATTCCTATGGCGAGTACCGCACCATCATGCGCTCGGCGTTGGTGGACATGGCTGCAGAAGAAGGCTGGAAGCGTTTCGACGCCGACCTGGCCGCGATTGCCTTGAGCGCCTTGCTCGACGGTTTGTGGCTGGAATCGGGGCTTAATCCCGGCACCTTCACCCCGGAGCAGGGCGTCCAGATCTGCGAGGCCTGGGTCGATGGCTTGCAGTCTGGCGGCCGCCAGCGCTTCCAGATCACACCCTGAACTGACGATTTCTCGCCGCCTGGACGCAATGTCCAGGCCGGCATTCCTCCCTCGAAAAATATTTGCAGCTACCCGATTGCCTCCTTACTGAACACTCGTTTAGTATCGCCCCATGTCGCACCCCTCAAGCCAATTAAAATAATTCGAGGATTCCATGACTACAGATCCGTCCGTGCTCACTCAAGTGCAAGCAGGCGTTGCCTGGATCACCCTCAATCGCGGCGCCCAGCGCAATGCCCTGGACATCCCGACCCTCAAGCACCTGCATGCCTTGCTGGACGGTTTCAACAGCGACCCGGCCGTACGCGTGGTGGTACTGACCGGCAGCGGTCGCAGCTTTTGCGCCGGTGCCGACCTGGCTGAATGGGCCGACGCCGAAGCCCGTGGCGCTCTCGAAACCTACGGCTGGACCGAAACCGCCCACGCCCTGATGACCCGCCTGCACACTCTCGACAAACCCACCCTCGCCGCCATCAATGGCACCGCAGTCGGTGCCGGCATGGACCTGACCCTGTGCTGCGACCTGCGTGTGGCCGCGCAATCGGCTCGCTTCAAGGCCGGCTATACCAGCATGGCTTACTCGCCGGACGCCGGTGCCAGCTGGCATCTGCCGCGCCTGATCGGCAGCGAACAGGCCAAGCGCCTGCTGTTCCTCGATGAGCTGTGGAGCGCCGACCGCGCCCTGGCCGCCGGCCTGGTGGGCGAAGTGGTCGCCGATGAACAACTGCACGCCCACGTCACCGACCTGGCGACTCGCTTGGCTAACGGTCCGACGTTCGCCTTTGCCCAGACCAAAACCCTTATCCGCGAAGGCGCCGGGCGCAGCCTGCCCGAGCAGCTCCAGGCGGAACTCGCCGCCGGTTTGCTGTGTGGCCGCAGCGCTGATGGTGCCGAAGCCTTGCGCGCCTCGATGGAAAAGCGCCCTGCGAATTTCTCCGGCAAATTCTCCGGCAAATAGCCCCTCCTCAAAACACCCTCGAACGATCGACAGGTAGCGCCATGAATTTCCAGCCCAGCCAAGAACAAGACATGTTGGTGGACGCGGTACGCAGTTTTGTTGCCAAGGAGTTGTTGCCCCACGAGGAGGCGGTGGACCGCGCCGATGAGGTCTCGTCGGAACTCGCCGCGCAGATCCGTGACAAGGCCATCGCCGCCGGCTTCTATGCCTTCAACATGCCGGAAGAGGTTGGCGGTGGGGGCCTGGATTACCTGTCCCAGGCGTTGATCGAGCGGGAGTTGTCGAAGGTGTCCTGGGCGCTGCATGTGTTTGTCGCCCGGCCGTCGAAAATCCTCATGGCCTGCACCGGCGAACAGATTGGCGAGTACCTGTTGCCGTGTGTGCAGGGCAAGAAAATCGACTGTTTCGCCCTGACCGAACCGGGCGCCGGTTCCGACGCCAATGCCATCAAGACCCGCGCCGTGCGCAGTGGTGATGACTTTGTACTCAACGGCAGCAAGCACTTCATCAGCCACGCCGGCCACGCGGATTTCGCCATCGTGTTTGCGGTCACCGACACCTACGAACACAACGGCCGCCAGCGCAACGCCGTGACCTCGTTCCTGGTGGACCGTGGCACGCCGGGCATGACCATTCGCCGGGGCCCCAAGTGCGTCAGCAACCGCGGCTACCACACCTATGAAATGTTCTTCGACGACTGCCGCGTACCGGCCTCCAAGGTCCTCGGTGAAGTCGGCAAGGGCTGGGATGTCGCCAACGCCTGGCTGACCGCAGGCCGGGTGATGGTCGCCGCCAACTGCGTCGGCCAGGCCCAGCGTGCGCTGGACGTGTCCCTGCAATGGGCGGCGGACCGCAAACAGTTCGGCCAGCCCATCGGCACCTATCAAGGCATCTCGTTCAAGCTCGCCGACATGGCCACGCAAATCCGCGCGGCCGAGCTGCTGACCCTGAACACCGCCTGGAAGATGGACCAGGGCACCATGACCGATGGCGAGGCCGGCATGGCCAAGCTGTTTGCCAGCGAAGTGCTGGGCAAGGTCGCCGACGAGGCGGTGCAGATTTACGGTGGCATGGGCTTGATGGACGAAGGGCCGGTGGAGCGCATCTGGCGCAACGCGCGGATCGAGCGGATCTGGGAAGGCACTTCGGAAATCCAGCGCCACATTATTGCCCGCGAACTGTTGCGGCCGTTGTTGCGCTGATCGGGCGGGAGAACGCTTATGTCCCAGGCTATTCGCGACAATCTCAAGCGCCTGCTGGCGCCCCGGCACCTGGCGTTTGTTGGCGGGCGCAGCATGGCTCGTGCCCTCAAGCGCTGTGCCGAGGGTGGTTTTGCCGGCCAGATGTGGCTAGTCAACCCACAGCATGACAGCCTCGACGGCATTCCCTGCGTGCGCCGCGTGGCCGACTTGCCGTGCGGCCCGGACGCGGTATTTATCGCCACCAACCGCGAGCTGACCCTGACCTGCGTCGCCGAACTGGCGGCCATCGGCACCGGCGGCGCCATCTGCTACGCCTCCGGGTTTGCCGAAACCGGTGCCGAGGGCCTGGCCTTGCAACAACAACTGCTCAAGGCGGCAGGCGAGATGGCGTTGCTCGGCCCCAATTGCTACGGGCTGCTGGACTACTTGCACAGCTCTGCGTTGTGGCCGGTAGCCCATGGCGGCAAGCCGGTGGAGAAGGGCGTTGCGGTGCTGACCCAGAGCGGCAACTTCGCCTACAACCTGTCCATGAGCGACCGTTCGCTGCCGGTGGCCTATATGGCGTCGGTGGGCAACCAAGCGCAATTGGGCGTGGCCGAATTGATGGACGTGCTGCTGGATGAGCCGCGCGTAACGGCCATCGGCTTGCACCTGGAAGGCTTGAAGAATGTGCCGGGGTTCGCCCGGGCGGCCCACAAGGCGCTGGAAAAAGGCATTCCGATCATCGCGCTGAAAACCGGCGTGTCGCAGATCGGCGCCGAGTTGGCCTTGAGTCATACCAGTTCGTTGTCGGGTTCCGATGCGCTGTACGACAGCCTGTTTGCGCGCCTCGGCGTTATCCGGGTAAGCGGGCCGGTGAGCTTTGTCGAAACCCTGAAAGCCGCGGCCTGCGGTAATTTGCCGGCGGGCAATAGCCTGATTGCCCTGGCCTGTTCCGGTGGCGATGCCGGGTTGATTGCCGACTATGCCGAGCGCAACCATTTAAGCCTGCCGAAACTCGATGAAGGCCAGCGTTCGGAACTGGCGCAGGTACTGCCCAGCTACGCCAACCTGGTCAACCCGCTGGATTTCACCACGGCCATCTGGGGCAACCGCGAAGCCCTCAACAGCATGCTCGACACGGCGCTGCGCACCGAAGCGGATGCGGCGATGCTGGTGCTCGACTACCCGGCGGAATTTACCGGCGAGCGCAAGGAGTGCGACTTGCTGCTGGAGCTGTTTTGCAGCGCGCTGGCCCGCCACGGCAAGACCGGTTTTGTCACCTCGGCATTCCCGGAATTGCTGCCGGCCCACGCCCGTGAGCGCCTGCATGCCCAGGGTGTTGCAGCGTTGCAAGGCGTGGAAGACGCGCTGGCGGCCTGGGGCCGGATTGCCGATTACCAGGACAATCGCCGGGCGCTCCTGGCGCGGGGTGAATCTATACTGGTTCCGCTGTGTCCGCAGGCGCTTGAAGAGCACGGGCAGTCGCTGAATGAATGGGATTCCAAGCAGGCGCTACGGGCTTTCGGGCTGACCACGCCGGCAGGTGTGTTGAGCACGCCCGAGCGAGCCATTGCCGATGCAAAACTGCTGGGCTATCCGTTGGTCCTCAAAGCCGTCAGCGCCGATCTACCGCATAAAACCGAAGCCGGTGCCGTTGCGCTCAACCTGCGAGACGGCTTCGCCTTGACTGCCGCCCTGGCTCATATGCGCGAGCAAATCGCCGCCTATGCGCCGGATGTGCCGTTCGATCACCTGCTGCTGGAATCCATGGCCACGCCACCCCTGGCCGAGTTGATTGTGGGCATCAAGCGCGAAAACGACTTCGGCCTGGCGCTGGTGATCGGCGCTGGTGGAATCCTCGTGGAATTGCTCAAAGACAGCCGCAGCCTGTTGCTGCCGACCACCGACGACGCGATCCGCAATGCCTTGCTCAGCCTGCGCAGCGCGGCATTGCTGCAAGGCTTTCGTGGGCGTGAAGTGGCCGACATGGAAGCGCTGGTGATGGCGATTCGTGCCGTGGCCGACTACGCCTGCGCCAATGCCGGGCAGTTGTTGGAACTGGATGTGAACCCATTGCTGGTCAATGCCCGGGGCGCCACGGCGGTCGATGCATTGATCCGTCTCGCCCACGCGTGAAGGAGATGACGATGCAAAGCAAAACCTTGACGGGCGGCCAGGCCCTGGTGCGATTGCTGGCCAACTATGGCGTCGACACCGTGTTCGGGATTCCCGGCGTGCATACCCTGGAGCTGTACCGCGGCTTGCCCGGCAGCGGCATTCGCCACGTCCTGACGCGCCACGAGCAGGGCGCTGGCTTCATGGCTGATGGTTATGCGCGGGTCAGCGGCAAACCGGGGGTGTGCTTCATCATCACCGGGCCTGGCGTGACCAATGCCGCGACCGCTATCGGCCAGGCCTATGCCGATTCGATCCCGCTGCTGGTGATTTCCAGCGTCAACCATACCGCCAGCCTCGGCAAGGGTTGGGGCTGCCTGCATGAAACCCAGGACCAGCGGGCGATGACTGCGCCCATCACCGCGTTCTCGGCGGTGGCGTTGAGTGCCGAGGACCTGCCGGAATTGATCGCGCGGGCCTACGCGGTATTCGACAGTGAGCGGCCACGCCCGGTGCATATTTCGGTGCCGCTGGATGTGCTGTCGGCGCCGATCAAAAGGGACTGGAGCAATGAAGTGGTGCGCCGTCCCGGACGTGGTTTGCCATCGGCTGAAAGCCTCGATCAGGCGGTGGCGAAACTGGCTGCGGCCAAGCGCCCGATGATCATCGCCGGTGGCGGCGCATTGTTGGCGGCGGATGCCTTGCAACGCTTGAGCACGCAATTGGCGGCGCCGTTTTTCAGCAGTGTGGCCGGCAAGGGATTGCTGCCGGCGGAGCACCCGTTGAATGCCGGTTCGACTTTGTGTGTCGAGCCCGGCTGGCAGTTGATCGCCGAGGCGGATGTGGTGTTGGCCATCGGTACCGAAATGGCCGATACCGACTTCTGGCGAGAACGCCTGCCGATTAATGGCGAGCTGCTGCGAGTGGATATCGACCCGCGCAAGTTCAACGACTTTTATCCCTGCGCCGTGGCCTTGCACGGTGACGCCCAACAAACCGCACTGGCCTTGCTGGAGCGCCTGCCGGCCACGCCGCGCAATGCTGATGCAGCGGCCGAAGCAGTTGCAGCCTTACGCCAGGCAGTCAGCACCGGGCATGGTCCGTTGCAGCGCATTCACCAGGCGATTCTCGACCGCGTGGCCGCCGAGCTGCCGGCCAATGCTTTCATCAGCAGCGACATGACCCAACTGGCCTACACCGGCAACTATGCCTTCGCCAGCAACGCCACCCGCAGTTGGTTGCATCCCACCGGCTACGGCACCTTGGGCTATGGCCTGCCGGCGGGTATCGGCGCCAAGTTCGGCGCGCCTGAACGCCCGGGCCTGGTGCTGGTGGGCGACGGCGGGTTTCTCTACACCGCCCAGGAACTGGCCACGGCGGTGGAAGAACTGGACAGCCCGCTGGTGGTGTTGCTGTGGAACAACGACGCCCTGGGGCAGATTCGCGACGACATGCTGAACCTGGGCATCGAACCCATCGGCGTGCTGCCGCGCAACCCGGACTTTGCCGCCCTGGCGCGGGCCTTCCGTTGCACGGTCAGCGAGCCACAGAACCTGGATGAGCTGCAGACGGATTTGCGTAACGGTTTCAAGCGCAACGGCGTGACCTTGATCGAGTTGAAGCATGCCTGTGTGAACCTTTAGAGGAGCGACACCATGAGCGAAAACAACAACAAAATGACTCAAGCGATGCACCGACGGGATTTCCTCAAACACAGCGCCGTCGCCGGTGCCGTGGCCGCCGCGTTTTCCATGGGCCTGCCATTGCAGGCCTTCGCCGAAGAGGCCGTGCCCAAGCCGGGTGGCGTGCTGCGCATGGGCCTGGCCGGGGGCAGCACCACCGACTCTCGCGACCCGGGTTCGTGGGTCGACACTTTCACCTTCGTCGGCTTTTCGGCGGTGTACAACACCCTCACTGAAATCGCAGTGGACGGCAGTGCCATCCCCGAACTGGCCGAAAGTTTTGAGTCAACCCCCGACGCGCGTATCTGGACCTTCAAGTTGCGCCAGGGCGTGACCTTCCATAACGGCAAGAGCCTGACCGCCGAAGACGTGGTGGCCTCGATCAACCACCACCTCGCCGCCAACTCCACCTCGGCGGCCAAGACGGTGATCGGCGATGTGGCCAGTGTCAGCGCCAAGGGCAGCGATGCGGTGGTGTTCGAGTTGCACTCGGGCAATGCCGATTTCGCCTATGTGGTCGCCGATTACCACCTGGTGATCATGCCCGCCAAGGACGGCGCCGCCGACTGGCAGGCCGGGATCGGCACCAGCGGTTATCGCCTGAAAAGCTTCGAGCCCGGCGTGCGCATGGACCTGGAACGCAACCCCGATTACTGGAAACAGGGAAGGGCGCATTTCGCCAGTGCCGAGCTGATCGCCATTGCCGACGGCGCGGCGCGGGTTAACGCGCTGGTCACCGGGCAAGTGGATGTGATCAACAAGGTCGACCTGAAAACCGTGGCCCTGCTCAAGCGCAACCCCACGCTGGTCATCGAAGAAACCAAGGGCGCCCAGCACTACACCTTCCCGATGTTGTGCGACAGCAACGAGTTCAAGAACAACGACATTCGCATGGCAATGAAGCATGCGGTCAACCGTGAAACCCTGCTGGCGTCGGTGCTGCATGGCTATGGCCTGGTGGGCAATGATCACCCGATCCAGCCCGGCAGCCGTTTTATCAACGCCGCGCTGGAGCAGCGCAGCTACGATCCGGACAAGTCGCGCTTCTACCTGCGCAAGGCCGGTGTGGATTCGCTCAAGGTACGCCTGCAAGCCTCCGACGCCGCCTACACCGGCGCGGTGGACGCCTCGGTGCTGTTCAAGGAACAGGCACGCCAGGCCGGGATTGATATCGACGTGGTGCGCGAGCCGGCGGACGGGTTCTTCTCCAACGTCTGGATGAAGCAGCCGTTCACCACCTCGTTCTGGTACAGCAGCCTGACCGCCGACCGCATGTTCAGCATCGGCTACGCCAAGGGCGCGGCGTGGAACGAAACCCATTGGGATAACGCCCGCTTCAACCAGTTGCTCAACGCCGCGCGGGGCGAGATGAACGCGCCGCTGCGCCAGGAGATGTACAACGAAATGCAGAGCCTGTGCCGGGACGATGGCGGGGCGATTGTGCCGCTGTTCGCCAGCTCGGTGGCGGCACGCTCGAACCGCGTCAGCCATGGACCGTTGACGGCGCCGTATGGGGAACTGGATGGGTTGCGGCTGATCGAGCGGTGGTGGCAGGCGTGATTCTTGTGCCGGGCGCTATAGCTCAGGCAATGAAGCTCAACTGTAGGAGCTGGCTTGCCAGCGATGCAGGCACCTCGGTGTTTCAGGAATATCCAGGCGATGCCATCGCCGGCAAGCCAGCTCCTACACAAGCGTGCCCGACTCAAGGAACTGCACGATGAATAGCCTGTTCAAACTGGTGCTCCAACGCCTGGCGCTCGGCCTGCTGTCCTTGTTCGCCGTCTCGGTGATCATCTTCCTGGCCGTAGGCATGCTCCCCGGCGATATCGCCCAGGCCATGCTCGGCCAGTCCGCTACGCCGGAAACCATCGCAGCGTTTCGCGCCCAATTGGGCCTCGACCTGCCGCCCCTGAGCCGCTTCGTGCAATGGCTGCTGCGCCTGCTGCACGGTGACCTCGGCGCCTCCCTGGCCAACCAGCGGCCCATCGCCGAGCTGATCGGCGCACGCCTGGGCAACACCTTGCGCCTGGCGGCACTGGCCGCGCTGGTCTCGGTGCCCCTGGCGCTGGTGCTGGGGATGCTCGCCGCGTTGTACCGCAACAGCTGGTTCGACCGCCTGCTCAATACCTCGGCCTTGAGTGCGGTGTCGTTCCCGGAGTTCTTTGTTGCCTACCTGCTGATCCTGGTGTTTTCGGTGAAGCTGGGCTGGTTTCCCAGCCTGTCCAACCTGGCACCGGACGCCTCATTCGGCACCATCCTCGAACGCTCGGTACTGCCGGTCGCCACCCTGAGCCTGGTGGTGATCGCGCAAATGATGCGCATGACCCGCGCCTCGCTGATCAACCTGTTGGCCAGCCCCTATATCGAAATGGCCCGGCTCAAGGGCATCAGCCAATCGCGGATTATCTGGCGGCACGCGCTGCCCAATGCCCTGGCGCCGATCGTCAACGTGATCGCGCTGAACCTGGCGTACCTGGTGGTGGGCGTGGTGGTGGTCGAGGTGGTGTTTGTCTACCCGGGGCTCGGGCAGTTGCTGGTGGACTCGGTGTCCAAGCGCGATATCCCGGTGGTGCAGGCCTGCAGCCTGATCTTCGCCGCCACCTACATCCTGCTCAACACCGGCGCCGATGTGCTGTCCATCGCCACCAACCCACGCCTGATGCATCCCAAGGGGTAGTCCATGAGCCTTCTCACACAACTGGCCCGGGCGCCATTGAGCGCGAAGTTCGGCCTGCTGATTATCGTGCTGTACGTGCTGGTGGCGCTGTTTGCGCCGGTGCTCGCGCCTTATGGGGAAACCCAGGTGGTGGGCGACGGGTTTGCGCCCTGGAGCGGCCAGTTTTTGCTGGGCACCGATAACCTCGGGCGGGATATGTTCAGCCGCCTGGTGTATGGCGCGCGCAACACCCTGGGCATCGCGTTCCTGACCACGGTGCTGGCGTTTTTGCTGGGGGGCTTGAGCGGCCTGGTTGCGGCGATCAAGGGTGGCTGGGTCGACCAGGGATTGTCGCGGGTGGTGGACATCCTGATGGCGATCCCGCAACTGATCTTCGCCTTGCTGATCCTCAGCGTGGTGGGCACCAATGCCACTTCGCTGGTGCTGGTGATTGCCCTGCTGGATTCGACCCGGGTGTTTCGCCTGTCACGGGCCGTGGCGATGACTGTGGTGGTGCAGGATTTCGTCGAAGCCGCGCGGCTGCGCGGGGAAGGGCTGTGGTGGCTGGTCACCCGCGAAGTGTTGCCCAACGCCGCGGCGCCGTTGATTGCCGAGTTCGGCCTGCGGTTCTGTTTCGTGTTCCTGTTTATCAGCGCGCTGTCGTTCCTTGGCCTGGGCATTCAACCGCCCACCGCCGATTGGGGCAGCATGGTTCGTGACAACGCGGTGCTGATTACCTTCGGCGACATCAGCCCGTTGCTGCCGGCCCTGGCCGTGGCGCTGATCACCGTCAGCGTGAATTTTGTCGTCGACTGGATGCTGCACAAATCCAGCGGCCTGAAGGAGTGTTGAGGATGGACAAGCCACTGCTGGAAATCCGCAACCTGCAGATTGAAGGGCATTACGAGGACGCCTGGCATCCACTGATCAAGGGCATCGACCTGACCTTGCAACGGGGCGAGGTGTTGGGGCTGATTGGTGAGTCTGGCGCGGGTAAGTCAACGCTTGGCCTGGCAGCCATGGGCTTTGCCCGCGATGGTTGCCGCATCACCGGGGGCTCGGTGTGCTTTGACGGCATCCAGCTGTTGCAGGCCAAGCCCGAAGCCTTGCGCAAGCTGCGCGGCCTGCGCATTGCCTATGTTGCGCAAAGCGCTGCCGCGTCGTTCAACCCGGCGCACCGGCTGATTGACCAGCATGTGGAAACTGCCGTGATCAACGGTGGCATCAGCCGTGCCCAGGCCGAACGCGAGGCGGTGGAGTTGTACCGTGTGCTGCGCCTGCCGAATCCGGAAACCATCGGCCAACGGTATCCGCACCAGGTGTCCGGCGGGCAACTGCAACGGGTGATGACCGCCATGGCGATGGCCTGTCACCCCGACCTCATCATCTTCGATGAACCCACCACCGCCCTCGACGTCACCACCCAGATCGAAGTGCTGGCGGCGATTCGTGATGCGATAAAAACCTTCGGCAGCGCCGCGCTGTATATCAGCCATGACCTGGCGGTGGTCGCGCAAATGGCCGACCGTATCATGGTGCTGCGCCACGGCAAGCTGGTGGAGGAGGCCGAGACCCGCACCATGCTCAGCGCACCGCAGCAGGACTACACCAAATCCCTGTGGGCGGTGCGCAGCTTTCGCACCGAGCCCAAGGCCTGTCCGCAGCAGCAAGTGCCGCTGCTGGAAGTGCGCCAGGTGTGTGCCAGCTACGGGCATCAGCCGGTGCTGCACGACGTGTCGATGAGCCTGTATCGCGGCCAGACGCTGGCGGTGATCGGAGAGTCCGGCAGCGGCAAAAGCTCCACGGCGCGGCTGATCACCGGGTTGCTGCCGGCCACGGCGGGGCAGGTGTTGTATGACGGTGAAGCGTTGCCGGCGGACTTCCGGCGGCGCAGCAAGGAGCAATTGCGGCGGATCCAGATGATCTACCAGATCCCCGACACGGCCCTGAATCCGCGCCAGCGCATCGTCGACATCATCGGTCGGCCACTGACCTTCTACCTCGGCCTCAAGGGCAAAGCCATGCGCGCCCGGGTCGCCGAGTTGCTGGAGATGATCGAACTGGACCCGGCCACCTTCATGGAGCGTCAGCCCCGTGAACTGTCCGGCGGCCAGAAACAGCGGATTTGCATCGCCCGCGCCCTGGCGGCTGACCCTCAACTGATTATCTGCGACGAAGTGACCTCGGCCCTGGACCAACTGGTGGCCGAAGGCGTGCTGAAGCTGCTCAACCGTATCCAGCAGCAGTTGGGCGTGGCCTATCTGTTTATCACCCACGACGTGGCCACCGTGCGCGCCATCGCCGATGAAGTGGTGGTGATGCAGCGGGGCAGGGTGGTGGACCAGGGCAGCCGCAGCGCGATCTTCACCCCGCCGTATCAGGATTACACCGGCCTGCTGTTTTCATCGGAGCCGGAGATGGACCCCGACTGGCTCGACCATTTGCTGGCCGAACGGGCCACGCTTACTTCTTGAGGAGTTTTTATGAAGGTGTTGATTGTCCACGCCCATCCCGAGCCGCAGTCGTTTACCGCGGCCTTGCGCGACCAGGCGATTTCCACCCTGCAGGCGCAGGGGCATCAAGTGCAGGTCAGTGATCTTTATGCGATGAACTGGAACCCGGTGGCCAGCGCCTCGGACTTCACCGCGCGGGAGAATCCCGAGTACCTGGTGTATGCCCTGGAGCAGCGACTGGGGGTTAAAAGCCAGTCCATCGCGGCGGATATCCAGCAGGAGTTGGACAAGCTGCTGTGGGCCGATTTGCTGATCCTCAACTTCCCGATCTTCTGGTTCTCGGCGCCGGCCATGCTCAAGGGCTGGATTGACCGGGTGCTGGTGTCGGGCGTGTGCTATGGCGGCAAGCGGTTTTATGATCAGGGTGGGCTCGCGGGCAAGAAGGCGCTGGTCACGGTCACCCTCGGCGGGCGCGAGCATATGTTCGGCGAGGGGGCAATTCATGGACCGCTGGAAGATATGCTGCGGCCCATTCTGCGAGGCACGCTGGCGTATGTCGGGTTTGAGGTGCTGGAGCCGTTTGTGGCGTGGCACGTGCCGTATATCAGCGCCGAGGCCCGGGAGGAGTTTCTGCAAAGTTACCAGCGGCGGCTGGAAGGGCTGGCGGATGACCAGCCGTTGGTGTTTCCCAAGTTGGCGCAGTTTGATGAGGGGCTGTATCCACTGCCTTGAACTCAGTGAAGATCTACTGTGGGAGCCGGGCTTGCCCGCGATGGCGGTGCATCAGTCAGCCTATCAGGTCACTGATACACCGCTATCGCAGGCAAGCCAGCTCCCACATTGATCTTCATTGTCCGCCGGGATTGTGTGCCCGCAACCGCTCGGCAGCGCTGCGCAGCAACTGCTCGGTACCGTCCCAGCCCAGGCAGCCATCGGTGATCGACACGCCGTATTTCATCGACGGACCGAGCGGCTGGCAGCCTTCGAACAGGTGGCTTTCGATCATCATGCCGATCAGCGACGTGTCGCCCTGCAAGCGTTGCTCCAGCACATCGTTGAATACCGCCGGTTGACGCAGCGGGTCTTTGCCGCTGTTGGCGTGGCTGCAATCGACCATGATCCGTGGCGCGACTTTGCTCTTGGCCAGGTCGGCGTGAACCTGGGCCACGCTCTGGCGATCGTAGTTCGGCCCACGGTGGCCGCCGCGCAACACCAGGTGCGTGTCGGGGTTGCCGGGGGTCTGAATGATCGCCGGATGGCCCTGGCTGTCGACACCGAAGTGGCGGTGTGGGTGAGCCGCGGAGCGCATGGCGTCACAGGCGATGGCGACGCCGCCGTCGGTGCCGTTCTTGAAGCCCACGGGCATGCCCAGGCCGCTGGCCATTTCGCGGTGGATCTGCGATTCGGTGGTACGTGCGCCAATCGCGACCCAGCTCAGCAGGTCATCGAAGTAGCCGGCAGCCATGGGTTGCAGCAGTTCGGTGGCGACCGGCAAACCCAGGCGCAGCATTTCGCGCATCAGTTCCCGGGACAGGCTCAGGCCGGCGGCCATGTCGTCGCTGCCGTCCAGGCGCGGGTCGTAGGCCAGGCCTTTCCAACCGATGGTGGTGCGGGGTTTTTCGACGTAGGCGCGGATTACCAGCAGCATCTGGTCACTGACTTCATGGGCCAGTTTCTTCAGGTTGCGCGCGTATTCCATGGCCGATTCCGGGTCGTGGATCGAGCACGGGCCGACGATCACCAGCAGGCGTGAGTCTTCACCCTTGAGGATGGCGCGCACGGCTTGGCGATGGGCGTGGATCTGTTCGTTGAGGAACGGGCTCAGGGGCAGTTGGTGCTTGAGCTCAAGGGAACTGGGCAAACGCTGGGTCAGCGCTTCATTGGCGCAGGACAGGGTAGAAACAGGCAGAGCGGCGATCGAGGAGTTCATATTCGGGCTTCCTGGGCAAGCGGCGGGCTGTTCCCGCACGCTCTGCCCTACTGGGGTGTTCGACAATTGGCCGTATTGGCTACGTGTGTTGGCTTGCCACCAATAGGTGACCGATCGGAGGCGGCAGGCTGTCCCGAACGGAGCTTGCTAAATCGCCAGGCGGTGGAGGTGTCGTAGCGGTAATAGGTGGCGTAGTTCATGTCGTGAGTCCTTTAAGTGTTCGGTGTGTGGCAAAAGTAATAAGGGCTGAAAAAACAAAACCCCCGGTCGGGGAGCCGACCGGGGGTTAGATTTCTCTGGTAGGCGACCCCTTGAGTAGTGGGCGCCGATTTCAGGTATCAGGCGCGCCAGTGGCTAAACCAATACCCAAAATAAAAGCTGACCAGTGCGCTCAAACCGCTCACACGGGTAGCCACGACCGAGCGCTGGGCGCTGGCAGCAGGGCAAACCTGAGTGTGGGTGAGTTGCAACATGGTGTTTCTCCAAATGATGGGAGGGAGCTTAACTGAGGCGAGCGGGTGGATTCAATCAGTAATTTCTATCGCGGCTGGGTACTTACGGCTATGACCCAAGTGTCGATATGCTGCACGGACTTCCCAATGATTGCCAGGATGCGACCATGACTGCCTTGACCATTGCTGCTGCCCAATCCATCTCTATTGCGGGCGACGTGCCGGGCAATATCGCCCGTCACCTGGCATTCATGCGCAAGGCGGCGGAGCACGGCGTGCAGTTGCTGGTGTTTCCTGAGCTGTCCCTGACCGGCTATGAGCCGTCGCTGGCCGCCGGGTTGGCGATCGCGCCGGACGATGGCGTGCTGGCGCCGCTGCGGGAGATGGCCCGTGAGCTGCGCATCACCGCCGTGGTGGGTATGCCAATTCGCCTGGGGGCGGCCAGTCAGGTGCTGATCGGCGCGCTGGTGCTGGGGCCGGATGGCTCGATGGCTGTCTATACCAAGCAGCATCTGCATCCCGGCGAAGAGGCGGCATTTGCGGCAGGGCAGGGCGGCGAGGCGCTTGAGTGGGGCGACGACCGCATCGCCCTGGCGGTATGCGCAGATTTCTCCCTCGCCAGTCATCCACGGCAGGCTGCCGAGGCCGGGGCGAATATCTACGCCGCCGGTGTGCTGATCAGCGAAGGCGGCTACGCTCCTGATACCACCTTGCTACAGGGCTACGCCGCCGAGCATCACATGGTGGTGCTGATGGCCAACCATGGCGGCTCAACCGGTGGCTGGGCGTGCGCCGGGCGCAGCGCAATCTGGGGCGATGATGGCGGTTTGATCGCAGCTGCCCCAGGTGTGGGCGATACGCTGGTGATTGCACGCCGCAACACGGCCGGCCAGTGGCACGGGGAACAGCTGGCGATTTAGGGAGCGCAGGCTCATGGCGTTTCAACTGCAGGCCGCAACCAGCCAACATCTGGCGTTCGCCCGAACCCTGACTCATCAGGCCATGGGCAACTACTACCGCCAATACGACTTGTCTTGGTCCGACGCCGGGTTCGATACCGCCTGGGCCGGTCGGGAGAATTGGCTGGTGTGTCGCGATAACGAAGTGCTGGGGTTTGTCAGTCTCAGTCGTGACCCCAAGGCGCTGTATATCCGCGAATTGCACATCCTTGAGGCGTTTCGTCATCAAGGGGCGGGCGGTTGGGTCATCGAGCAGATGGTGTACAAGGCGCGCGCCGAAGGGCTGGGTCTTTTACGGTTGACCGTTTTCAAGACCAACCCGGCGCGAAGGCTCTATCAGCGCAAGGGCCTGGACATCGTGGATGCGGAGGATTGCTTCTGGCGCATGGAGCGCAATTGCCAGCCGTGATCAGGTGCGGATTTGTCTGATTTCAGGAAAACAGGCACGTGGTTTTAATAAGCGCATACTGACTTCACGGAGTGACTTCCTGCTCTTGCCTCACGACTTCATCATCATTTGGAATGATGCCGTCCTTCATGCCCAACAGGACCGCCACCTTGTGGGCTTCTCCGCGCCGTCCTTTTTTGCGCCCAGCGAGCACTTGATAAGTGGTTGCCGGGTCCACGCCATGTTCCCGGGCGAACGCTTGAACAGACTTACCTTGATGTTCCAGCCAGGCCTTGGCTTGTGCAGCAGTGCGAATACCGGGCATAGTTCAAAACCGTTCAAGTTTGTGTAAAACGAGATGAGTGTGTCACCTCTTGAGGTGTGCCAAATAGGATCATACATCCAAATGAGTGGAATCGGTTTCCGGTTAAGGCAAGAAAGAGAGCGGCTCGGCCTGTCGCAGAAAAATTTTGGTGAAATAGGAGGAGTAGAGGCAAACGCACAGGGTAAATATGAAAATGGCGGCCGCGCGCCCAAGGCTGATTACCTGTCTCGCGTAGCAGAAAGAGGTGTCGATATCCTGTACGTGCTGACCGGCACACCAACGCCGACTCAACTTGAAAACCTGAGTCAGGTCGAAGAGAAAGTGCTGGGCAACTACCGGGCGATGTTCAAGGAAGACCAGGATGCAATCCATCGTTTAACCTCTACGCTGGCCGAGCATTCAACCTTGAGCAACGGGAAAAACAGGTCGTCGGCCCAGGATTCTTGACCTTTTACCCAGGAAACTAAGCCGCCAGCCGCTCGGCGACGGTCTGTCGTGCATTGAAACTCTATATATATGACGCTTGCAGCTAGGTCTGCGCCTTGGTTTTTTGCTAAGGTGTTCAGCAACCTATAAGACCATATCGCGAGGTGTCTGCTTGATTAGGGTGCTAGTAGTCGATGACCATGATCTCGTTCGTACAGGCATTACACGAATGCTGGCTGACATCGATGGCCTGCAAGTAGTCGGCCAGGCCGAATCAGGGGAGGAATCTCTGATCAAGGCCCGGGAGTTGAAGCCCGACGTGGTTTTGATGGACGTCAAGATGCCCGGGATCGGCGGTCTTGGCGCCACTACGAAGTTGTTGCGCAGCCATCCGGATATCAAAGTCGTCGTAGTCACCGTGTGTGAGGAAGATCCGTTTCCTACACGGCTTCTACAGGCGGGCGCTGCCGGCTATCTGACAAAAGGTGCTGGCCTGGTGTTTGCCGGCCAACGCTACATCAGCCCGCAGATTGCCCAGCAATTGGCGATCAAGTCGTTCCAGCCCACCAGCGACTCGCCGTTCGACGCGCTGTCGGAGCGGGAAATCCAGATCGCCCTGATGATCGTCGGCTGTCAAAAAGTCCAGTCGATCTCCGACAAGCTGTGCCTGTCGCCGAAAACCGTGAACACCTACCGTTATCGGATTTTCGAGAAGCTTTCCATCAGCAGTGATGTTGAACTGACCCTGCTGGCGGTACGCCACGGCATGGTTGACGCCAGCGCCTGAAATGACAGCCCCTGAAATAAAATTCCTGTTCGATCCGAGTGCGTTTCTTGCAACCTGCAGTGGCCGCCCCGGCGTGTATCGCATGTTCGACAGCGAAGCGCGCCTGCTCTACGTCGGTAAAGCCAAGAACCTGAAGAGCCGCCTGGCGAGTTACTTCCGCAAGACGGGCCTGGCGCCGAAGACTGCGGCGCTGGTGGCGCGTATCGCCCAGGTGGAAACCACCATCACCGCCAATGAAACCGAGGCGCTGCTGCTTGAGCAGACGCTGATCAAGGAATGGCGGCCGCCCTACAACATCCTGCTGCGTGACGATAAGTCCTACCCGTACGTGTTTCTCTCGGACGGCGACTTCCCGCGCCTGAGCATCCATCGCGGGGCCAAGAAGCAGAAGGGCAAGTATTTCGGGCCTTACCCCAGCGCCGGCGCCATCCGCGAAAGCCTGAGCCTGCTGCAAAAGGCATTTTTCGTGCGCCAGTGCGAAGACAGCTTCTACAAGAACCGCAACCGCCCGTGCCTGCAGTACCAGATCAAGCGCTGCAAGGCGCCGTGTGTGGGCCTGGTTGAGCCGGCGGAATACGCCGAGGACGTGCGTCACTCGGTGATGTTCCTCGAAGGCCGCAGTAACGCCCTGGCCGATGAATTGTCCGGTGCCATGGAGCAAGCGGCCAGCACCCTGGATTTCGAGCGTGCTGCCGAGCTGCGTGACCAGATATCCCTGCTGCGCCGCGTCCAGGACCAGCAGAGCATGGAAGGCGGCACCGGCGACGTCGACGTCATCGCTGCCTTCGTCAACCCGGGCGGCGCCTGTGTGCACCTGATCAGCGTGCGCGGCGGCCGGGTGCTGGGCAGCAAGAACTTCTTCCCCCAGACCGGTATAGAAGAGGAGGTCGCCGAAGTCATGGCGGCGTTCCTCGGCCAGTACTACGTCAGCAGCCCCGAGCGCGACCTGCCGAGCGAGCTGATCGTCAACGTGGTGCACGAGGACTTCCCGGCGCTGATCGAAGCGATTCACGAACTGCGTGGCCGCGAGCTGGACATCAGCCACCGCGTGCGCGGCACCCGTGCCCGCTGGCAGCAACTGGCCGTGACCAATGCCGAACAGGCCCTGGGCGCGCGCCTTGCCAACCGGCAACACGTTGCTGCAAGGTTTGACGCGCTGGCCGAAGTGCTCAAGCTCGACGAGCCGCCCCAGCGCCTCGAGTGTTACGACATCAGCCACTCCAGCGGCGAGGCCACCGTGGCCTCCTGCGTGGTGTTCGGGCCGGAGGGGCCGATCAAGTCCGATTACCGGCGCTACAACATCGAAGGCGTCACCCCGGGCGATGACTACGCCGCCATGCACCAGGCCCTGACCCGGCGCTTCAGCAAGCTGAAGGACGGCGAGGGCAAGCTGCCGGACATCCTGCTGGTGGACGGCGGCAAGGGGCAGCTGTCCATGGCCCGCGATGTGCTCAACGAATTGGCGGTGCCCGACCTGATCCTGCTCGGCGTGGCCAAGGGCGCCACCCGCAAGGCCGGTTTCGAAACCTTGTACTTGAATGATGCGGCCCATGAGTTCACCTTGAAGGGCGACTCCCCGGCGCTGCACCTTATCCAGCAGATCCGCGACGAAGCCCACCGTTTCGCCATTACCGGCCACCGTGCCCGGCGTGGCAAAACCCGGCGTACCTCAACCCTGGAAGGGGTGGCGGGGGTCGGGCCGACACGGCGGCGCGACTTGTTAAAACATTTTGGTGGCTTGCAGGAGCTGTCCCGTGCCAGCATCGAAGAAATAGCCAAAGCTCCCGGTATCAGTAAAAAGCTCGCAGAGTTGATTTATGCAAATCTGCACAGCGAGTAGAATGCCTTCTCACCTCGTAGCCAGTTGTGCCGATGAATATCCCTAATCTGATCACCGTACTACGCGTCCTGCTCATCCCGATTTTCATTTTGCTGTTTTACCTGCCGTACGAATGGAGCTACATGGCATCCAGTTCGGTGTTTGCCTTTGCGGCCGCCACCGACTGGCTGGACGGCTACCTGGCCCGCCGCCTGGAGCAGAGCACGCCGTTTGGCGCGTTCCTCGACCCGGTGGCCGACAAACTGATGGTAGCGGTGGCCCTGGTGCTGCTGGTGCAGGAACACGGCAACCTCTGGCTGACCTTGCCGGCGGCCGTGATCATTGGGCGCGAGATCGTCGTCTCGGCCTTGCGGGAATGGATGGCCGAAATCGGCGCCCGAGCCCATGTGGCCGTGTCCAACATGGGTAAATGGAAAACCGCGGCGCAGATGCTGGCGCTGGTGATCCTGCTGGCCAACCCGTCGGACTTCTCCTTCTGGGTATTGCTGGGCTACGCCTTGCTGCTGATCGCCGCAGGCCTGACCTTGTGGTCCATGCTGCAATATTTGCGCGCCGCCTGGCCGCATCTGCGCACCGAGGTTGAAAAGAAATAAAACTTTTTTGAATCAAGGGGTTGACGGGTGATGAGGATTCTATAGAATGCGCATCACCAAGACGCGGGAATAGCTCAGTTGGTAGAGCACGACCTTGCCAAGGTCGGGGTCGCGAGTTCGAGTCTCGTTTCCCGCTCCAAACACAAAGAAAAAGCCACTCTAGCGAGTGGCTTTTTTTTGCCTGTGATTTAGTTGGCTGAGCTGAAACGACGACGGTACTCAGTTGGCGTGAGGCCAACGACTTTTCGGAACCGCGACCGGAAGGTCACTGCAGACCCGAATCCGGAAAGAAATGCTGTTTGATCAATCGATGTCTCGCTCTCCTCAAGCAATGCACGCGCTCGATCAATACGAGCGGTGAGAAGCCACTGTAAAGGAGTAGTACCGGTCTGTTCTTGAAATCGCCGAGCAAAGGTGCGGGAGCTCATGTTGGCGCGAGCCGCAAGACTATCGACCGTGTGCGAACTGTTCAAATTGTCCCGTATCCATTCGATCAAGGGCGCCAAGCTTGTTGGAGAGCCTGGAAGCTCCTGACGAATAAACTGGGCCTGACCACCATCACGGTACAGTGGCGCGACCGCTAGACGGGCAGTGTTTGCCGCAACAGACTGACCATAATCGCGTCGCACGAGATGCAAACACATATCCAATCCTGCTGACGCACCCGCCGAAGTCACGATGCTACCTTCATCAACGAATAGAACATTAGGTTCTACTGTTATCTCTGGGTGAAGCCTGGCCAAGTCCTCGGCGAAGCGCCAATGCGTCGTGACGCGCTTTCCGCTTAGAAGACCGCTCGCGGCAAGGATAAAAGCTCCTGTGCAAATTGACGCTAATCTTGCACCACGAGCGTGTGCCTGGCGAAGAGCAATTCTTACCGCCTCTGGAACCTCTCCAAACGGGTCTTCACACCCGGGAATGACAATGGTGTAGGCCAGCTCAAGACGGTCGAGGCCGTACCGCACATTCATATCAAAGCCAGTGGCCCGAATTGTCCGCTCGGGTGCGCACACCTCCACCTCGTAAGCTTTGCTCCCATCAACTTGAGAAGCCAAAGCGAAAACCTGATAAGCGATACCAAAGTCCAACGGCACCACGTCATTCAATACCAGAACCGCAATTTTATGCACGGCGTCGACCTCCGCTCTCACAATCAAAATAACTGGCAGAAAACGATCGCTCGATGTCATTTAAGCCACTCACGTGCAGCGTCCGGCAGGAATACTCTTTTAGTCAAGTACGACGAGAGGAGACGGTAATGTCTGATGAGATGAGCAATGAGAGTGAAGGCCGCCAACTGCAGATTGGCATGGTGATTTTTCCTGGTTTCACTCTGCAGGACTTGGCCGGCCCACAGACGGCATTCGGCCTTCATGCCAAAACCCACATAATCTGGAAGACCCTGGAGCCCGTTCCCACGGATATGGGCGTCACCATGAACCCCACGATCACGATTGATGACGTTCCAGATAACCTGGACGTGCTGTTTGTCGCAGGTGGCGGAGGAACGCCTGAGATCATGAAGGACCAGGAGCTGCTCGATTTTATTGCTCGCGCAGGCAAGACTGCCACCTATGTCACCGCTGTATGCACAGGCTCTGTACTTCTTGCTATGGCGGGACTATTGGAGGGCTACCGTGCAGCGACCTATTGGCCTTTCTACGAACCCCTTATCGCACTGGGTATCGAACCGAGCTACGAACGGGTATGCGTCGACAGGAACCGAATCACAGGCGGCGGTGTAACGGCAGGTATCGACTTTGCGCTGCAGGTCATCGCCGAACTCAAAGGTCGGGACGCGGCTGAGTTTACGCAGCTCGTGCTCGAGTACGACCCGCAGCCGACAATGAACTCGGGGAATCCACGTACCGCGCGGCCAGAGATCGTCGCACAGATAACGGGGCTGTGGGGGCGGACTGACGAAGCGGTGAGAGTCGCGAATGAGCATATGGCGCGTCGAGCGCAATTATCAAAACTGGCTTTCACCTGATCTTGGCTTCGTTGCACTGTTCTCGGCGGACCATGCGGCGGACATAGTGCGGTGAATATCCATGCAGCCGAACGAATGCCTGACGCATCCGTCCTGGGTCAGTAAAGCCCACCGCCTGAGCAACTTGCTCGATCGGCTCGCTAAGTAGCTTTCGAGGGTTCAACATGACTTTACATATAAAACCAGTGGACACCACTGAGTACGATGATGTGATTCAGGCAGCACAGGCTTATATCGACGGCTATCGCTCTGGGGATATCGCCGGAATTGAGAAGGCCTTCCACGCAGATGCGATCATGTGGGGCTATAGCGGCGACGAGCTGCTGCAAGGTCCAGCTATTCCGGCATTTGCGGGCTTCTTCAACGCACTGGGTGCCTCACCCGACGCTCGCAGTCGTCTGGATATCCTGGCTATCGCACCCACAGCGGCAGTCGTGCGCGTGGACATGGAGAATGACGTTTTGGGCGCGAGCTTCCATGACTTTCTTTCGCTGCTCAAAATAGAGGGTCAATGGAAAATCATCTCGAAGATTTTTCAACGGTACGACTAAGTCAGCGACGGTGTCGCATCCGATAAAATTGCCTGCCAGATGAGGAGGTCACTCGACACCTTGAGCACCTGCCTCTTTTTTTGGGCATTCAGTTAACGTTGCCTATCGAGCGATAACGTTCTGGCTATTAGAGTTTTCTGCGATCAAGGCTAATCTTGAAACTCAGCCATCAATGTCTGAAGTGCTGCAATGGGCGCGATGGTACGGATGAACATGACGGAAAGGTAGATCAAGCATGTCAACTGAATCGAAATGCCCGTTCAATCACGCTGCGGGTGGCGGCACCACGAATCGGGACTGGTGGCCACAGCAACTGAATCTCAAGATCCTGCACCAGCATTCCTCCCTCAGCGACCCCATGGGGGAGGGGTTCGACTACGCCAAGGTGTTCAAGAGCCTTGACTTCGAAGCCGTCAAGCGGGATTTGCGCGATGTCATGACGCACTCCCAGGACTGGTGGCCGGCGGACTTTGGCCATTACGGCCCGCTGTTCATTCGCATGGCCTGGCACAGCGCCGGGACCTATCGTACGGCTGATGGTCGTGGCGGTGCCGGTGCGGGACAGCAGCGCTTTGCACCGCTCAACAGCTGGCCTGACAACGTCAGCCTGGATAAAGCGCGTCGCCTGATCTGGCCGGTCAAGCAAAAGTACGGCCGCCAGATTTCCTGGGCCGATCTGATCGTACTCACCGGTAACGTTGCGCTGGAGTCCATGGGCTTCAAGACTTTCGGGTTCTCTGGCGGTCGCACGGATGTGTGGGAGCCGGACGAAGACGTGTACTGGGGCTCCGAGACCACCTGGCTGGGGGGAGAGGAGCGTTATGGCGCGCAAAAGAAAATGCAGCAGCCGGGCGACGGTACGTTGGTGGCCGAGCCGCAGATTCATGGCAGCGAAGAAAGCCGCACCGGGAGCGGTGAGCGCAATCTGGAAAACCCCCTCGCGGCGGTACAGATGGGCCTGATCTACGTGAACCCGGAAGGGCCGGAAGGTGTTCCGGACCCGGTTGCCTCGGCGAAAGATATTCGTGAGACCTTCGGTCGCATGGCGATGAATGATGAAGAGACCGTTGCGCTGATTGCCGGCGGTCACGCCTTTGGCAAGACCCACGGCGCAGGCCCGGCTGATAACGTCGGCCCGGAACCGGAGGCGGCAGGCCTGGAAGAGCAGGGGCTTGGCTGGAAAAACACATTCGGCAGCGGCAAGGGCGGTGACACCATCACCAGCGGGCTGGAAGTCACCTGGACGTCTACACCGACGAAATGGAGCAATGAGTACCTCGAAAACCTCTTTGGCTTTGAATGGGAGCTGACCAGAAGCCCGGCGGGTGCACATCAGTGGACACCGAAGAACGGGGCGGGCGCCGGCAAGATTCCGGATGCCCATGACGCCGGCAAGCGGCATGCGCCGAGCATGCTCACATCGGACCTGGCGCTGCGTTTCGACCCGGCGTACGAACAGATTTCCCGACGTTTCCTGGCCAACCCTGACCAACTGGCCGACGCGTTTGCTCGCGCCTGGTTCAAGCTGACCCACCGTGACATGGGCCCGCTTGCTCGTTATCTCGGCCCGCAAACCCCGACGGAAGAGTTGCTGTGGCAGGACCCGATTCCCAACGTCGATCATCCGCTGGTGGACGAACAGGACGTCGCTGCGCTCAAGCAAAAGCTGCTCGCATCGGGGCTTACGGTTTCGCAGCTGGTTTCGACGGCATGGGCGGCAGCTTCCACCTTCCGTGGCTCCGATAAACGCGGGGGCGCCAATGGCGGACGCCTGCGCCTGGCGCCGCAGAAGGATTGGGCGGTCAACCAGCCTGAGCAACTGTCGGGCGTGTTGAAGCGTCTGGAAGCTGTTCAGAGCGACTTCAACTCCGCACAGGCGGGGGGCAAAAAGATTTCGCTGGCCGATTTGATCGTGCTGGCGGGCAGTGTGGGTGTTGAGCTGGCGGCAAAAAATGCGGGCCGTCAGATCTCGGTGCCTTTCACGGCCGGGCGTACCGATGCTTCTCAGGAACAGACGGATGTCGAGTCGTTCGGCTTCCTTGAGCCGGTCGCCGATGGCTTTCGGAACTACCAGAAGGGGCACTACAAGGTGTCGGCTGAAGCGCTGCTGGTCGACAAGGCGCAACTGCTGACATTGACCGCACCCGAAATGACTGTGCTGTTGGGCGGTCTGCGGGCCTTGAATATCAATGTCGGGCAGAGCAGGCACGGCGTCTTCACGGATCGCCCGGGGACCCTGAGCAATGACTTCTTCAGGAACCTGCTGGACATGGGGGTTGAATGGAAGCCAGCCCCAGGCTCCCACGATACCTTTGAGGCCCACGACCGCAAGACCGGTGCAGTCAAGTGGACGGGTACACGTGTCGACCTGGTGTTTGGTTCCCATGCCCAGCTGCGGGCGCTGTCGGAGGTTTATGGCAGTGCCGACGCCGAGGACAAATTCGTCGAGGACTTCGTGTCGGCCTGGAACAAAGTGATGAATCTGGACCGTTTCGAACTGGCCTGACATTCACGCGTTTCTTGCGAAGGCCCACGATGTGGGCCTTTTTTCTGCCTGGCTTGGCAGCTATCCCGCCGCGTCATAGCTCACAAAATCGATCGGCCGTTGCGGGATAAACTCGTGACACCATTGCTGCGTAAACACTAGAGTGGTTGCGCCTGGATATCGGCGCGTCTGAAGCAAGGGCATCCGGGGTTTTTGACGCTGCATGCCATCGAACCTCAACGGGAATCTGCTCGGGTGATCAAACCGTTATTGTTGCTACGCCGTCGCTTTACCTCTATCCGCTGGCGCACCCGCGTGACGCTCTGGGCGGCGGCTACCTGTGCGGGCCTGCTGGTGGTGATGTTTGCCCGCTTGGCCGACCTGGCACTGATGCAGTTTGCTCAGCAGACGACAGGGCGCCCTTGGCTGCCATTTATCTACACACCGCTGGTCGGCATGCTGGTGGTGTGGCTGACGACCCGGTTTTTTGCCGGGGCCCAGGGCAGTGGTATTCCCCAGGTGATCGCTGCCACGCGGCTGGCCCACCAGGGCAAACCTGTCAGCCAGCTGGTGTCTTTGCGTATTGCGTTTGCCAAGATCGGTCTTGGAACACTGGCGTTGACGGGGGGCTTTTCGGCGGGGCGCGAAGGCCCCTCGGTTCAGGTGGCTGCGTCGATCATGCATTTCTTTCACCGTTACCTGCCCAATGCGCGGATTATCCGCCCCGAAGACCTGATCCTGGCCGGAGGCGCCGCGGGCATTGCTGCTGCATTCAACACGCCGTTGGCCGGTGTGGCCTTTGCGGTAGAGGAGCTGGGGCGAAAGCTGGAAACCCGGACCAGTGGCGTGCTGCTCAGCACGATCATCCTGTCGGGGATGGTCGCGATCGCTTTACAGGGCAACTACAACTATTTCGGCCACCTGGACGTGCAAGATCTCAGCCTGGAGATCATCGTTCCGGCGCTGGCATCCGGAATCGGTTGTGGCCTCCTCGGAGGATTATTCAGCCGGATGCTGCTGTGGCCACAACGGCATCATCGGTTCGTGCTCTGGGAGTGGCGCCGCTTGCACCCGGTGTGGTTCGCCGGTGGCTGCGGGCTGATTGTGGCTGTGCTCGGCTGGCTCAGCGGCGGTATGTCATTTGGCAGCGGCTACGGCATCACTTCACAGATCATCGTGTCCGACATCGGCCTGCCATGGCATGCGCCCATCACGCGTTTTCTTGCCACTGTCGTGACCTATTTTTCCGGTATCCCCGGCGGTATTTTTGCTCCGTCCCTGGCAGTAGGCGCGGCCGTGGGGGCCAATGCCGCCGACTTTTTCCACGTGGCGGCCCAACCGATGATTGCGCTGTGCATGGTGGGTTTCCTGGCGGCGGTCACACAGTCGCCGATCACGTCCGCCATCATCGTCATGGAGATGATCGACAGCCATGGGATGGTGATCAGTCTGATGGCCGTCGCCCTGATTGCCAAAGCGGTCAGCGCGAGGATGGGGCCGGAGTTATACCAGCAGTTGGCGCGGGGCTTTCTGCAAGCGCCCGCAACGCCGAACAAACCTTAGCGTCTGAGGGTGGCTACTGTGCCGATTCGCGGTCGCTGACTTGATTGATCCAGGTTTCCAGGTCCGTTGCGCTCATGGGCCTTGCTATCAGGTAGCCCTGTGCTTCGGAACATCCCCACTGTATTAAAAGGTCCAGGATTTCCTGATTTTCCACGCCTTCGGCAACGATGCGGTAGCCGAGCCCCTTCGCCAGGCCGATCAGGGTTTTGACCAATTGTTTATCATTTTGATTGCTGCCCAGCCCGCTGATCAGTGACTGATCAAGCTTGACGGTGGTGGCCGGAAGTTCCTTCAAATACGCCCAGTTACTGTAGCCAGTACCGAAATCATCCACGGCAACCTCTACGCCAAACCTGCGCACACGCTCCAGCTGCCGGATGACTTCTTCAGGGTTGGTCATCAGCATGCTTTCGGTGAACTCAAGCTCAAAGCCGGCCGGGTCCAGGCCGCAGGTTTGAATTTCATGAATCATGGCGTCTACGAACTCGGCGCTTTCCAGATCGCTGACGGTGATATTCATCGCGATCCGCAGGCGCAGGCCTTGCGCCTTCCAGACAATCGCTTGCCGGATGATTGCGTTGAGCACCCATAACCCAACGGAGGGTATCAGGGCGGTTTTTTCAGCCAAGGGTATGAATTCGGCAGGGCTGATGGGACCAAGCAACGGATGGGTCCACCGCAGCAATGCCTCGACCGAATGACAGGTTCCCGAAGGCAGTTTGATCTTGGGCTGATACACCAGGCTGAACTGTTGGTCGGAGCTGACCGCCTCCGGCAACGAACTCAACAACATGAAAGCGCGTTGTTGAGCAGCGTCAAACTGGGGTTCGTAGAGCGACCATCCCAGCTTGCGGTCACGCGCCTCATCTGCCGCGCTCACCAGCAGGCGCAGCCAGTCTTGCTGCCCTGCACCATGAATAGGCAGCACACCAATCCCCACTTGCATGAGTATGGGGATGCCGTGGCATTCAACCGGCATTTTGAAGTCGGTGAGAATACTTTCGCAGATGTGTCCGGTGGTTTGATCCTCCTCAAGGAGGAAGCCAAACCGGGTCGGGCTTATTTTGTAAAGCAGGCACCGCGCGGGTAAGAGTTTTTGCAAGCGTGATTTGATCGCCAGCACCAAGTCTCCCGCAAAGCTATAACCCAGGGCCTTTACAATATCGTTGAGGAACTTTGGCGAGATAATGTCAACGGCATACACCTGGCACCGGTTGTTAAGCTTGACCGCTTGACGGATATCCTCCTCAAGCCTGAGCCGGTTAAACAGCCCCGTGGGTTGGTCCACAAAATTGCGCGAGCGCATGCCCTGTATGCGCATCATCACCAGCTCAGCGAAGCCGTTGAGCATTGCACTGTCACGCTCGCTCATGGGCGGGCGGGAGACGGTATCGATGATGCAGAGACTTCCCAGGGTAAAACCATCCTCGGTGATCAAGGGGGCGCCCGCGTAATAACGAATATGCGGCGGGCCTGTTACCAGGGGATTGTCTTTGAAGCGGGCATCCCGCGTTGCGTCCGACACCTCCAACAGGGAGTTGTCCAGCGTAGAGTAGGCGCAAAAAGACACTTCTCGCGGAGTCTGCGTTTCTTTAAGACCCACCCGTGCCTTGAACCATTGCCGGTGTTTTTCGACGATTGAAATCAGTGCGATGGGGACGTTGTAGTAGGCAGCCGCCATCTCGACGATTTTATCAAACACATCATCTTCATCGCTGTCGGTTGGACAAAATCTTGCGACCTCTTTTAGCCGTTCAATTTCATTCGGCGGAATAGGAGCGCCTTCGCCCATGACAATCCTCGCAGTGGTTGTATTCGTTCGATAAGGTATCAGACAGTGCCATCATTATGATGTTGTTTTTTTCTATGCCCCGAATAGCTCAAGGGGATGCATTCGGGCAATTTCTCCCGGCGAACCTGCGTGCGAGGGAGGGGGGCAGGCGCCAGGCGGAGTCGCGCTTTTGCAAGCTTCGCAAGAAACTTGCAGCGCTGAGTTCTTGTCACAACGCTGAGCGACGTCACCAGGACGATTGATCATGGGCAATGGGCATCGCCGGGGTTTCAAGCTGCCAATGGCCTTGTGAGTCTATATTTCAAACCTGGCTGTATTCCGTGACGCCTACTGATTCAGGCTTGCCCCCCCAAAAGCCAATAATGAACGAGCGGTGAAAATCTTGAAAAGTATGACCCGCGAGGAGCTTGAGTCAGAGATCAAGCGCTTACGATTGGCTCTCAGTAACGCCGGGATCGAGGCCCCTGACACTCAGGACATGGCGGCTCAACTGAAAGCCAGTCGAGCGGCACTTGCCGGAAGCGAGGCACGCCAGAGGGCGATCTTCGACAGTGCGGTCGATTTCGCGATGGTCGTGATCGACCCGCTCGGGTACATCACCGATTGGAATTCGGGAGCCACTCATGTCATGGGCTGGACCGCCGAAGAGGTGCGCGGTCAGAGCGTTGCGCTGTTCTTCACCCCCGCTGATCGCGAAAGCGGGCAGGTTGAGCGGGAAATGCAAAATGCGCTCCTGGAGGGCCGCGCCTCGGATGAGCGCTGGCACCTTCGCAAGGATGGCCGGCGGTTCTGGGCTTCAGGCGAGTTGCTGCCACTTTATGATGACGCCAGGGCCCACCTTGGTTTCGTGAAAATCCTGCGTGATCGCACCAACGAGCACCTGGCCGGCCGCGCGATTGTCGATGCACAGGAACGCTATCGATTGGCCGTCAAGGCCACCAGCGATGCGGTCTGGGACTGGGACCTGAATACCCACCAGATCATCTGGAACGAAGCACTGCAACAGGCCTACGGATTCCCGCTGGAGACCGTCGATACCACGGCTGAGTGGCGCTTCAGCCAAATTCACCCTCAGGACCGGGAGCGTGTAGAGAGCTCGATCCGCACCGCGCTTGAGGGGCATGGCGCCACGTGGAGCGCCGAATATCGCTTTTGCTGCCAGGACGGTTCCTACGCCGAGGTGCTTGACCGAGGACACGTGATCCGTAACACCGACGGCCAGGCCGAGAGAATGATCGGTGCGATGCTGGACATGACCCGTTCCCGCAGCGCCGAAACGGCCTTGCGCCGCAGTGAAGAGCGCTTCAGCACGATCCTGGAAACGATCGAGGCGGCGTTCGCCATCGTCAAAGTCAAATTCGATGCCGACGACCGGCCGGTGGACTACTGCTTCGTCGAAGCCAACCCGGCTTTCGAGCGTCAGGCCGGCGTTAACCTGCGTGGCAAATGGGTCACCGAGTTTGCGCCCAATCTGGAGAGCTTTTGGTTCGAGAAATACGGGCACGTCGCCAAGACCGGAGAGCCGGCCAATTTCGAAAGCTACGCCAATACGTTCGAACGATGGTTCGATGTTCGCGCGGTCCGTGTCGGCGACCCAGCCGACCGGCAGATCGCAATCTTCTTCAGCGACGTCACTGAACGGCGAAATGCCCAGGAACGCCTTCTGGCAAGCGAGGCGGTTGCGCGCGAAAACATTGAGCGCGTCCAGCTCGCCCTCGCAGCGGGTGCCATTTTAGGCACGTGGCACTGGGACCTGCCCACCGACTGCTTCACCGTGGACGAAGCCTTCGCCAGGGTTTTTGACCTGGACCCAACGCTGGGCCTTGAAGGCCTCAGCCTCAATCAGATCGTTAGAAACGTGCACCCTGACGACAGAGAGGGACTTTCGGGGGCCTTGAATGAGGCCATTACGCGAGGAGGCGCTTATTCCCACCAATATCGCGTGCGTCGCGCTGACGGGAAGTACTACTGGATTGAAGCGAACGGGCGAATTGAATGCGCCGAGGATGGCAGCCCGCTGCGCTTCCCCGGCGTGCTTATCGACGTAGAAGAACGTCGCGCGATGGAGGCCGAGCGAGATCGGGCGACGGCGGCGTTGAGGACGCTCAACGAAACGCTGGAGCAGCGGGTGTTGGCAAGAACGGCCGAACTGATGCAAACCGAAGAGAAATTGCGCCAGTCTCAAAAAATGGAAGCGGTTGGACAACTGACCGGTGGCATCGCGCATGACTTCAACAACCTGCTGGCCGGGATTTCAGGGGCATTGGAGCTGATGGGCACCCGGATAGCCCAAGGCCGCTTGATGGAGGTCGACAAGTACATGACGACTGCACAGGGCGCCGCCAAGCGAGCGGCGGCCCTCACGCATCGCCTTCTGGCCTTCTCCCGGCGACAGACACTCGACCCACGGCCCACCGATGTGAATGCGCTGATGGAAGGGATGACTGAGCTGATTCAGCGCACGGTGGGCCCCGGCATTGTGGTGGAAACCGTCGAAGCCACGGGGCTTTGGCCCGCGCTTGTGGACGCAAGCCAACTGGAGAACTCGCTGCTGAATCTCTGCATCAATGCACGCGACGCCATGCCCGATGGCGGGCGCATCACCATCGAGACGGCCAATCGGTTGATGGCCCCTGAGGCTGCAAGCGCCCACGACATGCCCGAAGGCGAATACCTTTCTCTGTGTGTCACCGACACCGGCATGGGCATGACACCCGACGTCATCGCAAAGGCATTCGACCCGTTCTTCACCACCAAACCCCTAGGCCAGGGCACAGGCCTCGGGCTTTCGATGATCTATGGATTCGCCAAACAATCCGGCGGTCAGGTCAGAGCCTATTCGCAAGTGGGTCAAGGCACGACGATGTGCATCTACTTGCCACGCTACTTCGGGGAAGCCGGGCAAAACCGCGACGATAAAGAAAAAAGCCTAGCCACGGTCAGCAAAGCCGGGGGGACGATCCTGGTGGTGGACGATGAACCCACCGTTCGGCTGCTCCTGACGGAAGTGCTGGGTGAACTGGGCTATACGCTGATAGAGGCGGCCGACAGTATCGCCGGGCTGGAGATATTGCGCTCCAACACACACATCGACTTGCTCATCACCGACGTGGGCTTACCAGGCGGAATGAATGGCCGGCAAATGGCGGATGCGGGCAGGGAAGTCCGGCCAAACCTGAAGACGCTGTTCATTACGGGTTATGCGGAAAACGCCGTCATCGGCAACGGCCAGTTAGAAGCCGGGATGCAGGTGCTGACTAAGCCGTTTGCGGTCAAAACCCTGGTTTCCCGTGTCAGTGAACTCATGTCCTTGAGCACGGGAATGACCGGCGACGCCCCATGAGTCCACGGGGCGTGGTTGAGCGTTAGTCGCAACTTGTTACAACTACCAGCACGCGCAAACCCTGTCGCTGAGGCGAAAAACAGGGACAAAAGCACGTCGCCACTCAATTTTCATAAAACTGTAACAACCCTATTGCAGAGTGCGGAGGCCAATTATCACAAGGAGTTTCGTTAATGAAGAGCTTGATGAAGTCCGCTGCACTCGCCGTTTCGGTATCTCTTTGTGCCAGCTCCATGGCTTTTGCTGCCGAAAGCGTTCGCCTGACCGGTTCCGGTGCAAGCTTCCCGGCACCGATCTACCTGACCTGGCTCAAGGATTTCAGCAAGAAGACCCCAGGTGTCACGGTGGATTACCAGTCCAAGGGCAGCGGCGCGGGCGTGCAGGACTTCCTGAATAAAACCGTCGATTTCGCCGCCAGCGACTCGGCCATGAAAGACGAAGACATCGCCAAGGTTGCCGAAGGCGTGCAGTTGCTGCCGATGACCGCGGGTGAAATCGTGCTGGCCTATAACCTGCCAGGCAACCCAAAAGGGTTGAAGTTGCCACGTGACGTTTATTCCAACATCTTCCTGGGCAAGATCACCAAGTGGAACGATCCACAGATCGTCGCCGCCAACCCGGACCTGAAGCTGACCGATACGCCAATCACCGTGGTCGTGCGTGCAGACTCCAGCGGTACCACCGCGGTATTCACCAAACACCTGGCAGCGATCAACCCGACGTTCCAGAAGGAACTGGGTGAAGGCAACACCGTTAACTGGCCAGCCAGTGACAAATTCATCAAGTCGCCTAAAAACGACGGTGTGACCGCCACCGTACGCCAGACCCCTGGCGCCATCGGCTACATCGAATACGGCTTCGCCAAGCTGGCCAAGGTTGACTTCGCCCAGTTGCAGAACAAGGCCGGCCATTATGTTGTACCGAACGCCGAAAGCGGTGCCGAGGCACTGGCAGCGGTGAAGATGCCGGAAAGCCTGGTGGCCTGGCTGCCGGACCCGGATGGCGCCAAATCCTACCCGATCACGTCCTACACCTGGATGATCTTCCGCAAGGACAACGGCAACCCGGCCAAGGCCAAGGCCATGCGTGAAATGGTCGAATACAGCCTGACCGAGGGGCAGAAAATCGCCGACTCGATGGGTTACATCCCTCTGCCGCAATCGGTTGTCGATCAGGTTCGCAAAGCGTCCGCCAACATCCAGTAATGCGCGTGAGGCCTCTCCCGGTGTGTGCTGTCATCAGCCACGCCGGGAGAGTTTCCCCCCTGGTCCGGAATTAGCCAATGAACAAACCCTTCGTCGTACCGGTTAACCCGGATTCTGCCTGCCAACCCCCCTCCGCAAAGGATTTCCTGGTTGACCGCACCTTCCGTGCGCTTGCCCGAATCGGGGTGGTACTGATTCTGGCATTGGTCGCCGCCTTGGTATTCGAGGTGGGACGCAAGGCCCTTCCCGGCATGGAGAAGCATGGTTTTGACGTGCTGTTCGGCAGTGTCTGGGACGTTAACCAAGGCAAGTACGGCATTCTGCCGGCCATTTGGGGCACGCTCTACAGCGCCCTGATCGCGCTGCTGATTGCAGGCTTTTTCGGCGTCAGCATGGCGATTTTCCTGACCCAGGATTTTCTGCCGGCAAAGCTGGCAGCCGTGTTTCGCACCATTGTCGAATTGCTCGCAGCCATCCCCAGCGTCGTCTACGGCCTGTGGGGTATCTACGTCGTGATTCCGGCGATTCGTCCATTGACGGCTTGGCTGAACAGCGAGCTGGGCTGGATACCTTTTTTCGGCACGTCCTTGAGCGGGCCTGGGTTGCTCCCAGCCGCGCTGGTACTGGCCATCATGATTCTGCCGACCATTGCCGCGGTTTCCCAGGACGCCCTCACCAGCGTCCCGATGAAAACCAAGCAGGCCGCCTACGGCATGGGGACCACCCACTGGGAAGCCATTCTCAAAGTGATGGTGCCATCCGCCGCCACCGGTATTTTCGGCTCCCTGGTCCTTGGCCTCGGCCGCGCACTGGGTGAAACCATGGCCCTGGCCATGTTGGTGGGCAACGCCAACAACATTTCGCTTTCCCTGTTTGCGCCGGCCAACACGCTGGCCGCCTTGTTGGCGCTGAACTTCCCCGAAGCCGGGCCCAACGAGATCGAGGTGTTGATGTACGCAGCCCTGGTGCTGATGTTCATCACGCTGCTGGTCAACGTCATCGGTTCGATGATCATGCTCTACGCCCAGCGGGGTACCAAACAATGACAGACCTCACGTCCCCAATCAGCGCTGTGCCCAGCCTGCAGCGCAAATTTGAAGGTCGCGCCCTGCGCAGCCTGGTGCTGACCACGCTGGTCTGGCTTGGCGCACTGGTGGCCAGCGTGCCGCTGATCTCCGTGCTCTACATGCTGATCACCCGTGGCGGCGCACGCCTGAGCCTGGAAGTGTTCACCGAACTGCCGCCGACCGGCTTCGAGACCGGCGGCGGTTTCGGCAACGCCATGGCAGGTACCTTTGTGATGGTCGGCATCGCCGCTGCCATCGCGGTGCCGGTGGGCATCATGGCCGCCGTCTTCCTGGCTGAACTGGGGCCGGACAGCAAACTGGCGAACGCCTCGCGCTTTGCCGCCAAAATGCTCACCGGCCTGCCTTCCATCCTGGCCGGGGTATTTGCCTACGCTCTGGTGGTGATGACCACCGGTACCTACTCGGCTCCGGCGGGTGGCGTGGCACTGGCGGTACTGATGCTGCCCATCGTGGTGCTGACCGCCGAAGAGTCGATGCGCATGGTGCCCAAGATCATGAAGGACGCCGCCTACGGCATGGGCTGCACCCGCTCCCAGGTCATCTGGAAAATCATCTTGCCAACCGGCATGCCGGCGATCCTCACGGGCGTCATGCTCGCCGTGGCACGTGCTGCCGGTGAAACCGCGCCGTTGCTGTTTACCGCGCTGTTCAGCAACTACTGGATCTTCCACGACGGCAGCCTGGAGGTGATGAATCCCACGGCATCCCTGGCCGTGCTGATTTACAACTTCTCCGGCATGCCTTTCGACAACCAGCTCGAGCTCGCCTGGGCGGCCTCGCTGGTATTGGTGATGATCGTGCTGGTCGTGAATATTGTCAGCCGGATTTTCGGCAAGCCCAAGTATTGAGAACGGGAGCACCTGAATTTTGAACGTATCAACTGCGCAAATAGCCGCTCCGTTTGTCACCCAGGAGCCTGTGGTCATGGACTGCAAGCTCGACAAGATTTTCTACGGCAACTTCATGGCGGTACGTGACAGCCATGTGCCGATCGAGAAGAACAAGATCACCGGCTTCATCGGTCCTTCCGGCTGCGGCAAAAGTACCGTGCTGCGCAGCCTGAACCGCATGAACGACCTGGTGAAGGGCTTTCGCTTCGAGGGCCACGTGCATTTCCTCGGCCAGGACGTGTATGGCAAGGGTGTCGACCCGGTGGTCGTACGCCGCTACATCGGCATGGTGTTCCAGCAGCCCAACCCGTTTTCCATGAGCATCTTCGACAACGTCGCCTTCGGCCTGCGGCTGAACCGCTACAAAGGCGACCTGGGCGACCGCGTCAAGCACGCCTTGCAAGGTGCTGCGCTGTGGGACGAGGTCAAGGACAAGCTCAAGGTCAGCGGCCTTTCCCTCTCCGGTGGCCAGCAGCAACGGCTGTGTATTGCCCGTGCCATCGCTACCGAGCCCGAAGTACTGCTGCTGGATGAGCCGTGTTCGGCACTCGACCCGATCGCCACCCGCCGGGTTGAAGAGTTGATGGTCGAGTTGAAGAAGGACTACACCATCGCCCTGGTGACCCACAACATGCAGCAGGCCATCCGTGTGGCGGATACCACCGCGTTTTTCTCGGTGGACATCTCCCAGGGCACGCGCACCGGGTACCTGGTTGAAATGGGCCCGACTGCCCAGATTTTCGGCAGCCCGCGTGAACAAATGACCGAGGATTACATCAGCGGCAAGTTCAGCTGACCGGCCCCTTTACCGTTTCCCAGGATTGCCAATGCCCGCTCCACGTCGCCTTGATCTGCCTGCCATTGAACGCGCACTGCGTGAGGTACAGCGCCGCTTTGCCGAGCTCAGCCAGCACTTTACCGAGCAGCGCGACCCGTTGACCGACGAAGTGCTGCTCAATGTGCTTGAGGGCTACGCGCTGATTGACGATTATGTCGCTCGGGGTGTCGACCTGTTTGACCTTCAGCACCTGGACCTGATGCTGGAAATCAATGCCACCGTGCTCTGCGGCAAGGACCCGGCACGTCGCCAGGAGTACAGTCACCACCTGGCGGCCACCGAGCAGCACTTCTTCAACAACGTTGAAGGCGGCATCAAGGACTTGTACAACTGGTACTGCGCGTATCGCAGCGAATCAGTCTGGAAGCGCGCAGCCGGTGTGTATGTGCGAATCCTCAGCAAGCCGCAATTGTTCATCGAAGGCAACAACCGCAGCGGCTCGCTGATCGTCAGCTACTTGCTGATGCGCGCAGGTTTGCCGCCGTTCGTGCTGACACTTGAAAATGCCGAGGGCTACTTCAATCCCTCCTCGGTGATACGCAACTCTGCCAAGCATGGAGTCAAGGCGTTGTACGAATTGCCCAAGATCAAGAAAAAATACGCCGCCTTCCTGGAGGAACAGGCACCGGATCCCAAGGCGTTTTTCTTGAGCGACACACCGCAGCCCATCTATCAGGGAGGCCATTAATGAGCGGGTATCCAACGCTTGCCAGCAAATGCCGGACCTCCGGCAGGCGAGTCTTGCAAGCCGTCCGGCATGCCATGCCCACGGGTGTGCTCAAGCGCCCGCGCGTGCGTATCTCGTTTGATATCGATGACACGCTGGCCTGCCAACTCCATCATTCTGCCGTCGAGGCAAGCTGGCTACCCAATTGCGTTCATCGCTGGTGGGGTGAGCCGCTGCGTAGCGGCACCCGTTCCCTGACCCGGGAACTGCGCCGCCAGGGGTGCAGCATCTGGGTGTACACGTCGTCTGGCCGGGCGCCTTCCTACATCAGGCGTTGGTTGATGCTGTACGGCATCCGCGTCGACGGGGTGGTGAACAGCGTGCTGCACACCCGCGCCCTGACGGTACGCGGGCTGTCGAACACACCTTCGAAATTTCCGCCGGCCTTCGATATCGACCTGCACGTGGATGACTCCGAGGGCGTGCGGGCCGAGGGGCATGATCACGGCTTTCGCGTGGTCGTGGTTAATCCGCAGGATGAGAACTGGGCCCAGGCTGTTCTGGATGCGGTTGCAGGGGTGCAGGCGCAGCTTGTGAGGCAGCAGGCGCCCAGATGCAAGAAGTCTGTGCGACCGCGGGGTGAGGTTTTTTCGTCCTGAGCTGTTTGATCTGAAAGGCAAACCTCCCGCTTCTCGGTCAATCCTCCCAGGGCATTCGCAAACGTGTGATCACGCTAACCCGCCAACATCCCGTAATCACGGATGGCCATGTCTTTCGCAAGCCTGCGCAGGAATTCCGCCTCGTTTTGCAGCAGCGCGACCATGTTCAGGACGGTACTGGCGTCGGCCGCCGTCAACCTGCGCAGCACGCCCAGCAAGTCAATCGCGCAGGCTTCGTTAACGGAGGCTGACTCGATCAGCCTGAGTTGCCGTCTTTGAATCTCGTGCAATGGGTCCATCAGTCAAACCTTGAGTGCAGTTGAGTTTGTCGTTAGCTGACAAAGCCGATTTTCAGGGGGGAGGGCGGGAGATCCAATCAGACTGCTCTGAATTCGCACACCCGAATCTCAATCTGCCGGAGGGGGAGCGGATGGTTCGAAAACAGGATGACTGAAGCTCGTAGTGCGAAACCCATGAAGCACTGCCTGCAAGGACGTGGCGTAGCTTGGGTCGTTCCAAGGCGTGGCTGCTCTGAGCAGGGCCTCCAGCCGTCCTGCTTCGCGGGCCACCTCTGGCCACTCGACACTGAGTGCCGCGCCGTGAAGACGGTGGGCTGCGTGGAGGGCCGGCTCCAGATTGCGTAGAACCATACCTTCAAGCAGCGCCAGTAGATCCCGTTCCAATGCTTCAAGGATCTGCTGATGGCCCACAGGCTGCCGGTCAGAGAAGGGGTGTGGCAGTAACGTGAGCGTCACGCCACACCATAACTCGATGGCATCCTGCAACTTGCCAAGGCTGATCGGCTTGCTGAGGATGCCGTCCATGCCGGCATCAAAACAGCGGGCGACATGCTGGTTGCCCGTAGAGGCGGAGATCGCAATGATGGGGCAGCGTGTTTGGGCGGCATCCTGTTCGATCATGCGGAACAGGCGCGTCAGCGAATAGCCGTCCTGGTCCGGCAGGTCACAGTCCATCAAGATCAGGTCATAGGTGCCTTGTTCGAAGCAATCCACGGCCTGGGCGCCGTCTCTGGCGATCACCGGCGTGCAGCCGAAGCCCTCGATCTGTGCTTGCAATACCGCCTGGTTGGCGACGGTGTCCTCCACGACCAGAATGCGCAAGGCCTTTGGTGCGGATGTGGCTGACCAGTTCGTGGTGGGGAGCAAGGTTTCAGCCTCTGTCGAGTCGGGCGGTGCCAACTCCGCGGTCAGCGACAATTCAACGCGCGTTCCCTTGCCCAGCGAGCTGTCCAGCGTGAGGGTGCCGCCCATGAGTTTAAGCAGGTCGCGACAAATGACCAGCCCCAGGCCTGTGCCACCTGAGCGCTTATAGGATTGTGCTGCCTGGCTGTAAGGCTGGAACAGGCGCACTTGGCTTTCCGGGCTCAGACCGATTCCGGTATCAGTGACGGTCAACCGCAACTGTTTGTTGCGCGACGAAGCCAGGTCACTGATCGCATAGGCAACTTCCACACCGCCGATTTCGGTGAACTTGATGGCATTGGACAGCAGGTTGTGCAGCACCTGCCCAACGCGGGTGCTGTCGAGCATCAACAGTGGCAGGTGGGATTCGCCGTCGACGCTGATTGATAAATGCTTCTCCCGGGCCCGCAAGCGATGCAGGTCAACGACGTTATTCACCAGGGTGCCGAGGTTCACCGGCTCGTATTCGAGCTTGACCTGCCCGGCATCTAGCTTGGAAATATCCAGTACGTCATTGAGCAGCCTCAACAACGATTGCGCGCCGTGGTTGGCCAGGTCGGCAAAGTGCTGTTGCTGCTTGTCCAGCGGTGTGTTGCGCAACAGTTCGACGGCCGCCACCACCGCATTCATCGGCGAGCGGATTTCATGGCTCATGACCGCCAGGAACATCGCCTTTTCCTGCTCGTTGCGCTCGGCACGCTGGCGCATGCGGTGGGTTTGGTAAATCGTGATGAGCAATAGCACTACCACCAGGACAATTAACGCGATTTCATGAGGGTAGTGGGACATGACTTCCCTGAGCGGCAGGTCCTGGGTGGCATGCTCGCGCAGCCAATTGGCGTGCAGGACGCGAACTTCGTCAGGGGTGACTGAATCGAGCGTCTTCTGGATGATTGAGTGCAGTAAAGGCTCGTTTTTCCGAGTGCCCATGCCAATTTGCGACGCCATACCGGTGAGCACCCCGGATATCTGCAATTGGCCCTGGAACTCTCGATAGAGAAATGGCAGCAGGTAGGCTTCGGTGGCAACTGCAGCATCAGCGGTGCCTTCGGCAACTTGCTGCAGCATCGTCAGGGCGCTGCCGCCGATGATCAATTTCGCCCCAGGTGCCTTCGTCGCGAGGAAGTCACTGTAGCGATCGAAGTAGGGCAGGGTCACGGTCAGCCGGTCCAGCTGTTCGGCCTCGAAAAGAGGCGGGCGCCCGATTCGGGTAATGATGACCGTGGTGGTATTCAAATAGGCTGAAGTAAGCAGCAGCCGGGGATCCTTACCACCGGGCCCATTAAGCCTGATGGTGGAGATAAGGTCCGCCTGACCGGTCATCAGCAGCTCTATGCGTTCCTGGATCGAGTGAGCGGAAACATAGTCGATCTTCAAGCCGGTTTTGTGGGCAATCAACTGCAGGTATTCAGCCGACAGTCCCTTGAGGCGGCCGTTCTCCACGTATTCGATTGGCGAAAGGCTGCCGACGACGGCGATTTGTAATACCGGGTGCTGTTCGATCCAGGCGTGTTCTTCAACGCTTAGATCCGGCCCGGGCGGCAGGGCACCGGCGTCCGCCCATGTCGCAGCCATCAGCAAGAGCAGGCTGGCGACCCAACGAGCGTGGCTCCTGATCATCATGTCTAGTCCAGAGTTTTCATGATCTTGAACAAGCCGTTATTGGAGGTGACCCCAAGCTTGCGAAAAGCGGTGGCCTTCTGCGTACTGATGGTCTTGATGCTGCGATTGAACTTTTCGGCGATCTCCGTCACCGTCATGCCTTCCAGATAGCAGCGGATCACTTCCTGCTCGCGAGCCGACAATGCCGCTCGCTGCAAGGCGTTGTCACTGATCGGCGTTTGCTCTGATTCGCCGGGCCTGGCTGCGTCGGCCACTTGATAAGACATGTCGGCACTCAGATAGATGGCGCCCGAGGCAACGGTACGAATCGCCTTCACCAGGCTTCCCAGCCCCTCATCTTTACCTACAAAGCCTCGCGCGCCGACACGCAAGGCAAGCGACACGGTGGCCGACTCGTGATGGCTCGACAGCACCAGGATACGACAGTCAGGGAAGCGGCTTCGCAAGGCGCGAATCAGGGAGACGCCGTCCAGTTCATCCCGTCCCAGAGCAAAGTCCAGCAGGAGGACGTTGGCAGGCATTGTCGCCATCCCGCGTATCAGTTCACGGCTGGTTTCATAGACGCCAACGATCTCGATGGATGACTCTTCGGCGAGGTGGCTGACAAGGCCGTGGCGTACCACTGCATGATCATCAAGGATCGCTATGCGTATGGTTTTCATGGTTGCCAATGGACACTCGAAAGTAGCCGGGTAACTAATCGATTAAAGACCATCTATCAATTCGGCTCCAGCAAAGGTGTAAATATCGTTAAACCGTACCGTGATAGTTTCCGGCACGCGCGGGGTGACGTTTACAGGTTCAATGGATGTGAACGCATCTCTATGCGGTGATCATGCTCAGGAAGACATCGCTCTCCATAGGCCGGGCCAGGGCGAAACCCTGCCCGGTGTTGCAGCCCAGCTTGTTCAGCAACTCGATACTCTCGGTATCTTCAATACCCTCGGTGATCAGGTTGATATTGAATAACTGAGCCAGACCGACGATACCCGAGATGATTTCCGACGAGTGCGCGAACTGGCCCACCGCACGCACCAGGGTGCCGTCAATCTTCATCTCGTCGAATGGCATGCGCGACAACAGTGACAACGTTGCAGCACCTGCACCGAAGTCGTCCAGGGACACTGGAAAGCCTTTGGCGCGCAAAGCGGTGATCGAGGCTAAAAGGGCAAGTTCGCTGTCGGGCGCCAGATCTTCGGTTAGCTCGATTTTGAGGCGCTTGCAGGGCAATCCCGCCCGGTGCATCTTTTGCGCGAGCCGTGTGGCCAGGCCATAGGCGCAGAGTGTTCGCGCCGACGCGTTGATGGCGATGGGGATCTCAATGCCCGCACGGTTCAACTTGCCCAAGGTGTCGATCACGGTCTTTTCGATAAAGCTGAACAGCAAGAGATCCAGCCCGAGCTGATTGATCATCGGGATCAGGATCGAGGGAGGCACATCCCCATGCTGCGGATGGTGCCAGCGAATCAGGGCTTCCGCGCCGACGATCGCTCGTGTCGCTAAATCGTATTGGGGCTGATAGACCACTCTTAATCCATCTCCGGTGGCGAGGGCCGCAATCACTTCATCGTCATTTAGCAATTGCTCCAGCTTTTCCTCGTTTGGGCTTCGCGGCGCCGGATGGGCGGTGTTTGCCAACTGACTGATAATTGCCAGGAGCTGTTCGGATTGTTGTTCAGCAGCGATCTCGACCTGGATACCTGAAGCCTTGGCAAGGCGCGCATGGGAAGCCAGCGCCGCCGTCGAGACGCCATTAAGGGTGTGCGTCCAGCCCTGCTCAAACCCTGCGGTAAGCAGTCCGGGCGGGAACGAAAGCTCGGATTGTGGCTGTGCGGTCCAGACGATATGCGGAATGCTGCACAGCAGCCCGGAAGCATTCAGGTCGCTGACACAGCACGGCAGCATCAGGCTGTCGACGTGGTCGGCGTGAACTTGCGCGACGATGATGTCGACAGGCTGATTGCGCAGGTGCGTCATCAATTCACTCAACGAGTTGATGTGTTCGATCTGAAATAGATGGCTCCCGCTGAGCTGCATGGCTACGCGGTGGGCGTACTGCTCGTCACTGGCCAGGATGACCAGGCTTTGCAAGGCTCGTTCGGAGGGGGCGACAACGTGGGCTGCCATCTGCGGATGCTCGGTGGTTGTGGTGAGTCCACATTTGAGCAAGGCGCAGGTGAGAGAACTATAAGACTGGGACTAAATCGTGGCCTAACCTTGTGCAGGTACCTGCCTCGGTCGATTCGAATTTTAAGAGCAGTCCGATATCGGCATTTTCGGATGCTCTACAGAATTCATCCTGATTCATAGCGGCTCGCAGCAACTGCGGGCATTACAGAACGAGTGCACGCACGCTGTCGCCGACGGTTCCTGCCTCTGCACTTCAATGCCACGTCGTACGGGTTCATACCGGCGATGTGTGTGCTACAGGGTGAGTTATTGTGAAAGTTACGTCGCGTTCAGTCTTGCCGTTTGCGTTCCTGCGATCAGCCCCGCTCAATCCGATTCGCTACTGGGTTCGCATGCGTTATTGCCATGCGCCTGACGCTTGTCAGTCCCCACGCCGTCAACGGGATTGGGCGCTATGGGGGGTGATGACCCTGACCGGCATCACGGCATTGCTGAGTGCACCTGCCCATGCGGGCAATGGTGTCCACATCAACGCGAATGCGGATGGCCAGTGCGTCAGTTTGAATGACCCGCAGAACAACGATGGCAATGCCACGACGTATCTTGCGCAAACCCTGACCTTCAAGGACCAGGCGTCGAACAAGTGCGACTCCGCGACCAAGGGCTCCCAGACCGATTCGGTACTGTTTTACCGCCCAGGGGGCGTTTCCGGCGTAGGGGCAACCTCACTGACCCTGGGCGGCGAACTATACGTCAACAGCGGCCGGGTGATACTTGGGCAGCCAAGCGGCAGTATGGCGATCGGTAACGAGAGTACCAAAGCCAGCGTCAACGGCGCGGCCATTGGTCATGGTGCCCAAGGCATTGGCGGCTGGGGCATGGCGGCGGGCTTCCAGGCCAAGTCCCTGGCTGACTATGCCCATGCATTTGGCTATAACGCCCAGGCCACGAATCAGTACGCCACGGCTATCGGCGCCAATTCGGCGGCGGCGGGAGAGCGTGCTACTGCCATTGGTGCCGGTGCATCGGCCAGTGGCGGCGGGGCGTTTGCCGCGAGTCGTGACGCCAGGGCGGATGGCACCCACAGCGTGGCGGTGGGCTCCGAGGCCAGCGTGACGGCCAGTAGCAATGAAGGGGTTGCCTTGGGGAACAAGGCCAGCGCACAACACAATTACGGCGTTGCACTGGGCAGTGGCGCCACAACGCAGAACCTGAAGGCGGTGACGCCGGTGACGATCAATGGCACGCCCTACAGTGTCGACAGTACGTCGGCAATGGGCGTGGTCAGCCTGGGTAATGCCAGCCAGACTCGCCAACTGATCAACATGGCTCCGGGGGCGGTTGGCGCCACCAGCACCGATGGCGTCAATGGCGCCCAGTTGTTCGTCGCCTACGATGCGATCCAGAAACTTGGGGATCGGGAGCTGGCGGCCACTCAGTCGGTGGCGGATGCCCTCGGCGAGGGTACTGCGGTCAAGGACGGCAAGGTGCAACTGCCGGCCTTTTCCCTGATCAGCCTGGGCGCTGGCGTGGCGCAGCCCACGTCGGTGGTGGGGGCGATCAAGGCCTTGGATCAGGCCCATAAAGGCACGCAGGAAGCCTTGAGTGACGTGGATCAACTGGCCAACAACACGGCTGAGCAAGTCCGTTTAGCGATGGCCGAGAAATACTTGCGCTGGGACGAGGGTCAGCGAGCCTACACCGCCAGTGAAGGTGCCAGCCCCGAGAACCGCATTGCCAATGTGGCCGCCGGCGTGGCCGCGACGGATGCGGTAAACAAGGGCCAGTTGGACGCTGTGGAAAGTACGGCCAACAATGCAAACAGCCTTGCCGGTAGCGCGCTGGCCGGTGCCAGTGCGGCGCAGGCCAGCGCTGACGATGCCCGCAAAACGGCAAGCGCAGCGCAACAGGGTGCCGACGCAGCCCTGCAAACGGCGGCGGGAGCACGGGCAACGGCGGATAATGCGCAGAGCACCGCCAGGGACGCCGCCAGCTCGGCCGATGCCGCACAAAAAACGGCAGACACCGCGCAAGGCTCTGCCACAGCCGCGCTGGGGGCCGCAGAAACTGCGCAGGCGAGCGCTGATGCCGCCCAAGGCACGGCCAACTCGGCACTCGGTTCGGCAAGCGGCGCGCAGCAAACGGCCCAGGCCGCACAGGCGGCAGCGGCCGTGGCGGAAAATTCGGCAACGACGGCGCAGCGAACGGCCGAGACCGCAGAAGGCAAGGCCAGCTCTGCGTTGGCCGGGGCGGATGAGGCCCGTAAGGTGGCTGACGGCGCGCGAGGTGCTGCCGATGCCGCGTTGGTCAAGGCTGACAGCGCTGAGAAGAGCGCAGGCGCGGCGCAAGGCACCGCCAGCACCGCGCTGGGCTCTGCGGCAAACGCCCAGAAAACCGCCGACTCCGCCCGGGGAACTGCCGAGCGGGCGCAAGGCGCCGTTGCGGCTGCACAGCAGACGGCCGAAAACGCACAGGGTGTCGCCAACACTGCCCTGGGTTCGGCAGCCACCGCACAGAAGACGGCCGATGCCGCACAGGGTGTCGCCAGCACAGCACTGAGTTCGGCCTCTGAAGCGCAAAAAGGCGCGGCAGCAGCCCAAGGCACTGCCGACACCGCGCGGGCCACGGCCTCCAGCGCCCAACAAGCCGCGAATGCTGCGCAAGGCACTGCCGATACGGCGCTGGGCACGGCCGTTCGGGCTGGGGATGCCGCTACGGCCGCCCAAGGCTCCGCCGACACCGCCTTGGCTGCAGCCGCCACCTCCCACAAGGCCGCCGACGCGGCCCAAGGCACCGCGAACGCGGCGCTGGACAAGGCTGCCGTGGTGCAGAAAGGCGCCGATGCCGCACAGCTCACTGCCAATCAGGCGCTCAGCGCCTCCGAGGGTGCGAGGCACTCCGCCGACGCTGCACAAACCACTGCGGATTCCGCATTGGCAACGGCGACAGGTGCGCAGACGGCCGCTCAATCGGCCCAGGACCGTGCCGATACCGCCGTCAGTTCGGCGGCTGGCGCACAACAGGCCGCCAATGCCGCGCAAGGCACAGCGGACACAGCCCTTGGCGCGGCCTCCACGGCACAGCACAACGCCGACGCCGCCAAGTCCACCGCAGACCAGGCGCTGAGCACGGCCTCGACGGCGCACCAGGCGGTCGAGACGGCCCAAGGCACGGCCGACGCGGCACTGACTGCTGCAGTCAACGCACAAAACGCGGCAGGCAACGCCCAGGAAACCGCTGACAACGCATTGACCTCGGCGAGCCGGGCGCAGCACACCGCGGAGGCGGCCCAAGGCACAGCTGGCGCCGCACTGAGTTCAGCTTCCGGTGCGCAGGCAACCGCTGAAAAAGCCCAGGGTGCTGCCGATACCGCCCTGGCTTCGGCATCGTCGGCGCGCAACGCGGCGGACAAGGCCCAAGGCACGGCGGACGCCGTCGGGCGCTCGGCGAGCGATGCGCTGCAGGCTGCGGCCACGGCACAGACCCGCGCCGACAACGCCATGGACGCCGCAAACAGTGCCCAGCGAGGGGCGGACGCGGCTCAAGGCACCGCCGATGGGGCCAAGGCCACTGCGGATGTCGCCGCCGGCCAGCTCAAGGGCCTGGACGGCGGCCAGACCGTCGTCCAGCGCATTGACGCGGCGATCCGGGGCGCCGCAGGTGTGGCCAGTGAGTTCGTCGCCAAGGCACTGGGAGGAGGTTCTACCGTGGACGCCGATGGCCAGCCGACAGCGCCGGCCTATGCAATCAGTCAGATCAATGCGGACGGCAGCGTTCAGCCCGCGCCTCAAACCCATGACAATGTGGGCGATGCTCTGACTGCCCTGGACCGTAATGCCGGCGCGGTCAACACCGCCGTGAACCGCCAGGGTGCGGCACTCGGCGCCTTGGGTGAGGACGTCCGGGCGCTGCGTGACGACAGCGTTGTGTGGGACGAGACTAGCGGCGCTTATACCGCGGGTCGCGGCGCAGATCGCAGTGAGCCTGCCCGCATCGGTAACCTGGCGGCCGGTATTGCGCAAACCGATGCCGTCAACAAGGGGCAGCTCGATACCGTCGCGCTCACCGCATCGCAGGCGGGCAACGCCGCCGACGCGGCCCACGCCGCTGCGGTGAAGGCCCAGGATACGGCGGATGGCGCGGTGGTTGCTGTTGCCTCCGCCCAGACTGCCGCTGATACCGCGCAACAAGCCGCCGATACCGCAGGCGGCACTGCTGCCGGCGCACGTGAGGCGGCAAACGCTGCCCACACACTGGCCAGCCAGGTTGGCCAGGTGGCCGACCGTGCTGCAGCACAATTGCAGGGGCTGGAGGAGGGTGAAACCGTGCTTGATCGCATACAGGCAAAGAGCCGCGCAGACCGACAAGCATTGGCCGATGCGTTGGGCGGTGGCGCTGCTGTCGACGCGAAGGGCGCCGTGAAGGCACCAGCCTACGCTGTGACCCGAATCGACCCTGAGGGTGGCCCTACCGATCAGGTCCGGGCAGGCAATGTCGGCCAGGCGATCGAGGCGCTCGACACGTCGCTGAATGCGGTCAACACCAAGGCCGGCAAGGCCACGGCGGATGTGGGCAGCTTGCGCGAGCAGGTGAGCAATGGCCAGGTCGGTCTGGTTCGCCAGGACTCCCTCAGCCGGGATATCCAGGTGGCGCGGGACACTGACGGCGTTCGTGTCGATCTCAGTGGTACCCAGGGGCCCCGGATTCTGACGGGTGTGAAGGAGGGGGCCTTGAGCGCCGACAGCACCGATATCGTCAATGGCCGACAACTCGACGCCGTCAACCGGCAGGTCAAGCAGTTGGCGCAACAAGCCTCCGGCATCGCCGTTGACACCCAAGGCAATGACAAGGCAACGGTGACGCCGGGTAGCAAGGCCGTGGCGGTAGGGGCCAACGCCCAGGCCGGCAGCGAGCGCAGCGTTGCGGTGGGGGCTGGTGCCGCGGCCCAAGCGCCTCGCAGCACCGCACTGGGGGCAGGTGCCAGGGCCGATGTGCCAGGCAGCGTCGCGCTTGGCTCCGGCTCCCAGGCCTTGCGGGCGAATACCGTCTCAGTGGGCGCGCCGGGTGCGGAGCGGCAAATCACCAACGTAGCGGCAGCCAGTGAGGCGACCGATGTCGTCAATCTCGGCCAGGCTACGCAGATCTCCAACCAGGCCGCTGACCGCACGCTGCGGCAAGCCAACGCCTATACCGACAGCGAGATCAGCGCGGTGCGCCAGGACGCCTATGCCGGCATCGCGTCAGCGATGGCCATGGCAGCCTTACCTGTGGCGTCGACACCGGGCAGGAGCATGGTGGCCATGGGGACGTCGGTCTACGAGGGGCAGTCAGCCTTGGCCGTCGGCCTCTCGGGTCGCACCGAAGATGGCCGGTGGGCTTACAAGGCCAATGGCTCGGGCAGTGCCCAGGGGAGTGTAGGGCTGGCGGTCGGCGTGGGTTACGAATGGTAGAGCCTGAGCTCGGCAGGTCGAGGGCCTGGCCATCGGCCTGCCGATTTAGGAGCAGTCCGATAGTCCCAGCCGGCGTTGCTACCCACAATAACCCTCAGTAATCATTGCCCGCTATCGCAGCAGGCACCACCCGTAGAACCCGTCTCAGCCATCGGATTGCCGTGGCGCCTGGTTTCGGTTCCGCGCACCCGTCAATGTCTCAGGTAAGTCATCGTGAAAGTCACATTGCGTTTTGATTCGCAGGTCGCTTGTCTGCATGCTGTTCCTCTCACTCCACTTCTTTCCCTCATTCGCGCCTTCTACTGCCCCGAATTCACGTCGACATCACGGGGTTGGCCGATCGCCGGCCTGCTGACGCTGACCGGTGTTTCGGCGCTGCTGGGAGTGTCTGACGCACAGGCAGGCAACGGTGTCCACGTCAACGCAAATGACAGCGGCGAATGCGTCAGCCTCAATGATCCCCAAAGCGCTTACGTTGCCGGTTCGGGAGCCGACAGGGCCTATTTGAACGAAAACCTGAACTTCAAGGACGGTCAATCGGGGCGGTGCGGTTCGAGCATCAAGAGTGGCCAAACCGACAGCGTGATGTTCTATCGCCCGTCAGAGACACCGGGTGTTGGCGCAACCTCGCTTTCCTTGGGCGCGGAGTTGTATGTCAACAGCGGGCGGCTGATATTGGGCGGTGCAAACGGCAGCATCGCGATCGGCCAGTCAGGCGAGAATTTGGGGGGCGCAGTGGCCACTGATGGCGGCTTTGCCTTTGGCCGCGGGGCTCAGAGTACGGCTTCCTGGAGCATGGCCTTCGGCCTTAACGCCAGGGCACAAAATCCGTATGCGCTGTCGTTCGGCAATACCGCTTTGGCCTCCAATACGTTCAGTACGGCGTTTGGTGCGGCGTCCACGGCTTCAGGTGCGTACGCCACTACCCTCGGCGCCAGCGCGCAGGCTGGCGGTGCAAACTCGTTTGCCGGCGGGCGATTCGCGGTATCGCGAGGAGACAACGCGGTTGCTATCGGCAGGAACTCGACCGCATCCACCGTCGAAAGCGTGGCGATCGGCTACAGTGCCCAAGCTCCCCACAAGTCGAGTGTCGCACTCGGCAGCTTCTCGGCCACTGATGACCTGCGCGAAGTTGCGCCCGTGACCCTTAATGGACGTGCTTACTCCTTCGATCGCAGCCGTGCTGTCGGCACGGTCAGCGGCGGCAGCGCGGCACGCTTGCGCCAATGGATTTTTGTAGGGCCAGGCGCGGTGAATGCCACGAGTACCGATGCCATTAACGGTGCCCAGTTGTTCTCGGGATACGAGGCGATTCGCCGTCTCGGAGCACGTGAGACCACGGCCGGTGAATCGGTGGCGCAGGCCTTGGGAACCGGCCCGCTGGCCCAGGGCAACCGGGTAGTGCCGGCACCGCTGGCGCTGATCAGCCTGGCCCCGGGAACGCCACCGCCTACCACGCTGTTGGGGGCGCTGACGGCCTTGGACAAGGCGCACAACTTCACCGATGACCGCATGGGGGGCGTGTTCGATGCCGTCCAGGATGTCTCGGACAAAGCCGAGGTGTTGAAGGCGACCAGGAAGTTCTATTGGAACCCGCGGACCGGTGCGTATGACGCCGACAGGGACGCGGGCGTGCCCACGTCGATTATCAATCTGGCAGCTGGCGTGGCGGCAACCGACGCTGTCAACAAGGGCCAGTTGGACGGTGTTGAAAGCAGTGCCTTGCGTGCACAACAGGCGGCCATTGCGGCCAATGCTGCCGTGGACAAGGCGCAGCTGGCGTCGTTGGCGGCAAAGGAAGCCGCCGACACTTCGTTGGCACGGGCTAACAGTGCCTCCCAGGAGGCAGCGGGTGCCCTCGACGCCGCCACGCTCGCTCAGGGCAGCGCCGGCGCCGCGGCAAGTGCCGCCAGCAAGGCCGGCGCGACCGCCGCCAATGCGCAAGCGGAGGCGGAGCGTGCCGACATTGCCGCCGCCAAGGCTCAGCAGTCGGGCCAGACCGCCCAAGGCGTCGCCACCCAAGCGCAAGGCAACGCAACGACGGCGCAGGCACTGGCTACCGCCGCGCAAACCCGCGTCAAGAACGCGGTAGATGTCGTAGACAGGGCCACGGTTGCCGCGACAGCGGCCCTGGGCTCGGCTGACGCAGCCTCCACCTCGGTGACTTCGGCGCAGGCCGCTGCCGCGGATGCACAGGGCTGGACGGACCGGGCTGCCACTGCGGCCTCACGTGCACAGGCGGTGGCCGAGGGTGCACAGCGCGCTGCGGATGCGGCCTTGCTTGCGGGCAAGGACGCAGACGCGGCCGCTGATGCCGCGCAAACCACTGCCGGCCAGGCCCTGAACGCGGTGAACACCGTACAGGATGCGGCAGCTACCGCTCAGGGAGTCGCCGATCAGGCTGCGGGTGCCGCGTCGACCGCACAAGGCGCCGGTGAGGTCGCTAAAGAGATGGCTGACAGAGCCCGGGGCACGGCTGCTGCGGCACTCAACGCGGCGGGTTCGGTACAGACTTCAGCCAACGCGGCACTTGTCGCAGCCACGGCCGCTCAGGCAACCGCCGCCACCGCCCGGCAAACAGCCGACTCGGCAGGTGCGGCGGCCGCCACCGCGCAAACCCATGCGCAGAACGCCCAGGGCACCGCAGAAAACGCCCACGACACCGCCGCTTCCGCCCAAGGCCTGGCCGATGCCGCCCAGCGCGGCGCAGACAGTGCATTAGGCGCACTGGACAATGCTCAGGCCAGCACCGACAAAGCCCAAGGCACCGCCGACCTTGCGTTGTCCTCTGCTGTGCAGACGCAGCGTTCTGCAGATACCGCGCAGCGCACCGCAGGCGCTGCGCAGGGCTCGGCCGCCAGGGCGAACAATACCGCCCTGGTCGCTCGCAACAGCGCCGACACTGCACTGGGTGCCGCGTCGACAGCACGCGAGGCTGCCAACGCCGCCGACGCTACCGCCAGCCGCGCCCTCAACCTCGCCACCGGAGCGCAGGCTTCTGCTCAGGCTGCCCAAGGCACCGCCGATAGCGCTGCCGCTGCGGCGTCTGGTGCACAGCAAGCCGCGCTGCAAACCCAGGTCAAGGCTGGCACCGCGCTGGGCGCCGCATCCGCTGCGCAGACGGCGGCGCAGACTGCTCAAGGTGCCGCCGACCAAGCATTGCTGAGCGCCTCGCAGGTCAATCAGCAGGCCCAGGCCGCCCAGGGCAGCGCAAGCGCGGCTCTGGACGCGGCAAACACAGCCCAGCGTACGGCCGAGATTGCCCAAACCTCGGCACAGCAAGCGAACAGCGCAAGTATCGATGCGATGAGTGTTGCCGCCGCAGCGCAGTCGGGCGCCGACCAGGCGCAAGGCGTGGCCACCGAGGCGAGTCATCGTGCCGCTGCCGCAGACACGACGGCCGGCACGGCGTTGAGCTCGGCGTCAGTCGCCCAGGGAGCGGCTGAGCATGCCCAAGGTGCCGCCAACGCCGCCCGGTCCACCGCTGATGTGGCTGCGGTTCAGCTCGCCGGCCTGGACACTGGGCAAACCGTGGTAGAGCGCCTTGATGCGGCAGTCAAGACGGCTGCAGGTCTGGGGCGCGCTGCCAACACCCGGCTGCTGGGCGGCGGCTCCACCGTGGACGCCGAAGGGCAGCCCACGGCACCGGCCTATGGCATCCCCGTGATCGCAGCCGATGGCAGTGTTCAGCCCGCAATCCGCCACGACAACGCAGGTGATGCGCTGCACGCGGTGGCGGGCAATCTCTCCACCCTCAACGATGCCGTACGTACCCAGGCCACGGCGCTTGACGTACTGGGGGGGAATATCCAGGGTCTGCGCGATGAAACGTTGCAGTGGAGTGGCATCGACGGGGCCTACAGCGCCGACCGTGATCATTCAGCCCGCATCGCCCAACTGGCCTCCGGTAGCACACAGGCCGATGCAGTGAACAAGGGCCAGCTGGATGAGGTTGATCGCGTGGCGGTGGCGGCCCAGAGTGTTGCCCAGGCTGGGAACACTGTGGCCGACCAAGCGCAAAACGCAGCCGTCGGTGTGACAGGCGCCGCAGCCCTTGCACAGTCCCGCGCGGACGCGGCCAAGGGCAGTGCAAGGGCCACACAAACCGTGGCTGCCACTGCCCGTGAGGACGCTGGCGCAGCGCACGCCAGCGCGACGCTCGCCGGGCAGGTCGCGGACCAGTCAGCCGCAAGGCTGCAAGGTATCGCCCCGGAAGAAACCGTACTCGGGCACATCCAGGGTGTTGCTCAAGCTCAGGAGTTGGCACTGGCCAGCGCCGTGGGCGGCGCCGCGACTGTGCACGCCGACGGTTCGACGAGTCCTGCCACCTACACCGTGACGCAGCCTGGCCAGAAGGATACAGGGCCCCATTCGGTCAAGGCCGCCACCATCGGCCAGGCGTTCGGTCTACTCAATGACCGTGTGGTGACTGCCGACGAACAATCAAAGGCCGTCAGTACGCAAGCCGACACACTGCGCGAACAAATGGACAGTGGTGAGGTGGGGCTGGTCCGCCAGGATCCGGTCAGTCGTGACATACAGTTGGCCGGCGCCGCTGATGGGGCCCAGGTTGATATCAGCGGCAACCAAGGCCCGCGTACGCTGGGTGGCGTTGAGGATGGCGAGGTCAGCTCCACCAGCCTTGATGCCGTCAACGGAAGACAACTGCAGGCAGTGAGCCAGCAGGCCGAGCAATTGGGCCAGCACTCTTCCGGCATCGCCGTGGATGCGCGCGAAGCCGGCGACCACCCATCCATTCGTTCAGGTAACCGATCCGTGGCGCTCGGGGCACAGGCTCAAGCCGAAGGCGAGCGCAGTGTTGCCACCGGTGCTGGTGCCGCTGCGCAGGCTGAACAGAGTACTGCGCTGGGTTCGCAGGCAAGTGCCAATGCAGCAAACAGTGTGGCGCTGGGAGCGGATTCCCGAGCAGATCGGGCCAATAGTGTGTCGGTAGGTACGTATGGCGCCGAGCGTCAAATCAGCCATGTAGCAGAAGCTGCGAAGGGCACGGATGCGGTCAACTTCCGCCAGGCGACGCGGCTGTCGAACCAGGCCGACAATCGTTCGCTAAGTGAGGCCAATGCCTATACCAATCGCCGGATTGGCAGCTTGCGGCAGGACGTGTACGCCGGTATTGCGACGGTAATGGCCACCGCCGGGTTGCCGACGGCCTCTTCGCCGGGCAAGTCGATGGTGGCGGTGGCAACGGCTGTGTACGAGGGCGAGCCCGCTTTGGCCGTCGGGCTGACGGCGCGTTCCAGAGGGGGAAAGTGGAGCTACAGTGCTACAGGAGCGGGCACTGCGCAGGGCGATTTCGGCCTGACCGTAGGGCTTGGGTACCATTGGTAATTATCCCGTTTGTGTCACACGATTGAGGGCCATGTACTCACTCTTGACCGCCTCAAACCCATACTTCTCCTCAAGCCGTTTGACGATGAAATGCCCCCGCGCCATGTCCTGGTAAAAATGGGTAAACAGCGCATTGATCGTCGCCCCGGTAAACGCGCCCATCACCGGCACGGCCTGCGCCGCGAACTTGCTGGAAATGGTAAAGCCAAAGCGTGTCGCGACCTTGTCGATCAGGATCGCCAGCCATTTCCCGGCTTGCCCCGGGGACAGGCTGCCGATGGCCTTGGAACCCTGCTTGGCGGCGATTCCCGCCAGCTCCTTCGACAGCTGTTGCATGGCCTGGGTGGTGAAGCTGCGGGTGATGTAGTAACCGGTCTCTGTGGCGTCGTCGGCCTGGCTGTTGCCGCCCATGGCAAACACTTCGATGCACGCCTGCTTGGTGGCAAAGTCTGCCAGGTCAAAACCTTCGCTGCGCGCGACGTCGGCGACCGAGCGCATCATGATGGTGGTGGAAATCGGCAGCTCGATAAATAGCGCGGCAATACCGAAGGCTCCGCCGATGGCGCCCGAGGTTGCCGCATAAAACTTGTGCAACCGGGTCGAGGCGGTTTTTTTCGGATTGTTCTCCAGGCTCCACAATGCCGCGTCAGCGGATGAATGCAGGGCCGCTGCCACTGCGCCATTGATCCGTTTTGAAACCACTCCCGGCAAGGCCTTTACCGCGCTTTCGATGGGGGAGCCGATGATGCCGGACAGCCTGGCCGTCAGGGAGGGAGACTCCAGCAAGGCGACGGCCCGCTTGAGATCCTGGTAGTCCTCGGGGTTGTCTCTGATGCTCACAGGCGTCTCCTTGAAAATTTTCCGGCGTTCATAAAACAAAGACCTGCGAGGAAGGCCATCGTGCCGTCACGCTTTACCCATTCTTTACCCGCGCTTGCGATTCGTTAACCCGCGGGTCGGTTAGGCTGCCACTCATCTTGAACTGAACGGCGGTGTGAATCGAATGAACCTTCAACCTCGGTACTGGCTGGCGGTGGGCGCCCTGGTGGGCAGCCTGGGATTGATCGCGGGGTGTGCGGGCGATCCGCCCAACCCGCGTGCAGCCTTCAGCGAGCGGGTCGATAAAGAGTTGAGCACCGCTTATCAACCCGCCCACCACGAAACGGCCGGCTGGGGCGCGACCTGGCAAGTCGACCAGCAATCGGTGAATGTGGCGTGGCTGGCGCCGGTGACCCAGGAGCGTGTGCCACTGATTATCTATTTGCCTGGCCTGGGGGAGTCGGCCTCGGGCGGCGTGGCGTGGCGCAAGGCTTGGGCACAGGCCGGGTATGCGGTGCTGTCGGTTCAGGAACACGCCCACGATCAGTCGGTGTTTGCCTCGCAGCAGGCGACGTATGGCGACTTTCGCGGAATGGCGAGCCCCCATTATTCCGCCGCCGCTTTGCGCGAAAGGCTGTCCACGTTGCAGAAGGTCCTGACCGAAGTTCGGGCACGGGCCGCCAAGGGTGATGCACAGTTGGCAGCCATCGACTGGAACCAGGTGGTGGTCGCCGGCTTCGACTTTGGCGCACAGACCGCCGAGGCGCTCGCCGGGGCGCTGGAGCCTGGCGCTACGTCGGGCGTCGCGATCCAGCCCAAGGCGGTGGTGTTGCTCAGCCCTTACGTGGACGCCGACGCCCGTCCAGACATGTACGCCCGAATATCGGCCCCGGTGCTGTCGATGACCGGCCAGCAGGATGAAGACCCGTTCAACTGGGTCAGTTCCTATCGCCAGCGGGAAGTCCTGGGTGACTCGGTGACGGTGGCCGGCAGTGTCCGGTTGGACCTGAACAGCGCGACTCACAAGACCTTGGCGGGCAGCGAGTTATTCAGCCGACCGGCAAAGCAGGCCGAAAAGGGCGGTGATGCGACCGGCGATGCGCCCAAAGGTCGAGGCCACAAGCGCGGCCCCAAACCCGGCGGCAACAGTTCGATGGCGGGCGAGCCTGCCCCCGATCCCAAGCAGGTCGCAGCGATCCAGGCCATTGGTGTGGCGTTCCTGGACAGCCGCGTCAAGCACAATCCCGCGGCCACTGAGTGGCTGCAGAAAAGCGCACCCTCCTGGCTGGGCGAGGCAGGGCGGTTGAAGTAGTGCGTGGGGCGACTGTTTTTTTGCCAGGCTCGCGCGGGTCACGGTGGATTCGCTACTATGTGGTTTACCCGAACCCACCCGCCGTACCCGTTGGAGCCTTGAATGCCAAGCCAGAAGGACATCACCGCCGAGAGCGGCGCACCGATGATTCCTGATCAGCGCCGTGAGCTGATATTGCGTCAGTTGCGCAAGCATCAAGTGCTGAGTGTTCATCAGTTGATGGAGATGTTCGACTGCTCCCACATGACCGTGCGGCGCGATATCGCGTTGCTGGAGCAGGAAGGCCGGGCGTATTCGGTCACCGGTGGGGTGCGCATTGCGAGCCAGCTTCACAGCGAGCCGAGCCATCAACTCAAGGCGGTGGTGGAGCTGCCGCAGAAGCAGGCCATGGCCAGGCTTGCCGCGCGCTTGCTGCGGGCGGACATGACGGTTTACCTGGACGCCGGCACCAGCACGCTGGAGATCGTTCCCTACATCAAGGCACTCGCCGGCATGACCGTGGTGACCAACGACTTCGGGGTGGTGCAGGCGCTGATGGATGCCCCGCAGGTGACGGTGATTCACACGGGCGGGCAGTTGGATCACTCCAACCATTCGTGCGTCGGCGGGCTTGCGGTGGCCACCTTGCGCCAGGTGGTCACCGACATCGCCTTCATCTCCACCAGCTCCTGGGACCTTCTGCGCGGCATCACCACGCCTTCGGCGTTGAAGGTGGAGGTCAAGCAAGTCGCCATGCAGTCGGCGTCGCAAGCGGTACTGGTGGCCAGCAGTTCCAAGTACGGCACCTTCAGCATGTACAAGATTGCCGGGCTGGAGCAGTTCGATATCGTCATCAGTGACGCCGCGTTGGCTCCCGCCGCCGCAGACGGCATCCGCAAGCAAGGGGTCGAACTGATGTTGCCGTCCGACCACGAACCGGCCTAGCGCGCTTTTTCGGTCTGCTGCATGAACTGCCCCAACTCTTTCGCATAGAACTTCGCCATGCCGGTGGTGCCATGGCCACGGGTTTGGCTTAACGTGCCTTCCAGTCCCGCAGCCATTGCAGGCCAGCGGAGGTGTCGCCCCGCGGTCGGTATTCGCAGCCTATCCAGCCGTCATACCCCAGTTCATCGATCAGCGCGAACAGGTATGGGTAATTCAGCTCCCCGAGGTCTGGCTCATGCCGGTCAGGCACGCCGGCAATCTGGATATGGCCAATGCCGCCCATGTCGCGCCGCAGCTTGACGGCCAGGTCGCCCTCGACGATCTGGCAGTGATAGCAGTCGAACTGCACTTTCAGGTTGCTGGCGCCGACCTCCTTGCAGATGGCCTGGGCCTGATCCTGGCGGTTGAGGAAAAACCCCGGCATGTCCCGGGTGTTGATCGGCTCCAGCAACACCGTGACGCCGGCCTGCTGCGCCTGGGCGGCAGCGTAGGCGAGGTTTTCCAGGTACACGCCGTGGTGACGCGCACGCTCACTTTCCGACGGCAGCAAACCAGCCATCACGTGGATGCGGGTGTTGCCCAGCACGGCGGCGTATTCCAGCGCCCGGTCGAAACCGGCGCGAAATTCGTCCTCGCGGCCCGGCAAGGTCGCAATGCCACGCTCGCCTGCGGCCCAATCACCGGGCGGCGCGTTGAACAGGGCTTGCACCAGGCCGTTGTCGGTCAGGCGTTGTTGGAGATCCTGTGGGCTGTACTCATAGGGAAAGAGGTACTCCACCGCTTCGAAACCATCGGCGGCGGCCGCGGCGAAGCGTTCCAGAAACGGGTGTTCGGGGTAGAGCATGCTCAGGTTGGCAGCAAAGCGAGGCATGTGAACTCCTTCAGACAAAAGGCCAGATCAACAGGGTGATCAGGAAACCCAGGGTGCCCAGGAGGGTGGTGATCACCGTCCAGGTGCGCAGGCCGTCAGCCACGTTGAGCCCGGCCAGTTTAGTGAAAATCCAGTAGCCGGCGTCGTTGATGTGCGACATCGCCAGCCCGCCACCGCCCATGGCCAGGCACAGCAGCGCCATATGGTTGGGCGTCAGGTTGAGCGTGACAATCAGCGGGCTGATGATACCCGCAGTCGTCACCAGTGCCACGGTGGTCGAGCCCTGCACCGCACGCAGCAGCATGGTCAGCAAGAAGCCCAGCGCCAGTACCGGCAGCCCGGTGGTGCGCAGCAGGTCGGAGACCACCGCGCCGATCCCGGTGTCCACCAGCACCTTGCCGAACACACCGCCGGCGCCGGCAATCAGGATCACCATGGCCACGCCAGGCAATGCCGAGCCGATCACGTCGGACACCTGGGTACGGCTCCAGCCGCGACGGGAGCCGAGCAGCCAGGCACACAGCAAAGTGTCGAGCAGCAGCGCCACCAATGGTGCGCCGAGCACGGTCATGATCGCCCGCAGGGTCGATTCGATGGGCAGCAGCGACGTCGCCAGGGTGCCCAGCAGGATCAGAATGATGGGCAACAGGATCAGGCTGACGATCAGCCCGAAACCCGGCGCCGGGGCGGGTGGCAGCTTGGCAACGATGCTGCTGGTGGATTCCTCGAGCCCCATGTGTGCCACGGCGGCAGTGCTGCTTTCAACGTTTTGGGCGTTGCCGTCATGCCAGGCGCGCAGGTCATCGTTGGTCACGTGCGGCCCGTAGACTTCCGCACGGATATCATCCGACATCGGGTAGAAACGCCGCGTCATGTATCCCGCCACGCGGTAGCCGACGTAGCACAGGAATGCCGTGAGCGGCAGCCCGAACATCAGCACCCGGCCCAGGTCGGCGCCCAGTTGGCTGGCGGCTGCCACGGCACCTGGATGCGGCGGCAGGAACGCATGCACCGTGAGCAATGCCGCGCACATCGGCAAGGCAAACATCAGCAGCGGCTTGCGCGCCCGGCGGGCAACGCCATACGCCAGCGGCATCAGGATGATCACCCCCACTTCAAAGAACACCGGCACACCGATGATGAAGCCGGCCATGGTCAGCGCCAGGGGCGTGCGCCGGTTGCCGAAGCGTTCGATCAGGGTTTTCGCCAGCGCCTCGGCGCCGCCGGACAGCTCGATGATGCGACCGATCATGGCGCCCAGGGCGATGATGATTGCGATGTGGCCGAGGGTCTTGCCCATCCCGCCTTCGATGGTGGCGACCAGGTCAGCCGGTTTCACCCCGGCGACCAGCGCCACCAGGATGCTCACCAGCATCAGCGCCACAAACGGCTGGAATTTGTACTTGAGGACCAGGAACAGCAGAAGGGCGATCCCGAGACCGGCGGTTGCCATCAGAATAAGCGGGCTCATAGCATCCACCCGCCACGTTGAACGTGTGAAGGGTGAGTGCCACGGTAAGCGTCAACACTGCAGTAGGGCTGGGTCATGCTGGAATGTCCTGTTGTTTTTATTGTTCAGGCACGTTGTCGCGACAGCTTGGCTGCCTCTCGTCGCGAAGGCGTGCATCAAGGGGGTTGCGGGTAAATCTCGGGGCCTACCACTGGGCGCCGAATGTCTCCCGCAGTTCGTCCAGGGCGGCCTGGTCCAGTGGCGTCGGGCGCGGGTTGCTCATCAGCCAAAGCCGTGCGGTTTCTTCGAGTTCTTCCAGGGCATAACTGGCCCTGGACACGGAGCTTTCCCAGACCACCGGCCCCAGGCGCTCGAGCATCACGCCACGCACGCGGTTGGCGAACTGCGCCACCTGTTCGGCGACATTGGGTGCGCCAGGGCGTTGATAGTTGATCAGCGGGATATGGCCGACCTTCATCACCTGGTACGGCGTCAGCGGCGGCAGGATGTCGTCCTGGCTCCACACGCCGGCAAGCGTCAGTGCCACCAGATGGGTGGAGTGGGTATGCACCACGCCACCGACCCCGGGGTTGCGATCGTAGACCTGGCGATGCAGGGCCAGGGTCTTCGAGGGCTTGTCACCCGAGATCCATTTGCCCGTCAGATCGACCTTGGCGATCGCCGCCGGGTCCAGGCGCCCAAGGCAGGCGTCGGTGGGGGTGATCAGCCAGCCGTCATCGAGCCGGGCGCTGATATTGCCGGCGCTGCCCACGGTAAATCCGCGCTGGTAGAGGCTGTGCCCGACCGTACAAATCTCCTCGCGCAGAGCGTTTTCGCGACTCATTGCGCACCTCCGGCCAGTTGCTTCAGGGCCTTGTCGAAAAAGTCCCGGCCGCCGAAGTTGCCGGACTTGAGGGCCAGCGCCAGCGGCTCGGCGCTGTTGCTGACGGTGGCCGGTACGCCGGGGTCGATCTGTGCGCCAATCTGCAACAGGTGTACGCCGAGGGCTTTCACCACGGCACCGGAGGTTTCACCGCCGGCCACCACAAAGCGTCGCACGCCGCTGTCGCGAAGGGCGTGGGCGATGGCGCCCAGGGCGTTCTCCACCAGCTCACTGGCCCGCTCGACGCCCAGTTGTTGCTGGACGGCCTTGACCTCGTCCGGGGTGCTGGTGGCGTAGATCAATACGGTGTGTGGCGTGTTGCGCGCAAAGGCCACAGCGTTTTCCACCACCGGCTCTGCGGCCGCCAGGGCCAGCGGGTCGATGCGCAGTGCCGGACGCCCGGCCTCGATCCAGGCGGCAACCTGGCCGTTGGTGGCGATCGACGCACTGCCAGCCAGCACCACTTCGCCGCCTTCCACGGTTGGCAGCGAGGCCGGATCGAAGTCGCGCAGCTTGCCGGCACGGCGGAAGTTTTCCGGAAGCCCCAGGGCCAGGCCCGAGCCGCCGGTCAACAGGGGCAAGTCGGCGCAGGCGGCACCGAGGGTATAAAGGTCCTGGTCGGACAGGGCATCGGCAACCGCCATGCCGACACCCTGGGCGCGCAGCTCGGCGATCTTCTCGCGAACCTGCGACACGCCCTGGGCGATGCTGTCGTAGCGCAGCAGGCCGACCTTGTGTGAGGTTTGCGATTGCAGCACGCGCACCAGGTTGGCATCGGTCATGGGGGTCAGCGGATGGTGCTGCATGCCCGACTCATTGAGTAACTGGTCTTGCACGAACAGATGGCCGCGGAAAATCGTCCGACCGTTTTCCGGAAACGCCGGGCAGGCGAGGGTGAAGTCACTGCCCAACGCCTTGAGCAGCGCTTCGCTGACCTGGCCGATATTGCCGGCGGGCGTCGAATCGAACGTGGAGCAGTACTTGAAGAAAATCTGCTCGCAACCCTGTGCGCGCAGCCATTCCAGGGCCGCCAAGGAGTCGGCGACGGCCTCGGCAACCGGCAGGGTGCGGGATTTCAGGGCAATGACGATGGCATCGGCGTCCAGCCCGGCCGCGACTTCGTCGCTCGGGATGCCAATGCTCTGCACGGTGCGCATTCCGCCGCGCACCAGCATGTTGGCGAGGTCGGTGGCCCCGGTGAAATCGTCGGCGATGCAGCCCAGCAAGGGGCGTGCGGCAGGTCGGTTCATGGAGCGGTCCTTATACGGAGTCAGGCTTGGCGGTCGGCAGTTCGATGCCCGGGAAAATCTTGATCACCGCCGAATCGTCTTCACGCCCGAACCCCGCGCTGGAGGCCTGCATGAACATCTGGTGTGCGGTGGCCGACAACGGCAGCGGGAACTTGCTGGCCCGTGCGGTATCCAGCACCAGGCCCAGGTCCTTGACGAAAATATCCACGGCGGACAACGGCGTGTAATCGGCCTTGAGAATGTGTGGCACGCGGTTCTCGAACATCCAGGAGTTGCCGGCGCTGTGGGTGATCACTTCATACAAGGCATCGGCGTCGACCCCTTCGCGCAGCCCCAGCGCCATCGCTTCGGCGGAAGCCGCAATGTGCACGCCCGCCAGCAACTGGTTGATGATCTTGACCTTGGAGCCCAGGCCATGCGCGTCGCCCAGGCGATAGACCTTGCCGGCCATGCCCGCGAGAACGTGGTCAGCCTTGGCATAGGCCTGGGCCGGGCCGGACGTCATCATGGTCATTTCGCCGGCGGCGGCCTTGGCGGCACCCCCGGAGATAGGGGCGTCGAGGTACAGCAACCCGGCGTCGGCCAGGCGCTTGCCCAGCTCCACGGCGTAGGTCGGTGCCACCGTGGCGCAGCCAATCACCAGGCTTCCCGGGCGCAATGCAGCGGCCGCCGAGTGCTCGCCAAACAACACGGTCTCGGTCTGTTCGGCATTCACCACCACGGTGATGATCACATCGCATTCACCTGCCATGTGGGCGGGTGAACTGCAGGCCACGCCGCCTTCGCTGGCGAATTGTTGGGTGACGGCTTCGCGCACGTCACAGGCATGCACATTGAAGCCGTTGCGCAGCAACGAGCGGGCGATGCCCAGGCCCATCGCGCCAAGTCCGATAACGCCTACGTTTTTATTATTCATGGGGGTTCCCGTTCTGTGGTCAGGGTGTGTTGCGTGTAGGGCTGATAATCCACCAGTGATCAGATTATGTGAAGTTATTTTTTCAAATAACATATTTTAACATTGGTGCTGCAGCCGTTAAATTGACGTCAAATGAAAACTCAGCGAGCTGTGTTCAGTTCCGTGCCTGACAGCCGATAGCGCCTTTAGAGTCCACTGCTCTGAAGGGGTACGTCATGTTCAATAAAACGTTAAAAACGGAACTGGCGGCCAGGACGGCCGATGTTGCAGGGTACAAAGGACTGATGGCTGCACTTGAGCGCTCCATGGCCGTGGTCGAGTTCGACTTGAACGGCAAGGTGCTTCGCGCCAACGAAAATTTCTTGCAGGCGTTGGGGTATCGCGCGGATGAATGGAGCGCAAAGTCACACCGGGACTTTTGTTTGCCGGCGTTGACGAACAGCGCGGCGTACAGCCAGTTCTGGGCGGAGCTTCGGGCCGGCAAGTTCGTCTCCGGCACGTTTCAGCGGGTCAATAAAGAAGGGCAGACGGTCTGGCTGGAGGCCAGTTATAACCCGGTGCTGGACGAGCGTGGCCAGGTGTTGAGGATCGTCAAGTACGCGCTTGTCGTCACCGACAAAGTGGCGCAGGAGGCCGCTACCCGCAGCAAGCTCGTGGCGCTGGACCGGGCCATGGCGGTGATCGAATTCGACCTGAGCGGCAATGTATTGGTCGCCAACGAAAACTTTCTGAATGTGATGGGTTATGGGATGGCGGAACTTCAGGGCAAGCATCACCGCCTGTTTTGCGAACCCGCCCTTGTTAACAGCAATGAGTACACGGACTTCTGGCGTCGCCTGAATGCGGGTGAGTTTTTCCGCGGGCAATTCAAGCGCCTCGGCAAGCACGGCCGCGTCGTGTGGCTGGAGGCAAGCTATAACCCGGTCTATGACGCCGACGGCAAGTTAACCAAGATCGTCAAGTTCGCCAGCGATATCACCGAGCGGGTCGAGAAATTCGAGGCCGATTCCCGCGGAGCCTCTCGGGCTTACCATATCTCTGCCGAGACGGAGAAGTTTGCCGAGCAGGGCACTCAGGTCATTCAAGAGACGGCCAGCGAGATGCGCCGAATTGCCGACAATATCGGTGCGTCCGCGCGATTGGTGGGGCAACTGGGCGATCGCTCCGAGCAGATCACGGCGATCGTCAACACCATTCGCGGGATCGCCGACCAGACCAACCTGCTGGCACTCAATGCGGCCATCGAGGCCGCCCGCGCGGGGGATCAAGGGCGCGGGTTTGCAGTCGTTGCCGACGAGGTCAGGCAACTGGCGGGGCGCACCAGTCGTTCGACGGCGGAAATTTCCGAGATGATCAGCAAGATACTCGCCGAGACACGCGACGCCGTCGTCAGCATGAATGCCACCCAGGAAGGCGCGCAGCGCGGCGTTACCCTGGCCGATCAAGCCGGCTCGGTGATTTTGCAGATTCGCAATGGCACCAGCGACGCGGTCGAGGCCGTGAGCATGTTTGCTTCCAAGCTGGATGAGTCCGAGGTGATTCCAAAGACTGCGATCAGTTGGGTGGGGTAGCGCTTCGAGCCGGGCCTTGGTCTTGACGTCGAAAAGGGTATGAAAAACGCCACTCATTGAGTGGCGTTTTTTTTGTCGGCGCGGTGTGCGGCTCAGGGATTGACCTCAGCGAAATGCCGGCACCACGTGCTTGATAAACAGCTCGAGGGATTTTTTCTTCTCCGCGTGGGGCAGGCTGTTGTCACACCAGAAGCTGAACTCGTCGACCCCCAGGGACTGGTAATACTGGATGCGCGGGATGATCTCTTCCGGCGTGCCAATCATTGCGGTCTTGTGCAGGCTCTCCAGTTCAAACTCCGGGCGGCCGGCGAATTTTTCTTCCGGGCTCGGGTCGAGGAAGCCGTTGACCGGTACGGTCTTGTTGCCGAACCAGGCATCGAAGGTGCGATAAAACCGGGCGATGGCCTTGGCCCCGACTTTCCAGCCTTCAGGGTCGTCCACGGCGTGCACGTGGGTGTGGCGCAGCACCATCAGTTGCGGGCGCGGCACGTCCGGGTTGTTGTCCAGCGCGGCCTGGAACTTGTTCTTCAGGTCGAGGACTTCTTCGTCGCCCTTCATCAAGGGGGTGACCATCACGTTGCAGCCGTTGGCCACCGCAAAGTTGTGGGAGTCGGGGTCGCGAGCGGCAATCCACATCGGCGGGTTGGGCTGCTGGATGGGCTTGGGCACGCTGGTGGAGGTGGGGAATTTCCAGATGTCACCGTCGTGGGCGTAGTCGCCTTTCCACAACGCACGCACCACCGGCACCATCTCGCGCAGGGCCTGGCCGCCGCTGGAGGCGGGCATGCCGCCGGCCATGCGGTCGAACTCGACCTGGTAGGCACCACGGGCCAGGCCGACTTCCATGCGTCCGTTGCTGATCACATCGAGCAGCGCGCATTCGCCTGCCACCCGCAGCGGGTGCCAGAACGGCGCGATGATCGTGCCCGCGCCCAGGTGAATGGTGCTGGTCTTGGCTGCGAGGTAAGCCAGCAGCGGCATCGGGCTGGGCGAGATGGTGTATTCCATGGCGTGGTGTTCGCCAATCCAGACGGTGCTGAAACCACCGGCTTCGGCCATCAGGGTCAGTTCGGTCAAGTCTTCGAACAACTGGCGATGGCTGACACTTTCATCCCAGCGTTCCATGTGCACGAACAGGGAAAATTTCATGACGCTTACCTCGGATCTATTGTGATCGGCCTGTCGACTGCGGGCCCTTAAGTGCTCTCGCCAATGTGAAGCGTGCCAGTGATGACGGCTGTTCGGCGGATTGATTGTTGGTATACCATAATACGGAATATCCGCAAAACTTTTCTCTCCAACGGTCGCACACTTACCTCACAAGGAAAGCGAGCTCGATGAACATAAAACAAAAATTGATCCTGGCGTTTGCGGTGATCGCCAGCCTGCCGGTTATTCTGGTGGCGGTGATGATCATCCTCAACGTGCGCCATGAGGCACGGGACGGCTTTATCGACGGCAGCGAACGTGAAATTCGCCAGGTCGACAACGCCATGCAGCTGTTTTTCGAAGGCATCAGCCAGAACGTCGCCTACCTGGCGGCGCACCCGCAGTTGCAGGGCATCAATGGCGACGTGAAACGCTATCTGGCCAGCGATGCCGCCCAGGTCGCTCCCGGTGAGCGTGACCAGCAGTTGTTCAAGCTGTTCGAGGGGTTGGCCAAGAGTCATGGGGCCTACACCTACTTGTCATTGGGTACCGAAGACGGCGGTTATGTGTTCTGGCCGGGCGATCCCAAACTCGCAAGCTACGACCCGCGCACCCGGCCCTGGTACAAGACGGCCATGGCGCAACCCGGCAAGACCCTGCGCACCGAGGCCTATTACTGGGCCGCCGATGACGTGGTGCTGGTCAGCACGGTGCAAAGCTTCAACGACCGCCAGGGCAAGGCGAGCGGGGTGGTGAACATTGACGTTTCCCTCAAGCAACTGACCGACCTGGTCAAACAGATCAAGCTGGGTGACAGCGGCTACTTGATGTTGATGGAAGCCAATAACACGGTGCTGGTGGACCCGAATGACCCGTCCCACAACTTCAAGCAGCTCGGCGAGTTGGGCGACGGTTACCGGCAGCTGAGCGAGGCCGGCCAGGGCCTGGTGCAGGTCGAGTTGGCCGGGGAACGCTACATGGCGTTTGTCTGGCCGTCCAAGGCGTTGGGCTGGCGGTTTGTCGGGGTGGTGCGGGAAAGCGAAGTGATGGCCGGCGCGGCGCGGCTCACCTGGCTGATTGCGGCCATCGCGCTGGTGTGCGCGGTGTTGTTTGCGGTGGTGGGCGCCTGGTTTGCCGGGCTGATCGTCAAGCCGATTCGCGGCGTGGCCAGCGGGCTGGAAGGCATCGCCCAGGGCGAAGGCGACCTGACGGCGCGCCTGCCCGTCAAAGGGCGCGACGAGACGGCGCAGCTCGCCGGCTGGTTCAACCAGTTCCTTGAAGCCATCCGCACACTGATCCAGCGCATTGGCCAGGCGGCCGCACAGATCCACAGCAGCTCCGGCAGTGCCACCGAAGTCTCGGTGGAAATGGCCGAGGTCGCCGAACGCCAGCGCGAAGCGGTGGACATGGTCTCCACGGCGTTTCACGAAATGGTCGCCACCTCCAACGAAGTCGCGCGGTCCTGCAGCCAGGCCGCTGACTCGGCCGACAACGGCCAGCGCCAGGCGCACACCGGCCAGCAGCAGATCGACGCTGCGGTAAGCAGCGTCGGGCGCCTGAGCGAAGAAGTCGGCCATTGCGCGCAGTCCATGGAGCAGCTGGAAAAAGACAGCAACGACATCCAGTCGATCCTCGGCACCATCCGCTCCATCGCCGAGCAGACCAACCTGCTGGCGTTGAACGCCGCCATCGAGGCCGCACGGGCCGGTGAGCAGGGCCGTGGATTTGCCGTGGTGGCGGACGAGGTACGGGCCTTGGCCAAGCGCACCTCAGACTCCACCGGCGAGATCGACGGGCTGCTGGGCAACCTGGCGCGGCGCACCCATCAGATGGGCAAGCAGATGCATGCCAGCCTGGAGGTGTCCCAGGAAACGGTGGTGTCGATCAACGATGCACGGGCCAGCTTCGGCTTGATTCGCGAGTCGGTGGACGTGATCCGCGACATGAATACGCAAATCGCCACGGCCGCCGAAGAGCAGCACCAGGTGGCGGAAGACATCAATCGGCATATCAGCCAGATTCACGGGGATGCGCAGTTGGTGGCGAGCCTGGCCGATTCCACGCGCCAGGATGCGCGGCAGTTGACGGCGTTGTCGCAGACGTTGAATCAGTTGGTCAGCCGTTTTCGCACGTGACCGATGGGCGCCCGGCCTGCCGGGCGCCTGCCAGCGCAACGATCAGGCAATGACGGGCAGGGCGCCCATCTTGCCGTGGCAATACACCAGTGGCCCGGCGTTCTGCTGGGGCACGATCAGGTTCTTCACCGAACCGACCATGATGGCGTGGTCGCCGCCTTCATATTCGCGCCACAACTCGCATTCGATCACCGCCGTGGCATTGGCGAGGATCGGGTTGCCCAGCTCGCTCAAGGTCCACTCGATACCCTGCGCCTTGTCTTTGCCCTTGCGCGCGAAGGCATAGGCTTCGCTCTGCTGCCCACCGGACAGCACATGGATGGCAAAGCGTTTGTTCTTGATCAGCACAGGGTAGGAGTCGGAGCTGTAGTTGGGGCAGAACAGCACCAGGGCCGGGTCCATGGACAACGAGCTGAAGGCACTGGCGGTCAACCCGACAATTTGCCCGTCGTCATCGAGCGTGGTGATCACGGTGACCCCGGACGGAAACGAACCCATCACTTGTTTGTAGATGGCGGCATCGATCATGGGACAGTCCTCTGGCGGTGAAGCGGATTTTATGGATTTGTAGGTCTGATGGTATACCGTAATACAATCTAATCAAGGGCTTTTTCAAGCCGCCGACCAACGTCAGCCTTTGGTCTTATAACCAATAAATACGGGGGTAAAGGCGCGAAAACGCGAGAGGGCATGTGGCACAATTACGGATCAGATGCAGCTTGAGACTACGGATCAGTCTTGTGAAAATGTTGGAATACCATAATATGGTGTTCATCTGAGGGGCGGCCAGAGAGCTCCCCCGGTTTGGCGTCAAACAACTATAAGATCAGACAAACGCGAGTTCATTTCCATGCCCCAGATGTCCCGGCAAGATCCCCTGATCGAGAATCACACGGTCGATTACGTCCCCCTCGCGGAGCGCCATGGAAAGGCCCGCGACCTGTTCACCTTATGGTTCAGCACCAACATTGCACCGCTGCCCATCGTCACCGGCGCCATGGTGGCCCAGGTGTTCCATCTCAACCTGGTGTGGGGGCTGCTGGCGATTGCCCTCGGGCACATGCTCGGCGGCATCGTGATTGCCCTCGCCTCGGCCCAGGGCCCGCGCATGGGCATCCCGCAGATGGTGCAGAGCCGGGGCCAGTTCGGCCGTTACGGCGCGCTGCTGATCGTGTTCTTCGCGGCCCTGATCTACATCGGCTTCTTCATTTCCAACATCGTGCTGGCCGGCAAATCCATCGTCGGCATCGTGCCGTCGGTACCGGTGCCGGCCAGCATCCTGATCGGCGCGCTCAGCGCCACGGCCATCGGCGTCATCGGCTATCGCTTTATCCATACCCTGAACCGCATCGGCACCTGGGTGATGGGCAGCGCATTGCTGGCGGGCTTCCTCTACATTTTTGCCCATGACCTGCCGGCCGACTTCCTCACCCGTGGCGGCTTCAACCTGGCCGGCTGGTTGGCAACGGTGTCGCTGGGGGTGATCTGGCAGATCAGCTTCTCGCCCTACACCAGTGATTATTCGCGCTACCTGCCGGTGGATATCGGCATCACCCGACCCTTTGTCGCCACCTACCTGGGCGCCACCCTCGGCACCATCTTGTCGTTCTCCTTTGGCCTGGTCGCCGCCCTGGCAACGCCCGAAGGCACCGAAGCGATGGTCGCGGTCAAGCAGGCCACAGGCTGGCTGGGGCCCATTCTGATGGTGTTGTTCCTGCTCAATATCATCAGCCACAACGCGCTGAATCTGTACGGCGCGGTGCTGTCGATCATTACTTCGATTCAGACCTTTGCCAGCCAGTGGACACCCAGCATCAAGGTGCGGGTGATGCTATCGGGAGTGGTGCTCGCCGGATGCTGTGTGGTTGCGTTGGGCGCGTCAGCGGACTTTATCTCGCAATTCATCGGGTTGATTCTGGCGCTGTTGATCGTGCTGGTGCCGTGGGCATCGATCAACCTGATTGACTTCTATGTCATCAAGCGCGGCGTCTACGACATTGCCTCGATCTTCCAGGCGGACGGCGGGATTTACGGGCGCTTTAACCTGCACGCGATCGTGGCGTATTTCATCGGCATCATCGTGCAACTGCCGTTTGCCAATACGTCGCTGTACGTGGGGCCCTACGCCAACCTGGTGGAAGGCGCAGACCTGTCGTGGCTGGTGGGGTTGGTGGTGACGTGCCCGTTGTATTACTGCCTGGCGACACGTCAACGCAGCCAAAAGGTCAGGGCGGCACGGTTGGGCTACACCGACTGAGCCACCCCGCCGAACTCCTGCAACGCATCCCGCAACGCGCCATCGAAGTACTCCTTCGAGGCGCGATCCCACAGGATATGAAACGCCGGCACCTCCACACTTCCTGTGTGGATGACAATCGCATTCACCCGCGCCACCGATGTCTGCGCCACCGCCCCGGGCTTGAAGGCGGCCACGCTGAGGTCGACACCACAGAGCTTCGCCATCACCTGGGCAATCACATCGCCGCTGAGCCATACGCAGGCATGGCTGTCCTGGCGCGGCAGCAGGTAATTGGCGCGGTGGTCCAGTTCCCAACGCGCTTCTTCATCGGCAATCCGCTGCCCCTGATCCTGCGGGCTGCCCAGCACCAGGTATTCGTTCTGCGACAGGCGTACCACCCAACTGCCATCCGCTTGCGCGCAGGCCTGGTTGGGCGCGCCCGGCAACGTGAAGCCGCGCGCCGTAAGGTACTCGGCGCTCTGCGCGCCGCGAAAACCAACCCGGGGCAGGTCGGTCTGGTCCACCAGGCGGCACGCCGGCGTGAGCATCTCGTGGGCTTTCAGACTGGTCATGGCTTAACCCTCCTGGCGTTGGTTGGTGGGGTCGAAAAAGGGCAGTGGCACTACCTCGGCCTGGACGACAATGCCGCCCTCGACGCGAATCGCAATCCGCTGCCCCGGCGTGCTCTGGTCGATACCGGCGTAGGCCAGGCCGATTATTTTGCCCAGGGTGGTGGAGTACTCGCAGGAGGTGACGTTGCCGCTGATGTCCGGGCCGTTGAGCACCAGGTGGCCTTCCAGCGGTTGCACGCTGCCCTTGGGCAAGGTGAAACCCACCAGTTTGCGTTTCAGCGGCTGGGCTTCAAGGATGTCTACCGAGCGCCGGCCGACGAAGAACGGCTTGTTGCGGCTGACTGCCCAGCCCATGTCGATTTCTGCCGGGTGGGTCATGCCGTCGGTGTCCTGGCTGATGATCACGTGGCCTTTTTCCAAACGCAGCAGGCGCTGGGTTTCGACGCCGAAGGGGCGAATGTCAAAGGCCTTGCCGGCCGCCATCAAGGCATCCCATAACGCCAGGCCGTGGCGCGCAGGCACGTGGATTTCGTAACCCAGTTCGCCGACAAAACCGACCCGCAGCAACCGGGCCTTGATCCCGGCCACTGTGCCCTGGCGCACGCCCAGGTACGGGAAGCCTTCGGCGCTGAGGTCGAGGTCGCTGCAGACTTGCTCCAGCACCTTGCGCGAGTCCGGCCCGGCCACGTTCACCGCGCAGATCGCGGCGGTGACGTTGGCCACGTCCACGTCCAGGCGCCATTGTGCATTCCACTTGAGCATCTGCTGGTAGATCCGGTCGACGCCGCTGGTGGTCGCGGTGACGTAGAAGTGGTTGTCGCCCAGCCGTGCGCACACGCCGTCGTCGATCACCACCCCGTGTTCATTGGTCATCAGCGCATAGCGCGACCGGCCCACCGGCTGCTTGAGAAACGCGAAGGTGTACATCCGGTTGAGCAATTCGGCGGCGTCCGGGCCGCGCACATCCAGGCCGCCCAGGGTCGAGACATCGATCAGGCCGACCTTGTTGCGCACCTGCAGGGCTTCGGCCTGCATGCACGCCTCGCGATCCTGCGGCTTGCCGTAATACGCCGGGCGTTGCCAGATGCCGGCGGGCATCATTTTCGCCCCGGCCTGCACATGCCGGGCATGCATCGGCGTTTGCCGGTAAGGGTCGAAAGCGCGCCCGGCGACATGCGCCAGTTTCTCCGCCACGAATGGCGGCCGCGCCGTGGTGACCCCGGTTTCACTGATATTGCGCTGGGTCGCCCAAGCCACCAGCCGCGCCGTCGGCAGCGCCGAGTGACGCCCCTGGGACGGGCCCATGCCCACGGTGGAGTAGCGTTTGACCAACTGCACATCGCGGTAGCCGATGCGGGTCGCGTTGACGATATCCGCCACTTGCAGGTCTTCGTCGAAGTCGACGAAATCCTTGCCTTTGGGGTGCGGGAAGATCGGCCAGTTGAAATTCACCTGGGCTTCGCTGCGCAACGGCAACTGCGGGCCGGCGGCACTCAAGCCGAGGGCGAGCACGCTGTTGGCGGCGGCATTGGTCGCGTCCACCAGCACGTTGTCCAACTGGTGCCGACCGTGGACGGAACCCGCCACGTTCAGGTTATGGGGCAAACCGCTGAGGCTGAACGCTGCACGCTGGTCGTCATAAGCCAGCTTGCCGCCGGCCTGGCACAGCAGTTGATAGACCGGCATATAGCCGGCGGACATGCACAGCAGGTCGCAGTCAATCAGTTGCCCACTGCTGCTGACCTGACCCTGGCCAGTGATCTGGCGCACATCGACGCCCTTCACATGGCGCATGCCTTTTTCATGCAAGGCCTCGAATACCGTGCTGTTGTTCAGGCAACGGATGTTGCGTTGGGCCAGGGCGCCAGGCAGTGCCTGGTCGGCGGGGGCGTGACGCAGGTCGATCACGGCGGCCACGTCCACGCCCTGGTCGTGCAGGTCGAGGGCGGCGAGGTAACCGTCATCGTTGCCGGTCAGCACCACGGCACGTTTGCCGGGCTTGACCGCGTACAGTTTCATCAGGCGTTGTGCGGCACTGGTCAGCATCACGCCCGGCAGGTCGTTATTGCGAAAGATCACCGGCTGGTCGAACGAGCCGCTGCACACCAGGCACTGGCGCGCGCGCACCTTGTACATCCGCTTGCCCTGGATCACCGGCAGGTAGTTGTCGGTGAACCAGGCGTTGCAGGTGGCTTCGGTCAGCACCTGGATATTGGCGTGTTGCTGCACTGCGCCGAGCAGCTCGCGGCGCAGGGCGTCGGCGCGCGTGCCTTCGATATCGAAGCGGGCATAGGTCAGCGAGCCGCCCAGGATCGGCTGCTGCTCGATCAGCAACACCTTGGCCCCGGCATTCGCGGCGGTGAGGGCCGCCTGCAAACCGGCGGGGCCGGCGCCGATCACCGCAAGGTCGGTAAACAGGTAGGCCTTGTCGTAGTACTCGGGCTGGAATTTCAGGTCGAGCACACCCAGGCCGGCCTTTTTGCGGATGATCGGTTCCCAGACTTTCCACATGCCCTTGGGCTTGTAGAACGAACGGTAGTAGAACCCCACCGGCATGAATTTGGAGAACTTGCCCAGGTAGGCATCCCGGTCGTGGTCCAGCGAGCCGTTGACGTTCTGCGCACTCACCTGCAAACCGCCGGACAGCGCGTGGGCGTCGGCCAGCACGTTCGGCTCCTGGGGCAACTGCACCAGGCTGTTGGCGTCCTGGCCGGCCATGGTCAGCGGGCCGCGGGGGCGGTGGTATTTGAACGAACGGGAGATCAGGAAACGCCCGTTGGCCAACAGTGCGCTGGCGATGCTGTCGCCTTGCAAGCCCTGGTAGCGTTGGCCATCGAAACTGAAATCGAGCAACTGATCACGCTGGATCAGCAAGCCCATGGGGGCGGGTAGGCGGTTCATCCGGCGATCTCCCTGGCGGTGTTGAAGTCGACGCGGGCACTGAACAGTTCCTTGGGATCGAAGGTGCGCAGGATCTCGTCGGTGACGGTGTGGCGCTCGGCGAGGAACCAATAGCTCGATGGCGTGTGCATCCACCATTCGCGCACCACACCGGCGAGGTTGTCGGTGTTGAACACGTAGTCGGCCCATTCGGCGTCGCTGCAGTTCACCGGATCGGGCATCGGCTTGAACTCGCCGCCGTAGGTGAACTCGCTGATATTGCGCGGCCCGTTGAGCGGGCAAGTCATGATTTTCATAGTCCGCTCTCCACTTAGTGACTGGCCGCCGTGGCGCCCATTTCGTTGACTTGCTGGAAGGTCGAAAACCGTTCGAGCCCAAAGGGTTTGATCAGCTCCGGCACCTTGCCGCCGCTGGCCACCAGTTCGGCCATGGTCTTGCCGCAAATGGGCGTTGCCTTGAACCCCCAGGTGCCCCAACCGGCGTCGAGGTAGTAATTCTTCACGGGCGACAGGCCCATGATCGGGCTGTAGTCGGGCGTCATGTCGGTGATCCCGGCCCATTGGCGCATCAACTTGGCGTTGGCCAGGAACGGGAACATCTCGATGGCGTGGGCCAGCAGGCTTTCTTTCAGGTCCAGGGTCGAGCGCGTATTGAACAGCGGATAAGGGTCGGAACCGCCGCCGAACACCACTTCGCCACGGCTGGTTTGCTGCACGTAGCAGTGCAGGGCTGAGGAACTCACCAGCGGGTCGAGGAACGGCTTGAACGGCTGGGTCACCATCGCCTGCAGCGGGAAGGTCTGGATCGGCGAGCGGATGCCGGCCTTGGCCATCAGCAACGAACTGTGCCCGGCAATCGCCTGCACCGCGCAGCCACATTTGATGGTGCCGCGATTGGTCTTGACCGCAGTGATCGCGCCGTTTTCGATGATCAGGTCCTGCACTTCGGTGAGCTGGTGGATTTCCACGCCACGCTTGGCCGCCTGCTTGGCGTAGCCCCAGGCCACGGCGTCATGGCGCGCGGTGGCGCCGTCGATGTGCCAGAGCCCGGCGATCACCGGCAAGTGGCCGGGGTCGAGGTTGAGGCTGGGCACCAACTCGCGGATCTGTTGGCGGTCGATCATCTCGGTACGCCCGCCAAAGTGCTTGTTGACCTCGGCCCGCTGGCGAAACGAACGCACGGTGGCATCGGTATGCGCGAGGGTCAGCTGACCGCGCTCGGAGTACATGATGTTGAAGTCGAATTCGTTGGACAGCGACTGGAACATCTTCACCGACTCAGCATAGAAACGGACGCCCTCGCTGGTCAGGTAATTGGAGCGGATCACCGCCGTATTGCGCGCGGTATTGCCGCCGCCCAGGTATGACTTTTCCAGCACGGCAATGTTGGTGATGCCGTGGTACTTGGCCAGGTAGTAAGCGGTGGCGAGGCCATGGCCGCCGGCACCGATGATCACCACGTCGTAGCTGGCCTTGAGTTCCTTGGGCGGTGGCAGGTCCACCTCCACCGGGTACTCCGAGCTCAGTCCGTATTTCAATAGATTGAATGGCATACGGCCTCCGATTGGCTGCGTAAGGCGTGGTGTTGCGCAAGGGCTGCGGCCACGGTGTTTTTCATCAGGAAGGCAATGGTCATCGGGCCGACACCGCCGGGCACCGGGGTGATGGCGGCGACATGGGGCAGGGCACCGTCGAAGTCGACATCGCCCACCAGACGGCTGCGGCCCTCGTCGTCGATGCGGTTGATGCCGACGTCGATCACCACCGCGCCGGGCTTCAACCAGCTGGCATCGATCAAGCGCGGGCGACCAACGGCGGCGATCACGATGTCGGCTTGTCGGCATAAGGCCTGTGCGTTCTGGCTGCGGGAATGCAGCACGGTGACCGAGCAATCCGCCTTGAGCAGCAGGGCGGCCATGGGCTTGCCGACGATGTTCGAACGGCCGATCACCACCGCATGTTTGCCCCGCAGGTCACCCAGGGTCTGTTCCAGCAAATACAGGCAACCACTGGGGGTGCAAGGCGTCAGCACCGCGCGACCCTGGCTGAGGCCGCCGACATTCTGGCTGTGGAAGCCGTCCACGTCCTTCTCCGGCGCGATGGCTTCCAGGGCGCGTAATTCGTCCATCTGCGGCGGCAGCGGCAATTGCAGGAGGATCCCGTTGATCGCCGGGTTGGCATTCAGTTGGCCGATCAGGATCAGCAGTTGTTCGGTGCTGGTGTCGCCGGGCAGCCGGTGCTCCAGTGAGCGAATGCCCACCTCGTCGGCGCGCAGGATCTTGTTGCGCACATAGACCTGGCTGGCCGGGTCGCTGCCCACCAGGATCACCGCCAGTGCCGGTTCAATGTCGTGCTCACGCAGGCGTGCCACATCCTCGCGCACTTGCAGCAGCACCCGGGCGGCGGCGGCTTTGCCGTCGATCAGTTTAGGGTCACTCACCGGAACACCACCGTTCTGTCCTGGTTGAGGAATACCCGGTGTTCGAGGTGGTACTTGACCGCCTTGGACAGGGCGACGGTTTCGGTGTCACGGCCGATGGCGACCAGGTCGTCAGGCTTGTACACGTGGTCTACGCGCTGGACTTCCTGTTCGATGATCGGGCCTTCATCGAGGTCGCTGGTGACGTAGTGCGCCGTGGCCCCGATCAGCTTCACCCCGCGCTGATAGGCTTGGTGGTAGGGCTTCGCGCCTTTGAAACCGGGCAGGAACGAATGGTGAATGTTGATCGCTCGCCCCGACAGTTGCCGGCACAGGTCGTCGGACAGGATTTGCATGTAGCGCGCCAGCACCACCAGTTCGGTGCGGGTGTCGTCGACGATCTTCATCAGTTCGGCTTCCTGGGTGGCTTTGTTGTCCTTGGCCACTGGCAGGTAGATAAAGCGAATGCCCTCGCGCTCGGCCATGGGCCGCAGGTCGAGGTGGTTGGAGACGATGGCGGTGATGGTCATGTCCATCTCGCCCTTGTGGTAGCGGTAGAGCAGGTCGGTGAGGCAGTGGTCGAACTTGCTGACCATCAGCATCACGCGCATGGGTTCGCGGGTGTCGTGCAGTTCCCACTGCATGTCGAAGGCCTGGGCGATGTCGGCGAAGCCGGCCTTGATCTGTTCGAGGTCGCCGGGGTGGCCGTCATTGAAGCGGAACACGGCGCGCATGAAGAAGCGGCCGCTGAAGTCGTCGTCGAATTGCGCCATCTCCCCGATGTAGCAAGCGTTGTCTGCCAGGTAGGTGGTCACGGCTGCGACGATACCGGACACCGCAGGACAGGTGACCTTGATGATGAAATGGTTTTTTTCGTGTTGCATGACACGTCCTCGGGATGATGGCGGCAGCTCATCGCATAGCGAAAAAATGTCTGAGGACAGCTGGCTCGTTCCATGAGCGCGGTTTCTTGTGGGGAATAAAATATTCCTGAAGTGGCTTTATAGGGGAATGGGGGCGGGGCGTCTAGGGGTTTGGGAAAGTTTTTTAACTGGGGGGAAAGTTTTTGCCGGGGGCTTTTGGG
>NZ_JAOTOA010000019.1:0-106727 GCF_036346535.1 Pseudomonas sp. Z18(2022)
CAGGCGCAAAAATGAACATGGTTCTTCCCTTCGGATTCATCACTCTATTTACCGGGGTCACGTCACCCGTCTGGCTGCGCGGTACAAGGCTGTTCGCCCCCGTCACCGTGCTTCTTCCCTACGACCCTTACAGCCAGTCATTGGCCCAGTCTTAACCATTGGAATTAATTCGTATGTCCCAAGAATTTGTTTTGCTGGGTGATAAAACCACCCACGACGGCGAAGTGATCTCGGCGTCTTCCACTATGTTCGTAAATGGCAGGCTCGTGGCTTTAGTCGGTGACGAAGTCAGTTGCCCCCTGCATGGGCGTAACGCGATTACCGAGGGTACCGATCAATGGTCTGAAAACGGTCGGGCGATGGTGGTCAACGGCTGTCACAGCGAGTGCGGTTGCCAGGTGATTTCCAGTGCTTCCGATTGCAGGGTGGATTGAGCCATGGGCTGGGATCGTCAGGCACCCGATAGGGGGGAAGTTCCGGCACCGATTGTGGTGGGCCGTTGGATATTGGCGGCGGTCGTGGCGGTGCTGGCCAGTGTGCTGCTGTTCTTGCTGTACGCCTCTGAGCGCGTGCCGCCGCTGCACGCCGTGAACATCTGGGCGGTGTCCGGCTCACCCTTGCTGATCTGGCTCCTCGCGTTTGGCGCGCGCGCTTACTTCTACGGTAGTGCGCTGAGTCATCAGCAGTTTCTTGAGGAGGAGGCACTGGTTGCGCAACAGGCCTGGCAGGGCTGGGCGCAACGGTATATGGCGGTGTGCGGCAGTTGCGTGCTGCTGCCGGATCAGGTGTCTGCCAGCGCGCTGGCGCAAGGCGCTGTCAGCTTTCCAAACCGTAGCGGGCAAGCAAGGCGCATTACGGCATTGTTGATCCCGCATGTGCGTGCGCTAACGGGGTTGCAGTTGCTGCTTCAGGCGCTGGACGCGACATTGCTGGCTCTGCCTGCGGGTCGGGCGCTGCACGTCACCTTGTTGAGTGATGTCGAGCCCATGCATCACTTGGCGCTGCGCGATGCCTGGAAGCAGAGCTGGGTGGCCGTGATGGGCACGCCCATACCGGAAAAACTCACCGTGACTGATGAACTGCCCTACCAGTGGATTGACGACATATTGAAGACGGCCAGCCCGGCCCTTCAGTTGATCCTGGTGTTGCAGGTACGCGGCGAGGTGGCGTATTCCGATGGATTGGCGGCTTTGCTTTTGTGTCCGGACAGGCTGGCATCTGAGTGGGAGCTGCCTGTGCAGGGAAGGTTGTTGCGACCGATGCCGTTGGACACCACCCAGTTAAAGAACGAACTGACGCTGTTCATGCAAACCCAGCCCATCGCGCGTCAGGCCTCAAGCGTGTTGGCGGACGACGCAGACTGGCATCCATTGACCGGCGATGTCGCGGCTATCAGCGGCCATTGCGGCGCATCACTGACGGCTGGGCAACTATGGATTCAGGAATACCTCTGGGGACGCTCGGGACCTTTCAGCCACTGGCTGGTGGCAGCCCTTGGGATTGAAGTCGCCCGACATCAGCAACGGCCTTTGCTGTTGCTGACTCGGGACGAAACGCGGCATTGGATCAGCACCGTTACCACTGGAGAGTTGGCATGAAGCAGGGAAGCAATTCGTGGCGCCTGATTGGCACGTCGGTATGGGCCGTTGCATTGACCTCGGTGTTAGGTTGGGTGATCTGGAGGTATGGTCAGGAGGTGGGATTACTGGAGCCAGGGCAAAGGATTTCTGTTTTCTTGCTGATCATTCTTATGGCTGCGGTCGGGCTTTTTGCACCACGTCTGTTGATACAGCTCAAGCGACTCAACCATCGTGATCAGGGCCAGGTGGATAAGGTCTATCCTCAACCGGACGCGCCTTTGACGCCATCGCATAAGCCGGCTTTTAAGCTCGATGAGCTTATCTGTTCGCTTCACGTGAAATACGGCTTCTTCTGGCGCCTTAAGGTGCGTTTTTTTATCGTCTTCGGCGAGCCTGAACAGATTACCGCCATCGCCCCCAGCCTGACCCAGGACCACTGGCTGGAAGGACAAAACACCGTCCTGTTGTGGGGCGGCAGCGTGCATACCAAACTGGATGAGTCATTGCTGGCGCAGTGGCGTGCACTGAGCCGCTGGCGCGCCCTGGACGGTGTCGTCTGGGCGCTCAGCAGCGATCAAAGCGCTGACGATGCTGCGATGGCCGCCGGTGTTCGCTACTTGCGGTACCTGTCCGCTGGGCTGCGCTGGCAACTCCCGCTCCATCTTTGGCAGGTCTGCGACAGCCAATGGCCGCAAGCCAAACGTCAGGTCGACGCTGTCGGCTGCCAGCTGCCGCAAAAACTCACCGCCGCCGCCCTCGAAACCCGTCTCGCCGCCCTCATCGAGCCCCTGCGCAACGCGGGCTGGGCCCAGATGAAAATCAACAACGCCCACGACTTCCTCCTGCGTCTGGCCCGCGATCTGGGGGCCGAAGGCATTTCCCGCTGGTGTCAGGCGCTCGCACCGTTATTCGGTCAGTTCGCCCGTGGTGTGCCCCTGCGTGGCTTGTGGTTCAGTCTGCCGGTGGAGCGCATTTCCAAGGATCATTTCTGGCCCATCGACCCGGCCTGGGAAGGCGTTCTGCGGGACAAACCCTCTATCAGCCGCGTCGGCTGGAGCACCCCGCGTATCGGCTACGCCCTGGCCATGAGCCTGGCGCTGGTGTGGGCCGCCGGCCTGCTGCTGTCCTACGCCAGCAACCGGGCCCTGATCAGCCACGTGCAAACCTCGCTGACTGCGTTGCAGCACTCCAGACAAGGCGACGAACAGTTCCGGGCCTTGCACGAGCTGACCCGCGAACTCGGTCGGCTGGACTACCGCGCCGAACACGGTACGCCCTGGCACCAACGTTTTGGCCTGAACCAGAACCAGGCCCTGCTCGACACCCTGTGGCCGCGCTATGTCGACGCCAACCACCGCCTGATGCGCGATCCGGCTGCGGCTAACCTGCAACGCCAACTCATGGCTTTGATCCAGCTTGCGCCGGACAGTCCCGAGCGCGCCAGCGAGGCCCGGGTCGCCTACGGCCAGCTCAAGGCCTACCTGATGCTGGCGCATCCGGAAAAAACCGACGCCGAATTCCTCGCTAAAACCCTCAATGACGCCGAACCGTTGCGTCCCGGCGTCTCCCCCGGCTTGTGGCAAACCCTGTCGCCCGATCTCTGGCAGTTCTACAGCGAGCAACTGTCCGCGCATCCCGAGTGGCGCATCCCGGCCGACCCGCAGCTGATCGCCCAGGCCCGGCAAGTTCTCCTCGGCCAACTCGGCCAGCGCAATGCCGAAGCCAGCCTGTACCAACAGGTGCTCGACGCCTCCATCAATCACTCACCCGCCCTGGAGCTGCGCCAAATGGTCGGTGCCACCGACGCCCAGGCGTTGTTTTCCAGCGATGCCCGCGTACCCGGGGTGTTCACCCGACAAGCCTGGGAGGGCCAGGTGAGCCGGGCCATCGACGACATTGCCGAAGCCCGTCGCGAACAAATCGACTGGGTTCTAAGCGACCAGCTCAGTGATATCGCCAGCGACCTGACGCCGGCCATGCTGAAAAAACGCCTCACCGAGCGCTACTTCGACGACTACGCCAGCGCCTGGCTGGACTTCCTCAACAGCCTGCGCTGGCATCCCTCAGACAGCCTGCCCGATGTCATCGACCAATTGACCCTGATGAGCGACGCCCGCCAATCGCCGTTGATCGCACTGATGAACACCGTGGCCTACCAGGGCCAGGCCGGCACCCGTGGCCAAGGGCTGAAAGACACGTTGGTGAAATCCGCCCAGCAACTGATTGGCCAGGACAAGGTGGAGATGATCGACCCACCACTGCAGACCGGCCCGTTGGAGGCGACGTTTGGCCCGCTGCTCTCCCTGATGAGCCAAGAGAAGAGCCTCAACCTGCACACCTTCCTCACCCAGGTCACCCGTGCCCGTCTGAAGCTGCAACAAATCAGCCACGCACCTGATCCGCAGGGCATGACCCAAGCCTTGGCGCAAAGCGTGTTCCAGGGCAAGAGCATCGACCTGACTGACACCCAATCCTACGGCAGCCTGATCGCCGCCAGCCTCGGCGCCGAGTGGTCAGGTTTGGGTGAAACGCTGTTCGTGCAGCCCCTGGATCACGCTTGGCAGCGCGTGCTGCAACCCTCAGCCGCGAGCCTCAATCGCCAGTGGCAGCGTGCGATTGTCACGCCTTGGCACAGCGCTTTCGCCAGCCGCTACCCGTTTGCCGCCACCGCCAGCGACGCCTCGTTACCGATGCTCGGCCAAATGATCCGCGCCGACTCGGGGCGCATCGAACAGTTTCTCCAGAGCCAACTGGGCGGCGTGTTGCGTAAGGAGGGCAACCGCTGGGTGGCCGACCGGCACAGCCAGGGCCTGCGCTTCAATCCGCAGTTTCTCGCGGCTATCAACCAACTGAGCGACCTTGCCGATGTGCTCTACACCGACGGTGGCATGGGCCTGAGTTTCGAACTCCAGGGCAAGGCTGCCCGAGACATCGTGCAAACCACCTTCATCCTCAACGGCGAACGGCACCACTACTTCAACCAGCAAGAAAGTTGGCAACGCTTCAACTGGCCCGGGCGCAGCGACTATCCGGGAGCGAGCCTGACCTGGACCAGCGTGCACACCGGAGAACGTTTGTTCGGTGACTACCAGGGCACCTGGGGCTTGATTCGCCTGCTGGAAAAAGCCCGGCTTACCGCACTGGACGATGGCGATAGCCGCTACCGCATGGTGCTCAAGGCGCCGGACGGCCTGGATCTGACCTGGCACCTGCGCACAGAACTGGACGCCGGACCGCTGGCGTTGTTGAAATTGCGGGGTTTTACGTTGCCGGCGCAGATTTTTCTTACGGGGGAGCGGAGTGAAGGATGAACCCCGGGGATGTGATCTTCCCGGGTACGTTTGGCCACAGGTCCGCCACCAGGAATAGCCGTTCAGCTTCTTCCCACTCGCCCTCGCTGTTTTCCACCAGGCGCACCAGCAATTGTGCAGGTGCCATGGGGTCCAGTTCGGTCAGCCAGTGTTGCATCCGGGCCGCATCCCAGGCTTCGTCCGCCGCGTAGTGCGCCGGCGCCAGCCATGCGTGGCGGGGCAGCGGTTGCCAACGACCGGCGGGACTCTGCTCGATAAACCTCGACCAATCGCGCTGATGCAGCCAGCGCCCGTTCAGGTGCTGCGGATGTGCGCCCACCGGCGCGTGCGCCAGGCCAGGCCAGGGGTAGAGCAAATACCCGCCCAGCCATAGATGCGCATCAAAGGCCTGGATATCCAGGGCCGCCAGCACTTCCCGGCTCTCCGGCCGGGCGGAGATCGGCAATTGATGCTGGGCCAGATGGGCCAGCTTGCGGTCCAACCGGTCATGGCAGCCGGGGCCGAGCCATTGCGCCGTGTCCTGGCCGTCGCCGTCCTGGGGCCCCAGGTAAAGTTTGATCGCCAGTTCCAAGTGGTGCACGCCATCGCGGTCACGCAGCAGCATGTCCAGTTCGCCCAGGGTATGCCCGGCCTGGCGGATCGGCAGGTTGGCTGCCAGCAATTCCACGCCCGGCGCGTGTTGCACCGCAAACTGCCACAGCCGTTCGTAATACAGGCCCAATCGTCGGGTGCGCGCCTGGCTCAGCCAGTGCAGCAAGGCGCTGCTGTCCTGGTCCAGTTGCCGCAGCCAGTGCTCCAGCCTATGCGGGGCCTGCACCCAGTCGCTGCCGGTCAGCGGGTGACGCTGCGGCCACGGCGTCTGCGCGAGCATCGGCGGGGCGAGCACCACCCACGCGAGGTCGCGCACCTCGGGGTGACGCAGTTGGCGGGGCAGGTGCTGCAGATCAGGGAACAGGGTCATGGTCCGAGCATAGCCTTTTACGGCCGGGAAGGGGGCTGAGAACCGTTGTCGTCTGGGGTTTGCGGCGACAAAGGATTTTGTGTAACGCCGGCTTTCGCCCATAATCGTTCTTTTTTGCAGAACCCGAACCCCGCAGGAGCCCCATGGAGCAATTTCGCAATATCGGCATTATCGGTCGCCTGGGCAGTACCCAGGTGTTGGACACCGTCCGCCGGCTGAAAAAGTTTCTGCTCGAGCGCCACCTGCATGTGATCCTCGAAGACACCATCGCTGAAATCCTCCCGGGCCATGGCCTGCAAACCTCGTCGCGCAAGATGCTCGGCGAAGTCTGCGACATGGTGATCGTGGTGGGCGGCGACGGCAGCCTGCTGGGCGCCGCCCGTGCGCTGGCGCGGCATAACGTGCCGGTGCTGGGGATCAACCGCGGGAGCCTGGGGTTCCTCACCGATATTCGCCCCGACGACCTGGAAGTCGAAGTGGCCAAGGTGCTGGACGGCCACTACCTGGTGGAAAACCGCTTCCTGCTGCAAGCCGAAGTGCGCCGCCACGGCGAAGCCATCGGCCAGGGCGACGCCCTCAACGACGTGGTGCTGCACCCCGGCAAGTCGACCCGGATGATCGAGTTCGAGTTGTACATCGACGGCCAGTTCGTGTGCAGCCAGAAGGCCGACGGCCTGATCGTCGCTACGCCCACCGGTTCGACGGCCTACGCGCTGTCTGCCGGCGGCCCGATCATGCATCCCAAGCTGGATGCCATTGTGATCGTACCGATGTACCCCCATATGTTGTCCAGCAGACCGATTGTGGTCGACGGCAACAGTGAGCTGAAAATCGTGGTGTCCAAAGACATGCAGATCTACCCGCAAGTCTCCTGCGACGGGCAGAACCATTTTACCTGCGCCCCCGGTGACACCATCACCGTGAGCAAAAAGGCACAGAAGTTGCGGTTGATCCACCCGCTGGACCACAACTACTACGAAGTGTGCCGCACCAAGCTGGGCTGGGGCAGCCGCTTGGGGGGTGGAGGCGACTGATGCTCGATCCCGCGCGTAGCTACGACCTGATTGGTGACGTGCACGGTTGCGCTCATACCCTTGAGCACTTGCTTGAGCAACTGGGTTACCACAAGCAGGGCGGCACCTGGCGCCATCCGTCGCGAATGGCCGTGTTCCTCGGCGATATCATCGACCGTGGCCCGCGCATTCGCGAGGCGCTGCATATCGTCCACGACATGACCGAGGCCGGCCAGGCGCTGTGCATCATGGGCAACCATGAGTTCAATGCGTTGGGCTGGAGCACGCCGGCGACTCCGGGCAGCGGCAAGCAGTTTGTGCGCGAACACACGCCACGCCATGCGCGATTGATCCACGAAACCCTGACCCAGTTCGAACAGCATCCGGCGGACTGGCACGATTTCCTCGGCTGGTTCTACGACATGCCGCTGTTTGTCGATGCCGGGCGATTCCGCGTGGTGCACGCCTGCTGGGACAACGGCTTTATCGAACCCCTGCGCGCGCATTTCCCGGACGGCTGCATCGACCAGCACTTCCTGCAAGCCGCCGCCGTGCCCGGCAGTTTTGCCAGCAATGCCTTCGACCGCCTGTTGCGCGGCACCGATATGCGCCTGCCGGACGGCATGACCCTGACCGGTGGCGACGGCCTGACGCGCTCGTTTTTCCGTACAAAATTCTGGGAAGACGACCCCAAGACCTACGGCGACATCGTGTTCCAGCCCGATGCGCTGCCAGAACCGGTGGCCGCCACGCCACTGTCGTCCACTGAAAAGAATTCCCTGCTGCGCTACGGCGTCGATGAGCCGTTGCTGTTCGTCGGCCACTACTGGCGCAGCGGCAAACCGGCGCCGATCCGCCCGAACCTGGCTTGCCTGGACTACAGCGCGGTGCTGTACGGCAAGCTGGTGGCCTACCGGCTGGATCAGGAAACCCGCCTGGACCCACGTAAATTTGTTTGGGTCGATGTCGAGCGCCCTGAGGTTATTTCATGAGTACCGTGGCTGTTTTACGTTTGCCGCTGGCGGTGGACTTGAGTGGTTTCGTCAAGCTGCTGCAACGCATGCAAGTGCCCCATCGCGTCAGCGAAGAGGCCGGGGAGCAGGTGTTGTGGGTACCCGACTCCATCAGTGATGACGTGAAGGTCTTGTACCAGCGTTTCCCGGCCGGCGACCCGGACCAGCAACTGGATATTCCGGTGCAGGAAACGTCGACCAGGCGTCCGGGTTTTGTCCAGCAGTTGCGCCACAGCCCGGTGACCGGACTTATCCTGCTGCTGAGCATCATCGTCGCCGCCGTCACGCTGCTGGGGGACAACCTGCAAGCCATGAGCTGGCTGACTTTCCTGCCGTTCAGCGTGGTGGGCGAGTACATCCGTTTCACCCCGTTGGCCGACAGCCTGGCCTCGGGGCAGTGGTGGCGGTTGGTCACGCCGATGCTGATCCACTTCGGCATCCTGCACCTGGCCATGAACGGCATGTGGTACTGGGAACTGGGGCGGCGCATTGAGCTGCGCCAGGGCAGCATCAACCTGCTGGGCCTGACGCTGTTGTTCAGCCTGGTGTCGAACTACGCTCAATACTATTTTGGCGGCCCCGGCCTGTTTGGCGGGTTGTCCGGCGTGCTGTACGGCTTGCTCGGGCATTGCTGGATCTATCAACTGTTGTCGCCTAATCCGGCGTATCGCCTGCCTCGCGGGGTGTTGGTGATGATGCTGGTGTGGCTGGTGCTGTGCCTGTCGGGCCTGGTCTCGATGATCGGCTTCGGCGAAATCGCCAATGCGGCCCACGTGGGCGGCCTGGTAATCGGGTGTCTGACCGGTTTGCTGGGTGGCTTGTACAGCCGCCGCAAAATGTCTCCTATTTAGTTAAGGAAGAGTCTTATGTCCTCTTTTGTCGAAATGATCGAAAACATCACCCCGGACATCTACGAGAGCCTCAAGCTCGCCGTGGAAATCGGCAAATGGTCCGATGGCCGCAAGCTCACCGCCGAGCAGCGTGAACTGTCGTTGCAGGCGGTCATCGCCTGGGAACTGCAGAACCTGCCGGAAGACCAGCGCACCGGCTACATGGGCCCGCAGGAATGCGCCTCGAAGTCGGCGCCGGTGCCGAACATCCTGTTCAAGTCGGATGCCATCCATTGATTGAGATTGGCCGTGGTGCAGTCAGCAAAATGTCGGCGCAGTTGGGTGAGCCGACCGTTCAATACGCGTTTCGCCTCGGCGATACCGAGGTGCCGGTCAACCCGTTGATCGGCACCACCGTGCGCCTGGAATACCTCGGTGCGATCCATTGCACCCATTGCGGTCGCAAGACCAAGACCAGTTTCAGCCAGGGTTACTGCTACCCGTGCATGACCAAACTGGCCCAGTGCGACCTGTGCATCATGAGCCCCGAGCGCTGCCATTACGACGCCGGCACCTGCCGCGATCCGGCCTGGGGTGAAAAATTCTGCATGACCGACCACGTGGTGTACCTGGCGAACTCGTCGGGGATCAAGGTCGGCATCACCCGCGCCAGCCAGCTGCCAACCCGCTGGCTGGACCAGGGTGCCAGCCAGGCGCTGCCGATCATGCGCGTTGCCACGCGCCAGCAGTCGGGCTTCGTCGAAGACCTGTTCCGCAGCCAGGTGGCCGACAAGACCAACTGGCGCGCGCTGCTCAAGGGCGACGCCCAGGCGGTGGATCTTGCGCAGGTGCGCGACGAACTGTTCGCCAGCTGTGCCGAAGGCTTGCTCGGTTTGCAGGAACGCTTTGGCCTGCAGGCCATCCAACCGGTGAGCGACATCGAACCGATCGAAATCCGCTACCCGATCGAGCAGTATCCGACCAAGATCGTCAGCTTCAACCTGGACAAGAACCCGATTGCCGAAGGCACGCTGATGGGGATCAAGGGCCAATACCTGATCTTCGATACCGGCGTGATCAACATTCGTAAATACACGGCCTACCAGCTCGCCGTGCATCAGTAGAAGGACGACAGACATGCGCACCGAACAGCCGAAGATGATTTACCTGAAGGACTATCAGGCGCCGGACTACCTGATCGACGAGACGCACCTGACCTTCGAGTTGTTCGAGGACCACAGCCTGGTCCACGCGCAACTGGTGATGCGCCGCAACCCCGAGCGTGGCGCCGGCTTGCCGCCATTGGTGCTGGACGGGCAACAGCTTGAGCTGTTGAGCGTGAACCTGGCCGACCAGGAACTGACCGACGCGGACTACCAGTTGAGCGACAGCCACCTGACCGTGCACCCCACCAGCGCGACCTTCACCCTCGACACCACGGTGAAGATCCACCCGGAAACCAACACCGCCCTGGAAGGCCTGTACAAATCCAGCGGCATGTTCTGCACCCAGTGCGAGGCCGAAGGCTTCCGCAAGATCACCTATTACCTCGACCGCCCGGACGTGATGAGCGTGTTCACCACCACGGTGATCGCCGAACAGCACAGCTACCCGGTGCTGCTGTCCAACGGTAACCCGATTGCTTCCGGCCCCGGCGAAGACGGCCGGCACTGGGCGACCTGGGAAGACCCGTTCAAGAAACCGGCGTACCTGTTCGCACTGGTGGCCGGTGATTTGTGGTGTGTGGAAGACACCTTCACCACCCTGACCGAGCGCACCGTGGCGCTGCGTATCTATGTCGAGCCGGAAAACATCGACAAGTGCCAGCACGCCATGAACAGCCTGAAGAAGTCCATGCGCTGGGACGAAGAAGCCTATGGCCGTGAATACGACCTCGACATTTTCATGATCGTGGCGGTCAACGACTTCAACATGGGCGCCATGGAGAACAAGGGCCTCAATATCTTCAACTCCAGCGCCGTGCTGGCCCGCGCCGAAACTGCTACCGACGCTGCGCACCAGCGTGTGGAGGCGATTGTCGCCCACGAATACTTCCACAACTGGTCGGGCAACCGCGTGACCTGCCGCGACTGGTTCCAGCTGTCGCTGAAGGAAGGCTTCACGGTGTTCCGTGACTCGCAATTCTCTGCCGACATGAACTCTGCGACGGTCAAGCGTATCCAGGACGTGGCCTACCTGCGCACTCACCAGTTCGCCGAAGACGCAGGCCCCATGGCTCACGCCGTGCGTCCAGATGGCTTTATCGAAATCTCCAACTTCTACACCCTGACTGTGTACGAAAAGGGCTCGGAAGTCGTCCGCATGATCCAGACCTTGCTCGGCGCCGAAGGCTTCCGCAAGGGCAGCGACCTGTACTTCGAACGCCACGACGGCCAGGCCGTGACCTGCGATGACTTTATCAAGGCCATGGAAGACGCCAACGGTGCCGACCTGACCCAGTTCAAACGCTGGTACAGCCAGGCCGGCACGCCACGCCTGGCGGTGAGCGAGTCCTACGACGCGGCGGCAAAAACCTACAGCCTGACCTTCCGTCAAAGCTGCCCGCAAACCCCGGATAAGGTGGAAAAGCTGCCGTTCGTGATTCCGGTCGAACTGGGCCTGCTGGACGGGAAGGGCGCGGGCATCGCCTTGCGCCTGGCCGGTGAAGCCGCTGCGGGCGCCACGTCCCGGGTGATCTCGGTGACCGAAGCCGAACAGACGTTCACCTTTGTCGATATCGCCGAACATCCGCTGCCTTCGTTGCTGCGTGGCTTCTCGGCGCCGGTGAAGCTGAGCTTCCCGTACAACCGCGACCAACTGATGTTCCTCATGCAGCACGACAGCGATGGGTTCAATCGCTGGGACGCCGGCCAGCAACTGTCGGTGCAAGTGTTGCAGGAGCTGATCGGCCAACATCAGCAAGGCAAGGCGCTGGTGCTGGATCAACGCCTGATCACTGCACTGCGCAGCGTATTGAGCGATGAAAGCCTGGACCAGGCGATGGTTGCCGAGATGCTGTCGCTGCCGAGTGAAGCCTACCTGACCGAAATCAGCGAAGTGGCGGATGTCGACGCCATCCACGCGGCCCGCGAGTTTGCCCGCAAGCAACTGGCCGAGCACCTGTTCGAAGGCCTGTGGTTGCGCTACCAGGCCAATCGCGACCTGTCGAAGAAAACCCCGTACGTGGCCGAGGCGGAACACTTTGCCCGTCGCGCCTTGCAGAACATCGCACTGTCGTACCTGATGCTCAGTGGCAAGCCTGAAGTGCTGGCGGCGACCCTTGAGCAGTTCGATGCCTGCGACAACATGACCGAGCGCCTGACGGCCCTGGCGGTGTTGGTCAACTCGCCGTTCGAAGAAGAGAAGGCCAAGGCCCTGGCGGTGTTCGCCGAGAACTTCAAGGACAACCCGCTGGTCATGGACCAGTGGTTCAGCGTGCAGGCCGGCAGCGGTTTGCCGGGTGCGCTGGAGCGGGTCAAGACGTTGATGCAGCACCCGGCGTTCAATATCAAGAACCCGAACAAGGTGCGAGCGCTGGTCGGCGCGTTTGCCGGGCAGAACCTGATCAACTTCCACGCAGCAGACGGCTCGGGTTATCGCTTCCTGGCGGACCTGGTGATCCAGTTGAACGGCTTCAACCCGCAGATTGCTTCGCGGCAGTTGGCGCCGTTGACCCGCTGGCGCAAATACGACAGCGCGCGGCAGGCGTTGATGAAAGGTGAGCTGGAGCGGATTCGCGCTTCCGGCGAGCTGTCCAGCGATGTGTTTGAAGTGGTGAGCAAGAGCCTCGCGTAACTGAGACCGCCGCTTTTTTAAGGCTGAGCACTCATATGTGGCGAGGGAGCTTGCTCCCGCTGGGCTGCGTAGCGGCCCCAAAATCTTGGGAGCGCTGCGCACTCCAGCGGGAGCAAGCTCCCTCGCCACAAGTGTTTTTAGATAACCGGCGGCCAGCGCAGGTCCTGGGCCTCGTCAGCGGTATAGCGCGGGAAGCGCTCGGCGATCATCTCGTGGGGCACGCCCAGCGGTATCGCGCTTGCAGCGTCCAGGCGGGCCACTTGCTCGGCCGAAAGTTGCACCGTCAGCGCGCCCAGGGTGCCATCCAGTTGTTCGCGGGTACGCGGCCCCAGGATCGGAATCAGCGCGGTGGTAGAACGACGGGCTTTTTCCCGAAGCCAGGCGATGGCGATATGCGTCGGCGTGGCGTTCAGCTCGCCGGCAACCGCCAGCAGGGTGTCGAGCACTGCCGTTTCCCGTGTACTTTTTTCCGCGTGAACCAAAATCCCCAGCTTGCTGGCGCGGGTATCGCCCTGGCTGTTGCGGTACTTGCCGGTCAGAAAACCACCCCCCAGCGGTGACCACAACGTGGCCGCCAAACCCAGTGCTTCGGCCATGGGCAGCAACTCACGGTCGGCGGTGCGTTCGGCCAGGCTGTATTCGGTCTGGATCGCTACCAGCGGCGCAAAGCCGCGTACTTCGGCGAGCAGGTCGGCGCGGGCAATGCGCCAGGCCGGGAAGTTCGACAAGCCGGCGTAGTGGATCTTGCCGGCACGCACCAGGTCATCAAAACCCCGCAGGATCTCTTCCATCGGCGTGACGTTGTCGCTGATATGCGCCCAGAACAGGTCGATGTGGTCGGTGTTCAAGCGCTTCAGGCTTTCCTCGACAGCGCGCACCATGTTCTTGCGATTGTTGCCCAGCTTGATCGTGCCTTCGTCTTGCGGCTGGGTGCGCAGGGTGTATTTGGTGGCGATCACCAGGCGATCGCGCTCCGAGGCGATGAACTCGCCGAGCAGCACTTCCGATTGGCCGAACTGGTAGCCGTTGGCGGTATCAAGGAAATTACCGCCGGCTTCCAGGTAACCGTCGTAAATCCGCTTGGACTCTTCGCGCTCGGCGCCGTGGCCCCAACCTGTGCCGAAATTGGCGGTGCCCAGAGCCAGCTCCGACACCCGCAGGCCGCTACGACGGCCAAAGACTTTATTGCGCATAAGAGAACTCCTGACGCTGTGATTGGTTTAAATGTTTTGTGACATCTATTTAATATGATGTTAGTCATATTTTTCGTCAAGGGGCTTTTTTGTCTTCTGAAGGGAAGGGCGCTGCTCCTGACACTTTCTGACGGAGGCCTCTGCTAAGCTGCGCCACCTTCCTCTTTCGAGCGTGATCACCGTGTCGCGTACCAGTCGTCTGCTGACCTTGTTGCAAGTCCTGCGGGGCAAAAAACGCCCGGTAACGGCCGCCGTACTGGCGGCGGAGCTGGAGATTTCCGAACGCACGCTGTACCGCGACATCGCCGAGCTGACGGCCCTGGGCGCGCCGATTTTCGGCGAGGCGGGTGTGGGTTACGTGCTGCGTGCCGGCCTGTTTCTGCCGCCGCTGATGCTCAATGCCGACGAAACCGAGGCCATTGTGCTGGGCTTGCGGTATGTCGATCAGCGTGGCGATGACGTGCTGAGCCAGGCGGCGGCCAATGCCCTGGCAAAGATCGCCGACGTGCTCGACCCGGCCGCACAGGAAGCATTGCGCAATCCCACGTTGCTGCCGGGCCCCCCAGGCTTCGGCTACCCGGAAAACCGCGTGCCGTTGAATGTGTTCCGCGAGGCCATTCGCGGCCAGGCCAAGCTGCATATCGACTACGCCGACGCCAGCCAGACCCCCAGCCAACGCTTGATCTGGCCCCTGGCCCTGGGCTTTCTGAACGAAGTGCGGGTGATCGTCGCGTGGTGCGAGTTGCGCGGTGCCTATCGCACCTTTCGCACCGACCGGGTGGCCGCCGCGCGCCTGCAAGGTGAGCGTTATCCGGGGCGGCGCAGTGACTGGTTGCGGGGCTGGCGCAAGCTGATGGAACAGAACGAATCCGGGCCGTTTACTCCTGACAAGAACTGACACAGTGCTGCTTTAGCATGGCTCCATAAATCACCAACAAGGAGCTGTCACCATGTCCCAACCCACCCCTGAACTGGCCCCGGCGATCGCCACTTACATTGCCGCTGCGAATACCGGTGACACTTCGCTGGTAGTCAACTGTTTTGCCGAGGATGCCAACGTGTTCGACGAAGGCGAGCACCAGGTCGGTACCGCCGCCATTGCCCGGTGGATGGAAGACACCGGGCGCCGCTATCAGCCCAAAGTGCAGGTGCTCAATGTGCAGCATCGCACGGGCAAGGTGCTGGTCAGCAACCTGGTCACCGGCAGCTTTCCCGGCAGCCCGCTGGAGCTGCGCTATACCTTCCGCCTCAATGAGCAAGGCAAGATTTCCCGATTGGATATTTCCCTGTAGCCGTCATGGCATACTGCCGGGCATGACTTTTGACTCGCCACTCGCCGCCTACCAGCACGCCATCACCGAACAGGGTTTTGTCCCCGACGACGCCCAGCGTCAGGCGGTGCAAGCCCTGCAAGACTGCCATCAGGCCCTGCATCATGGCCATGGCCCCGTCACCGGCGTGTACCTGTGGGGTCCGGTCGGGCGGGGCAAGACCTGGCTGATGGACCAGTTCTACCAGAGCCTGCGGGTGCCTGCGCGGCGCCAGCATTTCCACCACTTCATGGGCTGGGTGCATCAGCGCTCGTTCCAGCTCACCGGCACCCACGACCCCTTGCAGGCCCTGGCCCGTGAGCTGAGTCGGGAGGTGCGGGTGCTGTGTTTTGATGAGTTGTTCGTCAATGACATCGGTGACGCAATCATTCTCGGCCGGCTGTTTCAGGTGATGTTCGAGGAAGGTGTGGTGATGGTCTGTACCTCCAATCAACCTCCGGATCAGCTGTATGCCGATGGTTTCAACCGTGACCGCTTTCTGCCGGGGATCGAGGCCATCAAGCAGCATATGCGGGTAGTGGCGGTTGACGGTGGCGAAGATCATCGCCTGCATCCCGGGACTGCGCTGCAGCGTTACTGGGTTGACCAGCCCGAGGCGTTGGCCGAGGTGTTTCGCCAGTTGAGCGAGGGGCAAGCCGTCAGCCGCGCGCCGGTTGCTGTGGGCTACCGCTCCATCGTGGCGGTGCAGTCCAGCGATACGGTGCTGTGGTGCCGCTATGCCGACCTGTGCGAACAGCCCCTGGCCGCCATGGATTTCATGCTGCTGTGTGATCGTTTCAAGGCCATCCTGCTGGGAGAGGTGCCCAACCTCAGCGCGCAAAAACGTCCAGGGCGCATCGCCCGAGGCACGGAAGACGCCGCCCAGCGCGTGGATGCCGGTGACCGGGAACTGCCGGAGCTGTCGGTGCATGACGACAGTGTCCGGCGCTTCATCGCGCTGGTGGACGAGTGCTACGACCGCAAGGTGCCGTTGTACATCGAGGCCAAGGTGCCATTAGAAAGCCTCTACACCGAGGGTTACCTGGAGTTTCCATTCCGGCGCACCCTGAGCCGCTTGCAGGAGATGCAGCTGGCGCGCTTTGGTGAGCCTGACGCGCTTTCACGCGGGGAAATGTAGTTAATCTCCTTCAGCTAATGCCCGCTCCCCGCTTACAATCGATCCCTTTTATGGGGACCGAGTCCCTGTTGCACCGTTAATGAGGAAGGAAATGGACACCGCAGACATCCTGGTGCTGCAAGCCAGCTACACCAATCCGGTTCATGCCGAGGCCATTGGCCTGGTGCTCAACCATTACGCCGAAGACCCGATGGGCGGCGGCCACAGCCTGCCGGCCGATCGCCTGGAGCAACTGCCGGCCGAGTTGGCCAAGCGTGCCCATGCGTTCAGTGTGCTGGCGTTTGTTGGCGGGACGCCCGCCGGCCTGGTGAACTGCTTCGAAGGGTTTTCCACCTTTGCCTGCCGCCCGCTGGTGAACGTGCACGACGTGGTGGTGATGGATAAATTCCGTGGCTTGGGCCTGAGCCAGAAGATGCTGCAAAAGGTCGAGGAAATCGCTCGTCAGCGTGGCTGCTGCAAAATCACCCTTGAGGTGCTCGAAGGCAATGCGGTGGCACAGTCGGCCTATCGCAAGTTTGGTTTTGACGACGCGGTATTTGATCCGGAGCATGGCCGGATGTTGTTTTGGAGTAAGCCGCTTTAATTAATGTTTAGTTAATCAAAGGCAAAAAAAAGGCGCCAGCAAGTGGCGCCAAGTTGACCTTAGCTATCAGAGCGGAATAGCACAGGGTATTACGGGTAAATCAGCTGTTGGGTGTACTGGTAGTTTGATCGGCTGCTGCGGGCTTGGCAGTCTTGCCGTCAGCCAGCGCGGTTTGCTGCGCCGCGCCGTGGGTTTGTTCCTGAACGAACGTGAAGTTGTTGTAGAACTCCTTCGAGCGCTCTGAACCGCCTTCTGCGAAGGCAGCTACGGAGGTCATGGTCATCAGGCCGGCAAGGATAACAGTCGAAATTTTCATGGCAGTGTCTCATTTAAGTGTGTTGGGTTCCGCGCGTTGTGGTCAGCGGCGGGATGGGGAGACTGTGAGCCAATAGTATTAAGTAAGGGTTAACCTCGGGCTGACCGGAAGTTAACGATTTCGTTAACTTCCAATCTGTTTCGACAATGAACTCAGAGCTTCCAATCCAGTGCAAGGCTGATGGAACGTGGGTCTCCCCAATACACGCCATTATAAAACCCGACGCGTTCGTAATATTTTTTATCAAATAGGTTGTTGATATTAAGTGACGCCGACAAGTGGTCGTCGAACTGGTAGCGGGACATCAGGTTGACCACCGTGTAGGCCTGCTGAGTGATCCGTGTACGTTCCCTGATCAGCGTTCCACTGGTGTCCCGGCCCACCGGGCGATAGGCAAAGTCGTAGAAGTCACTCTGCCAGTTCACTGCGCCGCCCACGGTCAGCGCATGCCACTCGCCGGGCAGGCGGTAGGCCGTGGACACGCGGAGCAGGTTCAGCGGCAGGTTGGTGTTATTGCGCTGCTTGTCGCCGTTCAGGGAGTGGGTGTAGGTGTAGCCGGCGGTCAGGTTCCAGTCAGGTCGCACCTCCCCGGAAACTTCCACCTCGAAGCCCTGCACTTTGTTGCCTTTGCCGCCGGATTTGTAAAACTGCTCACCCGTCTCCTCGTCCGGTTGGGCCGAGCTGTCCAGTTCCGCGACGTTGTCCTGCTTGCTCCAGAAGTACGCGGCTGCCACGTTCACACGTTCCTCCAGCAGGCTGCCCTTGAGGCCCACTTCATAGTTGCTGCCCACCACCGGCTCCAGGTACTTCTTGCTGGCGTCGCGCTCGCTCTGCGGGTTGAAGATATCCGTGTAGCTGGCGTAGACGGTGTACTCCGGCGTCAAGTCGTAGAGCAGGCCCGCGTAGGGTGTCCACATGTCGTTGTGGGTCTGGCTGGATTTTGACGCGCCGAGGTACTGGTCGGTGTCCTTGTCGTAGTTGTACGTGGTGCTTTCAATCTCCCAACTGCCGTAACGGCTGCCCAGTACGGCATGCAGGCGATCGGTCAGGCTCAGGCGGGTGGCCAGGTAGCCGGCCTTCTGGCGGGTGCTGCCTTGTTCGCCCTTGAGGCCGGTATTGGAGTCGGGGAATTTGCCGATTGCGCCCATGTGTTTCCAGTCGTCGATGCTGGTGTAGTCCTTGGGCACCGGGCCGTCGCGCAGGTGTGGCGAAGAATCGCGCTGCTCGGATTCGCCGTAGCCCACCATCAATTCGTGCTCACGACCCAGCAGCGAGTAGGAGCCGGCCAGGTTCAAGTCCACCACGTCCATTTTCGAGGTGCCGAGCATGTGGCTGGTCCAGGCGGTCATGCCGCTGCGGTCGGCATTGGGAAAGCCCGAGCCACCGTAGTAGACCTTGCCGTCGGTGTCGCTTTCGCGGTGGGTGTACGCGGCCTTCAGGTGCCAGTCACCGGCCAGACGGTGGTCGAGGGTGGCGAAGGTGGTTTCGTCTTTCAGTGGCCATGAACTCCAGGTGGCCGCGATGTTGGCGGAGCGGGGCAGCTTGGCTTTGCTGCCGTCGCTGTTCCAGTAGGGCAAGGTGCCCCAGGCCGTGCCCTGCACATGCTTGTTCTGGTAATCGAAGCCCACCGCCAGCACGGTGTCGTCGGTGAGGTCGCCCTCGAGGATGCCGTAGCCGACTTCCCGTTGCAGCGCGTAGTTGTCGCGATAGGACTGGCTGTCCCGGTAGGCGAGCACCGTGCGGCCCCGCAGGCGCCCATCGAAGGCCAGGGGGCCGCCAACGTCCAGGTAGCTGTAGTAATTGTCGTGGGAGGCGCCACTGACGCCCGTCTTGGCCTGCCACTGTGCGGTCGGGCGTTTGCGCACCATGTTGACCGTGGCCGAGGGGTCGCCGGCACCGGTGGTCAGGCCGGTGGCGCCGCGTACCACCTCGACCCGGTCGTAGATGATGGTGTCGGCATCGGACTTCATGCGGCCGAAGGTGTTGAGCATGCCGTCAATCTGGAAATTGGTGATGCCGTAGCCGCGGGAGGAGTAGCCGACACGGTCGGAGTCCAGGTGCTGCACCACCACGCCGGTGGTCTGGCGCATCACTTCGGTGAGGGTGTTGAGGTTGAAGTCGTCCATCTGTTGGCGGGTGATCACCGAGACCGACTGCGGTGTTTCCTTGATGGACAGGTTCAACTTGGTGGCGGTGCTCATTGAGCCTGTGGTGTAGGCACCGGTATGTTCGGTGTTGGCGCCAAGGCCTTCGGCGGTGATGCTGGTGCTGCCCAGCTCCAGCGCTTTGGATTCCTGGTCGGGGTCGTTTTCGGCCAGCAGGTCCGGGCTCAGCACCACGCTGAAGAGGCCCAGGGTCAAGGTCATGGAACGGGTAATAGGCGCGAACATCGCGGCGAACTCCTTGTCGTCTATGAAAAATGCCATTGGCTCAAAGACGAAAGGAGGCGGGGAACTTTAGCGCTAAACGAGAATAATTATTATCTTTCTGCCGCAGCCAGGTCGGGTTTCACCGCATTGCGCGGATGAAACCCGGGCTGTTAAAGCTACTTGAGGACCACGTTGGCGGCGTCGGTCTTTGGCTTGATCAGGCTGAAATCAATCAGCGGCTTTTGCTGGCGTGCATACGGATCGCCAATCAGCAACGGTCGTGGCTTGAAGCTGTCACTGACCAGGCTCTTGCTGTGATCCAGTTCATCGAAGCTCAAGCCCGCCATGTCGGCCCAGGTATGGATCAGCTGCGAGCTGCTGTAGGGCCGTTGCAAGTCACCGGCAAAGCTCCAGTCATGGCTTTCGCGCCACTTGGGCGAGGCATAGGCCATGAATGGAATGGTGTACATCGGCGCCGTCGGCTTGCCTTCGTTGCGGCCCAGGGTGCTGTGGCCGGCCGAGTCGAACACGTCTTCACCGTGGTCCGAGAGGTACAGCAGGAAGCCGTTCGGGTCGGTCTTGGCGTAATCCTTGATCAGGCTCGACACCACGAAATCGTTGTACAGCACGGCGTTGTCGTAGCTGTTGTAGGTCGGCAATTGTGCGTCGCTGATCCCGGCAGGCACGCCCTGGCGATCGGTGAACTTGTCGAAGGTCGGCGGGTACCGGTACTGGTAGCTCATGTGGGTACCCAGCAAGTGCACCACGATGAATTTGCGCTCGGCGGTGTCGGACATCGCCTTGGCAAACGGCTCCAGCACGTCGCCGTCGTACTGGCGCGCGTTCTGGTTGCGGTTGTTGTTCAGGTACACCTGCTCGTCGGCCTGTTCAGAAAAGGTCGTGAGCATGGTGTTGCGCTTGGTCATGGTCTGCTGGTTGGTGATCCAGAAGGTCTTGTAGCCGGCCTGCTTCATCACGCTGACGATGGACGGGGTTTTCAGGTACAGGTCCGGGTTTTCTTCGTCGGCGAAGGTCAGCACCTGTTGCAGCGCTTCGATGGTGTAGGGGCGCGGGGTGATGACGTTGTCGAACACCGCCAGTTGGTCGCGCAGCTTGTCCAGTTCCGGCGTGGTGTTGCGCGGGTAGCCGTACAGGCTCATGCGCTGGCGGTTGGTGGACTCGCCGATCACCAGCACCAGTGTCGAGGGCTGGCCGGCCATGCTGTCCTTGAGGTTGGTCAGGGGCGGGATCTTGCTGGCGCTGGTCAGCATGCCTTGCATGTTGTCCAGTTGTTCGGTGTAGCGCCGGTAGGCGACGATCATCTGCCATGGCACGGCCGGTTCGATGCGGGTTTCGAAGCGGTCGATGGCCAGTTCCATGGTTTCGCTCTTGGCGATCTGCTTGACCAGCGGGTAACCGACGATGGCAATCACGATCGCCGTGGCCGCCAGTATTGCCTGGCCACGGGGCAGGTACACCGGACGCACGCGGGTCCACAGGAAAATGGCCATGGCAGTGTGGGCAATGAACGCCAACACGATCCACCAGGCAAAGTATTGGGTGGCGTACTCGCCCGCTTCAGAAATGTTCGACTCGAACATGATGAAGATGACGCTTTGGGAGAATTCCTGCTGGTAGATGAAGAAATAACCCAGGGCGGCCATGGAGCAGGCCCACAGCACCACGCCAATCAATCCCGCCAGCAGGCGCGCGCGACGCGGGAACAACAGCATCGGTGCCAGCCACAGGGCGCTCATGAAGAATGCCTGGCGGAAACCGCTGAAGCCGGAGGTGCCGGTCAGCTGGATCAGCAGTTGGGTAATGCCCGAGAAATACCAGAAGAACAGGAACATCCAGCCGAGGCCGGCCCAATCAAAACCTTTCGCAGACGTGGTGCTGCGTTTGAACATCGACATCCAGCGCTCCAACCCAATGATTTTTCAGTCGCCGCGCAAGGAAGCACGCAGCAGAAGGCCTGCGCACGTGGCGCGGCCTTAATGGGCGGGAGTATCGGGAGGGGGATGTGAAAACTTCGTGAGTTATTCCTGAACGGTTCGTTCAGCTCACGTTCAGCAAAGAGCGGGCTGGTTGCCGGACGGCTGGTTGAGCTGGCCCTGCAAGTGTGAACGCAGACGCATGACTTCCTGCTGCAGTTGATCGCGTTCGTCTTTCAACTGGCGCAATTCATCACGGCGAATGGTGACGTAGAGGGTCTGTGGCGGACGGGTCATGTGTGCAGTGCTCATTGCTTACCTCGCAAATAGCCGGTGTATCGCGGTGCCAGAGCGCTCGATTCAAGGCTCTCGGCAGCAGTCGGGGCAATTCTGAATTCTTTTTTTAACGAAGGGAACTTTTTTATTTTTGATGGTCGTTGTGACTTTTATCCCACTGAAGGCTAAAGGATGGCCACTTTTTGTCATGAAACTATGCCAATCCGCTCTGGACTAACCCTCATTAGCCTCATTGCGCTATAAACTGTGACACACATTTATTCGTAGTAAGGAGCATCAGCACATGCAACTGGGGATTATTGGACTAGGCCGCATGGGTGGCAACATTGCGCGGCGCCTGATGCTCAATGGGCATACCACCGTGGTTTACGACCGCAATGAAGCATTCGTGAAAGGTTTGGCAGGCGAGGGCGCCACGGGCGTTGCCGATCTGGCTGGCCTGGTGGCCGGGCTGCAAAAGCCCCGGGCAATCTGGGTGATGCTGCCGGCAGGCGACCCGACCGAGAACACCATTGAAGAACTGAGCCAACTGCTGGAAGACGGTGACGTGATCATCGACGGCGGCAACACCTTCTATAAGGATGACATCCGCCGGGCCAAGGCCCTGTCGGAAAAAGGCCTGCACTATGTCGACGTCGGCACCTCGGGCGGCGTCTGGGGCCTGGAACGCGGCTACTGCATGATGATCGGCGGCGACGTCGAGACCGTTAAGCTCCTGGATCCGATCTTCGAAAGCCTGGCCCCGGGCCTGGGGAACATCCCGCGCACCAAGGACCGTTCTGCCACAGCGGACAGCCGTGCCGAGCGTGGTTATATCCACGCGGGCCCAGCCGGTTCCGGGCACTTCGTGAAGATGATCCACAACGGTATCGAGTACGGAATGATGCAGGCCTTCGCTGAAGGTTTCGACATCCTCAAAACCAAGAACTCGGAAAACCTGCCGGAAGATCAGCGTTTCGACCTGAATGTTGCCGACATCGCCGAGGTGTGGCGCCGTGGCAGCGTGGTCTCGTCCTGGCTGCTGGACCTGACCGCCGATGCACTGGCCACCGATCCGAAGCTCGACGGTTATTCCGGTTCTGTCGCCGACAGTGGCGAAGGCCGCTGGACCATCGAAGCCGCCATGGAGCAATCGGTGCCGGTACCGGTGCTGTCGAACTCGTTGTTCGCGCGCTTCCGCTCGCGTCAGCAGAGCACCTACGGTGACAAAATGCTTTCTGCCATGCGCTTCGGCTTTGGCGGCCATGTGGAGACACCCAAAAAATGACCGCCAACGGCAAGAAACCCAAGGCCGAACCCGCTCCGCCCACCACACTGTTTCTGTTTGGTGCCCATGGTGATTTGGTCAAGCGCCTGCTGATGCCGGCGCTGTACAACCTCAGTCGCGACGGGCTGCTGGGCGATGGCTTGCGCATCGTGGGGGTTGATCACAACGCCATCAGCGACGCCGACTTCGCCAAGAAGCTCGAGGACTTCATTCGCACTGAGGCCGCCAGCAAGGTCAAGGGCAATGCCGAGAACGCCCTGGATCCTGTGCTGTGGGACCAGTTGGCCAAAGGCATCAGCTACGTCGAGGGAGACTTCCTCGACGACGGCACCTACGCCGATATCGGCAAGAAGATTTCCGACAGCGGCACCGGCAACGCGGTGTTCTACCTCGCGACCGCGCCGCGCTTCTTCGCCGAAGTGGTGCAGCGCCTCGGCGCTGCCGGCTTGCTGGAAGAAACCCCGGAGGCGTTCCGCCGGGTGGTGATCGAGAAGCCGTTCGGCTCCGACCTCGCCACCGCCGAAGCGCTGAACGCCTGCCTGCTCAAGGTGATGAGCGAGAAGCAGATCTATCGCATCGACCATTACCTGGGCAAGGAAACCGTCCAGAACATCCTCATCAGCCGTTTTTCCAACGTGCTGTTCGAGGCGTTCTGGAACAACCACTACATCGACCACGTGCAGATCACCGCTGCCGAAACCGTTGGCGTGGAAACCCGTGGCAGTTTCTTCGAGCACACCGGCACTTTGCGGGACATGGTTCCCAATCACCTGTTCCAGTTGCTGGCGATGATCGCCATGGAACCGCCGGCCGCCTTTGGCGCCGATGCGGTGCGGGGCGAAAAGGCCAAGGTGATCGGGGCCATACGGCCCTGGTCGCTGGAAGACGCACGGGCCAACTCGGTTCGCGGCCAGTACACCGCCGGTGAAGTCAACGGCAAGCAATTGCCGGGCTACCGCGAAGAGGCCAACGTTGCGCCCGACAGCAGCACCGAAACCTTCGTCGCCCTCAAGGTGCTGATCGACAACTGGCGCTGGGTGGGCGTGCCGTTCTACCTGCGCACCGGCAAGCGCATGAGCATCCGCGACACCGAGATCATCATCTGCTTCAAGCCGGCGCCTTACGCGCAGTTCCGCGATACCGAGGTCGATGAGCTCAAGCCCACGTACCTGAAGATCCAGATCCAGCCCAATGAAGGCATGTGGTTCGACCTGCTGGCGAAAAAGCCCGGGCCGACCCTGGACATGGCCAATGTGGAGCTGGGGTTTGCCTACAAGGACTTCTTCGAGATGCAGCCGTCGACGGGTTACGAAACCCTGATCTACGACTGCATGACCGGCGACCAGACCTTGTTCCAGCGCGCCGACAACATCGAAAACGGCTGGCGTGCGGTGCAGCCGTTCCTCGATGCGTGGAAGCAGGACGACGGTATCCAGGCGTACAAGGCGGGTGAAGACGGCCCGGCGGCGGCTGACGCGCTGCTGGCCCGGGATGGCCGAACGTGGCACAGCCTCGGATGAGTGACTTGCCGAGTCAACCCATCCGGTTTGTCCTGAGTGATATGGATGGCACGTTGCTGCATCCGGATCACAGCCTCAGTCAACGCACCATCGAGACGGTTCGCGCCTTGCGCGCGGCCGGGGTGTTTTTCAGCCTGGCCAGCGGGCGCCCGCCCAAGGCCATGCGTCAGCAGGTCGAAGCACTGGGCATTGATGTGCCCATTGCCGGCTTTAATGGCGGCACGCTGGTCAATCCCGACGGCAGTATCCTGGTGGCGCATCACTTGCCGGCGGAAGCCGCGCTGGTGGCATTGGCCTTGTTTACGCCGCAGCCCGAGGTGGAAGTCTGGTTGTTTGCCGACGGCGATTGGCTGCGTCGCGATCCTGGCGGGCCGATGGCGGTTCGCGAGGAGCACGGCCTGGGCTATGGGGCCATCGTGGTGGAGAGCTTCGAGCCGTATCTGGATCGGGTCGACAAGATTGTTGCCGCCAGTACCAATACCCAACTGCTGATCGAGCTTGAGGCGCAGTTGCAGCCCAGGGTCGAGGGATTAGCCCAGGTGTCGCGTTCACAGCCGGTGTTCCTGGATGTGACCGCCATGAAGGCCAACAAGGGCGAAGCCTTGAGAACCCTTGCGGCGCACCTCGGTGTGCCACTGGAACAGACGGCAGCTATCGGTGATGGCGGCAACGATCCGGCGATGTTTCACGTGGCCGGGTTGTCGATTGCCATGGGGCAGGCTGAAGAGGTGGTCAAGCGTCAGGCCAGCGTCGTTACCGGCAGTAATGTCGATGATGGCGCGGCGGAAGCCATTGAGCGGTTTATTCTCTCGGCCTATTAATTGGCAAGCAGCGTAATAAGTAGCCAGCTATGCAAAGTTGCAACTTGCATGGCTGGCTACTCACTCGTGTTAATAGCAGTCAATATACTGTGCGGTCTGGCGGCGTACTTTCCAGAGCCGCCGAGCGCCAGTTTCAGTTACTTGGGCATCGCCCAGGATTGCAACTGATAGCCATCTTTGTCGAGTTCGGCGCGGGCTTGCAACAGCAAGTTCTCTAGCTGTGCCGGGTCCGAATAAGTGCTCGAAGACAGCTGTTTGCGTCCGATACGAGTATTGGTGCGGTCGATGACGCTCAGGCTCAGGGCGCCGTTGCCGTCGTGCCAGGCCACACATTGAAAGGGCTGGAAGGCACGGTCTGCGATCAAAAGAGCTTCGTTGATGCGGAGCGGGGCGTTCATGGGGTCTTCTCTCTAAATGCCCATTCAAGTGAAGTCGTTGGTTGGGCGTGCCTGACGACTGGTTACTTGTACTGATGCACGATCACCGGGTACGGGTCACATGTTAGAAGAAGATTTTTTAACTTTCCCTGATTAAAGTCATGTAAGGGGCTATTTTGAAAGCTTCTTGAAAGTTACGCCGCGGCAATTGACCGCAGGGTCGTGACCGAAAAGCGCGGTTTACCTGTGACTTATAGCGAATCGGTACAAAGGCTGCGTCAAGATCTTGCTAGGGTTACCAGCAGACTTTCCAAATAGCTGTTTTTAAATAACTTTAACGATTTTGACGCCAAGGAATAGTCATGATTGTTACACCTGCCCAGCGTCGCCTGCTTGTGGTTGATCCTTGTGATGACTGCCACCGGCTATTGCCGGGTTTGCGCACGGCGGGGTGGGACGTAGACAGCTGTGCCCTGGAGGCGGTGGGTGAGCGCTCCTGTGACGTGGGATTGTTGCGCCTGCAGCCGTTTCACCTGGAGCGACCCGAAGCGGTCAAGGAACTGATCAGCCGCAGCGGCACCGAGTGGATCGCCGTGCTTAACCACGAAGTGCTGCGCCTGCAGAACGTCGGCGATTTTGTCTGCGAATGGTTCTTCGATTTCCATACCTTGCCGTTTGATGTGTCGCGGGTGCAGGTCACCCTGGGCCGCGCCTTTGGTATGGCGCGCCTGCGGGGCAAAGGCAACAACGCGCCTGCCGGCCAGCCCGAACACGAACTGTTGGGCGACAGCCGCCCCATCCGGGAACTGCGCAAACTGCTGGCCAAACTGGCGCCCACCGAGTCCCCGGTGTTGATTCGTGGCGACAGCGGCACCGGCAAGGAGCTGGTCGCCCGCACCTTGCACCGCCAGTCCCAACGCCACGCCAAGCCCTTTGTGGCGATCAATTGCGGGGCGATCCCTGAGCATCTGATCCAGTCGGAACTGTTTGGCCATGAGAAGGGCGCCTTTACCGGTGCCCACCAGCGCAAGATCGGACGGATCGAGGCGGCCCATGGCGGCACCTTGTTTCTCGATGAGATCGGTGACTTGCCCATGGAGCTGCAAGCCAACCTGTTACGCTTTCTCCAGGAAAAACAGATTGAGCGGGTCGGGGGCAGCCAACCGATTCCGGTGGATGTGCGGGTACTGGCGGCCACCCACGTCGACCTGGAAGCCGCGGTTGAAAAGGGCACTTTTCGGGAAGACCTGTATTACCGGCTCAACGTCCTGCAAGTGGTGACTGCGCCGTTGCGCGAGCGCCATGGTGATGTGGCGATGCTGGCCAACCATTTTTCGCACTTCTACAGCCAGGAAACCGGGCGCCGCCCCCGCAGCTTCAGCGAAGATGCGTTGGTGGCCATGGGCGAGCACGGCTGGCCGGGCAACGTACGTGAATTGGCCAACCGCGTGCGCCGGGGCCTGGTGCTGGCGGAAGGGCGGCAGATCGAAGCCGTTGATCTGGGTTTGCAAAGCCAACAGGCAATCGCGCTGCCGATGGCTACACTGGAAGATTACAAACACCGCGCCGAACGTCAGGCGCTGTGCGATGTGCTCAACCGGCACAGCGACAACCTGAGTGTCGCGGCCCGTGTGCTGGGGGTTTCCCGGCCGACGTTCTACCGGTTGCTGCACAAACACCAGATCCGCTAGGGCGGGTAAACCGAAAAGCCCCGCAACGACCCTTATCGTTGCGGGGCTTTTCCCGTTGTCATGCCTTAAAAATAATACGGGAACTTCAGGCTGAAGCTGAACGAAGGCGCATCCGGCGTGATCCCGATGGCCAGGTTCGGCACGATGGTCAGGTTGTCGGTCGCCGCAATCGTCATGCCCACGTTGAAGTAACCCGCGTTGGCGTCGCTGGAAACCACCGACTGCCAGTCGCCGCCATCCGGCTTGAGCTTGCTCTTGCGTTGCACCAGGTCGGACACCGAGAACGACATACTCATCTTCTCGTTCAACGCAAATGCCACGCCGGCGCCGATCTGGAAGCTGTCGCCCAACCGCACTTTGCCCGGGATTTTCTGGTCGACCTGGGAGCTGATATCGCTGAACGAATCTTCGAAGTTATGGGTGTATGACAGCGAGCCAAACAGCACCGCAGGGTCAAACGTCTTGACCAGCGAGATGCCCGGTGTAATCGACCACACGCCATTGCCGGTGGGCAGGTTTTCCGGCACGTAGAGGTTGGTGTTGTTCGGCGACTGGATCAGCTTGATGCCAAACGGGTCTTCGCCGGTGGGCGCCTTGACCCGCACCGACACGACCGCATCCGGCAGGTTGACGCTCTCGTCGAGGAACTTGTAGGCAATCCCGAAGTTGATGTCCCCGATGGTCGGGTCGCGGGTGACCGATTGTTCCGAGGTCGCCGTGCCGCTGCCGCCGTTGGCGCCGCCGGATTGATAGGTCGACTCGCGGTACACCACGGGCACGTTCACGTCGAACTGCCAGCGGTTATCGAGGTTGTAGCGGCCAGTGAGGTCGAGGGTCCAGCTGTCCGACTTGATCCGGTCCAGGTTGATATTGCCGAGGAAGATCGAGTCCAAGGCCAAAAAGCCGTTGAGGGTCAACTGGCGGGCATCGTAACGGGAATAGGTGACGCCGGTTTCGAAGCTGAACTTGCCATTGCCAAAGAAGCCACTGGCCTCGTTGTACAGGTTGCTCACGCTTTGTGCCGGGGCCGAGTCGTCCTTGAGGGATTGCCCGTACGACGCACCACCGGCAGCGCCGCCGGAGGCTGCAGCTGCGCCCACTCCAGGCGTGTTGCCAGCCACGGTGGTGCCGCCTTTCTGGAAGTCTGCCGGGGATTTGGCCAGGCGTTTCGGTGGCGGGGCGGCCGGCTGTTCTTCCACCTGACGCACCCGTTGTTCCAGCACCGCCAGTGCTTTTTGCTGCACTTCGTAGCGTTGCTTGAGTTCCAGCAATTCCTTTTTCAATGTGTCGATGTCGGTGTCCGGCGCGGCATACAACATGGATGCGGGCAGGAGCGTGCTTAAACAAATTACAGCCCGTAGCGATAGCGATCGATGCATGAAATAAGCCGTCCCTTTCTATTGCACAAGTGTCGAGGCACAGCGTAGTTCAATAACCGTTAGTGCGTAGGGCCCTGAGCTGATTCAAGTTGAGGTTCTGCCCCAAATTGTTCAAACCGTTGTTGCCCAGCACTACATTGAGTTGGGTCATGTTGCTGACAAAGTTGCTGTTACCCTGCAAAACCGTGCCTTGCAGTACGTTGCCGCCGCCAATTTGCTGGACCACGTTGCCTTGATTGTTGGCCGCCAGGATCGCCATTTGCAGCCCGCCATTCTTCGCCGAAACGCTGACCTGGCCAGCACCGCTGTTGCCGGTAATGGTTTGGCCGGCGACCAGCGCCTGCCCGGATTGCACGATATTGGCGGGAGACAGGCCGTTCTGGCTGACATTGATGTCGACGTTGTTGTTCGCGGTATTGCCATCGCCCGCTGCGCGTACGCTTTGGGTGACGCCCTGGCCGGTGCCCAGCCCTGAGCCGCCGACGACCGTGCCGGTGCCGGTGTTGGGCGTTGAACCGTTGCCGGTGGTGCTGGTGGTGGTCACATAAAACTGCGGGGTGACGGTCGACGAATTGATGTGCATGCTGGCCGAGCCGGTGATGCTGTCGCCCACGGCGTTGGTCCAGGTGCTGCTCATCACAATCCCGAAACTGATGATCCGGCCCGGCATCACGTAGCGACCACGCAGGTCGGCCAGTTCCGAGTCCTTTATTTCAATCGGTTTGAACACCGATGACGCGTAAGCGGGCATTGAGGCTGCCAGGCACATGACCGTCAGCCAACGGTAAGTGTTCATCGTTTGCTCCTGGAGCTTCCTGCCCCTTATTGCGCTTCTAGAAGAAGTCGCTCTGGATAAAACCGAAGTCCATCAATTCACTGTCCCGGACCGGACTGAACTCATTGAGCCGGTCTTTCGCGGTCAACGGAGTGGGCGGGTCGAGCAGGGTGTTGGTCTTGTCGTAGCCCTCGCCCAATACGGCGAAGACGATGCCATTCCAGCCTTTGACGAAGTCGTCCTTGGCATAGCGCTTGTGGCCCAGTACCGGGTCGCCAATGTAGACCCAGTCCTTGTCGGCGCGCTGCATCACCACGAAGTGCTTGTAGCCGCGGATCTCCAGCAGTACCACCACCGGGATTTTCACCGTGAGCAGCGTGTCTGCATTGATCCGGTAGCCCCGTGCGCGCATGCCGATGCTTTCCAGGTACCGCTTCATGTCCAGCATGGAAAAGCCCTGGGTACGCACCAGGTCTTGATCGGCGTTGACCAGCATGCCCTTGATGACGTGGTCTTCATCCACATCCATCCAGTAGGCCTGGCGCAGGATGGTGGCCAGGGAGGCTGCACCGCAGCTGAAATCGGTTTTCTGTTCCACCAGGTTGGCGAACTTGCGTTCACGGATGCTCTCGACCTTTTTGTAGATCACGCCACCGCCGGGCATGGCAGCAATCGCCATTTGCCCCGCCCAGGTCGGGCCGGTGAGCAATAACAGGAAGGTGAGGGCGATGATCCGCATGATCGAATGGCCTGGAGGACACTGGAATAAAAAGGGGCCTTGTTGCCAAGGCCCCGTTGGATCAGAAGCGCACGCCAGAGGAGATCACAGTGGTGTTGCCTTGCTGATTGCCCACGCCAGCCGAAATGTTTGCGCCCAGGTTGCCGGACGAACCATTAAGGGAGTTATTTGCGCTGGCGTTGTTCACGACAGGCAGATAAGTGGTGCTGTGGTGACCGGATTGCACCGCCACGGTGTTCAGGTAGGCATTGTCTACGCTGGTTTGGGTGGTGTTGCTGGAAGCCGCTGCAGCAGCGCCGCTGGCACTGGCGATCGCCAGTTGGTTTTTCTGTTGGTTGAAGTTGCCGGCGGTAGCGTTCACACCCAGGTTACCGGAGCTGCCGTTACCCGAGTTGTTGAGCGACGCGTTGTTGTGGGTAGCCACTTGTACGGAGATGTTGTTGCGGTTGTCCTGGGTAATGGTGCCCAGGGCGAACACAGCGTCCGCATCGCCGGCGGCAATGGCGGTCTGGTTGTCTTGTTGGTTGCCGTCACCCGAGGCGATGTTGGCCTGGGCGTTGCCGCTGCTGCCATTCAACGAGTTGTTGGCCGAAGCGTTGTTTTGAGTGCCGAGGTTGAGCACGCCGTTGCCGTGGCTCGACTGAGCATCAGACACCGCTGCAACTGTCGCTTCAGGGGCAGGTTGAGGATGACCGCCACCGCCATGGCCGCCAGCGTTTGCAGCAACAGCCATGAGAGCAGTCAGAGCGAAAACCAGTGGTTTAAGAGCCATTGTAGGTTTCATGGTGTATCTCCTTGCTTCTAATTAGTTGGTTAAGTGTTGGTACGGTCCAGCTTCAAGCTCCAATGAGTCATTGGATGTTCACATTCAGGGCGTTAGCCATGCGGTTCCCCACCCCGGCACTCTGATTCACCTGTACCACTCCACGGCTGCCGGTGAAGGCCTGGTCGCTTGTGACGACCTGGCGGCTGCCAGTGGTAGAGGTGAACCCTGAGTTTGGTGACAGCGCCACGTTCTGTTGCGACATGACGCCGTCGTCGATGCTCTGCGGGCCAGCATTCACGCTGATCCGCACGGCATTGATCATCTGGTTATTGGCCCCGGCCGACTGGTTGATGCCCAGTACACCGCTGCCATTGCTGAAAGAGTTGCCCTGGATCGTCACCTTGGCGTTCTGCGAGCGGTCGGCAGGTGCGCCGCCGATGGTCTGAGTGATCGAGATCCCGGACTGGGCATTGCCGCCCGTTGAAATCACCCGGTTGTTGGTTTGCTGTTGTTGATCCCCGGCCGCTTGGTTGATCGAGACGATGCCGTTGTATTGTTTGCCGGAGTTGTCGATCACTGCGCTGTTGTCGGCCATGGCCGATGTACTGCTCAGGATCGCGAGGAATAACCAGGAATATTTCATCTCATTGGCCTCCCATCAGGCTGCCGATGTTGTTCAGGGGTGCCATGCCGCGGGAGATTGAGCCGTTGATCTGGCCGGAGAGGCTGGAGCCGCCACCATGGCCGGCCGCTGGGCCGCCACCGAGGCCCACGCCACCGCCGTTGTTGGTCAAGCCGGGAAGGTTGCCGCCAGGCAGGATGGCGCGAGTGATGCTGGAACCGCTGCTGATGTTGGCGTAGTCGTTATCGCTCAGCTCGCTGGTGGCCCGCAGAATCTGTGGCGCCGCGTTGGCATTGACGGTGACGGGGTTGGGGTCGACGCCGGCGGAGCGGCCGGCCATATGGCCCTGAACAGTGCGTTGGATCACGATCACGCCGTCGCCTGCCGCGAGCACTGGAAGGCTCACGCTGGTACTCAGTACACAGCTGATCAGCAGGAGGCTCAATGAGCCTGGATTAAGTGTCTTCACGACGGCATTCCTTATTCTTTGGCGCTGACCCTAAACAGCGTTGTCAGGAAGAGAGCAGGAGCTGTGCCGCTTTTGATTTTGTGAAGAGATTCAAAGCGTTATGAGTGCGAGATAAGAAATGCCGGCGGGATGTGTTCCAGAAGTGAGACACCAGGCCCGCGCCCAGCCAGCTCGGCAGGTGTCTCAGGGATGAAACACTGCGCGCCACAAACCCGGCAGTCCGCAGCCGGCTGTCAACTCAGCCGGGGCAAGTGTTTCAAAAGTGGACGGTTCCAGGCAGCGGGCACCCTTGAAAAAGGGCGCAGGCCTTCCCTGCGGGCTTAGCCTTTCGGGGTTTTACGCGGAATGGAGTTGAGTACGGGGTTGCCGTCCTGGTTCTGGGTCAGGTAGACCGGCAGGACCTTGGGCAGGGAGGGCACGAGGTTGGTCACTTCATTGATGTTGTAAATGCCACCGATGCGAATCGCACCAGTGCCGGCGTCGGCGAGCATCACCGGTTTGCTCAGGTAGCGATTGATCAGCGGCAGCGCATCGGCCAGGGCCAGGTTGTCGAGGATCAACTTGCCGTCACGCCAGGCCAGGGCCGTGTCGCCGGGGGCAATGGGTTGCAGTTGAGGACTGGCGTCGCCATGGGTATAGCTGGCCTGCATGCCGGGAGACATGCGCAGCCCGCTGTGGATATCGTCACTGGTGACCATTACCGAGCCTTCCAGCAGCATCACCCGCACATGGTCTTCATATTTCCAGACGTTGAACTGGGTACCGGTCACCCGAACCTGCCCGTCGCCGGCGCGCACTACAAACGGGTGTTGCGCGTCATGGCTGACCTTGAAAAACGCTTCGCCCTTTTTCAAGGTGACCCGGCGCTGGTCCTTGTAATTGCTGTAGACCAGCTCGGTGCCCAGATTCAGTTCCACCTGGCTGCCATCGTCGAGGGTGACCTGGCGCAGGGTATTTTCGGCTTCGTAATGCTTGTACGAACTGGGCAGCCAACCGGCTTCCCAGCCGGTGAAGGCTGCCAGTGGCAACGCCACCAGGCAGACCGCCGCCGCCACTGCGTAGTGGTTTAAACGGCGACGAGATTTCAATGGCGCCACGACAGGCGCCGGAGCGCTGCGTGGCAGGTGATCGGCCACGTCCCAGATTTCCAGCATGGCGGCGTATTCGAAGGCATGCAGTGGATGCGCATCGTGCCACTGCTCGAAAGCCTGGCGCTCGGCCGTCGTGCAGTCACCCGCATGCATGCGCATGCACCAGTGCGCAGCGGCATCGGTGATGGCGTCGTATTCGGCTTCTGAAAGGGACTTATCTGTCATTAACTCATCCTGATTTCCCACATTCTAACCTCCACAGCAGGAGTGGGAGAACAGCCATCATGGCTAATGAACATCAATTGGAACTAATTCTCGTCTGCAAGGCCCTAAAAATCAGGACAGGTCACATTCTTTCCCTCAATGGAGTACGAAAATGCTTAAGAAAACCTTAGCCGCCCTCGTTGCAACGTCAGCCTTGCTCAGCGCCGGGGCCGCCTTGGCCGACAAGCCGGGCGCGGGATGGATCACTATCGAAAAAGCCATCGAGACGGCCAAGACCAAGGCCGGTTATATCGAGATCTACAAGATCGAAGCCGACAACGATGGCTACTGGGAAGGGGAAGGGCGCAAGTCCGATGGCATCGTCTATGAGTTCCGCATCGACGGCGCTTCAGGCAACGTGTTGCGCGACCAGAAAGACTGATAGGCGCTGATTTGATTGAACCTGCGCAGACCCGGCCGGGCCTGCGCAGGCATGCTCTTCACGGCGTTTGATGCCCTATGGCCGGTATTGGGTCCAGTTGACGTCCCAGGGTGGTAATCAGCAGGGTCAATGAGTCGGCGTTATCCACCTGGGTATCGAATCGCCGGGTCAGGTTGGTTTTGAAAATCCCTCTCGCATCACTCAAGTCCACGCCACCGGTGGTCTGCAGAATCTGCTCCTTGATGTAATCGTTGTCGGGATCGGTTCCCAAGTCATCCCCAAACACACCCGTAGCATCCATTGATTTGAACAACTGCCTGAAGGGCGTACTCACCGAGTAGGCATTTTCCTGTATGTCTTTTATCCAGTCGCGAAGTTCGCGCCCATCCTGGGTCAGGACTTCGATCAGGTCGGAAAAAGGCAAGACCGTATTGAGGTACGCCGCGTCGACGGTGTTGCAGACAATGTGGGTCAACTCGTGGATCAGCGTGGTGGCGCGGGCGTGCATTTCCCTGTCGAAGTAGCCGGTCAACTGGCCCTCGAAGAGTGACATGGGCGTAGTGAAGAAATTCTCGGAGAGGTAGATGCAGCGATCCGGGTCATCGTCGATGGTAAAGGCCCAGTGCCGTTCGGGTTCTGCGATATGCGCGCCGGCAATGAACCGTTTGGAATTGAGTGAGTAGAGCGACGGGTCCAGCACCTCTTCGAGGATGGCATCGACGGTGGCCTGGAGCTTTTTAACCAGCGCTTGAGGGAATTCCCCCGGCCCGGTGTCGGGATCTGCCGGGATGCCAAAGAAGCGGTTGACGAAGCGATGGATGCGGGTGACCCGCGGGTATTGGGGGGCCAGCAACTGGAGATTCTGCTGGCAGTTGTGCAGGTAAAACGTCGCAAGGTCCAACGCGTCGACAATCGCCTGGGCCCTGCGCGGCGAAACGCGGCGAATAGCGTCCATGCCCCGCGCTTCGATGTTCATGACATCACGCGCCACGAGCCTGACGGCCCGTCGTTCGAGCGTTCGGCTGAATCCGGGGCCGTGCCGGCGTATCAGCGGGCGCGTATCCAGGTGCCATTTGCGCTCGGTGTCTCGGCGCATGTGAGGCCCTTTGGACTGCGCATTGAACAGCCGCCAGTCGCTGCCGCTCTTTTCGGCGTGATAGACCTTGCCCTCATAGGGAAGGTAATGACGGTTGGTTTTTGTGGTGAAAACTCCGGTGGTGGCACTCGGTGATTCCAGGCTTGGCTCGTGGGCCTCGTAGGCTTGCAGCCGGGTGCGTGCCTGGGCAGTCAGGTCGATATCCTGCCATGTGCGGCTTTTTTTCGTCATCTCTGAGGGTGGTTCAGCGTTGTTTGTAACCGCCGGCGTGTGCATCAGATCGCGCAACGTGGCCATTTGTCCGACGCCATCGATAAACGTCTGCAGTGCCAGGCGCCATTGGTGTTGCTGCAAGGCTTCGGCGGAAGCCTTGAACAGGCGGTAGCTTTGCCAGACCACTATCGGCAGCATCAGTTTGCCGGGCAACAACTCGAGTGCCTGCTGCAGGCCGCCGGTAAACAGCGCCTTGATGGTGTCCCAGCCGGACTGGCCGTCAGGCTGGTTCTGCTGTTCAAGCATGTGCGACATCAGGGCGATGTTGTCCCGGTACAGGTGTTTGAGCGCATGGCCCTGGATCGGCGTGGTAGCCAGGGAGAATTCGGACACACTGCCTGCTGTACTGGCCCAGAGGTTTTTGTAGGTGGCCTGTTCGGGGGTGGGCAGCAGGCCGATGACCCAGTCCTGCAACTGACCGGGGAGGTTGAGGCGATGCAGCAGGCTGGCCGGGTTTTCAAACTCCTGGAACGTCAACTGCGGGCAATACGGCGTGTACAGCACCAGTGGCTGTTTTTCGGTTGCGCTGATCACGTAGGCCCCAAGGGCCTTGATAGCGCGGGCGCCCACCGTAGCGATCAACTCCAGCGGGCGGATGATCGCGGTGGCGCCTTCGACGGCGGCGCGGGCGATGGCGTCGGGCATGTCGACGATCTGCTGAATCAGGCTCAAACCTGCGGGTGACAGGCGCTCTTGCAGCATCAACGCGTGGGCGTGCTGCAGCAGTTGCCAGGGCAACTGCCGGATAAACCGTTGCTCGCGAGCCGCGGCACCGGGTTTGCCCGGGGTGAGTTTCTCGGCCAGATAGGCCTGTTTGTCCTGCTTGAGTGTCAGGCGTGCCAATAGCTGGCGTATGACTGTGGGCGTCAGGCCGGTGACGGTGGAGTCGACGTCGAAGGTAGCGGCTTGCTGCGTGATGTGATTGAGGGCGTAATCCACCAGGTTCTGCGGTTGTCCGGCGAGGACTAGCCGGGGCTTGATGTAGACGTTTGTCGGGGACACGGCGTAGTCCATCAACAAGGTGCTGAGCTTGTCGTGTACATACTGGGACAGTGATGAAAAGTCGTGCAGGTAGTCGGTGTCATCCTTGAGGTTATGGCGGTATTGCTCAAGGATTTCCATATGGCGTTGCTGCTCCATGACCGGCGCCATGCCCAGCCAGGCGGGCAAGGACTGTTGCGCCATCAGGGTTTGAGCGATCTGTGCGGTGTGTCGCAGGCCGGTGACGGGCAAGGCCTGTTCCAGCACTGCGAAACGGTTCAACAGTGCGCTACCGGATAAGTTGAGCTTCAGGCAGTGGGCGCGTCGCGCGATGTAGTGGTCTATCCAGGACTGCTGGCGATGTTGCGCCACATCGCCGTTGATCAGCATGAAGCTGCCCAGGGCGTAGTGCAGGTGCGGCTTGCGTTGGCGCGGGTCGAGGTTGTCCAGGAGCGAGCCGCGCCGCTCGGGATCGGCGAGCCGGCGTTCAAGCTCTGCGCGCAATTGGGCGATGTTGGCGAAACTTTCCAGGCTTCGTGCCGGTGTCCACATCAGCGCCCTGCCGGAATGGGACGGGTCCAGGCCACCGCGTTCGGTGAGTATCAGGCAATGGGCCAGTGGCACCCGTTGCGCCTGGCCCGACGGCTCGACGGTCAGGGCATAGGCGTCCGGAACGAAACCATCCAGCCCCTGGCGCCGGCGCCGATCCGGGTATTGATGATCAAACACCGTGTTGACCAGTGCCTGGTCACGGGCGTCCAGGCTGTTGTTGAGACGCCGCAACCGGGCTTCTCCCTGGATGGCCACTGACATGGCATGGGCCATGGAAGCCTTGAGGTTTTCCAGATACACACGGGGCAGGCTGGCAATGTCGTGGCTGCGCAATTGAACCAGCGCCGCGTCCAGCATGGTGTTGGCCCGCGTAATGTCCAGGCGGGTGGTTTTTTTCGCCAGGCTCTTTTTCGCTGGGTGATACAAACCGTAGTCGGAGGTTTGGGGGATTGGTCCGAGGCCTCGGGTCAAGCGCCCGACGAGGTAACTGGACAGGCTTTGACTTTCCAGGGGCGGTGCCGCTTGTGTTGCACCTGCGGTACCGGCGTATCGGTTGACGTAGATCGCATCGGCGTCCAGGTCGCTCAGCAGGTGAAGGTTGAACTGCGCTGCCAGTACCTGACGGATGCTGCCCGCCAGGGTCGGTTGGGCGCGGACCTGCACGGCCAGTGACTCCTCGATGCTGTCCATCTGCTTTTGCAGCAGCGTGGCGCGCTCTGCGGTGAGCGATACCGGACGTGTGGGGTCGGCGAGCACCGAGTGCGCGGTCCAACGGCCCGCGGTATCCAGGCCCGGCAGTTGGCTGTCAATCATGTAGCGCACGTCCAGCGCATAATCCACCAGGGCCGAGGGCTCTATGGCGGCTCGCGTGCGCCGGTACAGGTCCAGGGCATAGCCGAGGTTCTGCTGTTGCTTGACGACGATCTCTTCGAACAACTGCTCAAACAGGTTGCCTTGCAGGCGCACGCCGGAAAACTGCGGCGCCTGGAAGCCGGCAAACAGCGCCCGCTCTTGCAGGGACATCAGGTTGTAGAGGCCTTCGTCATAACCCGGCGCCTTGGCCATCGACTGGAGGGCGTTCATCAAGTCATCGTAGTTTCCAAGTACTTGCAGGCCCAGGCCCGGGGTGTAGAAAAATGTCTGGGTGTTACCGATCATCAAGGTGCTGGCCAGTGAGACGGTGTTGGACGGGTGCTCCCAGATCTGCACCTTTTCGAAGCGCAGCGTATCGGCGACGTTTTCGGTTTGGTACAGCGCGGCCAGCGCCTGGTTTTGCGCGGCACTGATGATCGAGTTTTGGCGTTTGAGCAGCAGGTCCAGCCGTGCATTTGCCGCCATCGCGCGGGCGAAAAAGGCCCGACGGGAAAGACCCGGTGATAGCTCGCTGTTCCAGAACGCCTCCAGGGCGCTTTGCAGGAACGGTGTCAGTTGCCCGGCGGCCTGGCGGATCGCGGTTTCCCAGCGTTGCGCATCCTTGGGATCGGGTGTGCGCCTGGGATGGAGAAACTCCCGGGTTTGCCCGGGCGGCCACGCTTGCTCGCGGTAAAACAACAGTACGGCATCCGTGATCTGCAGGGAGTCAAGCCAGTGAGGTGTGCGGTTCTGCAGTGGTTGGCGGGCGAAAAAGCTGACACGCGCGGCGCTGGGGTCAAGTTCGGGGAACAGCGGGCGACAGACCATGGCCAGCAGTTGCGACAGCAAGCTATTCAGCACCGGTAGCTGTTTCAACTCAGTCAGCATCGCCTGGCGATTTTTGTCCTGATAACCGCTGAGGGTCACTTCCTGCTCTTCAAAAACCCCCTCAAGTATGGCTTCGGCGGTCAGTACTCGCGTGCTGTCTGGTACCTGCGCGTCCTGTGTTTGCAGGGGCAGGAAACACAGCAGCTGCGCCGCTTGATCCGGGACTTTCATACGCTCGCTCAATGCGGCCAATATTTGCGTGCGGTTATCGAACTTTTCCAGGCCACCGTAGGGCGTGTAGAGGAACGCGTGGGGGTAAGCAGTGGTCGAGCTCAAGATAAAGCTGCCCGCCAGCTCGACCGCGTCGGGGCGGTGTTTATCGAGCCAGATGCGCTGGGCAATCATTGGCGGCGATTGCTGGCGGCGCGCAGTGTCGGTGGCGAAAAACACCTTGCCGAGAAATTCATGGTCCTTGCGGTCGAGGCCCAGCTGCCGTTCACGATCCGAAACGTTCCAGCCATCACGCAGCGCTTCAGGGAAAAAATAGGGTAGGGGAGTCTGGCTCATGCTCCGGGTCCTTGGGCAAATTGAGGTGTTGACCCTACCCACCCGCAATCGCCCCAGGGCGCTAGATATGTCTGGCGTTCCCTGTCGACAGCCATGGGGCAAACCCTGTCTAATCGTCGGACCGATTCTTTGTACGCTGTTGCCCTTTCCAATAATTAAACGGGAGCTTCAGATGTCTGCATCGCCTTTGGATGTCGAGTCTTCATCAGAGCGACTCAGTTATGCCCAATTGACCGACCTGCTGCGCCAGGTCTTCGTGCGTCACGGCACATCGGCCGACGTGGCCCAGGTACTCGCCGAGAACTGCGCCAGTGCCGAGCGCGATGGTGCCCACAGCCACGGCGTGTTTCGCATTCCCGGTTATGTGTCGACCCTGGCCAGTGGCTGGGTCAATGGCAAGGCCGTACCGGTGGTCGAGGATGTGGCCAGCGGTTTCATTCGTGTCGATGCCGCCAATGGCTTCGCCCAGCCTGCACTGCAAGCCGCCCGCCCGTTGTTGGTGGAGAAGGCCCGCAGCGCCGGGATTGCCTTGCTGGCGATTCACAATTCCCATCACTTTGCGGCGCTCTGGCCGGATGTCGAGCCCTTCGCCGAAGAAGGCCTGGTGGCCTTGAGCGTGGTCAACAGCATGACCTGCGTGGTGCCCCACGGCGCCGACCGGCCACTGTTCGGCACCAACCCGATTGCCTTTGCCGCGCCTCGCGCCGATGGTTTGCCGATCGTATTTGACCTGGCTACCAGCGCCATCGCCCACGGTGACGTACAGATTGCCGCGCGCAAGGGCGAACGCCTGCCGCCGGGCATGGGCGTGGACGGCCTCGGCCAGCCCACCCAGGACCCCAAGGCGATCCTCGAAGGCGGTGCACTGCTGCCGTTTGGCGGGCACAAGGGCTCGGCCTTGTCGATGATGGTGGAGTTGCTGGCAGCGGCCCTCACAGGCGGCAATTTCTCCTTTGAGTTCAACTGGTCCGATCACCCGGGTGCCCGCACCCCGTGGACCGGCCAATTGCTGATCGTGATCGACCCGAGCAAAACCGCCGGGCAGAGCTTCGCCGAGCGCAGCCAGGAACTGGTGCGACAGATGCATGCGGCAGGTTTACGGCGTTTGCCGGGGGATCGACGCCATCGCACACGGGCGAAGGCCTTGGTCGACGGGATCGAGCTTGATAGCCAGGAATTGAAGCGGTTGCGGGTGCTGGCACAGCTATGAAGTGCGCTGCGCCCGGGGAGGGCGCAGGCATTTTGTCAGGTCAGTTGCGGCGGCCCAGCAACAGGCCGACCACCAGGCCAAACCCGGCGGAAATCGCCACGGTCTGCCACGGATGGCCACCGATGTAAGTCTCAGTGGCGTCCACCACCGGCTTGCTGCGCTCGCGCACGTTGGACACCGAGTCCAGCGCCTGCTTCAGCTTGATGGCGACCTGTTCACGCAGGGTTTCACCTTCTTCTCCCACCAGTGACGCGCTGCTTTTGAGCAGCTTGTCCGATTCTTCGATCAGTGCGGTCAGTTCACTGAAGGCTTGATCCTTGATTTGCTCTTCGACGGCTTGGGCGGCAGATTTGCGGGCCATTGGGTTAACTCCTTGCAGGTGGATGTGGCAATGAACAATGGAGTGTTTGACGCGGGCAAAAGTTGCAGCTTTTTTCCCCTGACGTCAGTTTGGGTTAAATCCAGACCCGGAAATTTCGACCTACAGTGTAAGATGTCACCTATTTGTGCAGCAGGTAATTCAACATGAGCTTCAATCTGGCCAACAAGCCCCTCGCCGAGCGCGCCGCGCTGGAAGATGAAAAGTCCCGTCTCTACGACCTGTGGCAAAGCAACCTGGGCAAGGCCAAGGGCGAGGCCGCCCGCCTGTTTGGCGAACGTGCCAAGCGCAAGGGCAAATGGGCCGAATGGGTACGCGCGGAACTCGACGGCATGTCGCCGCCGGAGTTTTCCAACATGGTGCGCAGTGAAGTCAATCGCCTGATGGCGGCGAAGTAAAACAAGCCTCTATCGCCTCACGCACCTTGAGTAGCAACGGATCGAGTTGCGCCTGGGTGCGCCAGCCCAGTTCTACCGGGTAACGCGGCAACGCCAGCGGGCAGGGCAGCACGTTCAGCCCGGTCATCCGGGCGATGGCCTGGGCAGCGTGACCGGGAATGGTCGCCACCGCCTCGCTGCCCTTGAGCAGAAACGGCAATGCCGCAAAATGCGTGGTTGAAGCCCCTATGTGCCGGCTCAGGCCCTGGGCGGCCAGGCCCTCGTCGGTAATCCCGATAAACCCGCCTGACGACACCAATACATGCTCACGCCTCACGAACTCGTCGAGGTCGATGGCCTGCTGCCCCGGCGCCAGGCTGGCGGGGTCCACCAGGCACGCATAATGCCCTTCCCCGAGTACCTGGCGGCTCAGCCGGCGCTCGGCAAAACCGCCGGCAGTGATCGCCAGGTCCAGGCTGCGGTCGAGCAGGGCACCAGCGACGATCTGGCTGTGGGTCTGGCGGAAAATCAGCCGCAGCTTCGGCGCGCGTCGGGCGATCTCATCGATCAGCTGGCGGCCGTAGGCAATCTCGAAATCATCCGACAACCCCAGCACCACCGAACGGCCCTGATAGTGGCTGCCCTGGGGGTCGACCATCGCCAGGCTTTGGCGGCAGCGATCCAGCGCCTCGCTGATCACCGGCTTCAACTGGTTGGCCCGCAAGGTCGGCGCCAGTCCCCGACCGGTGCGCACGAACAATTGATCGCCATACACATCGCGCAAGCGGCGCAGTGCGGCACTGATGGCCGACTGCGTGACCCCAAGGCGCAGGGCGGCGCGGCTGGCGCTGGACTCGTCGTGCAAGGCTTCGAAGGTTTTCAGCAGGTTCAGATCGACGTTAGCGATATTCATCAGGTTCATAGTGCGTGGCCGAATATGCCCCGAATGTATAACGCCCCTACACCAGCTGCAATTTTCTCTTGGCCACCCACAGCGCACTGATACTCAGCGCGGCTGCCGCAATCAGGTAAAAGCTCGGCGCCAGTTGCGAGCCGGTCAGCGCGATCAGCCCGGTTGCGATCACGGGGGCAAAGCCACCGAAAATGGTCACGGCCAGGTTGTAGCTCAGCGACATGCCGGTCACCCGGGTGCGCACAGGAAACACATCGGCCATGAGCGATGCCAGCGGTGCGAAATAGACCGCCTTGATCAACGCCATCATCGACACCACCAGCAACAACGAGGTTGCGCTGGCGACTTTGTTGAGCCAGACGAATGCCGGAAAAATCGCGACGATATAGATGGCCGAGGCCCAGAGCATGATTTTGATCCGGCTGACGTAACCGGTGATGAACCCCACCACCGGCGTGACCACGGTCAGGATGAGCCCACCTGACAGCGTGGCCAAAAAGCCTGTGGACTGGGGAATGTTCAAGGTGGTGGCGGCATAGGACGGCATGTACTTGATCATGAAGTTGGACGCCGTCGATACGATCAGCACGCCCATGGCCACCAGCAGCAAGGTCTTCTGCGAGAACAGCACTTCCCGCAACGGCCGCGAGCCGGGTTCGCTTTCCTTGAAGTCGGGCGACTCATCCACCGTGCGGCGGATGTACAGGCCCACCGGGGCGAGGATCAAGCCAAAGAAAAACGGCACGCGCCAACCCCAGTCGAACATCTGTTGATCATTCAGGTTGGTGGTCAAGAAATAGCCGAACAACGAGGCGATGACCACGCCAAAACCCTGGCTTGCAAACTGCAGGCTCGCGACAAAATTGCGGGTCTTTTGCGGTGCATGTTCCATCATGAAGGCGGTTGAACTGCCGAACTCACCGCCGGCCGAGAAGCCCTGGAGCAGACGGGCCAGCAGAATGCCAATCGGCGCGATAATCCCGATGGCGGCATAGCTGGGCATGACCGCGATCATCGCCGTGCCGATCAGCATCAGCATGATCGACAGCGTCAACGCTTTCTTGCGGCCCTCCCGGTCGGCATAGGAACCCAGCACGGCGGCGCCCAGCGGCCGGATCAGAAACGACAGCCCGAAGGTGGCGAAGGCGAGAAACAGCGAGACCGCCGGGTCTGCGGCCGGGAAAAATACCTTGCTGATGGTCAGCGCAAAATAGGCGTACACCGACAGGTCAAACCATTCAAGCGTGTTACCGATCAAGGCGGCGCCCACGGGTTTCCAAAGGGGCGTGGCCTTTGCGAGCGCGGGTGAAACGGTGGGGGACGATAACGCTGTCATGCTTGACGCTCCTGATTTTATAAGGGGGTGAGCGGCAGATAAAAAGGGTCGACCTGACCCCGACTTTTTATTGTTGTTGGGTTGGCGCGAGGTGACCCAGGTCCCAGAAAAGCGAGGTCATGATTTGCAGCCCCTCGAGGGCTACCGAGCCCAGCAGATGTTCATCCGGAGCATGTTGTGAACAGCCGGGGTAGGAGTGGGGTATCCACAGTGTGGGCAGGCCCAGCAGGTCCGCGAAAATGTCGTTGGGCAGGGTGCCCGCCAGGTTCGGTAACACGGCGACAGGCCGGTGGGTGGCGTCGGCAATCGACTGCTTGGCAAATCGCACCCATGGGTTGTCAGGGTCCAGCCGGCTGGCAGGTGTGCAACGGTCTATCACGATATTGACCTGTTCAAAGCCCTCGGCATCCAGGTGCTGGCGCAGCAGGCTTTCCAGGTGTTGCCAGTCGGTACCCACCACGAAGCGCAACTGGCAATGAGCGATGGCGCGGGGCGGAATGGCGTTGACGGGTTTGGACGGGTTACCGGCGGTAAACGCCAGGATCTCGAGGGTGTTCCAACCGAAAAGTCGCTCACCCAAGGTCAAGCCGGGCTCGCCCCACTGCATATCCAAAGGTCGGCCCAGGGAATGCTGATCGATACCCAGGTCGCGGATGGCTTCGCGCACCGACTCGGGTATGGCGCCCGGCACCAGCGTTCGGCAGCGAATACGCCCGTGCTTGTCCACCAGGCTGGCCAGTGCGTTGCTCAGTACCACGGCGGGGTTGGACATCACGCCGCCCCAGTTGCCGGAGTGCAGGCCCTTGTCCCGCGCCTTGACTTCAAGGGAAAACAACGCAGAACCCCTGGAGCCCAGGAATATCGTCGGGCGGCTGTCGTTCAGGCGCGGCCCGTCCGAGGCGATAAATACATCCGCTTGCAGCAGCTCCTTATGCATTGTGCAAACCTCGCGCAGCCCGGGAGAACCACATTCTTCGCCGGTTTCGAACAGCACTTTGACGTTAAAGCCCAAGCGCCCCTCGCGCTGCTGGATGACGTGTTCGAGGGCGGTCAGGTTGATGCTGTGCTGGCCCTTATTGTCGGCGGTGCCGCGTCCGTACCAGCGGTCGCCTTCCACGGTCAGCGCCCAGGGGCTGAGCCCCTCGCGCCATTGCTCGTCATAACCGAGTACCACATCGCCGTGGCCATACATCAATATCGTCGGCAGGTCGGCCCCTTCGTGGCGCGATGCGAACAGCAAAGGCCCGGCGTCGGAGGGGTTGTCGAGCATTTGGCACTCAAAGCCCATGCCTGCCAGCGCAGGCTGTATTTCCTGTTGCAGGTACCGCGTCAGTTCGTGGGCCTGGCCGGGGTTCTGGCTTTCACTTCGAATCGCGACCCGGCGGCGTAAGTCGGCTTCAAAATGGCCGTCGGCCAGGTACTGGCGAACATTCGCGAGCGCTTGTTGCTTGGACATGACAGTTCCGGTGCGGGCTGAGATTCAGTCCAATATAGAAGTCGCGTAGCGCACTGTATATTGCTGTTTTTTGACGTTTGACTTCTAATAAATAGATGCCTTGGTAAGGAATCAAACCGTGGACTATCGCTATTTCCTGGCCGTGATCGATTCAGGGTCCCTGGCCGCTGCCGGTGAGCGTTTGCATATCGCCCCCAGTGCCGTGAGTCGCCAGATTGCCCTGTTGGAAGAAAGTATTGGCGTGCCGTTGTTCGAACGACGGCCACGCGGCATGCAGCCCACGGCTGCCGGCAGCGCCTTGGCCGATCACGCACGACGTGCCTCGTTGGAGGAGCAAAGCCTGCTGTCGGAGCTGCGTGCGGGGGATTACCCGGGGGCGAAAGTGGTGCGGCTGGTATCCACCGAGGGGCTTTCCCGTTACTTCCTGCCTCAGGTCCTGATCCGGCATTACCAGCAAAATCCGGCCTTCCAGTATGTGCTGGAGGTGATGTCGCCTCACGAATGTGCCGAAAAAGTGCGGCGCGGCGATGCCGATGTGGGGGTGGTGTTCAGCACCGAGCCTGTCGAAGGTGTGGAGGTCCTGCATTCAAGCCGCTCGCCGATCCGGGCCGTGATGCGTGTGGGGCATCCACTGGCCACGCTCAAGCAGGTGCCGCTCCGGTCGCTGTCACCTTATCCGTTGGCGCTGACCCCAAAGGGTTCCACCCAGAGGCAGCTATTCGACCTCGTTTGCCAGATGGAAGGGCTGTCTTTCAATCATGTGATGACGTGCAACTATTCGGGCGCTATCCATGAATTCGTTCGCAACACAGACACCATTGCGTTTGGCGGCGCGATCAGCCATCGGGCGAACGGCAGCGACGACCTGATCTCCGTTGCGCTGTCGAACCCTCAATTTTCGGACCGCGCAATCCAGGTGCTGACGATGCCCAAACGCGCGTTACCGGCGGCGCTTGAGCTTTTTATCGAAACCCTGCTCGGCTCCCTGAAAGACGTTAACTGAGGGGATTTGATATTTATCTGGCTCATATCATTTAGCAGTGAAGTGGGCTTTATTCATGATTGCTGTCGGCCGGAGAATGGGTAACCCCCATTGATTCGGAGTGATCGTGATGCCTGTTTCTACCGTGGCTGCGCTGCAAATCGGTTCCTTGCCCGGTGGCAAGGCCGAGACCCTGGAACAGATCCTGTCTTACGAGGACGAAATCCTGCGCAGCGGTGCGCAATTGGTGGTGATGCCTGAAGCCTTGCTCGGCGGTTACCCAAAGGGTGAAGGGTTTGGCACCCAGTTGGGTTATCGCCTGCCTGAAGGCCGTGAGGCCTTTGCCCGTTATTTTGCCAACGCGATTGACGTGCCGGGTGCCGAGACCGAGGCGCTGGCCGGATTGTCGGCGCGTACCGGGGCGAGCCTGGTGCTGGGTGTGATCGAGCGCAGTGGCAGCACTCTGTATTGCACTGTGCTGTATTTCGCGCCGGTGGGCGGGTTGGTGGCCAAGCATCGCAAGTTGATGCCCACCGGCACGGAGCGGCTGATCTGGGGCAAGGGCGATGGCTCGACGTTGCCGGTGATTGATTCGGCGGTGGGGCGCATTGGCGGCGCTGTGTGCTGGGAGAACATGATGCCGTTGCTGCGCACGGCGATGTACGCCAAGGGCGTGGAAGTGTGGTGCGCGCCGACGGTGGATGAGCGCGAAATGTGGCAGGTGAGCATGCGGCATATCGCCCATGAGGGCCGGTGTTTTGTGGTCAGTGCGTGCCAGGTGCAGGCGTCGCCCGCGGCGTTGGGGGTGGAGATTGCCAACTGGCCGGCGGAACGGCCGTTGATTGCCGGTGGCAGTGTGATCGTCGGGCCCATGGGCGACGTTATCGCCGGGCCCTTGCTCGGTGGCGCGGGGTTGCTGGTGGCGCGGATTGATACTGATGATCTGGTTCGGGCGCGGTATGACTATGATGTGGTTGGGCATTATGCCCGGCCTGACATTTTTGAGTTGAGCGTGGATGAACGGGCTAAGCCGGGGGTGCGGTTTATTGCTGATTGAGTGCATATCCGTTGCTGCGGTGACGGCGGCTTAGGGTTGCGCTCTTACAGCGTGTCACTTTTGGCAAACGCCCGGAATGCCGGCCCAGCCAATCTGAAGCTGAATCAGAGCTGCTTTTCTGTGGGAGCTGGCTTGCCTGCGATGCAGACACCTCGGTGTATCAGGTACTCCCAGTTGATGCCATCGCAGGCAAGCCAGCTCCCACAGTTGACCGTGCCCGCTTTGGCTTTTGATTTTGCTCTACAACACTGACGCCCCCCGAATCCTCAGCCATTCCTCGCGGGTAATTTCCCAGATCTCCCGTGGGAAATTACCTTCGACAAATTGCCCCTCGTCGGTCCCGACCAACCGCATCCCCGTACGCTCGGAAATCCTGCGCGAGGCCAGGTTCGGCGCTGCCTTGGGCACGCGCATCAAAGGCCGCCCCAGCACCTCAAACCAATACTCGGTCACCGCCGCACTGGCCTCGGCCATCAACCCCTGGCCCTGCCATTGCGGCGCGAGCCAAAAGCCGCGGTTGTTGTCCACCTCATCCATCAGGCTGACATTACCGATCAACCCCCCGGGCGCGCTTTTCAGGCGGATCGACCAATGCCACTCCTCACCCCGCGCCATGGCCGGCAACGCGACATTCTCCAGATAGCTGCGTGCGCCATCCGCCGGGTACGGCCAGGGCACCAGGGCATTCAGATATCGCACCACTTCCCAGTGAGGAAATTGCTGCTGCACGCCCTCGGCATCTTCGAGGGTCAGCGGCCGCAGGATCAGGCGTTCGGTATACAGCGTAGGCAGGGCGTCCATGTCGTTACCAGGTGGCAGTGTTGGGGAAGTCCAGTGTCCCGCGATCCACAAAACGCATGGTGCCAAACAGGCCACCCGCCAGTTTCCCGCGCAACACGTAGGGCAGGTTATTCAAACTCTGGGTCTGGCTCAAGCCGAGGGTCTGGCGCAGCACGGAAAACGCCGAAACACTCACCGGCACCGTCAGCAACGTTTCGGAAAAACGAGGGATCGAACCACGCTGGTCACTCACCCCGGAAGCCAGGGGCCGGCCATTGACCTCCAGGTCCAGGGCCACGCCGTTGTAGTCGATCGCGGTTTCATTCGGGTTTTGCACCCGTATTTTCACCGCGAAACGTACCTCGAGGTCCTGGCTTTGCAGCGGCTCGATGCCCACCACGTTGATGTTCAGCGGGTCGCGGTTGGGGAACAGCGCGCAGGCGCTCAGGCTGAGTAGCAGCAGTGACAGGACCATGAGCTTGCGCATAAAACGGGTTCTCCTAGTGCGTGACGTCCGGGTCCTGCATCACCTTGAGGGTGGAGGCTTCCGGATCGAATTCATCTTCTTCCAACTCTATGAACTCCTCAGGCAGGAAGATGTTCAGCAAGATAGCGCAGAACGCCCCCACGGTGATCGGCGACTCGAAGATGTTGTGCAGCGCCTTGGGCAGCTCCCGCAGCACTTCCGGCACGGCGGCCACACCCAGGCCCATGCCCAGGGAGATCGCCACGATCAGCACATTGCGCCGGTGCAGGCCGGCCTCGGCGAGGATCTTGATCCCGGCCACCGCCACGGTGCCGAACATGATCAGCGTGGCGCCGCCCAGCACCGGCTTGGGCATCAGTTGCAACACCGCGCCGATCATCGGGAACAGGCCCAGCAGCACCAGCAGCCCGGCAATGAAGTACGCCACGTAACGGCTGGCCACGCCGGTCAACTGGATCACCCCGTTGTTCTGGGCGAAGGTCACCATGGGCAGGCTGTTGAAGGTGGCCGCCATCACCGAGTTGAGGCCGTCGGCCAGCAAGCCGGACTTGATGCGCTTGATATACAGCGGGCCCTTGACCGGCTGTTGGGAGATCATCGAGTTGGCGGTCAGGTCACCGGCCGCCTCCAGGGGCGAAATCAGGAAGATCACCGCCACCGGGATAAACGCCACCCAGTCGAACGAGAAACCGTACTTGAACGGCACCGGCACGCTGATCAACGGCAGTTGGGGCAGGGCGGCCAGGTCGACGCGGCCCATCCACCAGGCCACGACGAAGCCCAGGGTCAGGCCGATCACGATCGAACCCAGGCGCAGGAACGGGTTGTTGAAGCGGTTGAGCACCACGATAGTGAGCAGTACCAAAGCCGCCAGGCCCATGTTGCCGGCGGCGCCGAGGTCGCTGGCACCATATCCGCCAGCCATGTCGGTGACGGCCACCTTGATCAGCGACAACCCCATCAGGGTAATGATGGTGCCGGTGACCACCGGGGTGATCAGCTTGCGCAGCTTGCCGATGAACTGGCTGAGTACCACTTCGATAAACGCCGCGAAGAAGCAGATGCCGAAGATCGTCGACAGAATCTCATCGGTGCCGCCGCCCCGGGCCTTGACCATGAAGCCGGCGCTGAGGATCACGCTGATAAACGAAAAGCTGGTGCCTTGCAGACACAGCAACCCGGAACCCACCGGGCCGAACTTGCGAGCCTGCACAAAGGTGCCGAGCCCCGACACGAACAACGCCATGCTCACCAGATAGGGCACTTCGCTTTCCAGGCCCAGCACGCCACCGACGATCAGCGTCGGGGTGATGATGCCGACAAAGCTGGCCAGCACATGCTGCAGGGCGGCAAAGATCGCGGCGCTGAAGTGCGGACGGTCGTCGAGGCCGTAGATCAGGTCGGATTTATAACGGGGGCGAGGGGTTTGAGCGTCAGACAAAATACGGGCCCGGTTAGGAAAAAGGAGGCGCAGGATGCCAGAAAGTGCCAGTTGTCAGAAGTGTGAAAATATATTTCTAAAGACCCTCGATTAAATCCCCATGCCTGCCGATATCTCCTATAGGCCCACATACCTATTACAACAGTGGTGCCAATCGGTCAGAACCGCGCGTTGACGCACACTGGCCGTGTCGCGGCAGGGATGCTCGCAGCCACTACTTCTGAGAGCGCCCCCTATGTCCCTCCGCCAGTTGAATATCGCCCCTCGGGCTTTCCTTGGTTTTGCCTTCATTGCGTTACTCGTCATTGTGCTTGGGGTGTTTGCGGCCAATCGCATGACCCTGATCCGTCAGGCGTCGGTGGACATGGGCGCGAACCAACTGCCCAGCGTCGGCTATCTGGCCACCATGACCGAGAACGTCCTGCGCCTGCGGATATTGTCGTTTCGCGTCCTGGTGAACCGTGAGCCGGCAGCGCTGGAGGAGGCACAGACCCGAATGGGGGTGCTGGAAGGCAAGGTCAAGACTGCCCAGGCTGCCTATGCCGCCATGCCCGCCGGGGATGAAGAGGCTGCGCTGTACAAGACGTTCGCCCTCACGCTCGATAATTACCTCAAGGCTCAGGCTGAGATGGTGAGTTTTTCGCAGCAGAACAAAGTTGAAGAGATGCGCGCGCTGATCAACAGCCGCATCAAGGACGGTACCGACCAAATGGGCGAGCAGCTGAATAAGTTGATCGCCATCAACGCTGCCGATGCCAAGCAGGCCGGTGACGAGGCCGGGAAAAGTTATCAGGACGCCATCACCGGGATCATCGTCGTCTCGGTCGTTGCGGCGTTGATGACCGTGTTGCTGGCATGGCTGCTGACCCGCAGCATCGTGACCCCTTTGCGCAAAGCCCTGGAAGTCGCCGAAACCATCGCTGGCGGCAACCTGAGCAAAGTGATCGAGGACGACGGCAAAGACGAGCCGGCCCGCCTGATCGGCGCCTTGGCCGCTATGCAAAACAACCTGCGCCAGACCATCCAGCACATCGCTGGCTCGGCCACGCAGTTGGCCTCGGCCGCCGAAGAACTCAGCGCCGTTACCGAAGAAGCCTCCAAAGGCTTGCAACAACAGAACAACGAAATCGACCAGGCCGCCACCGCGGTGAACGAGATGACCGCCGCCGTGGAAGAAGTGGCGCGCAATGCGGTGTCCACCTCCGAGGCGTCCAGCCAGTCCAACCAGGCTGCGCGGGAAGGGCGCGACCGTGTGGTGGAAACCGTGGGCGCGATCCAGACCATGACCCAGGACGTGCAAAACACCTCGGTGCTGATCGAAGGCCTGGCCACTCAGGGTCGTGACATTGGCAAGGTGCTGGACGTGATTCGCGCGATTGCCGAGCAGACCAACCTGCTGGCCCTCAACGCGGCCATCGAAGCGGCGCGTGCGGGTGAAGCCGGTCGCGGTTTTGCGGTGGTGGCCGATGAGGTGCGGGCCTTGGCCCATCGCACCGCGCAGTCGACCCAGGAAATCGAAAAAATGGTCGCCGGCATCCAGAGCGGCACCGGTGAAGCCGTGCAGTCCATGCAGCAGAGCAACCAGCGCACCCAAAGCACCCTGGAAATCGCCCGGGCCGCCGGTGTGGCGCTGGAGCAGATCACCCAGTCCATCAGCCTGATCAACGAGCGCAACCTGGTGATCGCCAGCGCCTCTGAGGAGCAGGCCCAGGTGTCCCGCGAGGTGGATCGCAACCTGGTGAACATCCGCGACCTGGCCACCCAGTCGGCAGCGGGTGCCAACCAGACCTCAGCCGCCAGTCACGAACTGTCGCGCCTGGCGGTGGATTTGAACGCGATGGTGGCTAGGTTCGTCATCTGACAGGCACTACACCCCAAATGTGGGAGCTGGCTTGCCTGCGATGCAGACACCTCGGTGTATCAGGTACACCCGGTTGATGCCATCGCAGGCAAGCCAGCTCCCACAGTAGTCAGTGTTTCCAGGCGGTCGGGTTCACCAGGTTCTTCGGTCGCTCACCCGCCAGTGCCGCCAACAGATTGTCCACCGCACACTGGGCCATCGCCTCCCGCGTCTCATGGGTGGCCGATCCGATATGCGGCGTCGCCACCACATTGTTCAAGCGCAGCAACGGCGAATCATGTTGCAGCGGCTCACGCACGAACACATCCAGCCCCGCCGCGCGAATCGTGCGCTGTTGCAGCGCCTCGATCAGCGCTTCTTCGTCCACCACCTTGCCCCGGGAGATGTTGATAAAGATCGTCTCCGGGCCCATCTGCGCGAACTCTTCAGCGCCAATCAAACCTTCGGTTTCTGCAGTCAATGGCAAGGTCAGGCACACAAAGTCGGCTTCCCGAAGCAGGTCCGGCAGGCTGCGGTATTCGGCGCCGAACCGCTGTTCCACCGCAGGTTTTGGCGAATGGCTGTGGTAGATCACCGGCATGCCGAAACCGAAGTGCCCACGCTGGGCCAATGCTTCGCCAATCCGGCCCATGCCGATAATGCCCAGGGTCTTGCCATGCACGTCGCTGCCAAAATGCAGTGGGCCGATGTTCTGGTTCCAGTTGCCGGCGCGCACCATATTGGCCAGTTCCACCACTCGCCGGGCGGTCGCCAGGATCAGCGCGAAGCCAGTGTCGGCGGTGGTTTCGGTCAGCACGTCGGGGGTGTTGCTGAGCAGGATGCCGCGCTGGGTCAGGTAGTCGATGTCGTAGTTGTCGACACCCACCGAGACGCTGGCGACGGCCTCAAGCTTCGGCGCCAGGTCGAGCAGCTTGGCGTCCAAGCGCAGGCTGGCACCGAGCAAGCCTTGGGCGGCCGGCAAGGCCTGGCGCAGCTTGGCCAGGCCGCTGTCATCCAGCGCCTCGATCAGCGTGACCTCGGCCTGCTCATGCAGGCGCGCCATCAGCGGTGCGGAGAGTTTCTTGTAGAGCACGACAGACTTTTTCATCAGGTCTTTACCTTCAATTCAAGGGAATGCAGCGGGGCGCGTTCGCGGTCACTGGCGCCCGGCTTGAGAAAGATCGTCAGCACCACCGACACCAGCAGCGCGCCGCTCATCAGCAGGTACGAGGCGCCGGGCGAGCCGGTGCTGCTGTTGAGGTAACCCACCAGGTACGAGCCGCCGAACGAGCCGAGGGCGCCCATGCTGTTGATCAGCGCCATGGCGCCGCCGGCGACGTTGGCCGGGAGGATTTCCGGGACGATCGCGAAAAACGGTCCGTAAGGCGCATACATGCATGCCCCGGCGATCACCAGCAGGGTGTACGACCACCAGAAATGTTCGGCGCCCAATACGTAGGAGGCATAAAACGCGATGGAGGCGATCAGCAGCGGCGGCCACACGAAGCGTTTGCGTTTTTGCAGCTTGTCCGAGCCCCACGACACCACCAGCATGCCGATCACCGCCGCCAGGTACGGCAGCGCCGAGAGCCAGCCGGCCTCGACCATGTCCATTTTCAGGCCGGCCTTGAGAATCGACGGCAGCCACAGCACGAAGCCATACACGCCAATGCTCCAGCAGAAAAACTGCAGCGCCAGGATGATCACCTTGGGCGAGCGGAAGGCTTCGGCGTAGTTCTTCACGGCCTTGATGCCCACCTGTTCTTCGGCCAGCGCGGTTTCCAGGTCTTTTTTGTGCTGGGCGCTCAGCCACTTGGCATCGGCGGGTTTTTCATCCGCCAGCTTCCACCAGATAAACGCCCACAGCACCGCCGGCAGGCCTTCGATGATGAACATCCAGCGCCAGCTGAAATGCTGCACCAGATAGCCTGACACCACCGACATCCACATCATGGTCACCGGGTTGCCGAGGATCAGGAAGGTGTTGGCCCGGGAGCGTTCCGCGCGGGTGAACCAGTGGCACAGGTACACCAGCATCGCCGGCATCACCGCGGCTTCGACCACCCCGAGCATGAAGCGGATCACGATCAGCATGTAGGCGTTGGACACCATGCCGGTCAGGGTGGCCAGGCCGCCCCAGAGGATCAGGCTGACGAAAATAAGTTTTTTAACGCTGCGCTTTTGCGCGTAGATCGCGCCGGGCACCTGGAAGAAAAAGTAGCCGAGGAAGAACAGCGCCCCCAGCAATGACGACATGCCCGGGGTGATCATCAGGTCTTCGGCCATCCCGGAGGCGGCGGCGAAGCCGTAGTTGGCGCGATCCAGGTACGCCAGGCTGTAGGTGATGAACACGATGGGCATGATGTACCACCAACGGCGGGTGGCGAGTTTCAACGGTTCCATAGGGTTGCTCCTGAGCTTGTTGTAGTTGTGGCAACAGGTAACGGGTAAATCTGATCAACCGGCTTTTTGCGCATGCGGCAAATCGGTCCTGAACGGCAAGCCTTCCATGTCGCCACGGCTCTGCACCGCCCGGCTGCCGATCCAGTTGCCGCGCTGCACCGCCTCGACAAAACTGAGGTTTTCCAACAGCGCGCTGATCATGCCCACGGCAAAACCATCGCCGGCGCCGACCGTGTCGACCACCTTGGCCACCGGTACGGCGGCGACGAAACCCTGGTCCAGCTGCGTGCGGTAGTACGCGCCGTGAGGGCCGAGCTTGATGGCCACGGCTTCCACGCCCTGGTCCAGGTAGAACGCAGCGATGTCGGCCGGGTCTTCAAAACCGCTGAGCAAACGGCCTTCGCTCAGGCCCGGCAACACCCAATCCGCCAGGCAGGCGAGGGCGTTGATTTCGCTGATCATGCGTTGCTCATTGGCCCACAGGGACGGGCGCAGGTTCGGGTCGAAGGACACGCTGCGGCCAGCCTCGCGCATTTGCGTCATCAACTGGCGCGACAGGTCGCGGGTGGCGTCCGACAGCGCCGGCGGAATCCCTGTGGCATGCAGGTGCCGGGCTTGCAGCAGCTCGGGCTTGATCGCCTCCACCGACAAGTGGCTGGCGGCCGAGCCACGGCGGAAGTATTCCACCTGAGGGTCAGCGCCGGCTTCTTCCCGGGACTTGAGTTGAAAACCGGTGGGATGCAGCGGGTCGACCGCCACATGCCGGCAGTCCAGGCCCTCGTTCTGGAGGGTGTCCACCACAAAGCGCCCGAGGGAGTCGGCGCCCACGCGGCTCAGCCATGCCACGTTGAACCCCAGGCGCGACAGGCCGATGGCGACATTGCTGTCGGCCCCGGCAATGCGCTTGTGAAACTGCGCAACCTGGGCCAGGTCGCCGGTCTGTTCGGCGACAAACATCGCCATGGTTTCACCAAACGACAGGATATCGATCTCAGACATGGGCATTCTCCACGCGGGGCTGGCCAAGGACGGCGAGGGCGGCGACCTGCTGTGCGGTGACCTGCACCAGGTCATCGCCTTGCAGCGGAAATTCCACGGCCCGGGTAATACCTTGAGTCATGTGCCTCAGCAGTTGTTCCCACAGATGCAGGTCGGCGGCGCCCGGCGGCAGGGCTACCAGTTTGCCGTCGGCGCGTCGGGCGACGGCCTTGCAGTGCAGGTAATCCACGTGCCGGCCCAACAGGCGCGCGGCGGTCAGGGCCGATTGGTCCTGCCATTGCCAGTTGCCGATATCGAAGGTCATTTTCACCGGCACCGCCAGGCGTTCGACTTCGTTGAAAAAACGCTGCATCGGTTCGATGCGTCCGCCGTGCAGGGTCTGGTCGTTTTCCACCAGCAGCTTCACCGGATGGCGGTTGAGCAGGGCGCTCAAGCTGTCCAGGTCGTTGGTGTCGGTGAAGTAACCCAGGGAGACTTTCAGCCAGCGGGCGCCGAACGCCTGGGCGCGGTCGAGGGTGGCGGCCAGTTCGGCGTTGGGCTGCGAGCGGCCGGCCACCCAGAGTTCGAGGGGCGATGAGAATACGCATTCCAGGCCTTGATCCGCTGCGGCCTGGGCCAGTTCAGCGGGCTGTTCGGTGGTCAGCAGTTCTTCGCGCCACTCGATGCGTTGCGCGCTGGCCCGGGCCAACACATCAACAAAATTCAGTTGGCCGCGATCGCGGACCAGGTCGGCGCCGTAGCTGGAGAGGCTGATGGAAACGGGGTATTTATGCATTGTTGTGTACCTCTGAAACCGGTTTCATTTTTATACGCAAAGCAAAACTGTAGGAGCCGGCTTGCCGGCGATGGCGGTGTGTCAGTCGACTACTGTGTCGCCTGAGAAACCGCCATCGCAGGCAAGCCAGCTCCTACAAGGGATTGGGTGGAGCCCCGGATGATGAGTTGCGGCAGGAAATCCAGGGTGCGTGTGGGAGCTGTATCCCCGCGCAACCGCTTGAGCAAACAGTCAAACGCACTGGCGCCAATCGCCTCGGTAGGCTGGGCGAGGGCGGTGATGCCGCTGCCCACCAGCGGGTACCAATCCAGGTCATCCAGGGCGATCAGGCCGATATCTTCAAACAGCTTGCAGCCCAGTTCTTTCAGCGCCCGGGTGCAGGCCAGGGCGGCGATGCCGTTGGCGCAAAACAAGGCTTTGGGGCCGGCGTGATCACGGGAGAGAAAGGCGTGCAGGTGGCTGTTCAAATCATCATCGATCTCCAGCACCGAGCCGGTAAGCAGCGGGCGCTCGCCGATTTCGGCCTTGAAACTGTCCAGGCGTTCCAGGCGTGAGCTGGTGCCATCGGTGGGTTCGCTGACCAGCAGCAGGTCGCGATAGCCTTGCTGTTCGAGATGCTCCACCGCCATGCGCACCGCTACCGCGTTATCCAGCCCCACCAGGTCGCTGTGCAATGGCTCAACCTTGCGGTCCACCAGCACCAGGGGCATTTCCCGTTGCAGTTCCAGCAACTGGTCGAGGTGATGGCCGAGGGTGTTCACGATCAGGCCTTCGATGTTGTAGGCGCGCAGGGCGGCCAGGTGCTGGCGCTCTTGCTCGTCGTCGCGGTCGGTGTTGCACACCACCAGGCTGTAGCCGTGCTGGCGGCAGGCGGTTTCCACGCCGTGCATCACGGCAATCGAATAGGGGTTGCGGATATCGGCCACCAGCATGCCGATCAGGCGGGTGCGCCCGCGCTTCAGGCCGCGGGCCATCTGGTTCGGGCGGTAGCCGAGTTCGTCGATGGCCTGTTCGATGCGCAGGGCGATGGCGTCGGAGAGCAGGGCGCGGTCTTCACCGATAAAGCGTGAAACGCTGGCTTTGGAAACGCCGGCACGCTCGGCCACGTCAAGCATGGTCACGCGGCTGCGCTGGGCGGCGGAAAAAGTGTTCACGGTCATAGACCTTCTTTTCTTATTGGAATGACTGAAACCGGTTTCAGGAAACCACTAAAGTAGGAAAGTCGTCAAGAATTTGTAGGACAAGGCCCGATAGTCGGTGCGATTCAGAGCAGCACGCTCAACCAGGTCGACCCCAACAGCAGCCCCGCCATGCAACGGTTAAAGCGCTGCATGGCCTTGGCCGAGCGGAACACCCGGGCCGAGCCGATACCCAGCAATGCCCAGGTGGCCAGGCAGGGAAGGGAGATCAGGAAAAACGCGAGGGACAGGTACACCACGTGGCTTTGGCGTTCCTCGCCGTTGCCGGCGAACACGCTGACCACCGCCAGGGCCATCATCCAGGTCTTGGGGTTGACCAGTTGCAGGCTGGCGGCACCGGTGAGGCCCAGGCGTTTTCCGGGCGCATCGGGATGGATCGCATGGGCCGGTGCGGTGAAGATCTGCCAGGCGAGGTAACTCAACCACGCGACGCCCGCCCATTGCATCGCGGTTTGTACTTTCGGCAGGTGTGCCAGGGACTGTCCAAACCCCGAGCCCACCATCAATACAATTGCGGCCGCCCCCGCGCAGGCGCCGAGAATAATTGGCACGGCCGCCTTGAAGCCGTAACGGGCGCTGTTGCTCAGCACCAGGATATTGGTCGGGCCGGGGGTGATGGAGGCTACGAATGCAAACAGCAAAAACGGCAGCAAGGTAGGGAACATGACAGCGCGACTCCAGTGAGCAGATCAATGGCGTCGATCTTCACAAAGGCGTGGTTATCTGTCTGGAAGATTTGAGCAGCGCTTGCGGTAGGCCGCCGGTGTAAGGCCATAGGCCCGCACGAACCAGCGGCCCAGATGGCTTTGGTCGGCAAACCCCAGGGCGGTCGCCACTTCGGCGGGTTGTTCGCCCTTGGCCAGCAGGTTGCGGGCGCGGGCCAGGCGCAGTTGCACCAGGTAAGCGTGGGGCGGCAGGCCGAAGGCACTCTTGAAGGCGCGGGTCAGGCGGAAGCGATCGACACCGGTGGCCAGCGCCAACTCGTCCATGCCGATGTCTTGATGCAGGTGGGCGTGCAGGTATTCCCGGGCCTTGTGGGCTACCAGCGGCAAACGAGGGTCTTCGTGATAGCGCTGGCGCCACTGCAACTGGCCGGTCAGGCGCTCCAGCAGTTGATCGAGGGTGCTTTGGCGTACGATGCGCAGTTCGCCGTGGTGCAGGCTGTGGAAGGCGTGACTGGTGGCCTGTGCCAGGCGCGGATCAGTGGTCAAGGTGCTTGCAAAGCTCAGTTGGCTGTTGGCCGGCGCTTCCTCGAACACGGCCGATACTTCGCGCTCCAGCCAATGCGGGTCGAGGTACAGCATGCGGTAGGTGAAGCCCTCGGCGGTGGGGGCGTTGCCGTCATGGATTTCTCCCGGTTCCAGCAAAAACACTTGCCCCGGGGTGCTGTGATGGCGGGTGCGGCGGCAGTTGAATTGCTGCACCCCTTGTTCGGTAACGCCCACCAGGAAACTGTCGTGCCAGTGGGGGTCATAGGCATGCCCCTCGAAATGCGCACGCAAGGTCTCGATGCCGGTGTCGGCGTCCTGAGCCAGGTCGATCCAGTTGTGGGCGGTCATAAAGCACCGATGACGGGTGGTTGTCGCCAGTTAGCGCCGGGGCGCGGGCTGGCGTCTAGAAGTTTTGTGCAACTTCAACCGAACAGCCCGGCGGCAATGTTGATCGAGAAGCCGAGAATGGCGGTATTGAACAGGAACCCGATCAACGACTGCCCCAGCACCACCTTGCGCAGGCCGCGGGTGGCAACGCCGACGTCCGCGGTTTGTACCGCCACCCCGATGGTGAACGAGAAGTACAGAAAGTCCCAGTAATTGGGCGTGCGTAAATCCTCGGCAAAACGCAACGCCGGCTCGGGGCCGTCCCAGGTGTAATACAGGCGCGCGTAATGCACGCTGAAAATCACCCCGATCAGCAACCACGAACCGATCACCGTCAGGCCGGTAAACCCGTAGTGCAGCAGGCGCTCGGTACTGCTCAGGTCCTTGCTGCCCACCAGTTCAAAGGTAATGGTCGCCAGGCTGGCAATCGCCGCGATGCACACCATGAACAGCACCAGGCTGGCGTTCTCGTCTTCGATCTCGGCGATGCGCTTTACGTCGTCGGCCCGGGAATGGCTGGTCAGCCACAGCATCAGCACCAGGTAGGTCCAGACCCCGGCGTTCCAGCCAATAAGGATTTTGCTGATGATCGTGTCGGCCGGAGCCAGGAGGCCCACCGCCAGGCCCAATACGGCGGCGGAGGACAGGCGAGGGTGGGTGCGGGCGAGGAAGGGCATGGGAGCTCGATGGGCCAGGGTTTGCATTACCTTAGCCCACCTGAGTCCTTTGTTCAGCTGTCTTTGTGGCGCTTCTTCACCAGCTTCATCACCACCACGAAGAACACCGGCACAAACACCACCGCCAGCGTCGCGGTGATCATCCCGCCGATCACCCCGGTACCGATAGCCTGTTGGCTCGCCGAGCTGGCACCCGTGGCAATCGCCAACGGTACCACGCCGAGGATGAACGCCAGGGACGTCATGATGATCGGCCGCAGACGCAGGCGTGCGGCTTTCAACGTGGCATCGATCAGGTCTTCACCCTGGTCATACAGGTCCTTGGCAAACTCGATGATCAGGATCGCGTTCTTCGCCGACAGGCCAATAATCGTAATCAGGCCGACCTTGAAGAACACATCGTTGGGCATCCCGCGCAAGCTCACGGCCAATACCGCGCCGAGTACGCCGAGGGGCACCACCAGCAGCACCGAAGTCGGGATCGACCAGCTTTCATACAGCGCCGCCAGGCACAGGAACACAATCAACAGCGACAAGCCGAGCAGCAGCGGTGCCTGGGAGCCCGACAAGCGCTCCTGCAGCGACAGGCCAGTCCATTCCTGGCCCAGGCCGGCGGGCAGTTGGCTGACCAGCCGCTGGATTTCCTCCATCGCCTCACCGGTACTGTGGCCCGGCGCAGACTCACCGGAAATCGCGATGGCCGGGTAACCGTTGTAACGCGTCAACTGGGCCGGGCCCTGGATCCAGCGCGCTTCGACGAAGGCCGACAGCGGCACCATCTTCCCGGCGTTGTTGCGCACATGGATCTTCATCAGGTCGGCCACCTGGCTGCGCTGATCGCCTTCGGCCTGAACGACCACCCGCTGCATGCGGCCCTGGTTGGGGAAGTCGTTGATATAAGCCGAACCGATGGCCGAGGACAGTACATTGCCGATATCGGCAAAGGAAATGCCCAGGGCATTGGCTTGCTTGCGGTCCACTTCCAGTTGCACCTGAGGCGCCTCGGCCAAAGCGCTCTCCCGCACGTTGGCCAGGATCGGGCTTTTCTCGGCGGCGGCCAGCAGTTCGGTTCGGGCTTCCATCAGCGCGGCATGGCCGACGCCACCACGGTCCTGCAGACGGAACTCGAAGCCACTGGAGGTGCCCAGGCCATCCACCGGCGGCGGCAGGATTGCATAGGCGATCGCATCCTTCAGTTCGCTGAAGGCTGCGTTGGCGCGGTCTGCAATCGCGGCGGCGGAATCCTTGCTGCTGCGTTCCGACCAGTCCTTGAGGGTGGTAAACGCCAGCGCCGCGTTCTGCCCCGAACCGGAGAAGCTGAAGCCCATGATCATCGTGGTATCGCCCACGCCCGGCTCGCCGGCGTTATGCGCCTCGATCTGCTCGGCCACCTGCACCGTGCGGTTCTTGCTCGCACCCGGCGGCAGCTGGATATCGGTGATGGTGTAACCCTGGTCTTCCACCGGCAGGAACGAGGAGGGCAGGCGGCTGAACAACACCCCAAGGCCCACCACCAGCACCAGATAGATCACCAGATAGCGCCCGCTGCGCTTGAGGGCATAGGCCACCCAGCCTTCATAGCGGTCGGTGAACTGCTCGAAGCGCCGGTTGAACCAGCCGAAGAACCCGCCTTTCTCATGGTGCTCGCCCTTGGCAATCGGCTTGAGCAGGGTCGCGCACAGGGCCGGGGTCAAGGTCAGGGCGAGGAACGCCGAGAACAGGATCGAGGTGGCCATCGACAACGAGAACTGCTGGTAGATCACCCCCACCGAACCCGGCATGAACGCCATCGGCAGGAACACCGCCACCAGCACCAGGGTGATGCCGACAATCGCCCCGGTGATCTGGCCCATGGCCTTGCGCGTGGCTTCCTTGGGCGACAGGCCCTCGGTAACCATGATCCGCTCGACGTTCTCCACCACCACAATCGCATCGTCCACCAGAATGCCGATCGCCAGCACCATGCCAAACATGGTCAGCACGTTGATCGAGAAGCCGAGCAACAGCATCGTCGCAAAGGTGCCCATCAACGCAATCGGCACCACCAGCGTCGGGATCAGCGTGTAGCGGATGTTCTGCAGGAACAGGAACATCACCGCAAACACCAGCAACATCGCCTCGCCCAGGGTGTACACCACCTTGGTGATCGAGACCTTCACGAATGGCGAGGTGTCGTAAGGGATCTTGTATTCGACGTTGGCCGGGAAGTAGCGCGCCAGTTCGTCCATCTTCGCCCGCACCAGGGTCGCAGTGCTCAAGGCGTTGGCACCGGGGGACAGCTGCACGCTGACGGCGGTGGACGGCTTGCCGTTCAGGCGGGTGGAAAACTGGTATTCCTGGCTGCCGATTTCCACCCGCGCCACGTCACCGACGCGCACGGTGGAGCCGTCCGGGTTGGCCTTGAGCACGATGTCGGCAAACTCGGCCGGGGTCGACAGTTGGCCTTTCACCAGGATCGATGCAGTGATTTCCTGAGTCTTGGTGCCCGGCAAGTCACCGATGCTGCCCGCTGAAACCTGAGCGTTCTGCGCAGCGATGGCGGCGTTGACGTCGGCCGGGGTCAGGTTGAAACCGATCAGCTTCTGCGGGTCGATCCAGATCCGCATCGCGCGCTCGGCGCCGTACAGCTGGGCCTTGCCCACACCGTCCAGGCGCTTGAGCTCGTTCATTACGTTGCGCGCCAGGTAATCGCTGAGCGCCACATCATCGAGCTTGCCGTCGCTGGAGGTCAGCGTGACCAGCAGCAGGAAGCCGGCGGAGACTTTCTCTACCTGCAAGCCTTGCTGGGTCACCGCTTGCGGCAGGCGCGGCTCCACGGCCTTGAGGCGGTTTTGCACGTCGACCTGAGCCATCTCCGGGTCGGTGCCCGGCTGGAAGGTCGCGGTGATAGTGGCCGAACCCAGGCTGCTCTGGGATTCGAAATACAGCAGGTGATCGGCGCCGTTAAGCTCCTGCTCGATCAGGCTGACCACGCTTTCGTCCAGGGTCTGCGCCGAGGCGCCCGGGTACACCGCGTAGATCTCGACTTTCGGCGGGGCGACGTTGGGGTACTGCGCCACCGGCAACTGCGGGATGGCGAGAGCGCCGGCCAGCAGGATAAAGAGTGCGACCACCCAGGCGAAGATCGGGCGGTCGATAAAGAATTGCGGCATGGAAAACGATCCTTATTGGCCGGATGCCTGGGCGATTGGCGCGGGGCTGTCGTCAACCTGGACTTTCTCGCCAGGGCGGGCGTGTTGCAGGCCTTCGACGACGATGCGGTCACCGGCCTTCAGGCCGCTGGTGACAACCCAGCGGTCATTGACCACCGAACCCAGTTCCACCGGCTGCTGGCTTACGGTTTGCTCGGCGTCCAGCAGCAACACCATCGGGATCCCGGCGCTGTCGCGGGTGATTGCCCGTTGCGGCACGCTGATGCCTTGCTGGTCGACGGCTTGCTCCAGGCGTACGCGGATAAAGCTGCCGGGCAGCAGGTCGAGGTCCGGGTTGGGGAACTCGCTGCGCAGGATGATCTGGCCGGTGCCCGGGTCGACGCTGATCTCGGCGAACAGCAACTTGCCCGGCAACGGATACAGGCTGCCGTCATCCTGGATCAGCGTGGCCTTGGCCTGGTCCTGGCCGACCTGCTTCAAGTGCCCGGCGCGGAAGGCCCGGCGCAGGTCATTCAGCTCGCGGGTGGATTGGGTCAGGTCGGCGTGGATCGGGTCCAGTTGCTGGATCAGCGCCATCGGCGTGGCTTCGTTCTGGCCCACCAGTGCGCCTTCGGTCACCAGCGCGCGACCGATGCGCCCGGAAATCGGCGCGGTGACGGTGGCATAACCCAGGTTCAACTTGGCGCGCTGCACCGCGGCCTGGTTGGCGGCCACATCGGCGGCGGTCTGCCGGGCGGCGGCGCGGGCGTTGTCGTATTCCTGGCCGCTGATGGCGTTGCCTTCCACCAACTGGCTGTAGCGCTGCTCTTGCAGGCGCGCCTGGAAGGCATTGGCCTCGGCCTTGCGCAGGCTGGCCTGGGCGCTGTCGAGGTCGGCCTTGAACGGCGCCGGGTCAATCCGGAACAGCACATCGCCCTGTTTCACGTCGTGACCTTCCTTGAACACCCGCTGCAACACCACGCCGGCGACCCGGGCGCGCACTTCGGCGATGCGCGGCGCAGCAATCCGCCCGCTCAGCTCGCTGGTGATGGACAGGGGCTTGGCTTCAAGGGTTTCGATCCGCACCTTGGCCAGTGGTGCCTCGGCGGTCTCACTTGCGGACTTGCCACACGCGCTCAGCGCCAGTGTCAGGGCCAACAGGCAAGACGGCGCAAACAGATTCTTCGACATGCTCATATCCCAATATTGACTGGCGCATCCTACGGGCGCCCCCGCCACAGTGCTGTGAAGCTCTGTAGGTGGTGTGTGAAGAAATGTAAGGTGCGGCCCACAGGTGCGCGGGGGCGTATATCCTTCATATCCGCCGAACCTTACACGATGTTCCAGGCACCGAAGATCTAATGTGTGGGGCTTGTGTGAGAGCTGGGCTTTTGTGGGAGCTGGCTTGCCTGCGATGCAGACGCCTCGGTTTATTCAGTAAAACCGAGGAGATGCCATCGCAGGCAAGCCCGCTCCCACACAAGCCCGCTCCCACATTGGATCTGCGTACGACTTAGAAATTGTATTATTTGGAAATACCATGCCCAACATTCTCCTGGTGGAAGACGACGCCGCGCTCTCCGAATTGATTGCCAGTTATCTGGAACGCAACGGCTATCACGTCAGTGTGCTCAGCCGGGGCGACCACGTGCGTGAGCGTGCACGGCTCAACCCGCCGGATCTGGTGATCCTCGACCTGATGCTGCCGGGCCTCGACGGCCTGCAAGTCTGCCGCTTGCTGCGGGCCGATTCGGCCACGCTGCCGATCCTGATGCTCACCGCCCGCGACGACAGCCACGACCAGGTACTGGGCCTGGAAATGGGCGCCGACGACTACGTCACCAAACCTTGTGAGCCCCGGGTATTGCTGGCCCGCGTACGGACCTTGCTGCGCCGCAGCAGCCTTACCGAACCCCAGGTGGCCAACGACCAGATCCTGATGGGCAACCTGTGCATCGACCTCTCGGAGCGCACCGTGACCTGGCGCGACCAGGCGGTGGAGCTGTCCAGCGGTGAATACAACCTGCTGGTGGTACTGGCCCGGCATGCCGGCGAAGTGCTCAGCCGCGACCAGATCCTGCAACGCCTGCGGGGCATTGAATTCAACGGCACCGACCGCTCGGTGGATGTGGCGATTTCCAAGCTGCGGCGCAAGTTCGACGACCACGCCGGTGAAGCGCGCAAGATCAAGACGGTGTGGGGCAAGGGCTACCTGTTCAGCCGATCCGAGTGGGAATGCTGAGCCATGTTTCGCGTCCTGATTCGCCTGTACCTGATTACCATCGTCACCTTCGCCGCCGCGATCTACCTGGTGCCGCGGGCGGTGATCCAGCTGTTTGAACACCGTTACATGAGCTACAACATCGAGCAGTCCCGAGGGATGCAGAGCCTGATCGTCAAGGAATACCAGCGGGTGCCGGTTGAGCAGTGGGCCAATGTCACCGTGCGCCTGGCGGCGGATTTTGCGCCGCTGAAGGTGCAACTGCTGCGTATCCAGGACGCCAGCTACACCCCGGAAGAACAGCGCCTGCTGGAAAAGGACCAGATGGTGATTCGCCTGGGCGAGTGGGGCTGGGCGGACGACGTCAGTTCGGCCCTCGACGACCAACTGGTGGTCAAGGTCTCGGTACCGCCGGACCCGCTGGACATGAACCTGCTGTACTGGAGCATGAACGTGCTGATCGGCGCGGCGCTGCTGGCGTGCCTGCTGTTCTGGTTGAGGCCCCACTGGCGCGACCTGGAGCGCCTGAAAAGCACAGCGGCGCAGCTCGGCCAGGGCGACCTTGCGGCACGCACGAAGATTCCCCCCAGTTCCAACATCGGCAGCCTGGCGGCGGTGTTCGACACCATGGCCAACGACATCGAGCAACTGCTCAACCAGCAGCGCGACCTGCTCAACGCGGTCTCCCATGAACTGCGCACGCCACTCACGCGCCTGGATTTCGGCCTGGCCCTGGCGCTGTCCGACGAGCTGCCGGCCGCCAGCCGCGAACGCCTGCAAGGCCTGGTGGCGCACATTCGTGAACTGGACGAACTGGTGCTGGAGCTGCTGTCCTATAGCCGCCTGCAGAACCCGGCACAAACCCCGGAGCGGGTGGAAGTGGTGCTGGATGAGTTTATCGACAGCATCCTGGGCAGCGTCGACGACGAACTGGAAAACCCCGACATCGTGATGGACGTGGTGCTGGACTGCGCGGTGGAGCGCTTCACCCTGGACCCGCGCCTGACTGCCCGAGCCCTGCAGAACCTGCTGCGCAACGCCATGCGTTATTGCGAGCGAAGGATTCAGGTGGGGGTGAAGGTGTGTCCCAAGGGGTGTGAGATCTGGGTGGATGATGACGGCATCGGCATTCCGGCGGATCAGCGCGAGCGGATTTTCGAGCCGTTTTATAGGCTGGATCGCAGTCGTGACCGCGCTACTGGCGGTTTTGGCTTGGGGTTGGCTATCAGTCGGCGGGCGCTGGAGGCCCAAGGCGGAACGTTGACGGCCCAGGCTTCGCCGTTGGGCGGCGCACGCTTCCGCCTCTGGCTACCGAGTTAAAGAACACCACAAAACCATTGTGGGAGCTGGCTTGCCTGCGATAGCGGTGGGTCAGCTTGCATCTTTGTTAACTGATACACCGCCATCGCAGGCAAGCCAGCTCCCACATTTGATCTTCGCTGTTCTTCAGTCCTGTTTTTGGCGCATGCACAGCCTTACCCGCCATCACGCACCCTTGATATAGTTCGGCCCTTACCCCAGCCGCCAGTCAAGGATCACTGCCATGTCCGAATACCAAGCCTTTGTCGTCGAACTCAGCGGCAACGTCGCCCATGTGCAGCTCAACCGCCCGGAAAAGATCAACGCCATGAACGCCGCGTTCTGGACCGAGATCATCGACATCTTCCAATGGATCGAAGACACCGACGCCGTACGGGCCGTGGTCATCAGCGGCGCCGGCAAGCATTTCTCCTCCGGCATCGACCTGATGATGCTGGCCTCGGTAGCCAACGAGTTCGGCAAGGACGTCGGCCGCAATGCGCGGCTGCTGCGGCGCAAGATCTTCGAACTGCAAGCCTCGTTCAACGCCGTCGACAACTGCCGCAAGCCGGTACTCGCGGCGATCCACGGCTACTGCATCGGCGGCGCCATCGACCTGATCAGCGCCTGTGACATGCGCTACGCCGCCGAAGACGCGCAATTCTCCATCAAGGAAATCGACATCGGCATGGCCGCCGACGTCGGCACCCTGCAACGCCTGCCCCGAATCGTCGGCGACGGCATGCTGCGCGAGCTGGCCTACACCGGCCGCCAGTTCGGTGCCATCGAGGCGCGCAGCATCGGCCTGGTGAATCGGGTGTACAGCGATCACGAGAGCCTGCTGGCCGGCGTGATGGAAATCGCCCGGGAAATCGCCGCCAAATCACCTATAGCAGTCACCGGCACCAAGGCGATGATCAGCTACATGCGTGACCACAGCATCAATGATGGTCTGGAATACGTTGCCACCTGGAACTCAGCTATGTTGCAATCCAACGACCTGCGCGTGGCCATCGCGGCCCATATGAGCAAGCAGAAACCCGAATTCGTGGATTGACTGAACATGACCCCAGGCTGGATTACCACAACGCTGCTGGACAACGACGCCCCGGGCGGCTGGGCTGTGGCCCGCAGTCGCGAAGGCTTTTTACACGACCAGAACGGCCCGCTGTTCCCCCGGGAATGGCTCAAGCGCCAGGACCTGTCGGTGTTTGCCGAACATGGCATCGGCCATCTGGACGGCGAACCGGTGTACCTGCTGGAGCTCAACAGCCCCGCCGATGTGCCGGGCTGCGGCTGGCAGGGCCTGCGCGGCTTCATGCTGCAAGGCGACCACACCCTGTACAAAGTCCTGGGCTACGCCGCGCAAATCGGCACCTGGGCGCGTGAGCATCGTTTCTGTGGAAGCTGTGGCCAGGCGATGGTGCAGGTGCCACGGGAGCGGGCGATGTTCTGCCAGGCCTGTGACCTGCGCAGCTACCCGCGTATCTCGCCGAGCATGATCGTGCTGGTGACCCGTGGCGATGAGATCCTGCTGGCCCGTTCGCCGCGCTTTGTCACGGGGGTCTACAGCACCCTGGCAGGTTTTGCCGAGCCGGGTGAGTCGGCCGAAGACTGCCTGATTCGCGAAGTGCGTGAAGAAGTGCAGGTAGAGGTCAAGAATATCCAGTACATGGGCAGCCAGTGCTGGCCGTTCCCGCACTCGATGATGCTGGGCTTTCACGCCGAGTACGCCGGCGGCGATATCGTGCCCCAGGCCGACGAGATCGAAGACGCGCAGTGGTTCAACGTCCATGAGCTGCCGCCGTTGCCGGCGTCCCGCTCGATTGCGCGCTACCTGATCGACCTCTACCTGGCCCGTCGTTTAGGCCACGCTGAACCAGTGCTGCCAGGCTAGGCGCACCGTCAGGCCGAGCACCACGGTGATGAACACCGGGCGAATGAATTTGGCGCCGCCGCTGATGGCGCTGCGTGCGCCAAAGAACGCACCGCACATCACCGACACGCCCATCGCCAGGCCGACAATCCAGTCCACCGAGCCATTGAAAATGAACACCGTCAGCGCCGCCGCGTTGCTGACGAAGTTCATGCTGCGCGCCACACCGCTGGCTTTTACCAGGTCGATGGGGTGCAGCAGCATGGTGCTCACGGTCCAGAACGCCCCGGTGCCCGGGCCGGCCACGCCATCATAGAAGCCCAGGCCAAAGCCCTGGGTGGACTGCCATTTCTTTTTGATCGGCGCGTCGTTGTCCAGCGCCGCCTTGGGTGTGCCGCCGAACAGCAGATACAAACCACAGCCGAACACAATCACCGGGAGCATCTTGTTCAGGGTTTCGGCGGGCAGGTAATGGGCGACGACTGCGCCGGTGAGTGCGCCGATCAGGGTACCGACGATGGCATGCACCCACTGGCGCGGGTGAAACAGCTTGCGGCGGTAGAAGGTAAAACTGGCGGTGGCCGAGCCGAAGGTGGAACTGAGCTTGTTGGTGCCCAGCACCAGGTGGGGCGGCATGCCGGCGGTCAGCAGGGCGGGTGTGGTCAGCAGGCCGCCACCGCCGGCGATGGCGTCGATGAAACCGGCGATGAAGGCAACAACGGCGAGAATCGCCAGGGTAGTGAGGTCGACGCTGAGTTCGAAGGGCATGGGCAAGACTTATTCGGCAAGGCGCAGAAAGGGCTGCGCGAAAGGCCGGTATCTTACCCATAACCCGGGTATGAGGCGATCCAAATGTGGGAGCGGGCCCGCTTGCTTATTTGTGTGTCCCGACCCACTCCAGCGCCGTACGCCAGATGCAGATTCCCAGAAAGTACGCCGACATCAGCGACCACAACCCAAAGGTCCACGGGTTGGTATTCGGGTAATCCACCACCATCAAAAAGCTGCACAGCAGCCAGATGGTGGTGACGGCGATATTGATCGGCATGAAGCGCTTCACCCGGAACGGGTGCAGGAACTTCATCGGCGTCACGGTCAGCAACGCCAGGCCGATCACGGTGAGCAAAGTGACCCAGGCATCCGGCTGGATGATATAGACGCACAGCGCCACCACGTTCCACGCAGCGGGGAAGCCGACGAAGTAGTTGTCCTTGCTCTTCATGTTCACGTTGCAGAAGCAGAACAGCGACGACACCAGGATCACCGACACCGTAAACAGGTGGGTGAACTCCGGCAGATCGATGTAGCGATAGATGAACAGTGCCGGGATAAACACGTAGGTGAGGTAATCGATCACCAGGTCCAGCACCGAACCGTCAAAGCTTGGCAATACCGTGCTGACATTCACCCGTCGCGCCAGTGAGCCGTCGACACCGTCCACCACCAGCGCCAGGCCCAGCCACAGCAGGCAGGCCTTGGGTGAGTTTTCCAGCAGCGCCAGGGTGGCCAGGAAGGCCAGGACCACGCCGGTGGCGGTAAAACCATGGGCGCCCCAGGCCTTGAGACGGGCTACATGCAGGGTCGATATCACAGGGGCGTTCTCCAAAGGGTGAAACAGGGCAGCCGACGGGGTAACACCGTCGAATCTGGCCAGAGTGTGCAAGTATCGACCGGGAAGGGTGGGATAAGGTTCACCACCCGGCGTAGGTTAAGCGTAGCAAGCGTAAGACGTTTCGGCATCAGCCTTGACGGAACACCAGTGCCTTTAATCCGCTTTGCGGGTCGATATCGGGAAATTCCGGCGGGTTTTCCAGCCGCTGGTCAAAGCGCAGGCCAGGCGCTTCGCGGGTTACGCCGTCGATCAGGAAGTCTTCGCCGAAGGCCGGATCATTCATGCACGCCAGCACCGTACCCTGGGCCGTGAGCAAATCCGGCAGACGGCGTAGCACCCGCTGGTAGTCCTTGGTCAGCAGGAAACTGCCTTTCTGGAAGGAGGGCGGGTCGATGATCACCAGGTCGTACGGGCCGCTGTGGGTGACCTTGGCCCATGACTTGAACAGGTCGTGGCCAAGAAAGCTCACCTTGCCCAGGTCATGACCATTGAGGCGGTGATTGTCGCGGCCCCGGCTCAAGGGGCCACGGGCCATATCCAGGTTCACCACATGCTCGGCGCCGCCTTCGATGGCGGCCACGGAGAAGCCGCAGGTGTAGGCAAACAGGTTCAGCACCCGCAGGCCCCGGGACTGTTCGCGTACCCAGTTGCGACCGTAGCGCATGTCGAGGAACAGCCCGCTGTTCTGCTTTTTGCCCAGGTCGATGAGGTAGCGCAGGCCGCCTTCGGTGATGATCAGTTCGTCGACCGCCTCGCCCAGCAGCCATTCGGTGGTGCTTTGCGGCAGGTAGCGGTGTTGCAGCGCCACGGTATGGGCACCATAGGACGACCAATCGAACTGCACCAGCATCTGCTTTAACGCCTCAAGCTGTGCAGCCTCGGGCTCCTTGAACAGCGAGACCAGCACCACGCCTTGCAACCAGTCCACCGTCAGCTGTTCCAGGCCCGGCCAGCAGCGGCCACGCCCGTGAAACAGGCGCCGGGTCTCGGCGGGGACGGTGTGCAGGGCGGTCAGCAAATGGGCGTGCAGGGTGGCGAGTGCGTCTGGGTTCATCGGGCAACGTCGGTCATTGAGCGGGCGGCATTTTAAACACAATTGCGGGCTTTCAGGGAGTTGAAGCACAACGTGCTCTGAATTAGACGATTGGCAGTGATTTGTGCTCAAAAGGATTGGTTGGACGGCTTACAACAGTCAAAAAATCCCTTGGCACCGACATAAACTGGAAAAAAAGCCCGGAGGTGCCCATGAACGGTTTTGCGAGTGCAGTGAGTCACACAGCGATGGACCAGGAAGAACTGGCGGAATGGCGCGATGCCCTGGCCTCCCTGGTGGCCAACGCCGGCGCCGCCCGGGCCCGGGAGATCCTCGACATGCTGGCGGACGCCGGCGGCGCGCCGCACATCGCCTGGAAACCCCGGCACGGCACGCCTTATATCAATAGCATCGCCGTGGACCAGCAACCGCCGTTCCCCGGCGACCTGGCCACCGAAGAGCGCCTGGCCTCGGTGGTGCGCTGGAACGCCCTGGCCATGGTGGTACGCGCTAACCAGGCCTATGGCGAGCTGGGCGGCCATATCGCCAGCTACGCCAGTGCGGCGGATTTATTTGAAGTGGGCTTCAACCACTTCTTTCGCGCCCGCAACGACGGTTTTGGCGGCGACCTGGTGTTCTACCAACCCCATTCCGCCCCTGGCATCTATGCGCGCGCCTTCCTTGAAGGCCGCCTGAGCGAAACCGACCTGGCCCACTATCGCCAGGAAATCGGCGCCGGCAAGGCGGGCGCCCGGGGCCTGTCCAGCTATCCGCACCCGTGGTTGATGCCCGACTTCTGGCAATTTCCTACCGGCTCCATGGGCATTGGCCCCATCAGCTCGATTTTCCAGGCGCGGTTCATGCGCTACCTGCAACACCGTGGTTTGCAGGACACCACCGACCGTCACGTGTGGGGCGTGTTCGGCGACGGCGAGATGGACGAGCCGGAAAGCATGTCGGCCCTGACCCTGGCGGCCCGTGAAGGCCTGGACAACCTGACCTGGGTGGTCAACTGCAACCTGCAACGCCTCGACGGCCCGGTGCGGGGCAACGGTCGGATCATCGACGAGCTGGAAGCCTTGTTTGCCGGGGCCGGCTGGAACGTGATCAAACTGGTCTGGGGTTCGGACTGGGACGCCTTGCTGGCCAAGGACACCGACGGCGAACTGGCGCGCACCCTGTCGCAGACCGTGGACGGACAATTCCAGACCTTCGCCGCCAAGGACGGTGCCTATAACCGTGAACACTTCTTTGGCCAAAGCGAGGCGCTGTCCAAGCTTGTCGAAGGCATGAGCGATGAACAGATCGACCGCCTCAAGCGCGGTGGCCATGACATGGTCAAGATCCACGCCGCCTACCACGCCGCACGTCGGGTCAGCGGCAAGCCCACGGTGATCCTGGCCCAGACCAAAAAGGGCTTCGGCATGGGCGAGGCCGGGCAGGGCAAGATGACCACCCACCAGCAAAAGAAGCTCGACCGCGAAGCCTTGATCGCCTTCCGCAATCGCTTTCAGTTGCCGCTGTCGGATGAGCAGACCGAATCCCTGAGCTTCTACAAACCGGCGCCAGACAGCCTCGAAATGCGTTACCTGCACAAACGCCGCGCCGACCTCGGCGGGTATGTGCCGAGTCGCGGCCAGCAGGCGCCTACCGTGAGCGTGCCGCCGGTGTCGGGCTACGGCGCGTTTGCCACCCAGGCGGACGGCAAGGAAATGTCCACCACCATGGCCTTTGTGCGCATGCTCACCAATCTGCTCAAGGACAAGGCCCTCGGCCCGCGCATCGTGCCCATCGTCGCCGATGAAGCGCGCACCTTCGGCATGGCCAACCTGTTCAAGCAGATCGGTATCTATTCCAGTGTCGGCCAGCGTTACGAGCCGGAAGACATCGGCTCGATCCTCAGCTACCGCGAAGCCACCGACGGGCAGATCCTCGAAGAAGGCATCAGCGAAGCCAGCGCCATCAGCTCCTGGGTGGCGGCGGCCACCAGTTATTCGGTGCATGGCCTGCGGATGCTGCCGTTCTACATCTATTACTCGATGTTCGGTTTCCAGCGCGTCGGCGACCTGATCTGGGCCGCCGCCGACCAGCGTGCCCGTGGCTTCCTGCTGGGCGCCACCGCCGGGCGCACCACCTTGGGTGGCGAAGGCTTGCAGCACCAGGACGGCAGCAGCCACCTGACGGCCGCCACGGTGCCCAATTGCCGCGCGTACGACCCGGCGTTTGCCGGTGAGTTTGCGGTGATCCTCGACCATGGCATGCGCCAGATGCTGGAGCACGATGTGGACGAGTTCTACTACGTGACCCTGATGAACGAAAACTACCCGCAGCCGAGCCTGCCGGAAGGCGTCGAAGTGGCGATTATCAAAGGCATGTACCGGTTGAGCGGGCAGACCGGCGGCAAGGTGCGCCTGCTTGGCTCCGGCACGCTGGTGCGTGAAGCCCAGGCCGCGGCGCAGTTGCTGGCAGATGATTGGCAGGTTGAAGCTGAAGTGTTCAGTGTCACCAGCTTCAGCGAACTGGCGCGAGATGCTCGGGAGGTGGAGCGCTGGAACCGTCTGCATCCGCAACAGCCGGCGCGGTGCAGTCATCTGGCGGAGTGTTTACCCAAGGGCGCGCCGGTGGTGGCGGTGTCTGACTATGTAAGGGCCGTGCCGCAGATGATTGGGTCGTACGTGGAGTCGGCGTATACGGTGCTGGGCACTGACGGCTTTGGTCGCAGCGATACCCGGGCGGCGTTGCGGGATTTCTTTGAGGTGGATCGCTATCACATTGTGCTGGCGGCGCTGACAGCGTTGGTGGAGCAGGGGAGTCTGGGCAGGCAGGTTTGCCAAGAGGCGATAGAGCGTTATGGGTTGCAGACCGATCGCGAGCCGTCCTGGACCTCCTGAGCGACAAAGATCTAAATGTGGGAGCTGGCTTGCCTGCGATAGCGGTGTGTCAGTCACCAACGATACAGGCTTACCCACCGCTATCGCAGGCAAGCCAGCTCCCACATTCGTTTTGTGTTGTCGCCTAAATACTGGCTATCAACGGCGCCCCAAAAGACTCCCGCAGAAACCCCGGCGCGATATACCGCTCGTAATGCGCCTCGGACAGCAGGAAAAACTCCCGGTCAATCGCATCCCGCAGATCCGCCAGATTGCGCTCGCGAAACTCCGGCAACAGCGCCAACCCATACGCATCCAGCTTGGAAATCACCCGCGCGCCCCGGGCAATCAACTGATACGCCCAGCAGTACGGCGACTGGTGGGGCACAAAGCGAATCTTGCGGTCTTCCAGTTGCTGGCGCAGGCGTTGCGGGTCCAGCACCTGCAGCTTGCTGGTCATCACCTGCACCAGCAGCTGTTCCAGGCGCAGCCACACCGCCTGTTTCTCCTCGGCGTTGTAGCCGTTCCACTGAATCACTTCATGGTGATAACGCTTGCAACCCCGGCACACCAGGTCTCCGTAGACGGTGGAGCACAGGCCGACGCAGGGTGTCTTGATGGTTTGATTGGGCATAAAAAAGCATCGACAGTTAAAACAACACGGCCCCCGAAGGGGCCGCTTTAAATCAATCCCAGCTCAGCGCGCCGCCGGTCTGGTACTCGATCACACGGGTCTCAAAGAAATTCTTCTCTTTCTTCAAGTCCATGATCTCGCTCATCCACGGGAACGGGTTGGTGGTGCCTGGGTATTCTTCTTTCAAACCAATTTGCGACAGACGACGGTTCGCGATGAACTTGAGGTAATCCTCCATCATCGCCGCGTTCATGCCGAGTACACCGCGTGGCATGGTGTCGCGAGCGTATTCAATCTCCAGCTGAGTCCCTTGCAGGATCATCTGGGTCGCTTCTTCCTTCATCTCGGCATCCCACAAATGCGGGTTTTCGATTTTGATCTGGTTGATCACATCGATACCGAAGTTCAGGTGCATCGACTCATCCCGCAGGATGTACTGGAACTGTTCCGCCACGCCGGTCATTTTGTTGCGACGGCCCATGGACAGGATCTGGGTGAAGCCGCAATAGAAGAAGATGCCTTCCAGTACGCAGTAGTACGCCACCAGGTTACGCAGCAGCTCTTTGTCAGTCTCGACGGTACCGGTTTCGAACTTCGGATCGGAGATCGAACGGGTGTACTTCAAGCCCCACGCGGCCTTTTTGGCGACCGATGGAATCTCGTGGTACATGTTGAAGATCTCGCCTTCATCCATGGCCAGGGATTCGATGCAGTACTGGTAGGCGTGGGTGTGGATCGCTTCTTCGAAGGCCTGGCGCAGGATGTACTGGCGGCACTCCGGGTTGGTGATCAGGCGGTACACGGCCAGTACCAGGTTGTTCGCGACCAACGAGTCGGCGGTGGAGAAGAAGCCGAGGTTGCGCATCACGATGCGGCGTTCGTCGTCGGTCAGGCCTTCGGGGTTTTTCCACAGGGCGATGTCGGCGGTCATGTTGACCTCTTGCGGCATCCAGTGGTTGGCGCAGCCGTCGAGGTATTTCTGCCAGGCCCAATCGTACTTGAAGGGTACGAGTTGGTTGAGGTCGGCGCGGCAGTTGATCATGCGCTTTTCGTCAACTGCGACGCGGGCGGCGGAGCCTTCGAGCTCGGCGAGGCCTTCGGCGACGTCGAGTTTGTCGAGGGCGGCCTTGGCGCGGATGATCGCGGCCGAGTCGTTGGCGGTCACGTTGCGGGCTTCGAGGGCGGCGGCAGCGCCGGCGCCGTCAAGGCGGTCCATGTTGGCTTCGGTGGCGTGGCCGGCGTTGGCGCCTCGGATGACTACGTCACCGGTGTCTGGTTGATCTGCTTCATCCCAACTCAGCATTGAATTACTCCTTCCTGGTCCGTTTGACGGCGTGACCGCGTTCAAAAATGTGCGTTTTGCAGGCTTCAAGGCATTGAAATACTGCGCATAGTGTGGTCGATATACTGCGTTCCTGCACACTATGTAGTGGTTGTCTGTGTTTGTGGGCACACTATATGGTGTGTGTTAACGATGGTCAACGCGTAGGAAGGGTCTGATGGTCGCAGGGCCATGACCAAAACTCACACCCCCATGACTTTTAATGGTTACGGCTGCCACCCGGGCCAGTGCTAAAAATTCGCCAACCAGCTCCCCATAACAAAAAAGAGCGTTTGCGAAATGAAAGCACTTGATCTGTACATCGGCGAAGGCTTCGAAGGCCCAGGCGTCAATGCTGCCCACATCAACATCCTCATCGGCCCGCGCAACGGCCCGGCCGGCCAGGCGTTCGCCACCAGCCTGGCGTCCCCAAGCCAGGGCCACTGCCCGTTCATGGTGATTGCCCAGCCGAACATCCCGGTCAAACCCATGACCCTCTACGTCAACAAGGCCGCCATCGGCAGCGACCTGCACGGCAATGCCACCTGGGGCGCGTCCCAGGCCGGGATCGCCAAGGCGGTGCTCGAGGCCTTGCTCGACGGCACCCTGCCGCCGGAAGCCTGCGACGAGTGGGCCATCGTCACCGCCAACTGGGTCAACCCGGCCTGCGATGACCTGGATGCGGTCTACCTGAACAACTACAACGCCTGCCGCACCGCGATCCGCGCTGCCCTGACCGGCCTGCCGCACACCGCGCAACTGGCTGATGTGGTTAATCACATCAGCAACCCTTTCTACACGCCAAAAGCCTGAGGACTGTCCCATGCAATATATCCGTTTGGGCAACTCCGGCCTGCAAGTCTCCCGCCTGTGCCTGGGCACCATGAACATGGGCACCCCGGACTGGAAACCGTGGATCTTCGACGAGAAACAAAGCGAACCCATCGTCGCCCACGCCCTGGCCAACGGCGTCAACTTCATCGACCTGGCCGACTTCTACTCTGCCGGCGTCGGCGAGGAAGTGGTGGGGCGCATCCTCAAGCGCGTTGCCCGCCGTGAAGACATCGTGGTCACCACCAAGGTCGGCTACGGCACCCGCAGCGGCGTCAACGCCAGCGGCCATTCGCGCAAACACATCATGGACAGCATTGACGCGTCCCTGAGCCGCCTCGGCATGGATTACGTCGACGTGTTCATGCTGCATTACTTCGACGTGAACACCCCCGTGGAAGAAACCATGGGCGCCCTCAACGACATCGTGCGTTCCGGCAAGGCCCGCTACATCGGCGTGTCCACCATGCTCACCGGGCAACTGGCGAAAATCCTCATGGCCTGCGAGCGCAATGGCTGGGTCAAGCCGATCAACATGCAGCTGCAACTGAACTGCGCCTACCGCGAAGAAGAGCGCGAGATGATCCCGTTCTGCCGCGACCAGGGCCTGGGCGTCTCGGTGTTCAGCCCGCTGGCCCGTGGCTTGCTCACCGGTGAAGTGCAGTCCACCCGCAACCAGACCGACTTTTTCACCCAGCAGATGTACAGCGACCAGGCATCGTTCGACATCGCCCACTCGGTGCAACGTGTGGCCCGTGCCCGTGGCGTGTCGAATGCGCAGATCGCCCAGGCCTGGGTCGCCAATCACCCGGGTGTGGACGTGATGCTGGTGGGCGCCGACACCACCGAACAGTTTGACAGCGCGCTCGCCGCCCTCGACACCCAACTCGACGCCGAAGAACTGCATGAGCTGGAACGCAACTACACACCGTGCGATGTGATCAACGACTACACCGCCGGCAAACGCATCCTGCGCAGCGCCCGTCCGGGCCTGGACCGCTTTAACCTGATAGAGGCCGTGGCATGAACCCGCTGATTCGCACAGGCAATTTCATCGATGGCCAATGGTCCAGTGGTGGGCCGGTTTACCCGGTGCTCAACCCGGCCAATGGCGCGCAGATCGCCGAAGTGCAACGCGCTGGAGCCGAAGAAACCAACCTGGCCATTGCCGCCGCCAACCGTGCCTTGCCGGCCTGGCGCAAACTGACCGCCAAGGAACGCAGCCAGCGCCTCAAGCGCTGGAGCGACTTGATGCTGAGCAACCAGAAGGACCTGGCCAACCTGCTCAGCCTGGAGCAGGGCAAGCCGCTGGCCGAAGCCATGGGCGAGGTGGTCTACGCCGCAAGCTTCCTCGAATGGTTTGCCGAAGAAGCCAAGCGTGCCTATGGCGACGTGATCCCGAGCCACAAGGCCGATGCGCGGATCATCGTGACCAAGGAAGCGATTGGCGTGGTCGCGGCGATCACCCCGTGGAACTTCCCGCTGGCCATGGTCACCCGCAAGGTCGGCCCGGCGCTGGCGGCGGGGTGCACGATGATCCTCAAGCCGTCGGAAGAAACTCCGTTGTCGGCCTTCGCCCTCGCGGTGCTGGCGGAGCAGGCCGGGATTCCGGCCGGTGTGTTCAACATCGTGTCCGGCGATGCCGTGGCCATTGGCGGCGCGCTGCAAGCCTCCAGCATAGTGCGCAAGCTGTCGTTCACCGGCTCCACCCGCACCGGCAAACTGCTGATGCGCCAGGCCGCCGACACCCTGAAGAAGGTCTCCCTGGAACTGGGGGGCAACGCGCCCTTTATCGTGTTCGACGATGCCGACCTGGACGCCGCCGTCAAAGGCGCCATGGCCTCCAAGTTCCGCAACACCGGCCAGACCTGCGTGTGCGTCAACCGCTTCTTTATCCAGGACGGCGTATACGATGCGTTCACCCGCAAACTCGCTGAAGCGGTATCGCAGATGCGTGTCGGCAGCGCCCTGGACGGCGAAACCGAACAAGGCCCGCTGATCAACGTGGCTGCGTTGGCCAAGGTTGAAGCCCACGTCGGCGATGCCCTGGAGAAAGGCGCCAAGCTTTTGTGCGGCGGTCGTCGACACGCCTTGGGCGGCACGTTCTTTGAGCCGACCATCCTCACCGAAGCCCACGGTGAAATGCTGATCGCCCAGGAAGAAACCTTCGGCCCGGTGGCGGCCTGCTTTCGCTTCAAGGACGAAGCTGAAGTGCTGCAACGGGCCAATGACACGCCATTCGGCTTGTCGGCCTACTTCTACAGCCGCGACATCGGGCGGGTATGGCGTATGGCCGAAGGCCTGGAAGCCGGCATGGTGGGGATCAACGAAGGGATCATCTCCACTGAAGTCGCACCGTTTGGCGGGATCAAGGAATCGGGCCTGGGCCGTGAAGGTTCCAAGTACGGCCTGGAGGATTACCTGGAGATCAAATACCTGTTGATGGGCGGTCTCTAACCCCATTCCCCCAAACACCACAAATCCCCTGTGGGAGCTGGCTTGCCTGCGATAGCGGTCTGTCAGCCTCCCATGATCAACCTGACCCACCGCTATCGCAGGCAAGCCAGCTCCCACAAAAAAGCTCACACACCACCACCCTCGGCCTGCCCGCTGTTACTCCGTCAAAAACAAAAATAGGGAGAACACCATGTCCACTCAATCGATCAAAATCGACGACCTGCCAATCGGTCGCTTCCACCTTAAAATCGCCGGCCTGACCTTCGGCGCGCACTTCACCGACGGCTACATCCTGGGCCTGATCGGCATTGCCTTCACCTTGCTCAGTCCACAGATGCAGCTGGACGCCTTCTGGCAAGGCCTGATCGGCGCCTCGGCCCTGATCGGCTTGTTCATGGGCAGCCTGTTTTTCGGCTGGATCTCCGACACCCTCGGCCGGCAGAAGATCTTCCTGGTCAGCTTCATCCTGATCACCGTTGCCTCGGTGATGCAGTTCTATGCCGAAACCGCCATGGGCCTGTTCCTCTGTCGGGTGCTGATCGGCATCGGCCTGGGCGGCGACTTCAGCGTCGGCCACGCCATGCTCGCCGAGTTCTCGCCGAAGAAACATCGCGGGGTGCTGCTGGGCTCTTTCAGCGTGGTGTGGACCGTCGGCTACGTGGCCGCCACCTTCGTCGGCACGGCCATGCTCAGCCTCGGTGATGATGCCTGGCGCTGGATGCTCGCATCGTCGGCAATTCCCGCCGGGCTGATCCTGATCGCCCGCATCGGCACCCCAGAATCGCCGCGCTGGCTGGTCAACCAGGGCCGGATTGCCGAGGCCCGGGCCATCGTCAAAAAGCACCTGGGCGAGCATGTGGTACTCGACGAAGAACCGTCGACGCAAACCCGCTCCGGCTACGGCGTGCTGTTCAGCCGCGAATACCGCAAGCGCACCGCATTCAATTGCCTGTTCTTCGTGTGCATCGTGATGCCGTACTTCGCCATCTACACCTTCCTGCCGTCGATCCTGCAGAAGATGGGCCTGGCCGAAGGTTTTGGCACGGAGTTGATGCTCAACCTGCTGCTGATCATCGGCGCGTTGATTGGCATCTGGTGCACCGTGAAATTCTCCCGGCGGGGCTTTCTGATCAACTCGTTCATCATCCTTGCGGCGGCGCTGTTCCTGCTGGCGGTATTGCCGGGCAGCATGGCGTGGCTGATGGTGCTGACGTTCGGCGTGTTCACCCTGGTGCTGTCGGCGGTGAGCAACCTGGTGGGTGTATTCCCGGCGGAGAGCTTCCCGACTGAAGTGCGGGCCAGCGGCATCGGGCTGGCCACGGCGGTCAGCCGGCTGGGCTCGGCAGTCAGTACCTTCCTGTTGCCGGTGAGCGTGGCCGGGATTGGCCTGAGCCCGACCATGGGCATCCTCGCCGCGATCCTGGTGTTGGGCGCAATCATCTCCTGGGCCTGGGCACCGGAAACCAAGGCGCTGACCTTGAGCCAGGCGTGCAAGGCCGAGCCACCGGTGTCAGGGATTGCTAACCCGGTTCAACCACTGCGTAAACAACCGAACCTTGGATAATCCCTGCTTGTCACTCGCCACATCCAGCCAATAGCCGTACGGGCCGATCACCTCAACCGGGGTGATCGGCAGCAGGCTGCCATTGGCCAACTCGCGTTCGATCATCTGCCGGTCGATCACCGCCAGCCCACCGCCGGCCAATGCGGTGTGGATCACCTGGTCCAAGGTGCTGAATTCCAGGCCCTGTTCTGCATCGATATCGTCCCGGCCCATGGCCGCCAGCCAGTTTTCCCAGACCTTCAAACGCTTGCCGTCGTGCAGGATGTGCAGCAGCGCAAAGCGCCGCAGGTCGGGCGGCTGACCGTCGCTGAACAGTTCCGGGCTGGCGACGGCGATGTGCCGTTCCATCACCAACAGTTCACTGCTGCAATGGGGGGCCGCTTCCAGGCCGAAGCGGATCTGGCAGTCGATTTCCGCCAGGCTCGCGTGACTGTTCTGGTGGGTGACGCTGAGGTTGATGTCGGGGTAGCGCTCGCAAAACCGGCGCAGGTGTGCGGACAGCCAGCGGGTGGCCCAGGTCGGCGGGGCGACGATGCGCAGGCGTTGGCGCAGGTTGGGTACGCGCACGGCTTGCAAGGCGCGTTCGATATGGTCGAAGGCGTCGCTCAGGTGCGGGGAAAGGGCGAAGCCGGCTTCGGTCAGGGACAGGCCTTGGGGCGTGCGGATGAAGAGGGCGACGCCGAGGTAGTCTTCCAGTTGTTTGATCTGGCGGCTGACGGCGCCCTGGGTGACGTTGAGGCCCACGGCCGCCTGGCTGAAGCTGCGGTGGCGGGCGACTTCTTCGAAGACCCGAAGCATGTTGAGGGAGGGCAGTTGGCGCATGAAAGGGATTCCACACTTATTGTTTTTATGGTGTTGGTACTGACGCTATCGCAGGCAAGCCAGCTCCCACATTTTGACCGCGGCGCCGATCGAAATGTGGGAGCTGGCTTGCCTGCGATGAGGCCAGTTGAAGCGCTACAGAGCTTAAGTCAGAAGTAGTACCCAATGTTCATATACAACTGATTCTCCCACTGGTTACTCCCCCCAGCCCCCAGACTCTCGGTATAGCTGCTCCCACCAATATACGGATCGTTCTTGCCGATCAACCACTCCGTGGCCACCCACAATTTGCTGACCGAAAACGAAGTACCCAGAATCACCCGCTGCGAGGTCTTGAACTGGTCCTCGGACTTGTCAAACGCACTGTAGTTGGCATACAGCTTCACGCCGCTGATCTGGTCAAACAGGTACTTGCCGCCCACGTCATAGCTCAGGTCCGCGACATACAAATTACCCCGGCTGGCCACGTTGAAGGTGCCGTCGTAACCGCCCAGCGTCACCACGCTGTCGGTGCCGGGGTTACGCGGTGACATCTGCTGCCGCGCCGCCTGCAATTGCACGCCCCACGGTCCGTTTTTGCCCAGGTAGTGGATCGCCACGGCGTTGCGCCGGCCATCGTTGTTGGTGTCTTTGTTTTCCAGGGTGGAGGTCAGGCCGGACAGCCCGACTTCCGACTTCCAGTTACCCAGGTCCATGGCCTTGGCCACCCGTACCACCACGGTGTTGCGTTCCTGGTTGTTGCTGCCGTCGCCGACGTAGCTGTCGGCCTCGGAGATCACGCTGGAATAGGTCACACCCTTGCTGGTGCCTTTGCCTTGCCACGCCGGGCGCAGGTAGTAACCGGCCTGGATGTTCCAGTCGCCGCTTTGCTGGATGTACTTGGCGCCGACCTGCTGCACATCTTCCAGGCCAATGACGTTGCCCAGGGTTTCGTAGAAGGTGCTGCCGAAGTACGGTTGCAAGCCAAACGGCACGGTGTTCAGACCCACCTGCACCTGCTGGTCGGGGTTGAACTTGTAGCCCACCCAGGCGAACTTGGCGAACTGGATATCGCCGTAGTTCTTGGTGTACTGGTACGGGTACGAGCGCCCGTAGAACCGGTACTGCGCCTCGCCGATCCAGGTGTCGGAGTTGTACTTGGCGCTGAGGAACGCGGTGTCGAGGCCGAACTTCTGGATGCCGCGATCCGGGTCGTAGTCCCAACGGGCGCGCACGGCGCCACCGAGGTCCAGGTTGTCGGTGACTTGAATGGCCATGGCCGGTGCCGCAAGGGCGCCGAGCACAGGGACCAGAGCGATGTATCGAAGGGTTGGTCGCATGGTTTTGCTCTCGTTATTGGTTATTTTTTGGCAACAGCAGCCCCTTGCCGCAACGAACGCTGCGACGCGGGGTAAAGGGTTGACTCACTGGGCCTGGGGGCGAATCAGCCGCAGCGGCGGGCCGGCGGCAGGCAGCTCCGAGGCGCCGGGGGCGGCGGCCAGCAAGGTCTGGGTGTAGGTGTTCTGCGGCCGCAGCAGCACTTGCTCGGCAGTGCCGTACTCGACCACTTCGCCCTGGCGCATCACCGCGATGTAGTCGCTGATCTGCGCCGCCACCCGCAGGTCGTGGGTGATGAACAGGATGCTCAGGTTCAGCCGCTGCTGCAGTTCGGCCAACAGCTCCAGTACCTGCTTTTGCACCGACACATCGAGGGCCGACACGCTCTCATCGGCGATCAACACTTCCGGGCGCATCGCCAGGGCGCGGGCGATGCCGATGCGCTGGCGCTGGCCACCGGAGAACTGCCGGGGCTTGCGCTTGAGGGCGTCACGCTTGAGGCCTACCTGTTCCAGCAGGTCACCGGCTTCAGCCCATGCATCCTTGGCCGACAGCCCGCGCAACTGCGCGGCGCGGGCGATGATGTCGCCCACCCGGTGCCGAGGATTGAGGGAGCCGTACGGGTCCTGGAAAATCATCTGGATGCGCCGCCGGTTCGCCGCCAGTGCAGAGCCGCGCAGGGCCAGGAAGTCGGTGTCGCCGACCCACACGTGGCCGCTGTCGCTGTCCACCAGGCGGATCGCGGCTTTCACCAGGGTGCTTTTGCCCGAGCCCGACTCGCCAACAATCGCCAGGGTCTTGCCCCGTGGCAGTTGCAGCGAGACATTGCGCAGCGCCGCCACCGAGCTGCCGCCGACGGTGTAGGTCTTGGTCAGGTGCTCGATGCGCAAGGCAAGCTCGCCGTCGGCACTCGGCTTGTGCAACTCCGGGTGCAGCGCCGGCACGGCGGCAATCAGCTTGCGGGTGTAGGCGTGGGCCGGGGCATTCAGCACCTGGTCGCGCTCGCCGATTTCCACCAGCCGCCCGCCTTCCATCACCGCGATACGGTCGGCGATCTGCGCGACCACGCCGAAGTCATGGGTGATAAACAGAATGCCGTGCTGCCCGCGACCGCGCAGCTCACGCACCAGTTTCAGCACCTGGGCCTGAGTGGTCACGTCCAGGGCGGTGGTGGGTTCGTCGGCGATCAGCAAATCCGGGTTCATCGCCAGCGCCATGGCAATCACCACCCGCTGGCATTGGCCACCGGATAGCTGGTGGGGAAAGCTGTTGGCGATGCGCGGCGGGTCCGGCAGCTGGGTCGATTCCAGCAACGCCAACATGCGCTCGCGGCGTTCGGCTGCCGGCATCTGCGGCGCGTGAATATCGAAGATTTCCTCAACTTGCTTGCCGATGCGGATCGCCGGGTTCAGCGCGGCCATGGGCTCCTGGAAAATCATCGCGATGCGGTTGCCCCGCAGCTGGCGCAACCGTTCCTCATCGAGGGTGCAAATATCATCGCCAAGAAAGTCGATCACGCCTTCGGTATGCCGCAAACCCTTGGCGTAATCGCCCATGATCGCCGCCGACAGCACCGATTTACCGGAGCCGGACTCACCGATCACGCAGAGGATTTCGCCCTTGCGCACCTCCAGGCTGATGCCTTGCACCGCATGGCTGCGGTCGGCGCCGGCGGGCAGTTCGATGGACAGGTTCTCTACCCGCAGCACTTGTGTGTGGTTCATGCTCAAGTCCTTGCGCCTTTCTGGGCGTGTTCATCCAGGCCGTCCGCCAACAGGCTCAGGCCCAGCATCAGGGTGGAGATGGCGATGCACGGGAAGATCACCAGGTGCGGGAAGGCGATGGCCATGGCGCGGCCGTCGTTGATCATGCCGCCCCAGTCGGGTGTGGGTGGCGGCAGGCCGAGGCCGAGGAAACCCAGGGCGCCGATCATGATCGCGGTGTAGCCGATGCGCAGGCAGAAATCGACAATCAGCGGCCCGCCGCAGTTGGGCAGGATTTCCACCAGCATGATCCGCAGCGAACCTTCGCCCTGGGTGATGGCGCTGAGCACGTAGTCCCGGGAGCGGATGTCGATGGTCAGGGCGCGCATGATCCGGAAGATCGCCGGCGCGCTGGTGAACGTCACCGCAATCAGGATATTCAGCGCCGAAGCGCCGAGGGCGATGATGATCACGATGTACAACACCAGCACCGGGAACGACAGCACGGTGTCCGCCACATACGACAGCACGCTGTCGACCCAACCGTTGAAGTAACCGGCGCACAGGCCCATGGCGATGCCCACGGCAAAGGCGGTGAGGGTGGCGAGGATCGACCAGAACAACACGGTGCGGGTGCCCCAGATCAGCCGCGAGAGAATGTCACGGCCGATCATGTCGGTGCCCAGCAGAAAGCTCTGGCCGTTGTCACCGGTGGTCATCGGGGTCAGCAGCGGGGTGAAGCTTTCCAGCGGGTCATGGGGTGCGATCCACGGCGCGAACAGCGCGATCAACACCCAGCCACCCACCAGCAGCAAACCCAGCAGCGCCAAAGGATGTTTGAAGGAATGCAGCAGGTTCATTGGGCACCTCCGCCGAGACTGCGCAGGGTGATGCGCGGGTTGAGCCAGGTGTAGGCCAGGTCCGAGAAGATCTTGGTGATGCCCACCACCACGGCACTGACCATCGCGCAGGCTTCGATCAGGTACACGTCATGGTTCAGCGAGGCGGTGTACAGCAGCGAGCCGAAGCCCTTGTAGGCGAAGAACACCTCCACCACGATCACGTTTGACAGCAGCCACGGGATGTACAGCATGATCACCGTGACCGGCGCGATCAGCACATTGCGCAGGGCGTGACGCAGCACGATGCGTGAGGTGGACGCACCCTTGAGCCGCGCGGTACGGATGTATGGCGCCTGCATCACTTCCACCATCGAGGCCCGGGTGATCCGCGCCAGGTAGCCGATGCCGAACAGGCACAGCACCATCAACGGCAGCACCAGCTGCACGGCGCTGAAGCCGTCACTCATGCTGCTCACACCGGGCAGCCAGTTGAGCCAGAACACGAAGATCGCCGACACGAACACTGCGCTGGCGAAGTCGGGAATCGAGGTGGTGACGATCGACAGGAACGACACCAGGCGGTCCAGCGCCGAGCCCTGGCGAATCCCGGCGAGCACGCCCAGGGTCAACGCCACCGGCACCATCACCAGCAGCGCCAGGCCGGCCAGGGTCAGGGTTTGCGCGAGGTTGGGCAGCAGCAGCTTGATCACCGATTCGCGAAAGTACACCGAGGTGCCCCAGTCGCCGCTGACAAAATCCCTGAGCCACACCAGATAGCGCCACACAAAGGGTTGGTTGTAGCCGTGTTCCACCAGCCACGCCGCACGCTGGTCGGCGGCGGAGTAGGGGCCGAGGACGTTGATCGCCACGTCTTCGATATTCAGTTCCAGGGCCAGGAACACGATCAATGACACCGACAGCAGGGTTGCCACCAGCGCCAATAACTTGCGCATCAGAAAATGAGCCATGGGTGCATGCTCCGACTGTTCAAGGGATGCCTGCCCGCGTGCGGGCAGGGAGGAGGGCGCGGCTAAATCAAGCGCTCATCCACACGCTGTCCATTGGGTAGAAGTCGGAAGGGTGCACCTGGAAGCCCTGGACCTTTTTGCTCACGGCGGTGAACTTGTCGCCCCAGAACGGCTGCACGATCACGCAGGCGTCCTGCAGGATGCGCTCGACGTCTTCCATCGCCACTGCGCGCTGTTTCGGGTCGATGATGCCCATGGCCTTGTCCAGCGCGGCATCGAACGCCGGGTCGCTGTAATGGCTTTCGTTCCAGGCGCCGCCGCCACGGTAGGCCAGCTCCAGGGACATCACGCCGAGCGGGCGATGGGCCCAGTAGGTGAGGCTGAAGGCGGCCTTGTCCCAGATCGGCCAGTACTGCGCGGCGGGGATCACTTTGAGGTTGATGCGGATCCCGGCCTCCAGGCAGTTCTGTTGCAGGATCTGCGCGCAGTCCTGCTCGTAGCGGCCCTGGGTGTTGCCTACGATCAGGTCGATATCGATGCCGTTCGGGAAACCGGCCTCGGCCAACAGCTTCTTCGCCGCCGCCACATCGCGGTTGCGCTTGGGCAGCGGGAAATATTCGGGGTGGGAGGGCGCCACATGGTGGTCTTCACCGAGGGTACCCATGCCGCGATAGGCGATCTTCAGCATCTGCGCGTTGTCGGCGCACAACACCACGGCCTTGCGAATGCGCAGATCGGTGAACGGCTTCTGGTCGCAGGCCATGCGCATCACCACGGTTTGCGCGGATTTGCAGGTGAGCAGTTGCGCGCCGGGCAGACGCTTGGCCAGGTCCAGCTCGGCCACGGTCACGCGGTACAGCACGTCCACTTGCCCGGCTTGCAGGGCGGCGAGGTGGGTGGATACGTCGGTGCCCATGTCGACATAACGCAGCTCGTCGAGATTCGCCGGCTTGCCCCAGTAATCGGCGCGCTTGGCGAAGGTCGCCTGCTTGTTCACGGCGAACGACGTCAGCTTGAACGGCCCGGTGCCCAGCGGGTTTTTCGCCCAGTCATCGCCGGCCTTGAAGCTGCGGTGCACGATGGCGCAGGTGAAGGCGTTGAGCATTTCCGGGATCGCCAGGATCGGCCGCTTGAGCACCAGGCGGAACTGGAACTCACTGACTTTCTCGAAGGCCTTGATGTCCTGGAACGCGGTGCGGTTCACCGACTTGGAGTCGGCGGCGATCCAGCGTTCGATGTTGTGCTGCACGTCATCCACGTTGAAGGTGTCGCCGTTGCTCCACTTCACGTTCTGGCGCAGGTTGAAGGTCCAGGTGGTGAGGTCTTCCGACGGGCTCCAGCTTTCGGCGAGGTACGGGTGGGTGATGTTGTCGGCGTCGACCCAGGTCAGGTATTCCACCGAGTTGCGCAACAGGTTCGAGGCTTCGATCCAGGTGATCAGCATCGGGTCCTGGATTTCCTGGATCGCACAGGCAAACCGCAGGCTGCCGCCCTGGCGCGGCTCGGCGGCCTGGGCGTTGTTACCCAGCAGTGCGGAGCCGAGAAAGGTGCTGGCGCTGGCGACGGTAATGCCCAGCAGCGCGGCCGTGCGCAGGAACTGGCGGCGGTTGATTTCACCGCTTTGCACCTGGGCACACAGATCATTTACGGCGGGATGCGGCGCGGCGCCGTCCAGGGTAGTCAAGTCTTTCATAAGCCTCTCCGGTACTTGCGAATGTGCGTTTTTTTGTTGAACCGCAAGGGTCAGTGGCAAGCGCCGCGAAGGCGCAGCCGGGACCTCTGTGAAGCCGGCAGAAGAACAAGGCGCAACGAAGTCGGGAGGGTGGCAATGGGATAGGACATAGGGCAGCTCTCATGTTGTTTTTATTAGAGATGCCCGCAGTTTTGTCATTTGCGCAAAGATCGACAAACGACAAATTCTGCGTTGGAACGTTCTATAAACGCATGTTACTCACCGATCCCAAGCCCACCCATCGATCTAAAGCCATTCATGCGCATGGCCCAAACTTACTCATGCGTAGCAGCTGTCGAGCCTTGGCGAGGCTGCGTTTGCGGTTTGCCTGATACACCGCTACGCAGCCTCGCCAAGGCTCGACAGCTGCTACGGGGGTGTTTGTATCCTGGGGGTCAGCGCAACAAGCGCGGGTCGAACGGGTAATCGGAGAGCAGCTCGATGCCGTGTTCGTGGATGTAGATCTGCTCCTCAAGCTTGACCCCTTCGCCGCCGTCATCGTGGCCGATGTAGCTTTCCACGCAGATGGTCATGCCGGCTTCGAACACGCCGTCGTAGCCCAGGGCATCGATGTCTTCGCGGTGCACCACGTAGGGGTATTCACCGGTCATGCCCACCCCGTGCACCAGGGCGAAGTAACGGTTGTTTTTGTAATGCTCGGGAATCTTCCAGGCCAGTTCCGCGTACTCCTTGAAACTGCGCCCGGCCTTGAGCATTTCCATGTTGGTTTGCACTTGCTCGTAGGCCAGCTTGTACAGCTCCTGCTGCTTGGCGGTGGCGGCCTGTTCGCCGCAGAGAAAGGTGCGCGAGAAGTCGGCGTAGTAGCCGAAACGCCCGACCACGTCGGTGTCCAGCGCCACCAGGTCGCCGGCTTCGATGGGCCGGGTGCTGCATTCCTGGAACCACGGGTTGGTGCGCGGGCCGGAGGACAGCAGGCGGGTCTCGACGTAATCGCCGTCGGTGGCAATCACATGCTGGTGCAGGTGCGACCACAGTTCGTTTTCGCTGATGCCGGGGGTGAGTTTGCTTTCCATCAGCCGCACCCCGGCTTCGGTGGCGCGCAGGCTGGCGCGGATCATCTTCAGCTCGTTCGGCACCTTGATGCAGCGCGCACGTTCCAGCGGTTCCTGGGCATCAAAAATCTGATAGCCGAGCTTTTGCAGTTCGAAGGCCGCGGCCGAGGTCGCGCTTTCAATGGCGATGCGTTTGCCGCCGCCACATTTGCGCACCAGCTCATCGATTTCGGCAGCCCAGTCGGCGGTGACGTTGCCCAGGAAACTTTCGCAGAAGTAATAGGAGATGGCTTTGGCCGGGCGTACTTCGTCGACGGTGTTGAGGGTTTCGGCCAGGTGCAGGCAGCCGCCGAATTCGAACACCACCACCGGGCCTTCAGCCGGGATAAACGCATAGCGGGCCGGGTTGCGCGCCGAGTACACCTGCATGTTGCGCGAGCCGGTGGCGTAGCGCATGTGGGTGGGATCGAACAGCACGCAGGCGGCGTAGTCGCGTTTTTTCAGTTCGTTGCGTACCCGTTGCAGGCGGTCCAGTTGGATCTGCTGGATCTCGTCATAGGTAGGTTCGCAATCGGCGGGGTTGCGGTTGGGGCCGGACAGACTCATGGGGTGTTCCTCGCAGGGCAAATACGGTTTTTTAGTTTTTTGAGGGGGTGAATCAGTCGAGCAACTGGTCGCTGCGCACCAGGTTGCGTTCGGCTTGCAGATGGGCTTCGGACAGGCGTCCGTAAAGCTGCTTGGTGCGTTGGGCGCGGCCAATGATTCCGGGCTTTTCGGAGTAGGCGAAGATCGCCGTGTTGCGCTCGGTGGCGCCTTCCACGCGGGTGACGCGGTGCACCGAGAAACGGCCCTTGAATATCTGCAAATCGCCCGGGTTGAGCTCCAGTTCCTGCACCCGCGAACGGTCTTCGCCGCGCACCACCTTGCCCACTGCGCCGAGGTTCTCCTGGGTGCGGGAGCGAATCATCGGCGCGTACTCGAACAGGCCGCCGGCCTCGGGCTTCTGGGTCATCATGCTGACGATGAATTCGTTGGTATCGAAGTGCCAGGGCTGCTCGGTGCCGTCGGGCATCACGTTGATCACCAGCCCCGCGAACGGGTCGGCGTACTCGAAGATTTCCGGCTCATTGAGGCAGGCGCCGATAAAGCGTTTCATCATCGGCGACACGTATAGCCGGTGAATGATTGCGTCCGGGGCGATCATGTCGCGGGTCACAAACCCGCTGGTGCGCTCCATGAACGTGCGGCGCGGGTCATCCTGGGGCAGGGTGGTGTCGTCTTCGGTGAAGTAGGCATTGACCTTGCGCACCGAATAAAACGTCTTGCCCGACAGCGCCAGGCCTTCCAGGCGCGCCTGCTCAAGCGCTGCGGGGCGCAGGAAGTTCTTCAGCAGGCAGCAACCGTCTTCGGCCAGTTCCGCCCGGGCGTGTTCGATCAGGGCCTGTAATTGAACATGGCCCGAATCATGTATGGGATACAGCTCGGTATTAATAATGTCGCTGATATCGCCCACTTCAGCGTCAGCAAGTTGAAGGCTCATGCAAGACTCCCGGAACTATCAGTTGGTGTTTTCTGGCTGGACCGATAGTTGCTGAACGAGGTGCAAAGTGGAAATTACAAGTTGTGATCGAATCCATCGGGGAGGGCGATAGTTATGTCGGGCGAACTGGATGGCACCCTGCTTAAAGTGTTTGTGGCAATTATCGAGTGCCAGGGTTTCTCGGCCGCCGCCGAGCGCCTGCACAAGACCCAATCCACCGTCAGCCAGAGCCTGCAACGCCTGGAAGACATCGTCGGCACGCCGCTGATCCGCCGCACCAGCCGCTCGGTGGGCCTGACCCCCAGTGGCGAAACCTTTTTGATCTACGCCCGGCAGATCCTCAAGCTGCACAGCGAGGCCATCAGTGCCGCGCAATTGCCCAATGAACAAGTGTGTATTCACCTGGGCATGCCCGAGGACTACGCCGAATATTGCCTGGGCGGGATGCTCAAGGACTTCCAGGCGCAATTCGCCCAGGTACGGCCGGACGTGTGCTGCGAGATGTCCACGGCCCTGGTGGGGCGTTTGCAACGGGGTGAACTGGACCTGGTGCTGGGGGTGGAACACGCCGGTTTGCAGGCCGGGGAATACCTGTGCGACGAGCCGCTGGTGTGGGTGGCGGCGCCCAGTTGGAGCTGCGTGGGGCGTCAGTCAGTGCCCTTGGCGGTGTACGCCGAGGGCTGTGCATTTCGTGCGAATGCGGTGCAGGCACTGGCCCAGTCCGGACGCTCGTGGCAAGTGGTCTACACCAGCCAGAGCCCGCGTGGCATTGCGATCGCGATTGAGCAGGGGCTGTCGGTGGGCGTGATGGCACGGCGCCTGGTGCCGTCCGATTGGCAGATCCTGGACGAGCGCCAGGGCTTCCCGCCGATCGCCCCGGCGCGCCTGATGTTCTGGCGCTCAGCCGGTTGCCAGGTGCCGGAGGTGGATGCGCTGGTGGAGATTCTGCGCCGGCAATTGGGCCACTCAGGGCATCTGGGCAGCCAGCGCCTCGGCAGTTTGTCGATGGGCCATGCGCTTCAGCAATAACAGGCTGGCCAGCACCCAGGCCACGATCCAGCCGTGGACCACGGCAAACTCGCCGGTCACTTGCAGCAACCAGCCGCACAAGGCATTGCCGGTGGCACTGGCCAGGCCGTAGCTGACCATGCTCAGGCTCACCACTTGCAGGCTCTGCACCGGGCTGAGCCGGGCGCCGACGTAAGCGGCCATCAAGCCCCAGCACGGGAAATAAAACAGCGCGAACAGCCCGGCCGCCAGCCAGCTCAGGAGCAGGCTGGGGTGCCCGAGCACGCCGAGCATGCTGAGACCAAACGCGCCGATACTCAGGGCCATCACCCGCAACGCGCCCCAACGGTCTGCCAGCGTGCCCAGCAGCAAGCCGCCGATGACCCCGCCGACGCCGATCAGCGTCCACATCGACCCGGTGACCGAGGCGCTGGCCTGCAACTGCTCGCTGACAAACGCCGACAGGAAATTCAGAAAGGGCCCGCTGATGGCGCCGATAAACGCGCTGAGCAAAACGATCTGCATCGCCACCGGTTGCGCCACACACAGCTTCAGCCATTGGCGCAGCACCTGATTCAGCGCGGGCGCCTTGGCCTCACGCGGTGCGGGTTCCTTGATCGGGGCCAGTGCCCATAGGGTCAGCAGCGTGACCAGCAGCGTCAACCCGGCGCAGATCAGCCAGAACTGACGCAAGGACAAACCCTGCAACAGCGCGATCAACAGCCCGTTCAAGCACAGCGCAAACGCGGACCCCGATGAAGCTAATCCCAACACCCGGCTGCGGTGCGTGGCCGGAATCACGTCCTGGGCCAGGGCCGAAATCGCATTCCAGTTCGACACCGCACAGGCCGACACCAGCGCCAGGCACAGGGCAAACGGCAGCACCCACGGCGTGGCCACGGCCAAGGCCAGCAGGGCGGGGCTGAGGACGATGGTCAGGCGCACCATATTGCGCGGGCTGATCCACGCCGCCGCCAGGCCGCTGGCAATCGAGGCGCCCATGTAGAACAGCTGCAACAGCGCGGCAATCAACGCGGCCTGGCTGTAACTGAGGTCAAACCCCAGGCGGATCTGCGGCAGCAACGCCGAATACAGGAACACACTGAAACCGTGGGTAGTGGCGTTGCACGCGGTAAATACCAGTGCGAGCAAGGCAATACTTCGCCGAGATGAAGCGGGGGCTTTCGACATGGCGATGACTCGATAAGTTAATCGCGAAAGAGCGGGGCGAAGTAATAAGAAATACATCGGCAGACTAGCGTTTATAGTCCGGCGGCGACCAATGCTTATTTGTCTTAGTGTGCATGCGTTATACGCAGGCTATTTATGCGTGAGCGACGGTCTGCGTCGATAAACGACACTTTCGGTGCCTGGAGGGATTGTTTCCCCGTCAACGCAGCGCGCTACCGCTGACCCAATACAAAAAGGTATGTTGTGCAGGTTATTTCCCATGTGCCCCCGAGTGTCGTCCATGAATCGCAAAATGCCCGGTCTCAACGCCCTTAAAGCTTTCGAAGTCGCCGGCAGTACCGGCAGTTTTACCCGGGCTGCCGAGCTGTTGAACGTGACGCAGAGTGCGGTCAGCCGCCAGGTGCGCCAGCTGGAAGAACAGTTGGGCGAGGCGCTGTTGGAGCGTCGTCACCACCATCTGGAATTGACCAGTGCCGGGCGGGTGTTGCTGCGGGCGTTGCATCAGTCGTTCGACAAGATCGAGCTGACGGTGCGCAGTATCCAGCAGAAGTCCCATGCCAATCGGTTGCACATCAACGCGCCGCCGACCTTTACCAGTCGCTGGTTGATGCCACGGTTGGGGCGCTTGCGCGAGCAGCATCCGGAGTTGGAGTTGAGCATCACCACGCGCTTGCAGGACAGCCTGGCGGAGACCAGCACGCTGGATTGTGCGATTCGGTTTGGCGATGGGGAATGGGATGGGTTGGACAGTTCGTTGTTGATTCAGGAGCGGCATATTGCGGTGTGTGCGCCGTCGTTGTATGCCCGGGAGTGGAGTGACGGGATTGATCTGAATCGCATGACGTTGCTGCATGTGTTGGCGCGGGAGGATCAGCGGTATCTGACGTGGAAGCACTGGCTGGATGCGGCGCGGATCAGTGGGGTTGATATCGAGGGTGGGTATGAGTTTGACCTGCTGGACCTGGCGATTCGGGCGGCGATTGATGGGTTGGGGATTACCATTGCGGATTGGCACATGGTGGCTTCGGAGTTGGCCAGTGGGCAGTTGACGCAGGTGTTGAATGTGCATGTGGAGGGGCATCAGTCTTATTGGTTGGTGACGCGGCCGGAGCAGACTGACTCGCCGCAGTTGCAGGTGTTTGCGCGGTGGTTGCAGGAGGAGATTTGGTTGGCTCAGCGGCAGTTGGAGCCTTCTTTGGCTGCGGGGTGAATCAGTGTGCATATCCGTTATTTAGGTAACGGCCGCTTATGGTTCCGCTCTTACAGCGGGTCACTTTTGGCAAACGCCCGGAATGCCGGCCCAGCCAAAAGTAACCAAAAGGTCTTTGCCCCACCACTCGGTGCCTCGCTTAGGCTCGGCATGCCCGCACTCCGGCCATCGTGGTTGACGGGGCCCGCAGATCAAGATCAAAAGCAGATCAAGAGCACGACGGCCTGAAAGCCGACCTGAGTGTGGTGAAGCAAAGGCAAAAGCTGCTTTTCTGTAGGAGCTGGCTTGCCGGCGATGCAGGCGACTCGGTGCATCAGGTACACCCAGTTGATGCCATCGCCGGCAAGCCAGCTCCTACAGGGATCGTGCCCGCTTTAGATTTTGATTTTGCTTCACCACACTCAAGCCGGCCTGTAGGCCGCTGTGCTGTTGATCTGCTTTTGATCTTGATCTTAGGCGCCCCGTTAAACCACGCTGGCCGAACGCAGGTATTACGGAGCGGGTAAACCGGCAGGACGCCGGTTTAGCCGCGACGGGGCAGGGACGCCCCGTCGCGGCGGCCCGCGGAGTAATGCCGGAGTGCGGGCACACCGAGCCTAAGCGAGGTGCCGAGTGGTGGGGCAAGAGCGTTTTGCTTACTTTTGCGCTTTTCAAAAGTGAGCCGCTGTAAGAGCGGAACCAATAGTAGCCATCACCCAAATAACGGATATTCACTCAATCAATCAATCAATCAATCAATCAACCCAGCCCCAACCGCTCATGCCACTCGGCAATCGACTCCTCAGGATACTCATCAAACTGCAAATCCCCCGCCCGAACACTCACCTCAACCCAGGGCGCCTTCGACCCCAGCATCAAATGCGTATGCTCCGGCGCCACCGGCAATGGCGTATCAATCGCCGAAGCAAACGGATGAATCAACGCCGGCCACTGCGGACTGAACAACCACAACCCCGACCCACACTGCGAACAAAAATGCCGCTCAGCCGTACTCGCATGCGCCCGGCTATCAGCAGGCCCCTTCATCCGCGCATGATAAATCGAAATCAACTTGCGCCCCCGCACCTTCAGGCTTTCAGCGTCGCCCCCAAGGTTGATCGCATACCCGCCACCCCCCTGAGTCTTGCGGCAAATCGAGCAATAACACCGCTGATAGGGATACGGATGCGCACTCTCAAGACTGAACGTAACCGCGCCGCAATGGCAGGAACCTTCAAGCTGCATGACCAGATCTCCTTCGCAAAAGATGAACCTTAGCTTAGGCGCCCGGCAGCCGAGGCGGTTCCATCTCCGGCATCAAGGTCGCGATCAACGCACGAATGGTCCCCGGCAACGCCTCCAACTCCCGCACCAGGATACTGCGCTCGCGCACCGCCCAGACCTCATCCAGCCTGACCGTCACCAACTGCATGGTCCGGCTGTGCCGCACCGCCGCCGACTCGGGAATGATCCCGATCCCGACGCCAGCCTCGACCATCCGGCAGATCGCCTCGAAGCTCGACATCTGGATGCGCAACGACAAATGCTTGCCCAACCGCTCCACGTGCTCGCGCAGGAAACTCAGCAATGTGCTGCCGTCATGCAGGCCGATATGTTGATAGGCCAGGGTTTGCTCCAGGGTCACCGAAGGCAGGCCTGCCAGGGGATGCCCCACCGGCACCGTCAGCACCAGGTGGTCGGTGCTGAAGTGCAGCACCTGCAAACCCGAGGCTTCCACCGGGCCGGCGATGATGCCCATGTCACTGGTGCCGTCCAGCACACCCCGCACGATGTCACGGGACAACCGCTCCTGCAGGTCCACGGTCACGCCAGGCCGCTGGGACAGGAAGCCGGCCAGCACTTCGGGGAGAAACTCGGTCACCGCCGTGGTGTTGGCAAAGATGCGGATGTGCCCGGCCGAATCGATGCCGTATTGGGTGAACTCGCTTTTCAGGTAATCCACCTGGCGCATGATCAGCCGCGCGTGGTGCAACAGCCGTTCGCCCGCCGGGGTGATTTCCACGCCACGGCTGTCGCGGTACAGCAGGCGGGTGTCGAGTTGGCCTTCCAGGGCCTTTATCCGCGCGCTGGCGGCGGCCGGCGAGAGGAACGCGCGCTTGGCGCCCTGGGTCAGGCTGGGGGATTCGGCGATATGGATAAACAGGCGTAAGTCCGCCAGATCAAAGTGCATGGAAGGCTCCGGGGCAGCGACGAAAAACCCATGTGGGAGCTGGCTTGCCTGCGATAGCGGTGGGCCAACCAAAGCAGCGTTGACTGACAGGGCGCTATCGCAGGCAAGCCAGCTCCCACATTGATCATCCGGGTTCTTGAGATCTTTTTATGGGCGATGGCGTTCAGCATAGCCGAACGCTGCTTTATTGAAATGCAAATTCTCAGAACGGCTACGCCCTTGCATGATCCGGCTCAGATTCCCTGCCCGAGGACATGCACCTGATGAGCGCCACAGACTGGATCGGCCGTAGCGAAACAGCCCACGACCACTTGAGCCACAACCTGCTCAAACGCATCGCCGCCACCTTTGGCGAAGCCGTACCGGCGGACGGCGAAGCAGTTCCGCCCCTGTGGCAATGGTGCTTTTTCCAGGACCCGCTGCCGGAATCCGCCCTGGGCGGTGATGGTCATCCGGCCCGTGGCGGCTTCCTGCCGCCGGCCGATAACCGCAACCGCATGTGGGCCGGCGGGCGCATCGAGTTCTTCCATGCGTTGCGGGCCGGTGAGGCCGCCACCCGCGTCTCGACCATCACCCAGGTGGAAGAAAAAACCGGTCGCACCGGTTCGTTGCTGTTCGTCACCGTGCGCCACGACTATTCCCAGGACGGCCGCCTGGCCCTGCGCGAAGAACAGGACATCGTCTACCGCGAACCCACGCCGCCCAAGCAGGGCAGTGGTGATGTGCTTCCCGATGGTGCCTGGCGCGAAGCGGTGGACCCGACGCCGACCCTGCTGTTCCGCTACAGCGCCGTGACCTTCAACGGCCACCGCATCCATTACGACTACCCCTACGTCACCGGCACCGAAGGTTATTCGGGGCTGGTGGTGCACGGGCCGCTGATCGCCACCCTGAGCCTGCGGGCCTTTTGCCGGGCGAACCCGGCGGCCACGTTGCGCCGTTTCTCCTATCGCGGCGTGCGCCCATTGATTGCCCCGCAACCCTTTGAACTCGGCGGGCGCATCACCGCGCCGGGCGTGGCTGAACTCTGGGCAGGCAACGCGGACGGCCTGGCCCAGCGCGCCGAACTGCATTTCGAATAAACCTCCAAGAACAACAGGCGGAGAGCCGTTAATGAACCCCAATGACAACGAAGAACTGAATGCCATCCGCGAAGGCGTGCGCGCCCTGTGCGCCGAATTCGACGCGGCTTACTGGCGCAGGATTGACGAAGAAAAAGGCTTCCCCGAAGCCTTCGTCAAGGCCCTGACCGACGCCGGCTGGCTGTCGGCAATGATCCCGGAAGAATACGGCGGCTCGGGCCTGGGGTTGGCAGAAGCCTCGGTAATTCTGGAAGAAGTGAACCGCTGCGGCGGCAATTCCGGCACCGTCCACGGCCAGATGTACAACATGTTCACTCTGCTGCGCCACGGCAGCGAAGCGCAGAAAAGCTTCTACCTGCCCAAGCTCGCCAGCGGCGAACTGCGCCTGCAATCGATGGCCGTGACCGAGCCCACCACCGGCACCGACACCACCAAGATCAAGACCACCGCCATCAAGCGTGGCGACAAGTACGTGATCAACGGCCAGAAAGTGTGGATCTCGCGAGTACAGCATTCCGACCTGATGATCCTGCTGGCCCGCACCACGCCGCTGGCCGAGGTGAAGAAAAAGTCCGAAGGCATGTCGATCTTCCTGGTGGACCTGCGGGACGCGATCGGCAACGGCCTCACCGTGCAGCCCATCGCCAACATGGTCAACCACGAGACCAATGAGCTGTTCTTCGACAACCTGGAGTTGCCCCTCGACAGCCTGATTGGCGAGGAGGGCAAGGGCTTTCGCTACATCCTCGACGGTCTCAACGCCGAGCGCACCCTGATTGCCGCCGAGTGCATCGGCGACGGTCGCTGGTTTATCGAGAAAGCCAGCGCCTATGCCCGTGACCGCGTGGTGTTTGGCCGGCCTATCGGGCAGAACCAGGGCGTGCAGTTCCCGATTGCCGAAGCGCATATCGAGATCGAAGCGGCCGACCTGATGCGCTGGCGTGCCTGTGAGGAATACGACAGCGGCGCCAACGCCGGGGCCAGTGCGAACATGGCCAAGTACCTGGCAGCCAAGGCGTCCTGGGAAGCGGCCAATGCCTGCCTGCAAACCCATGGCGGCTTCGGCTTTGCCTGTGAATACGACGTGGAGCGCAAGTTCCGCGAGACCCGCCTGTATCAGGTCGCGCCGATCTCCACCAACCTGATCCTGTCCTATGTGGCCGAGCATCTGCTCGAACTGCCACGCAGCTTCTGAGGAACCGACCATGAGCCATACCCAAGCGCTGTGCCGGTTCCTCGCCGAGTTGAAGTACGAACAATTGCCGGACGAGGTACTCGCCCGCACCGAGGACCTGTTCCTCGACTGGCTCGCCTCGGCGCTGGCCAGCAAGGGCGCGCATCCTATCCCGCTGTTCGAACGTTATGCCCACACGATGGGCCCGGCCAATGGTCCCGCGCAGGTGATCGTCAGCGGGGGCAGCAGCAGTGCGTATTTTGCCGCGCTGGTGAACGGCGCGTCGTCGCACCTGGTGGAGCAGGATGACCTGCACAACAGCTCGGTATTGCACCCGGCGACCGTGGTGTTTCCGGCGGCCTTCGCCGCGGCGCAAGACCTCGACAAGTCCGGTCGCGAGTTGCTGCTGGCCTCGGTGGCCGGTTACGAAGCCGGGATTCGCATCGGCGAATTCATGGGCCGTTCCCACTACCGCATCTTCCATACCACGGCCACCGTCGGCACCCTCGCGGCGGCTGTCGCGGTGGGCAAGTTACTCGACTTCAACCAAGAGCAATTCATCAACCTGCTGGGCAGTGCCGGTACTCAGGCGGCCGGTCTGTGGGAGTTCCTGCGGGATGCCGCCGACTCCAAGCAACTGCACACCGCCAAGGCGGCGGCCGATGGTCTGTTGGCCGCTTATTTGACGGCCGACGGGCTGACCGGTGCGCGCAATATTCTGGAAGGTGATCAGGGCATGGCCGCCGGCATGTCCACCGACGCGGCCCCGGGCAAGCTGTCGGATCGCCTCGGCAGCCGCTGGGCGCTGCTGGAAACCTCGTTCAAGTTCCACGCCTCATGCCGCCACACCCACCCGGCCGCCGATGCGCTGCTGGACCTGATGCAACGTGAAGGCCTCAGCCATGACCAGATCACCCATGTGGAAACCCGCGTTCACCAGGGCGCCATCGACGTATTGGGCCGGGTGACGCTGCCGCAGACGGTGCATCAGGCCAAGTTTTCCATGGGCACCGTGCTGGGTTTGATTGCCGTGCATGGCAAGGCCGGGCTGACGGAATTTCATGAGCTGGCACTCAACGACGGGGCCGTGGCGGCGTTTCGCGACAAGGTCAGCATGACCCTCGATCCCGAGGTCGACGGTGCCTATCCCCAGCGCTGGCTGGGTCGGGTGATCGTGACCACGACTGATGGCCGCACCGTTCACGGCGCCATCGACGAACCCAAGGGCGATCCCGGCAACACCCTGAACCGTGCCGAACTGGCCGACAAGTTCCAGCGCCTGACCCAGTTCAGCGGCGCCCGCACACCCGCGCAAACCGCCGGGCTGATCGACAAGGTCTGGGATCTGCGCAACGTCGCCTCCCTGGCTCACTGGCTTTAAGGAGCTGCCATGACTGCTAATCAACGACCGCTGGACGGCATCACTGTCGTCAGCCTGGAACACGCGATTGCCGCGCCGTTCTGCACCCGCCAGCTGGCCGACCTGGGCGCGCGCGTGATCAAGATCGAACGCCCGGGCGCCGGCGACTTTGCCCGTGGCTACGATGAGCGCGTGCGCGGCCTGGCCTCGCATTTCGTGTGGACCAACCGCTCCAAGGAAAGCCTGACCCTGGACCTCAAGCACGCTGATGCCGGGGACATCCTGGAAGCCCTGCTGGGCGACGCCGACGTGCTGGTGCAGAACCTGGCGCCGGGCGCCGCCGCACGCATGGGCCTGTCATTCGAGGCGCTGCATGAGCGCTTCCCGCGGCTGATCGTCTGCGACATCTCCGGCTACGGCGAGGGTGGCCCGTATGAGAAGAAAAAGGCCTATGACCTGCTGATCCAGAGCGAGGGCGGCTTTCTCTCGGTCACCGGTGGCCCGGGTGAAGACCAGATGGCCAAGGCCGGCTGCTCCATCGCCGACATCTCCGCCGGGATGTACGCCTACAGCGGCATCCTCTCGGCGCTGTTGCTGCGGGGCAAGACCGGGCTGGGCAGCCGCATTGACGTCAGCATGCTGGAAAGCCTGGTGGAGTGGATGGGCTACCCGATGTACTACGCCTTCGACGGCGCACCCCAGCCACCGCGCGCAGGTGCCGCGCATTCGACGATTTACCCCTACGGGCCGTTTCCCACCGGCGACGGCGGCACGGTGATGCTCGGTTTGCAGAACGAGCGCGAATGGGCGGCGTTCTGCGACAAAGTGCTGCTCACCCCGGAGCTGGCCACTGACGAGCGTTTCTCGGCCAACTTCAAGCGTTCGGAAAACCGCGAGGTACTGCGTCAGATCATCGTCGACAGCTTTGCGCAGATGAGCGCCGAGGGCGTGATCCAGCGCCTGGAAGACGCGCAGATCGCCAGCGCCCGAGTCAACGATATGCAAGGCGTGTGGGACCACCCGCAGCTCAAGGCTCGCGACAGCTGGCGCGAAGTCGACAGCCCGGCGGGCAAGTTGCCCTCGTTGCTGCCACCGGCCCGCAATGCCGCGTTCACCCCGCGGATGGACGCGGTGCCGGGGCTGGGACAGCACAGCCAGGGGATTCTCGACCAGCTGGGTTACTCCGCTGAAGCCATCGACAGCCTGCGTGCACGCGGCGTTATCTGATAAGGAATTGAACGATGCCAACCTCTCTTGTGCGCTCTGCGCTGTTTGTACCGGGTAGCCGACCGGAGCGGTTTGCCAAGGCCTTGGCCAGTGGCGCCGATGCGGTGATTGTGGACTTTGAAGACGCGGTGGAAGAGCCGCTCAAGCGCCAGGCCCGGGACAACCTCGGGGTGTTTTTGCAGGCAACGCCGGCGGCGCGGGTGTGGGTACGGATCAACGCGCCGGAGCATCCCGAGCATTTTTCCGATGTGGCGTTCTGTCAGGCCCACGCCGGGGTCGCGGGGGTGTTGCTGCCCAAGGTTGAAAGCGCGGCCCAGGTGGCCGTGGTTGCGGCAACGGGCAAGGCCATCTGGCCGATCATCGAGAGTGCGCGGGGCTTGCTGGCGGTGGCGGAAATCGCTCATGCGCCGGCGGTGGAGCGCCTGTCATTCGGCGGCCTGGACCTGGCGCTGGACCTGAACCTGAGCAGCAATTCCCCGGCCGCCCAGTTTGCCCTGGACCAGGCCCGCCTGGCCTTGATCGTGCATTCCCGCGCCGCCGGGCTGGTGGCGCCGCTGGACGGCGTGCACCCGGCCATCGACGACCCCGAAGGCCTGCGCCGCTCGATTCGGCATGCCTATGAAATGGGTTTTGCCGGCGCGCTGTGCATCCATCCCAAGCAAGTGGCGGTGATTCATCAGGCGTTGGCCCCCAGCGCCGAGGATCTGGCGTGGGCCAAGCGGGTGGTGGAGGCCGGTGCCCATGGGGCAGGGGCGTACCAGTTGGACGGGCAGATGGTCGATGCGCCGGTGTTGCTGCGGGCTCAAAGATTATTGGCTGCGCAACCGTAAACATGTGGGAACGGGCTTGTGTGGGAGCCGGGCTTGCCCGCGATGGGATCAATGGGGTTGTCTGAAGCACCGAGGTGCCTGCATCGCAGGCAAGCCAGCTCCCACACAAGCCAGCTCCTACAGTTGATCTCGGTTGTCAGCCAGGTCGGCGTTCGTCCACGCCGAACGCAGGTATCTAAAATTCGAAATTCTCTATACGCGTGACATCAGGCACCTTGCCCCTATAACACAACAATAAGAAGGTGATTTCCATGCTCAAGCTTTCTCGGGCGCTGTTCTGCGCCGCCACCTTGTTTGCCGCGGGCCTGGCCCAGGCGGCCGACCCCATCGTGATCAAGTTCGCCCACGTCGTCGCAGAAAACACCCCGAAGGGCCAGGGCGCGTTGCTGTTCAAGAAGCTCGCTGAAGAGCGCCTGCCGGGCCGGGTGAAAGTCGAGGTGTACCCCAACTCCTCGCTGTTCGGCGACGGCAAGGAGATGGAAGCGCTGTTGCTGGGAGACGTGCAGATGCTGGCGCCGTCCCTGGCCAAGTTTGAGCAATACACCAAGCAAGTTCAGATCTACGACCTGCCGTTCCTGTTCAACGACCTGGCGGCGGTCGACCGCTTCCAGGCCGCCCAGGGCAAGGCGCTGCTGACCTCGATGCAAGACAAGAACATCCTCGGCCTGGCCTATTGGCACAACGGTCTCAAGCAATTGTCGTCGAACAAGGCACTGCGTGAGCCCAAGGATGCCCGTGGCCTGAAGTTCCGCGTGCAGGCCTCAAGCGTGCTGGAAGAGCAGTTCAAGGCGATCCGCGCCAACCCGCGCAAGATGAGCTTTGCCGAGGTGTACCAGGGCTTGCAGACCGGCACCGTCAACGGCACCGAGAACACCTGGTCGAACTATGAAAGCCAGAAGGTCAACGAAGTGCAGAAGTACTTCACCGAATCCAACCATGGCCTGATCGACTACATGGTGATCACCAACGCCAAGTTCTGGAACGGCCTGCCGCCGGACGTGCGCACCACCCTGGACCAGATCATGGTCGAAGTCACCGTCGAGGTGAACAAACAGGCCGAAGCGCTGAACCAGTCGGCCAAGCAGAAGATCATCGACGCCAAGACCAGCGAAATCATCGAACTGACCCCCGAGCAGCGCCAGCTGTGGCGCGAAGCCATGCGCCCGGTGTGGCAGAAGTTTGAAGGTGAAATCGGGGCGGACCTGATCAAGGCCGCCGACGCGTCGAACCAGTAACCGATCGCTGACACAGCCCGACTCCTGTGGGAGCGGGCTTGCCCGCGATGGCATCACCTCGGTGTTCCTGAAAGACCGAGTCGCCCGCATCGCAGGCAAGCCAGCTCCCACATTGATCCGGTTTCGTCAGTGACTTGTCGTGAATATCCCCGTCCAGTTTCGCGAGGTTTTGCCATGCAAACGCTAAGGCGCATCTGGGAGCACCTGGAGGAAGGCTTTATCGCCATCCTGCTGGCCGCCATGACCCTGGTGACTTTTGTCTACGTCATGCTCAACAACATCTATACCCTGTTCTTTGCCCTCGCTGATAAGTGGGCGTGGAGCAGCGGCTTCTTCAACGCCCTGGGTGACCACACCATGGGCTGGGCCCAGGATATGACCTGGAGCGTGGCGCTGACCAAGGCCATGTTCGGCTGGCTGATTTTCTTCGGTATTTCCTACGGCGTGCGCACCGCCGGCCACCTTGGCGTGGACGCCCTGGTCAAGCTGACGCCGCGCCGGGTCCAGCGCCTGCTGGGCATGCTGGCCTGCCTGTGCTGCCTCGCGTACGCCGGGCTGTTCATGGTCGCCAGCTACAAGTGGCTGAGTGCGGTGATGACCGCCAGTATCGGCGCCGAAGACCTCGACAAGTTCGGCATCGATGTCAGCGACATCGTGGTGATCGTGCCCATCGGCTTCGCCCTGGTGTTCATCCGCTACCTGGAAATTTTCTATCGCATCTTCACCCACCGCCAAACCGGGCTGGGCCTAGCCGACGAAGCCGGTGAAGCCAGCAAGTTGGCCGGCAGCCATGAGGAGCGTCACTGATGGCCGTTCTGTGTCTGTTTTTGCTGCTGTTCGTGTTCATGTTCCTCGGCGTGCCCATCGCGATTTCCCTGGGCTTGTCGGGCGCGGTGTCGATCCTGATGTTCAGCCCGGACTCGGTGAGTTCCCTGGCGATCAAGCTGTTTGAAACCTCGGACGCCTATACCTTCCTGGCGATTCCGTTCTTCCTGTTGTCGGGTGCGTTCATGACCACCGGCGGCGTGGCGCAACGGTTGATCGACTTTGCCAACGCCTGCGTCGGGCACATCCGCGGCGGCCTGGCGATTGCGGCGGTGTTGGCGTGCATGCTGTTTGCCGCGCTGTCGGGTTCATCGCCGGCGACGGTGGCCGCGGTGGGTTCGATTGCCGTGGCGGGCATGGTGCGCTCGGGCTATCCGAAGGAATTCGGCGCCGGGATCATCTGCAACGCCGGTACCCTGGGCATCCTGATTCCGCCGTCGATTGTGATGGTGGTGTATTCGGCGGCCACCGAAACCTCGGTGGGCAAGCTGTTCATGGCCGGGGTGATCCCGGGCCTGTTGCTGGGCCTGATGCTGATGGTCGCGATCTACATCGTCGCGCGCATCAAGAAGCTGCCGGCCCAGCCACGGGCGACCTTCCGCGAGTGGCTGACCTGTGCCCGCCGGGCGTTCTGGGGCTTGCTGCTGCTGGTGATCATCCTGGGCGGTATCTACAGCGGCATGTTCACCCCGACGGAAGCGGCGGCGGTGGCGGCGGTGTATTCGGCGTTTGTCGCGCTGTTCGTCTACAAGGACATGAAGATCAAGGACTGCCCCAAAGTCCTGCTGGAGTCCGGGCGCCTGGCGATCATGCTGATGTTTATCATCGCCAACGCCATGCTCTTCGCCCACGTGCTGACCACTGAGCAGATCCCCCAGGAAATCACCGCGTGGGTGATCTCCGAAGGCCTGACGCCGATTGGTTTCCTGATCATGGTCAACGTGGTGCTGCTGGTGGCGGGCAGCTTTATGGAGCCGTCGGCCATCGTGTTGATCCTGGCGCCGATCTTCTTCCCGATCGCGATGAAGCTGGGGATCGACCCGATTCACCTGGGGATCGTGATGGTGGTCAACATGGAGATTGGCCTGGTGCACCCGCCGGTGGGGCTGAACCTGTTTGTGACCTCGGCGGTGACCGGGCTGACACTGGGCCAGACCATCCGCGCGGCGTTGCCGTGGCTGATGATCCTGCTGGTGTTCCTGATCATGGTGACCTACCTGCCGTTCATCTCGCTGGCCTTGCCGCACTGGCTGGGGATGTAAACCCAACTTAAAGCACACCACAAAACAATGTGGGAGCCGGGCTTGCCCGCGATGAGGGAGTGTCAGCCAGCACATGTGCCAACTGATACACCGCCATCGCGGGCAAGCCCGCTCCCACATTTGATGTGTGCAGGGTTTTATTTATCCATCGCACTCAGGATCGCATGGGCCGCTTTCACCCGTTCGGCGTTCGGGTAGTTCTTGTTCGCCAGGATCACCACCCCCAGGCCTTTGCTCGGCACGTACGCCACGTAGGCGCCAAAGCCACCAGTGGCGCCAGTCTTGTTCACCAGCGTGTCGGCATGGGGCGCTTGTGGTGGTGTCAGCCAGTTGACCTTGTGGGGCTGGAAGGCCATTTGGGCCGAGTTGCCTGCAGTCAGGGCGTCCAGGGTGATCGGGTAGGGGTACATCTCCCAGCCGAGGCCCTGGGTCATGCCATCCACCGTGTAATAACCGGTGTGCGTCGCGGCAATCGCCTGTTGCAGCGGCTCTTCCAGTTTGGCCGGGTGCATGTTGACTTCAACGTAGTGAATCAGGTCCGAGGTGCTGGTCTTGATGCCGTAGGCCTCGGCGTCCAGGGCGCCCGGGCCGACACGCACCGGTTTGCCGGCCTTGTCGTAACCCTGGGCGTACAGGTTCATCTGCGCCTTCGGCACGGTGATGAAGGTGTGCTTGAGGCCGAGTTTGGGCAGCAGCGTTTGCTCCATCAGCCGGTCAAACGGCTGGCCCAGGCTTTGGGCGGCGAGGTGGCCGAACAGGCCGATGCTCGGGTTGGAGTACAGGCGTTGGGTGCCGGGGGCGAAATCCGGTTTCCAGTGCTGGTAATAGCTGATCATCTTGCTGGCGTTATCGGACTCATCCGGGAATTGCAGTGGCAGGCCACCGGCGGTATAGGTGCCGAGATTGAGCAGGCTGATGTGGTCAAATTTGTCGCCACGCAACGCCGGCAGGTACTGGCTGGCCGGGTCCGAGAGTTTCAGCTTGCCGTTCGCCAGGGCAACGCCTGCGAGGGTGGCGGTGAAGGTCTTGCTCACCGAGCCGATTTCAAACAGGGTGTTTTCGGTGACCGGTTGCTGGCTGTCCTTGTTTGCGACGCCGTAGTTAAAGTATTGCGCCTTGCCGTTCTGGATCACCGCTACCGACAGGCCGGCAATGTCTTGCTGCTGCATCAGCGGTTCGATGGTTCCGTCCACGACCTGGCGCAGGTCTGCGGCCGCCATGCAGTTGCCCGCGCCGAGCAATAAGGCGAGTATGGCGACTCTTGGTGCTTTTGAAGAACGTTCGTACATGATGATCCGGCTTCCATAAGGTGATGTGTTGATGACCAATACCTGCGCGGGCGCCGCAAATTTAGGCAGATTGTGCGGCTACGACAAACGATGATATCTCGCAGCAGTCATTAGAAAATTTAGGGTCAGGTTATGCTCCGTTCCCATTTGCCCCTCAACGCGCTGCGGGCTTTCGAAGCTTCTGCGCGGCATTTGAGTTTTACCCGGGCCGCGATTGAGCTGTGCGTCACCCAGGCGGCGGTCAGTCACCAGGTGAAAAGCCTGGAGGCGCAGCTCAATGTCACGCTGTTCAAACGCTTGCCCCGGGGCCTGATGCTTACCAGCGAAGGCGAAACCTTGCTGCCGGTGCTGCGTGAATCCTTTGACCGGATTGCGCAAACCTTAGGCCAGTTTGAAGCCGGGCATTACCGCGAAGTGTTGACGGTAGGCGCGGTGGGCACCTTTGCGGTGGGCTGGTTGTTGCCCAGGCTGGCGGACTTCCAGGCGCGCTACCCGTTTATCGACTTGCGTCTGTCCACCAACAACAACCGGGTCGATGTGGCCGCCGAGGGGCTGGATTACGCGATCCGTTTTGGCGCTGGAGCGTGGCATGGCACCGAGGCGTGCCAGTTGCTCGAAGCGCCGCTGACAGTGCTGTGCGTGCCGCAGATTGCCCGCCAGTTGCAGGCCCCGGCGGACCTGTTGAAGCACACCTTGCTGCGCTCTTACCGCGCGGATGAATGGACGCAATGGTTCCTGGCCGCTGGGCTGCCGGCTGACACGCTGGTGCCCCGCAGCATTGTGTTTGATTCATCCCTGGCAATGATGGAAGCCGCGCTGCAAGGTGCAGGTGTGGCGTTGGCCCCGGCGATGATGTTCAGCCGGCAGCTGGCGACGGATGTGATTCGCCAGCCGTTCGAGGTGGGCATTACCACCGGCAGTTACTGGTTGACGCGCTTGCAGTCGCGGGCCGAGACACCGGCGATGGCGGCGTTCAAGGCATGGTTGCGCGAAATGGCTGTGAATTAGGTCCTGCGACCTGTGGTGAGGGAGTTCGCTGTGGTGAGGGAGCTTGCTGTGGTGAGGGAGTTTGCTGTGGTGAGGGAGTTTGCTGTGGTGAGGGGGCTTGCTGTGGTGAGGGGGCTTGCTGTGGTGAGGGAGCTTGCTGTGGTGAGGGAGCTTGCTGTGGTGAGGGGGCTTGCTGTGGCGAGGGAGCTTGCTCCCGCTGGAGTGCG
>NZ_JAOTOA010000020.1:0-103294 GCF_036346535.1 Pseudomonas sp. Z18(2022)
GAGTGCGCAGCGCTCCCGCTTTTTTTTGGGGCTGCTACGCAACCCAGCGGGAGCAAGCTCCCTCGCCACAGCAAGCTCCCTCACCCAGCAAGCTCCCTGACCCAGCAAGCTCCCTGACCACAGCAAGCTCTCTCACCACAGGTTATTCTCCCACTCGGTCTGCCGACTGATCATAAGAGGCTTCAATGCAAACTTCCGGCGTGGACATCCGTCAACTCAAGGCCTTCGTGGTAGTCGCCGAAGAGCTCAGTTTTGTGCGCGCGGCGACCCGCCTGCATGTCTCGCAACCCGCGCTGTCCCAGACCATCCGCCAGTTTGAAGCGCTGCTGGATGTGCAGTTGTTCCAGCGCAATACCCGCAACGTGGCACTGACCGACGCCGGCGTAGCGTTACTGGTTGAGGCGCGGGAAATTGTCAACGGCGTCAGCCGCCTGGTGCGCACCGCCCACGAACATGCACGCGGCGTACGCGGCTCATTGAATATCGGTTTCCTGATCGGCGCCGGTGTAGACCTGATGCCCCAAATCCTCAGTGTGTTCGCCAAACGCTACCCGGAGATCGAACTGGTGGTGCGCGAATATGACTTCGGCTCGCCCCATGCCGGGATCGACGAAGGCATGGATGTCTCGGTGCTGCGCCCGCCGCTGGGCCTGGCGGACATCGAGTTGCACACCCTGGTGACCGAACCGTGCGTGGCGTGCCTGGCGTCCAGCCACCGGTTGGCCGGGGAGAGCAGCGTGAGCATCTATGATGTGCTGGATGAGCCGATCATTGCTGCACCGGGTGTTGGCGTGTGGCGCAGTTTCTGGACCGCCGATGCGTACCGCAACGGCCAGCCGGCACGGGTCGTCCATGAAGCCTCGACGGTAGAGACCGAGTTGCAGGCGGTGGCCTCAGAGCGCGGGATCAGCATCACCGCGCTGTCCACTGCACGCTTCTATGCGCGCCCTGGCCTGGCGTTCCCGGTGATCAGCGATATGCCGCTGTGTGAAGTGGCGGTGGCGTTGCCGCCACAGCCGAGTGTGGCGGCACGCAACTTTGCCGAGTTGGCGATGGAAGTGGCGAGCAGCCGACGTTAGTCAGGAGGGGCTCCTACTGATCCAGTAATTTGCTGCTCGGCCCGGCGCTGCCATTGTTAAGGCGTGTACGCAGCGAAAACAACCACCACAGCACGCCGACGCCGAGTGTCACCCCGGTGGTGATGGCGCCAGTATGGCTTTCTTCCGGCACGCTCAGGGTCAGGATCACCGCGATGGCCCACAGGCCGCCGAGGACGATCATCGGCAACAACCAGCGACCCAGGCTGAACACCCCCGCGGGCGCCCCCGGCATCCGGCCGTTTTTATAGGCCAGGTATGCGGCAATCAGCGTCAGCAGGTAGGTGCAGTAGTAGGTCAGGCCGACCATCGAGTAGATCGCCGTGACAAACCCGCCGCTCGCCAGGTTCAGCAGCACGGCGATGGCGGTGATCAGCACGATGGCGCCCACCGGCGTGCCGAAGTGCGGGTTGATCTTCGCCAGCACCCTGGAGCCCGGCAGCATGTTGTCCCGGGACAGGGCGAAGGTCATGCGCGTGGCCACCGCCATATTGGCGATCAGGCAGGCGAGGATCGAGGCGAAGGCGATCACGATCATGCCCACGCCGGCGGCGTTGCCCAGTTGCAGGCGCACGATATTGATCACCGGGTTTTCGCTGTGGCTGAGCAGCTCGCTGACCGAGCCCGGTATCGCAATGCTCAGCAAGGCGAACACCACGAAGCCCAGCACGCTGGACACCAGCACCGCCCGCAGCATCGCCCGGGGCGCGGCGCGGCGTGGGTCCTTGGTTTCCTCCGACAGGTCCGCCGCGCCTTCCCAGCCCAGCAGCACCGAGACCGGCAGCAAGGTGGCGAGGGCGATGGTGGTGAAGCTGACGGTGCCGCCGCTCACCGGTTGCGCCGAGGTCAGGATCGCCACGCCCTGGGTGTGTTCGAAGAAGAAAAACACCCCGAAGAACAACGCAATCGCCAGCAGCACGGTGCCGATGATTTCGATGATCGCACCGATGTCGTTGATGCGCGTGGCCAGGCGAATCCCGCAGATATTCAGCAGGCCCACCACCAGCGTCGCGCCGATGCTCAGGCCTTGGATCTGGCCTTGTGTGGGGTTGGCCCAGATCTCCGGTGCGAACACCGTGCCGATGGCCGCCGAGGTGGCTGCAGTACCCGCCACGAACGAGGTGAACGCGACCCAGCCGGTAAACCAGCCGAAGTGATTGCCCGCCAGCCGGCTGGACCATTGGTAGGCGTAGCCGGTAAGCGGAATGCGCCCGGCCAGGTGGCAGTAGACCATGACGATGCAGCACACCAGCGGGATCACCAGCAGCCACAGAAGGATGCCAATACCGCCGACGCGGTTGAACGGGTCGGCGAACAGCGTGACCACCCCGGTATTGATCGAGACCATGGAAAAGGCCAGGGCAAACGAGGTGAACGAACTCATGGTGCGGTGCATCTTTTGCTCGTAGCCGAGGCTGGCGAGGTCGGCGTCATCGCTGGACAGCGGGGCCTGGGCATTCGGCGGGGCGGTCACGGTGTTTTCGACGAATGTGCTCATGGCCGTTGCTCCTCGATGATGCCGATCACTTCGTCCAGCACGTCGAGGGCCTTGGCCAGCAACGGGCGTTCGATATCCAGCGGCGGCTTGACCTTGATCAGGTTGCCGAGCCCGGCGTAACGGCTTTCGCCAAACAATACGCCGCGCTCCACCCCAAGGCGATACACCTCCTGGGATTCCCGGCAGGCCGGTTCCTTGGTGGTGCGGTCCTTGACCAGTTCGATGGAGGCCATCAGCCCGGGGCAGCGCACGTCGCCGATCAACGGGTGGCGGGTTTGCATCTCCTTGAGGCGGGCGGTGATGTACTCGCCGGAGTCCCGCGCCTTTTCGCAGAGGTTGTCGGCGACGATGGCTTCCACCGTGGCGTAGCCGGCGGCCAGCGAGACCGGGAAGTGGCCGAAGGTCAGGGCTTCTTCGCCTTCGTCGAACCACTTGAGCTTGTCGTCGGCCAGGATCCCGGCCAGGGGGAAGCCGCCGCCGACGCCTTTGCCGAACACGATGATGTCGGGCAGTACGTCGTAATAGTCAGCGGCGAACATCGTGCCCATGCGCCCGAAGCCGGTTTGGACCTCATCGAAAATCAGCAGCACACCCAGGCGGTCGCAGATCTCGCGTACGCCCTTGTAGTAAGAGCGGGGGAATTCGATATGCCCGCCATTGCCCTGGATCGGCTCCATCATCACGGCGGCCACGCCACCGTCGACACCTTTGAGGATGGTTTCTTCCAGCAGGCCGAGGCACAGCTGCGACTCGGTTTCCGGGTCCATGCCCAGGCGGGTGCGGTAGGGGTTGGGGTGTGGCACGCGGGTGAAGCGCGGCTGGATCGCCAAAAACGGGTTGTTCGGATGGGGCCAGCTCGCGCCGAGGGTGGCCAGGGAGCGGCCGTGGTAGCCGTCTTGCAGCACCAGCAGGTTCTGCGCGCCGGTGCGGTTCTTGAAGGCCAGTTTCATCGCCATCTCACCGGCGAGGCTGCCATGCAGGGCAAAGCCCATCTGGTTGAGGGCGCCGGGGGAAACTTCCCGCAGTTTCTTGACCAGCCGGGTGTGGGCGGGGGAGCCGAAGTTGGGGCGGATGTGGGTCATTTCGCGCAGTTGCGCGACGGCGGCTTCCACCACCCGAGGGTCATTCGCCCCCAGATTGTTTGACCAGGCCTGGGCGGTACAGTCGATGTATTCCTTGCCCTGGTCGTCCCATACCAGCGAGCCTCGGGCCTTGACCAGGTTGATCTTGGCGGGTGCGGTGTTCATCACTTCATTCATCTGCTTTATCTCTTTTGTTAGGGCGGCAGTGTTTGGGGATGTGTGCAGTTAGGGTTGTGACTCGCTGCATCGAGTTGACCCGATGCTAGTCCCGGGGACGGGAGGAATAGAAAGACCGATTGCAGTGGGATTATTTGGCGTGGCTTATTAATAAAATCCTCTGAAACAAAATGAAACATTTGTCGCGGGCCAGCCTCTACCGTATCTCCACGACGAGTACTTTCATGAAAACTCCGCGTCCTTCTTCGCGAATGCCTCACCTCACGCAACTGCGCAACCTGAAGATGGCGCGCTCCGCCCACGCTTACGTGCGGGGCAGTACGGTTCAGTTTTATGAGTGGCTCCACAGCCAGCACGGCCGGCGCTTGCCCCACGGGCCGGCGATCTGGATCTGCGGCGACTGCCACGCCGGCAATCTTGGGCCTACGGGCGACACCAAGGGCCGGATCGACATGCATATCCGCGACCTTGACCAGGCGGTGATCGGCAACCCGGCCCATGACCTGGTGCGCCTGGCGTTGTCCCTGGCCACTGCTGCCCGGGGCTCGGATTTGCCGGGGGTGACCACCGCCCGCATGCTCGAAGAGATGATGGTGGGCTACGCCCAGGCATTTAAGGACAAGCCCGACGAGGCACCGCCGCGTCCGTCCCAGGTGAAGTCCGGGATGCGTAGCGCGGTGGAACGCACCTGGAAAAACCTGGCCCGCGAACGCATTGAAAACACCCGGCCGACGATTCCGTTGGGCAAGCATTTCTGGTCGTTGTCGCGGGGGGAAAAATCAGCCCTGGAAACGCTGTGTGCGTCGGATGAAATCCACCGGCTGGTGACTTCGCTCAAGGGCCGCTCCAACGACGACACGGTCGAGCTGCTGGACTCGGCTTACTGGGTCAAGGGCTGCAGCTCCCTTGGGCTGTTGCGCTATGCGGTGTTGCTGGGAGTAGGAGACAAGTCGGATCAGGAATACTGCCTGCTCGATATCAAGGAAGCAGTAGGCGCTGCTGCTCCGCGTGCGGCCCGGGCAAAGATGCCCAGGGATAATGGCCGGCGGGTGGTGGAGGGCGCGCGGCACCTTTCACCGGCGTTGGGAGGGCGAATGTTGGCGACGCGGTTCCTGGATCACGGTTTTTTCATCCGCGAATTGCTGCCCCAGGACATGAAGCTGGAGCTGGATGAGCTGAGTGAGATTGATGCGATGCACGCGGCAGGGTACCTCGCGCGGGTGGTGGGCGTGGCCCATGCACGGCAGATGGATCGGGACACGCGCAAGGACTGGATGGCGATGTTGCAGGAGAACCGCTCCAAGCAGCTGGATGCGCCGTCGTGGCTGTGGACCAGTGTGGTGCAGTTGGTGGGGAGCCATGAGGAAGGGTATCTCAACCACTGCCGGCGGTATGCGCTGGAGCACTGACCCGGGAAACAGCTGAATCACTGTGGGAGCTGGCTTGCCTGCGATGGCATCACCGCGGTGTATCTGACACACCGAGGTGATGCCATCGCGGGCAAGCCCGGCTCCCACATAAGCCCGGTCCTACCTGAGCGCTGTGTTCAGGCCAGGTATTTCCTGAACCAACCCAGCGTCCGCTCCCACGCCAGATTCGCCGCCGCCTCGTCATACCTCGGCGTCGAGTCATTGTGGAATCCGTGATTGGCGCCCTTGTAGATAAACGCCTCATACGTGGTACCCGCCGCCTTCAACGCCTTCTCGTACGCCGGCCAGCCCTCGTTGATCCGCGTATCCAGTTCGCCGTAGTGCAGCATGATCGGCGCTTTGATCCGTGGCACATCCTTGGCCTCCGGCTGGCGCCCGTAAAACGACACCGCCGCGCCCAGTTCCGGATAGGCCACCGCCGCCGCGTTGGTCACACCGCCGCCATAACAGAACCCGGTGATGCCCACCTTGCCGGTGCTTGCATCGTGGTGCATCAACCATTCGATGGCGGCGAAGAAGTCGTTCATCAGTTTCTCGGGGTCGACCTTCTGCTGAAGTTCCACACCTTTCTCATCGTTGCCCGGATAACCGCCGACCGAGGTCAAGCCGTCCGGCGCCAGGGCAATAAACCCGGCCTTGGCCAACCGACGGGCCACGTCTTCGATATACGGGTTCAACCCACGATTCTCATGCACCACCACAACCGCCGGCACCTTGCCGGTGGCCTTGGCCGGGCGCACCAGGTAGCCGCGCACCGTGCCGTTGCCCTTGGGTGACGGGTAGGTGATGTAGTCGGCGACGATCTGCGGGTCGGTGAATTTCACCTGTTCGGCCAGGGCGTAGTTGGGGCTCAGGGCGGCGAGCAGGGCCGAGGCCGTCAGCCCGCCGAAGGTGAACAGTGCCGCACGGTCGAGAAATTCCCGGCGGTTGATCTTGCCGTGGGCGTAGCCGTCGTAAAGCTCCAGCAGTTCAGGGGCGAAGTCTTTGGCGGTCAGACGAGTCATCGGTGGCGTCCTCGATTAGCGGTGGGACTGAATGTAGACCAGGATCAGGCTTCCCGGCCATGGGCAGCGGCGGCCAATTGCCCGGTGTCGACCCGCACGAACACCGAATCGCCGATCGCCGTCAGCACGCCATCGGCGTACACCTCGCACACCACGCGGCTTTTGCGCCCCACGTCACCTTCGACTTTCGCACGCAGGCTCAGCGGCACGCCCATCGGGGTGGGCTTGATGAATTTGATCCCCAGGTTGCCGGTCACGCAGTCGATACGCGGCAGGCTGCCGGGTTCGCGTTGCTCGGCGCGGTAGTGGTAGGCCATGGCGGTCCAGTTCGAATGGCAGTCCACCAGCATCGCGATCAAGCCGCCGTAGACCAGGTCGGGCCAGCCGCAGTATTGGGCGTCGGGCTGGTGCTCGGCGATCACGTGGATGCCGTCGGCGTCCCAGCGGCTCTTGATGTGTAGGCCGTGGGGGTTGCTGCTGCCGCAGCCGTAGCAGACGCCTTCGGGGGCGGTGGTGTCTTGCAGGGAAAGCGCGGGCATCGTGGCTCCTTGTTGTTTGAGTTCCATCCGGCATGAGCCTAATGCCAGGGGCGTGAATAAATCCAGCACCTACGCTGTTAGCAGTGCACAGCGTGTTCCATTCCCACTCGAGAATCCCATGAAACGTCGATTGCTAGCGGCCTTCCTTACCCTCGGCACCCTGTCCAATGCGTATGCCGTGGAATACACCGACGTCAACCCGGCGGCCAGCACCATCAGTTTCACCTATGACCAGATGGGCCAGCAGGTGTACGGCACCTTTGGCACCTATTCGGCAGCCCTGAGTTTCGATACGCAAAACCCTGCTGCTGCCAGCACCGTGCTGACCATCCAGCTGCCGAGCATCAATGCCGGCAGCGACGACGCCAACACCGAACTGCCCAAACCCGGCTGGTTCGACATGACGACTTACCCGGTGGGCACCTTCACCTCCACCCACATCACCGACCTGGGCGGCAGCCGCTACCTGTTCAGCGGCAACCTGACCCTCAAGGGCCAGACCAAACCGGTGGAGGTCAAGGTGGCCCTCAAGGAACAGAGCGGCATCGGCGTGTTCGACGGTGAATTCGTGCTCAAGCGCGACGACTTCAAGATCGGCGCGGGGGAGTGGGCGGACAGCGTGGTGTCCAATGAGATCGTCATCAAGTTCAAGATGGTTGCGCCTGAACGCTGAGAGCTGAGATTCTGGCAGCTCTGAATCAAGGCGGTAACGTCATGGATGATATTGCTTACAGCGACAGACAACGCTGGCTGGCCCTGACCCGCATCAACACCCTGTCGGTGCTGTCCCAGATCGTGCAGATCGGCACCATCACGCCGTTGCTGTCGTTGTCCCTGGAACAGAAGGGCGTGGACCCGGCGAAAATCGGCGTGATCGTCAGCGCCTCGTGGATCGCGATCCTGCTGCTGTACAAGGTCGTGCCACGGTTGTTGGGGCACCTGGGGTTGGTCAGGGCCAATCTGCTCAGTGTGGTCCTGACCGTGCTGGGGCTGATCGGCATGACGCTGACCAGCGAACTGGCGCTGCTGTTCGCCCTGAACTTTGTGCTGGGCATCGGCTTGATCCTGCGCTGGATCGCCTGTGATACCTGGATCGTTTCCGTGGCCACCGACAGCGAACGCGGCCGGGCCATTGGCGTGCACGAAACCCTGATGGGCCTGGGGATTGCCGTCGGGCCCTTGCTGCTGGTGGTGTTCGGGGTCGACAGTGCGATTCCCTATTACGCCTGTGCGGCTATCGTGCTGCTGTCCGGTGGCCTTGCGTTGAGCTTGAAAGGGCACGATTCGCGGCCGAAAACACCGGCGGAGAAACGCCACGGCAAACTGTTCAGCGTGATTCCGGTGGCCTTGTGCGGCGCGTTTATCGCCGGGTTCTCGGAGACCTCATCGGTATCTTTCCTTGGCGCCTACAGCCTTTCGGCGGGCTATGTGCTGGCGGCGGCGACGTTGTTGATCTCGGTATTCGGCCTCGGCGGCACCGTGCTGCAACTGCCCATTGGCTGGATGGCGGATAAAAGTTCGTACAAGACCGGCCAGTTGGCCTGTGGCCTGGTGGTGCTGCTGGGCACCCTGGCGATCCCGTTCAGCCAAGGGCTGCCGTGGCTGTCGGCGCTGATCGTGTTTGTATGGGGCGGCGCGATTGGCGGCATGAACACCCTGGCGGTGATCGAGGCAGGAGACCGGGTGGCCGAGCACCAAGTGTCTACCGCGATGACTGCGATTGCGCTGTTCTACACCTTGGGCAGCGTGCTCGGGCCGATTGCCACGGGGGCGACGGTGTCCTATGTCAGCCCTCATGGCTTGATGATCAGTGTCGGCGTGGCCGGCGGGCTGTTTATCGCGTTGTTGATGTTGAGGAAGGCCGACTAGCGCGCAAACTTCTTCGCGCCCGCCACGCAGGCAATCACCGCCACAGTCACCAGAAGCATGCCCAGGCTCACTTGCTCATGCAGCAGCGTCGCCGCCAGTGCCAGGCCAAAGAACGGTTGCAGCAACTGCAATTGCCCCACGGCCGCGATACCGCCCTGGGCCAGCCCGCGATACCAGAACACAAACCCGATCAGCATGCTGAACAGCGACACATAGGCCAGGCTCAGCCAGGCCGGCAGGCTGATGCCGGTGAACGACGCGGGTTTGAGGATGGCCGTCAGCGGCGCGACAATCGGCAGCGAGACCACCAGCGCCCAGCAGATCACCTGCCAGCCGCCCAGGGTGCGCGACAGCTTGGCGCCTTCGGCATAACCCAGGCCGCACACCAATATTGCCAGCAGCATCAGCAAATCCCCGGCGGGCGCGGCGCTCAAGCCTTGGGCAACGGCATAGCCGACCACCAGCAGGCTGCCCAGGATCGAGAACAACCAGAACACCGGCTTGGGCCGCTCGCCGCCGCGCACCACGCCAAACACCGCCGTAGCCAACGGCAGCAGGCCGACAAACACGATGGAGTGGGCGCTGGTGACGTACTGCAAGGCCAATGCCGTAAGCAGCGGAAAGCCGATCACCACCCCCAGCGCGACGATTGCCAGGGGCAGCAAATGGCTGCGGGCCGGGCGTTTTTCCTTGAACAGCCACAGCAGGCACAGGCCGAGCAGGGCGGCGATGGTGGCGCGGGCGACGGTCAGGAACACCGGGTCGAATTCCAGCACCGCCAGGCGCGTGGCGGGCAGCGAGCCGCTGAAGATCACCACGCCGATAAAGCCATTGAGCCAGCCGCTGGCGTTGTGTTCCCGGGTGTTGAGGTGGGTGGTGCGTTCCATGGGCGTCGGGCTCGATGAAGGATAAGTTGCGTCCTTCGCATCCTATGATTCACCATTAAGACAATCAAAAAATTGTCATGGATACATCGCCTATGCCTCGCGCCCGCTACAAGACCCTGGTGGACACCTTCGCCCGGGATATCCGCTCCGGCACGCTGGCGGCGGGTACCCGTTTGCCGACCCACCGCCAGTTGGCCGCGAGCCACGGCCTGGCGTTGGTTACAGCCAGCCGGGTGTACACCGAGCTGGAGGCCATGGGGTTGGTCAGCGGCGAGACCGGACGCGGGACCTTTGTGCGGGAAATTGCGCTGTCGCCGGGGCAGGGCGTCGGCCAGATTGCCGTGGCGGCGGGCATGATCGATCTCAACTTCAACTACCCGTCGTTGCCGGGCCAGACCGACCTGCTGCGCACTGCCTTGCGCCAGTTGGCGCTGTCCGGCGACCTGGCCTCGCTGCTGCGCTACCAGCCCCACGCCGGCCGCCTGCATGAGCGTGCGGCGGTGGCGCGGCATCTGGCGAGCCGGGGGCTCACGGTGCACGCGGAGCAGGTGCTGATCGTCAGCGGGGCCCAGCACGGGCTGGCGGTGACCATGATGTCGCTGCTTAAACCCGGCGATGTGGTGGCGGTGGATGCGCTGACCTATTCCGGGTTCAAGGTACTGGCCGAGACGCTGCATCTGGAAATCGTCGCGGTCCCGGTGACCGCGACCGGCCCGGACCTGGCCTTCCTCGAAAAGCTCTGTGCCCGGCGCCCGGTACGCGCCGTGTACAGCATGCCGACCTTGCATAACCCGCTGGGCTGGGTGATGAGCATGGCGCAGCGTGAACACTTGGTAGCGATTGCCCGTCGGCATGACCTGATCCTGATCGAGGACGCTGCCTATGCGTTTTTAGCCGAGGACGCGCCGCCGCCTGTGGCCGAACTGGCGCCGGAGCGCACGGTGTACGTGTCGGGGCTGTCCAAGAGTGTCGCCACCGGCCTGCGGGTGGGGTTCGTGGCCGCGCCTCAGCAGTGGATGGCGGCGCTGGAACGTACGGTCATGGCCACCACCTGGAATACCCCGGGGGTGATGACCGCTGTTGCCGCCGCATGGATCGACGACGGCACGGTGCAGCAGTTGGAAGCGCAAAAACGCGAGGATGCCCGGGCTCGCCAGGTGGTGGCTGATGAGGTGTTGGCGGGGCTCAATGTGATCCGCCATCCTTCTTCGTATTTCTTGTGGCTGCCCTTGCCGGAAGACGCCCGCGCCGACCAGATCACCATGGCGCTGGCGCGGGAAAACATCTCGGTGTCCACCGCCGAACCGTTTGCTGTTTCGGCCCACGTGCCCCATGCCTTGCGTGTGGCGCTGGGGTCGGTGGACCGGGAGGTGCTGCGCGAGGCGCTGGTGAAGGTGCGCTGGGCGGTGGAGGCGTACTAGGCCTCCTGATGGCCTTTGATATGACTGTGGCGAGGGAGTCTGCTAAGTGGCGAGGGAGCTGCTGTGATGAGGAGCTTGCTGTGGTGAGGAGCTTGCTGTGGCGAGGGAGCTTGCTGTGGCGAGGGAGCTTGCTCCCGCTGGGCTGCGTAGCGGCCCCAAAAAAAGCGGGAGCGCTGCGCACTCCAGCGGGAGCAAGCTCCCTCGCCACAGCAGCTCCCTCTTCACAGCAGCTCCCTCTTCACTGCAAACTCCTCACCAAAGCAAGCTCCCCCCTCACAGGAAAGCATCCGCCTGCTATCAGAACTTGTAAGCCTGGCGCCCAATCAGCAGCCACTTGCCTTTCTGCTTCTGCCAGACCTGGAAGTTTTCAATTTCGGTAGGCACCTCAACACCACTGTTCACCGCCTGGGCGGAAAAGTGGTTGCGCACCAGGGCGGTGTCGCCATTGAGGGTGATGGTTTGTTTCTGCATTTCCAGGGTCTTGAAACCGCTTCTGCCGGTTTCAATGTCGGCGATGAATTCCTGCTTGTTCTGGATCTTGCCGCTGGAGTGGCCGTAGGTGAGGTTGTTGGCGGTGAGTACCTGCAGTTGCGGGATGTCCTTGTGCAGCATGGCCTGGGTCAGGTGATCGACCGCAGCGGCTACATCCTTGTCACTTGCGGCAGGCGCGGCCGCCGCGTAGCCGCTGAACAGGCACAGAAAACCAATCAGAACCTTGACGTTTTGCATGGGTGTTTCCTTGTTGTTGTGGGGTACTGGTACGACACAGAAGAGGTTTTATAGTCGTCGTACAACCATGCCGTATTTCGGACCGTCAAGGAAAGTGAAATTTGTATTTGTCCATAATTTCGGCGTCATTGATTATTTCTGGTCGTCATATCACTTGAGAATTAAAGGCTGGTGTTTCCTGTCGAAATGGCACATGGCTATGCTGTGGCCGGAGCACCCACACCGGGGAAAGAATGCAATGCTTTTTGATTGGCACAGTGACTCGATCCAACGCGCTACCCCCGTTACCCCGCAGTACAAAAACACCCAGAATGTGCGCCGCTTCATGCTTGAACAGTGCGGTGCCGGTTTCAGGTTCGACCGTGATTTCATGGCGTGGATTCGCAACGACATCCCCAAGACCATGGGCGATGTGGTGGATGAATGGAGGCGGCGGCAGTGAACACCGGAGGGGCGGTAAAGGTGCCGTCGACCAAAAGACAAATAGACGAAAATGATATCGCATTGATATCATTGGGATTGCTTGTGGATTGAAGAACGATCCTCCAGAAAGCTAGTGGGGGATTCATCGCAGTTATATTGCACCGTAGATCTAGGGGCTTCTTGTCTGACTGCGGTGATAAGGGGGGTTACGTTATTTAACACTTTTTGAAGTAATACCCAGTGGCGAAGTTGCTGGATAGTGTTTCGTGCGGTCCATGAATTTTATAATCACGCCTGTGCATTAAGGCATATTTAAATTTTTATCTCAGCGGTCAAGGAGTAATAATGGGGATTATGATTGCCCAAGTTCTACATATATTAGGAACGCTGCTTGCGGCTGTTGTGGTGTTTTTTTTCGCTCCGTGGTTTGCGGACGCCACATCCTCTGATCTACCGCTTGTTTATTTTTTTCTGTTCGGAGTTCTCGCGGTGTGGAGTGTTCGTAAAGTTAATGTCATTGCTGCGGGAAATGACAAGCTGGCCAATAGATTGCAAGATGTTTTTGACGGAAAATCTAAATGATACTCTCGATTGTGCTGGGCGTTGTTGGGACACTCATTGGTCTTCTGATATTTTACATGCGCGTAATCAGTGTCGTCGTTGATGAGATGGCTGCGATTGAGTTAAATGAGGCCTCTTTAAGGAGGCATGCGCTGGCTATTAACGTTTCAAAAAAATTGGCGCGGCACTGGCCGGCTATCAAGTCGATGGATTTGTTGCGCTGGTCCGCCATTTTATCGAATCTAGCGATGCTGTTGATGTTCGTGCTATTGCTCTTACTTGGACAGCTGAAGGAATACCTGGCTAATTATGCAGGCTTGGTTTTAGTTCTGCTGTTTTTGCTTTCTTCATTGTCCAATGGTCAAAAAAGCCTTGAGCGATATCATAAGATAAAGCCATATCTGCCGATTATTTTTCCGGCGCTGGTTTATCAAGCCTTGTCTCAGCTCGAGATAAGTAACCCTGTTGCCGCTTCGGTGTTTGTTTTTCCTGGAGCTACGTTCCAAGAAACCAAAGTGATGGCGGGCGTGATTGCGTTTATTCTGACGTTTGTATTGCCGTACCCATTGGCCAAGTTTGATGCCTGGTTTTCTCACGTTGTTTTTGGATGCGTGCTGAATTTTGTACAGGATATTATGCGCCTTGGTACAAAACCGTCGGACGCAGAAGAGATAGCATTGCGGAAAGTCGCTAAGGAAAGTCTGGCATTTTCGTTGAGAGTGATTCTTATAATTTTGGCTGTTATTGTTTTTTTGAATACACGTCCGTCTTGATCAGTAAGGAAAATAAAATGACACCGGATCAAAAGTACGCGGCGGCCATGACGCGCCTCGGTTACCAGCTCAACGAGTTCAAGATCGGCGGCAACTACACGCCGTTGTTGCGGGACGGCAATCACATCTACATCAGCGGCCAGATCCCCCGGGTGGGTGACGCCATCGTGCTGCCCGGCAAGGTCGGCGAAAGCCTCAGCCTGGCCGACGCACAAATTGCCGCGGGCGTCAGCGCACTGCGGTGCCTGGGGTTGCTCAAGCAGGCACTGGGTTCGCTGGATCAGGTCAAGGCGATCTTGAAGATCAATGTGTACGTGCGCAGCGCGGATGACTTCGACCAGCAAAGCGAGGTGGCCAACGGCGCGTCCGACTTGTTGAACGAGATTCTGGGGGCGGCCGGGTCGCACACGCGTACCTCGGTGGGCGTGCTGCAACTGCCCAAGGGCGCGGCGGTGGAAATCGACATGATTGCCGTGGCAAGGGACTGACGCCGGGTGATCACCGAGGCGTTTGCGGTACTGATCCACTATGGAATCTACCTGCTTCCAGGGCTGATCCTGTTTGGCCTGTGGTTCGGCCTCACGCCGAAGACATTGCCGGGCTTGCGCATCGTTATCCTGCTGCTGGCCTTTGTGCTGATGCGTGATGCGATGACGCCGCTGGGCCTGTGGTCGCTAAGCCGCGAGGTGCAGATCGAGTTCACGGCCAACCCGTTGGTGCTGGCCGCGCTGGGCGGGTTATCCCTTGGGCTGATTGCGCTGCTCGCACGCCTGGCACCGGAGTTGTGGCAGCTGACGGTGCTGTTCAAGGGCAATCGTTGGGCGGGCCTGGCGGTGGGCCTCGGGGCCGGGTGTTTGATCGGCCTGCCATTGCGACTGTATCAAGGCATTGAGCCGGTTTACGGGACCTGGCTGATGGGCATGCTGGTGCTTGCCTACTGCGCGAATGCACTGGAAGAGGTGCTGTTTCGCGGCTTCCTGCAGGGCTATCTCGAACAACACGTCACGCCCCTGCGCGCAGCGTTGCTCAGTGCGCTGGCGTTCGCCGCGTGCCATTCATTCCTGGCGCTGAGCGTGACGCAACTGGGCTGGCCGGTGCTGGCGTTTACCCTGATTGAAGGGCTGGCCTGCGGCCTGGTGCGGATTCGCTACGGTGTGGTGGCCGCGACGGCGACCCATGGCACGGCGATCTTGCTGATTGCCGTGCCGATGGTGTGAGCCCCTTCAGGCTTGCACATCAACGCCGATGTGCGCCTGCAGCCAGTCCTTGTATACGGCGATGTTATCTGTCGACTGGTCGCCATTTTTCGCGGTGACGGTCTTGCCATCCAGGCGCCCGATGTCCAGCAGGTACTGAAGACCGTTGGCCACATGGGTGGCGTCGCTTTTGCTGAGTGACTGCACATCAGGCAATTCGACGGCATTGCTTTTATCGTCGAAGGTCGCCCACGACGGATTGGCTCTGGCGGTGGCAACGGTTTGCGCGGTCGAGATCACTTGCTCCTGATAGCTGGCTTCCAGCTTGGCCTTGATCTCTGGTGTGGCGTTGATGACCTCGATCCTCCCGGCCCGAAGCGTGCCGTTTTCCATGGACTGGGTCAGGCTCTTCTGGGCCAGTGCGATAAGGCTGGTGCTTCCGATCATGATGTTGCTCCCTGGTTGGTAACAGGAGCACAGCAATAGTCAGGCCATAAGCTGCAAGCCTTGTGCTGCGGGGCCGCCGGGGGCGGGGAGTGGGCAGGGGTTGCCGGATCCGGCAAGGCATTGCCTATTTCGACCGTTCATACGCCGCGGTCATCACCTGCCACGTCTGTGCATCCGCCGGAATCAAATGCTCGATGCGCAACGAGGTCACCGTGATGTCCTGCGGCATGCCAAAGGTGGTGAAGGTCGACATGAAGTTCAACTCACCTTCCCGGGAGTGGAGGCGTGTCAGCAGCAGCGGCGGCAGCTCATGGGCCAAGGCCCCGGGGCTCTGCGGCGCCGGCAGGCTGTCCAGAATCCTGGCAAGTTGCGGATTGCCCAACGCCTCGCGGGATGCCCGTTGCCAGGCGACGGTTCGGATTTCTTCAGCGTTGATCAAGTGATCACCCAGCCCGCCAGGCTGCAGCAGGGTGACCAACAAATTCAGCCCTTCAGCCGCTTCCGGCTTGATCCCCACCAGATCGAACAGCACGTGGGTACTGGCATTGGCGGCGAGCACTTCCCAATGGCTGCCCAGCACGATTGCCGGTGCAGGATTGTTCGCGTGCAGCACATGGTTGATGGCCTCGCGAATAGCTTCCATCGACGGTGAAGCGAGCGGGGTGGCCTCATAGCGCGGGGCGAAGCCGGCGGCCAGGAATACGTTGTTGCACTGCTCCAGCGGGGCCTCGAGGGCCATCAGCAAGTTGTGCAAGGTGCCCGGGCCAGGCTTGGCACGGCCGGTCTCGATACAGCTCAAGTGGCGCTGGGAAACCCCGGTGATCAGCGCCAGTTCCAGCTGGCTCAATCTGGCCTGCCGACGCAGCACGCGCAGTTGCGCGCCGGCGGGCGTGTCGGGGGTTGCGCGGGGGAAAGGTTGGCTGCTCATGGGCTGACTCTGGCCGTGCGGGTCGGTGATGTCGATGACCTGTGAGGTCATTGAGAAGGGACGGACGTTATCACTAATGTGCAGCTTCCCGAACCCTCGTCTCCAAGGAGGAGAACATGCACAGACCCTGGACCGCCCTTGTCGGGTTGTTGGCGTTTGCCCTGTACACCGTGATTACGATGCTGATGGCCGAGCAGTCGCTCATGGCGTTCGGGCTTGAATTGATATCGAGGCCGGACACCGCCCAGGTGGTGATTGACCTGTACCTGATGGCGCTGATGGCGTGTATTTGGATGTACCGGGATGCGCGGGCCAGAGGCAAATCCCTGGTGTCGGTGTTGCCTTATTGGTTGATAACGGCGGTGTTTGTGTCCGTGGGGCCGCTGCTGTATCTGGTGGTCAACGGGTTCCGCCGCCGTTCGGGGAGCCGATGATGAAGGTGTATGCCCTGTGCGTGTTGGTGCTGTTCATCAAGATGCTGGCGATCTCTTGCTATCAAGGCTATTTCCGCCTCAGGCACCTTGCGTTCATCAACAGTGAGGATGCCGGCTTCTTCAAGCGGGCGGCTAATTCGCAGGAATTGCCGCAAGTCAGCCGAGGCGCCAGGGCCTGGGCGAATGACCTGGAGAACATTCCGTTGTTTTTTGTGTTGGGCGGATTGTGCGTGGCGTTGGATGCCCCCAGCGTCATGACTGCCTGGTTGTGCTGTACGTTCACCGTGGCAAGGGTGGTGCATACGCTGATGCACCTGCGCAGCCGGCAGCCATGGCGTACGGTCGCTTATGGCGTGGGGTTGATCTGTTTATTCGGACTGGCGGGCGTCATTGGCGTGAGCCTGATATAGCTCCCTGTAGGAGCGAGCTTGCTCGCGAAGGTCGTTAACGATGACGCTGGCATCCTGATTCAATGCGGCGCCCTCAGGTTCTTCGCGAACAAGCTCGCTCCTACAGTGACGGGGCGTGGTTAGATCAGCGCCAATGCCTGCGCCAAATCCGCCCGCAGGTCCTCCACATCTTCAACCCCCACCGACAACCGCACCAACCCGTCACCAATCCCCAACTGCGCCCGGGTCGCCGCCGGAATGCTCGCGTGGGTCATGATTGCCGGGTGCTCGATCAGGCTTTCCACACCGCCGAGGCTCTCGGCCAGGGCAAAGATCTTCACGTTTTCCAGGAAGCGTGTCGCACCCGCCAGGTCGCTTTTCAGGTCCACCGAAATCATCCCGCCAAACCCGCGCATCTGTCGGCGTGCCAGTTCATGTTGCGGGTGCGAGGCCAGCCCCGGGTAGTAAACCCTCGCCACCTGCGGCTGTTGCTCCAGCCATGTCGCCAGTTCCAGTGCGTTGCTGCAATGGCGCTCCATACGCAGCGCCAGGGTCTTCACCCCGCGCAGGGTCAGGAAGGCGTCGAACGGCCCGGCAATCGCGCCCACGGAGTTTTGCAGGAAGCCCAGGCGCTCGGCCAGTTCAGGATTCTGGCCCACCACCGCAATGCCGCCGATCACATCGGAGTGGCCGTTGAGGTACTTGGTGGTGGAGTGCACCACGATGTCGAATCCCAGCTCCAGCGGGCGCTGGATCCAGGGGCTGGCGAAGGTATTGTCGGCCACGCAAATGATGCCTCGGGCCTTGCACACCCGAGCGATGGCGGCGAGGTTGGTTAGGCTCAGCAGCGGGTTGCTTGGGGTTTCGACCCAGACCATTCGTGTGTCGTCCTGCAACGCGGCTTCGAAGGCCGACAGGTCGGTCAGGTCGACGAAGCTGAAGCGATGCCCTGCGCTGCGTTGACGCACCTTATCGAACAGGCGAAAGGTGCCACCGTACAAGTCGTTGCCGGAGACCACGTGGGCGCCGGCGTCGAGCAGTTCCAGCACGGTGGAAATCGCCGCCAGCCCGGAGGCAAACGCGAAAGCCTGAGTGCCGCCTTCAAGGTCGGCCACGCAGCGTTCCAGGGCAAAGCGCGTCGGGTTGTGGGAGCGCCCGTAGTCGAAGCCTTTGTGCACGCCGGGGCTGTCTTGCAAATAGGTGGAGTTGGCGTAGATCGGCGGCATCAGCGCGCCGGTAGTCGGGTCTGGGGATTGCCCGGCATGGATCACGCGGGTGGCGAAGGCGCTTTTATCGTGCTGGGTCATGCAAGGGATCTCCGTAAGTGATTGAGCAGGTCGACGCGGGTGATCAGGCCGTGAAAGCCCGAGGCGTCGGCAATGATTGCCACCAGTCCGCGATCCAGTTCGGCCTGCAATTGCGCAAGGCTCGCGCTGGGCGCAAGGGTGTGAAGGGCGTTGGTCATGGCGCTGGCCACGGTCATGGAAAAGTGCGCGGCGTTGTGATGCAGGCCAAGCAGCACATCCGATTCGTCGAGCACGCCCACCAGTTGCTGGCCGTCCACCAGCACCGGCAGTTGCGAGACGTCCGCCAGGCGCATGCGCTGGAAGGCGGTGAGCAGGCTGTCGTCGGGGCCGACGCTGATCACCCGACCATCCTCGAACCGGCGGGCGATCAGGTCCCGCAGGTCGCCGTAGTGTTTGTATTGCAGCAGGCCGGCGTCGTTCATCCATTGGTCGTTGTAGACCTTCGACAGGTAGCGCGTGCCGGTGTCGCAAACGAAGGTCACCACGCGCTTGGGCTCGGTCTGTTCGCGGCAGTAACGCAGGGCGGCGGCGAGCAGGGTGCCGGTGGAGGAGCCGCCGAGAATGCCTTCGGCCCGCAGCAGTTGGCGGGCGTGGTCGAAGCTTTCTTCGTCGCTGATGGAATAGGCGTGGCGCACGCTGGAGAGGTCGGCGATCGAGGGGATGAAATCTTCGCCGATGCCCTCCACCGCCCACGAGCCGGGCTCCGTCATAGTGCCGCTGCGGCTGTATTCCGCCATCACCGAACCCACCGGGTCGGCCAGCACCATGGCCAGGTCGGGTTGCACGCGCTTGAAGAAACGGGTCAGGCCGGTGAGGGTACCGGCCGAGCCGACGCCGACCACGATGGCGTCCAGGTCATGCTGGGTCTGGGCCCAGATTTCCGGCGCGGTGCTGGTCTCGTGGGCGAGCGGGTTGGCGGGGTTGTTGAACTGGTCGGCGAAGAAGGAATCGGGAATGTCCTTGGCCAGCCGGGCGGCCACGTCCTGGTAATACTCGGGGTGGCCCTTGCCGACATCGGAGCGGGTGATATGCACCTCGGCGCCCATGGCTTTGAGGTGCAAGACCTTCTCGGTGGACATCTTGTCGGGCACCACCAGCACCACCCGGTAACCCTTGGCGCGGCCCACCAGGGCCAGGCCGAGGCCGGTATTGCCGGCGGTGGCTTCGATGATGGTGCCGCCGGGGCGCAGGCGGCCGTCGCGTTCGGCGGCGTCGATCATGGCCAGGCCGATGCGGTCCTTGATGGAGCCGCCGGGGTTCTGGGACTCAAGCTTGAGGAACAGCGTGCAGGGGCCGGTATCGAAGCGGCTGACCCGAACCAGCGGGGTGTTGCCGATCAGTTCGAGCACGGCGGGGCGGGAAGCGGTGGGCATGTCGTCACCTGGCTACGGAAGGGCGTATGGGATGGACAGCAGTTTCGAAAGCATGGTTTCGAACATAGGCCGGTATCGAGCCGCTCGCAACCGGGCGGCCGCCTGAATGTCTTTTTTTGGCGCATCGCTGCTTCATCACGGAGCACAGCCGAAGGCTGCCAAGCCGATGGATTTCGATCGCGGCCACGTATTCATTGGTTTGCAGCCGATTGGCCCAACGCTTGCTAAAAGAAATCCAAACTTGGATACAAGATGGAATCCCCAATGCGCAACGAACAACTCGGCTGGACCCTTGGTGAATGGCAGGCTGCCTACCGCAGCCGGGCACTGACCCCCGACATCCTGTTGACCCTGGCGGATACGTTTCCCGCCGAGGACAACGCCTGGATCAGCCGGGTACAACCCCAGCAGTTGAATGCCCAGTTGGCGCAACTGGCCGAGCGGCTGGCGGCGGTCGACGGCGATATCGACAAGCTGGCGCTGTATGGCGTGCCGTTTGCCATCAAGGACAACATCGATGCGGCGGGCTGGGATACCACCGCTGCGTGCCCTGAGTTCGCGTATACCGCCGTGGCGGACGCCTCGGTGGTAGCCCGGTTGCGGGCAGCCGGGGCGATCCTGATGGGCAAGACCAACCTCGATCAGTTCGCCACAGGCCTGGTCGGCACTCGTTCGCCCTATGGCGCGGTTGGCAACAGCTTCAACCCGGATTATGTCAGCGGCGGTTCCAGCTCGGGCTCGGCTTCGGTGGTTGCCCGTGGCCTGGTGGCGTTTTCCCTGGGCACCGACACCGCCGGTTCCGGACGGGTGCCGGCGGGCTTCAACAATATCGTGGGGCTCAAACCGACCAAGGGCCGGCTGTCCAATACCGGGTTGGTGCCGGCGTGCCGCACCGTGGACTGTATTTCGGTGTTTGCCCTGACGGTTGAAGATGCCGAGCAGGTGGCAGGCGTGGCCGCCGCTTACGACCCCAGTGACGCGTATTCCCGTGTCAACCCCAACACCGCGCCGGTGGCGGCAGGTGCCACGATCAAACTGGCGGTACCGGCCACCCTGGAATTTTTTGGCGACGTGCAGAACCAGGCGGTGTTTGAACAGGCGCTGCTCAGGTTCAAGTCCCTGGGCGCCGAAATCACTCCGGTGGACTTCAGCCCGTTCCAGCAACTCGCCGAGCAGCTGTATTACGGCTCCTGGGTGGCGGAACGCACGGTCGCGCTGGAAGGCATGCTCGCCAGCAACCCCCCCGCGATCAACCCGGTGGTGCGCGGCATTGTCGAGAACGGCCTCAAATACAGCGCCTGCGATGCCTATAAAGCCGAATACCTGCGGGCCGAACTGAGCCGGCGTATCAACGACACCCTCGTCGGTTTCGACGCCTTGCTGGTGCCGACCTCGCCGACGATTCGCACCCTGGCGGAAATGGCCGTGGAGCCGGTGCTCTACAACTCGCAGTTTGGCTTCTACACCAACTTCACCAACCTCGCGGACCTTTCGGCGCTGGCCGTTCCCGCCGGGCTGCGCAGCGATGGCCTGCCATGCGGCATCACCCTGATCGCACCGGCCTGGCACGATGCGGCGTTGGCGCATCTGGGCAAGCGTTGGCAGGCTGGCCTCGACCTGCCGTTGGGCGCCACCGAACGCGCTCTGCCGCCACCAGCCGTTGCACGACAGGCGCCCGGCAGCGTGCGGGTGGCAGTGGTGGGCGCACACCTCACCGGGATGCCGCTGAATTTCCAACTGACCAGCCGCAATGCCGTATTGGTCGAGCAAACCCTCACCGCCAGCCACTACCGCCTGCATGCGTTGCCGGGCACGGTGCCGCCCAAGCCCGGGCTGGTCAAGGATGACTCGGGCCGTTCGATCATCGTTGAGCTGTGGGACATGCCCATGGCCCGCTTTGGCGAGTTCGTCGCCGAGATCCCGGCGCCGCTGGGCATTGGCAACCTGACCCTGGCGGACGGGCGCAGCGTGAAGGGTTTTATCTGCGAGCCCTGGGCCCTGGCAGGTGCCACCGACATCACCGAGTTCGGCGGCTGGCGCGCTTACATGGCAAGCAGGGCGTAGCCATGCAGCTTTCAACCACGAGAAAGTCCGGCGAACGGCCGGACAGCCTGGCGGAGCGGGTGTACCAGCAGTTGAAGGACGACATCTTCGGCTTTCGCCTGCTGCCGGGGGATCGCTTCAGCGAAGGCGATGTGGCCGAGCGCATGCAGGCCAGCCGCACGCCGGTGCGCCAGGCGCTTTACCGGCTGGAGCGGGAAGGGTACCTGGAGGTGTTCTTCCGGAGTGGCTGGCAGGTGCGGCCGTTCGACTTCAACTATTTCGAGGAACTGTACGACGTTCGGATCGTGCTGGAGCTGGCGGCCGTCAGCCGCTTGTGTGGCATGGCGGAACAGGGGCTTGAAGGGCTTGAGGCGATTTGGCGGGTGGACAAAAGTGCGCGGCTGGATGACGCCCAGGTCGTCTCGGCACTGGACGAGGCGTTTCACTGCGGGCTGGTGCAGGCCACCGGCAACGCTGAAATGGCGCGGATGCACTACGAGATTACCGAGAAAATCCGCATCATTCGGCGGCTGGATTTCACCCAGCAGTCACGTATTGCGGCGACGTATGAGGAGCATGGGTTGATCCTCGCGGCGATCCTGCAACGGCAAAGCGATCAGGCGCAGCAACTGCTCAAGACCCATATTGAGCTGAGCAAGCAGGAGGTGCGCAAGATCACATTGCACAGGTTGGCGGTGGCAAGGGGATAAGCCCTTCACACTGAAAAATTGGCTAGCCCCAATCCCTGTGGCGAGGGAGCTTGCTCCCGCTGGGCTGCGCAGCAGCCCCAATCCAGACACCTCTTTTCGGCAGATAAAATAGGGTGTCCGGTTTTGGGGGCGCTTCGCACCCCAGCGGGAGCAAGCTCCCTCGCCACAGGTTATTCGAGCGTGGCCAAGACTTGCATCACGTATTGCGGCGACGTATGAGGAGCACGGGTTGATCCTCGCGGCGATCCTGCAACGGCAAAGCGATCAGGCGCAGCAACTGCTCAAGACCCATATTGAGCTGAGCAAGCAGGAGGTGCGCAAGATCACATTGCACAGGTTGGCGGTGGCAAGGGGATAAGCCCTTCACACTGAAAAATTGGCTAGCCCCAATCCCTGTGGCGAGGGAGCTTGCTCCCGCTGGGCTGCGCAGCAGCCCCAATCCAAACACCTCTTTTCGGCAGATAAAATAGGGTGTCCGGTTTTGGGGGCGCTTCGCACCCCAGCGGGAGCAAGCTCCCTCGCCACAGGTTATTCGAGCGTGGCCAAGACTTGCTGCAATTGATTCACCACCGTCTCACTCGCCGCCAGCATCGGCGCGCGCAACTCACTGCCGATCAAACCCTCCATCGCCAACGCGGCCTTCACCGGCGCCGGATTGGGCTCCACAAACATCGTGTGAATCAACGGCAGTAACCCGAAAAACGTCTCGCGTGCCTCGTCCAGGCGGTTATCGCGAACCTGCCGATGCAGCCTCACAAACGCCTCGGTCCGCACATGCGCCGACGCGGCAATCGCCCCCGTCGCTCCCAGGCACAGCGCATTGAATATCTGCACATCCTCACCACACAGCACATCCACATTCCCGCTGGCCAATAGCGCCAGGGTATTGGCCAGGTTGCCGCCGCAATCCTTGATCGCGACGATCCGCTCATGGGCGACGATGTTCAGCAGCGTCGCCTGCTCGAAGGCAATCCCGGTGCGATAAGGAATGTCATACAGGATGATCGGCACGCTGGACGCATCGGCCACGGTGCGGAAGAACGCCTCAAGGCCGGCCTGGGACGGGCGGATATAGCTCGGCGGCGGCACCAGCAAACCGGCCACCGGGCGCTTTAGAATCTCGGCCTGGAACTGCAACAGCTCGATCTGGTTATACCCCGCCAGGCCCATCACCACCTGCTGCGGTGGCACCAGCTCCAGCACGGCATCCAGCATCGCCAGTTGCTCATGGCGGCTCAGTGCCGCGGCCTCGCCGGTGGTGGTGCAGACCATGATTCCGGCCACGCCCTTTTCCAGCAGATGGCAGACCAGGCGGCGCAGGCCGATGAAGTCGATGGCGCCGTTATGGAACGGTGTCACGACGGGAACCCAGATACCTTGAAACGATGACATGCGCTTTCTCCTGATGGTTGACCGATTGAGTCACCGTCAGAAGGGCAGAGGGAGGTAAGCAAGAGGAGGGGGCCTTCGCGCTCATTGTCCTGTCAGCTCATCTGACGGGACAGCGCGCCCCGGTCACATGAGCGACTGTTTCTTCGATTTGAGGGCGTGCGCAACGCAACCTTGCGCCTTGGCAATCAAGCCAATGACGGAAAAGTTGAAGGTCGTTGCAGACATTGAGGACACACCCTGAAGAAGACGCTCATCTTTATGGATTATTACAGGGTGTGTCAACTCACCGATATCAGTCGCGTTTCAGCCAGTGGCGTACAAAACGCACCACTTCTGCCGACAGCTCGGCATCTTCCGGGGCGCCCATGAAGCCGCCGTGGGGCATGGCTTCAAAAATGTGCAGCTCCACCGGCACCTCGGCCCGTCGCAGCGCGCGGTGCAGGCGCACGGCGTTGGACAGGAACAGGTCCCGGGTGCCGCTTTGCACCAGCGTCGGCGGGAAGCCCTGCGCGAAATCCCCGAACAGGGGCGACAGGTACGGGTGAGACAGATCCGCGCCGGCGGCGTACAGCAGGTTGACGCTCATCAGCGGGTTGGGCAGCACCAGGTCGACAGTGCGGTTGACCTGGAAGCTGTCGCCCGACTCGGTCAGGTCCATTTCCGGCGACAGCAACACCAGCGCGGCCGGCAGCGGCAAGCCTTCGTCGCGGGCGCGCAGCACCAGGGCGGCGGCGAGGTTGCCGCCGGCCGAGCGCCCGCCGATCACGATCTTGTCCGGGGTGTGGAGCGTGAGCACGTGGCGGTAGGTGGCCATGCAATCATCCAGTGCCGCGGGGTACGGATGGTCCGGTGGCATGCGGTAGTCCACGCCGTAGCAGGTCATGCCGTGCAGGTCGGCGTGTTTGCCGGCAGCAAGGCGGGCGTTTTCGCCGCCGCCAAATACCAGGGCGCCGCCGTGCAGGTCGATATAGGCAAACTCGGCGCCATCGGTGGGCGTCGCCCGGTACACGGTGGCGTCTTCCACGGTGATGGTCTCGACGCGGGCACGCAGGTTGGCCGCCTGACCCACCTGAGCCGCTGCGTACTGCTGGGCAACCGCGGCTTGCATGCGGCGCCAGCCTTCGTGGTCGTCGGCGGCGGGCATGGCGTACAGGCTGTTCACCGGCACGCCATCGGCGTTCACCAGGCGTTGCAAAGTCGCCTGGGCCTCGGGGCTGATGGACTGTGGAACCGGGAGGGTTCGCGGGTCGATCCTTACACCGTTACTCATTATCTGCACCGTCGGGGTTAAAGCGGGAGGGGGTCGAGACGCGAGCGCATTCTTGTCGGTACCGGTACTACACTGCAAGTCCAACCTCCCATCAGGGGAATCGTCATGATGAGCAAAAACACGATTTGTGTTTGGTACGACGGCACTGCACTGGACGCTGCGAACTTCTACGCCAAGACCTTCCCCGACAGCGCCGTGACGGCGGTGCATCACGCGCCCGGGGATTATCCGGCGGGCAAGCAGGGCGACGTGCTGACCGTGGAGTTCACGGTGATGGGCATCCCGTGCCTCGGCCTGAACGGCGGCTCCGGCGTGCAACACAACGAGGCCTTCTCGTTCCAGGTGGCCACCGATGACCAGGCGGAAACCGACCGCCTCTGGCACGCGATCATCAGTCATGGCGGCGAGGGAAACGTCTGCGGCTGGTGCCAGGACAAATGGGGCGTGCGGTGGCAGATCACCCCGCGCGTGCTGACGACGGCGATCACCAATCCGGACCGGGCAGCGGCCAAACGGGCCTTTGACGCGATGATGGGGATGACCAAAATTGATATTGCTGTGATTGAAGCGACGCAGTGAAAGTGGCCGGTGCAATCAATCGGTCACTGTCCGGTCAACCAGGCGAATACTGTTACGCCCGCCACGCTTGGACTCATACAGCGCCGCATCGCCTTGCTCGATCAGCGCAGCCAGGCTGGCGGGCGGCGTGTCGAACAGGCTGGCGCCGATGCTCAGGGTGACCGCTGCGGGTGTGATGAATGCCTGTGAGGCGGCTTGGTAAAACTGCTCACGCAGCGCGGCGCCCAGCTCGATGATTCGCTCGTTCGAGGTGTTTTTAAGCAGGATCACGAACTCGTCGCCGCCCAACCTCGCCGCCAACGCTCCCTCGGGCACCTGTGCGCGAATCATCTCGCTCAACGCCACCAGCAGGCGGTCGCCTGCGGTATGGCCGTACAGGTCGTTGACCAGTTTGAAATTGTCGATATCGATCAGCAGCAAGGCGCCTGGCCGGGCGGGCGAGACCTCGTTCAAGAGGCCCGGCGCCCGCAGTTCCAGGGCGCGGCGGTTGTACAGGGCGGTCAATGGATCCCGGGCGGCCAGGCGTGCAATCTGTTCCTCGCGTCGGTAACGCTCGGTGCCGGTCATCGACAGTGCAATCAGCATGATCGCCATCGCGCCTTCCACCAGCGACACCTGAATGATCTCGCCACGAAACGCCGTCAGGTCGATCAGCGTACCCGGCACAACCGCCGACAACGCCTTGGCCAGATAGAACACCCCGTGGGCCAGCAGCACATAACGCAATTGCACCGCGCCAACACTCAGCGACCGGCCGTGGGGGCGCAGCAGGAAACTGGCCCGCAGGGTCGGCACCGCCACCAGCAGCGAGTTGGTCAGCAGCATGGTTTTGGACCACAACTGGCCTTCCGGCAACAGCAGCATCGCAAACCAGGCCACGAAGATCAGGTACCAGGCGCGAGACAGGCGTACCTGGGTGAAACGTGCGACGCCCAGCAGGAACAGCCAGTGGGCGGTGACCAGCAACCCGTTGGCAAACCAGATGCCGATCAATACCAGCCCGCTGGCCCGCAGCAAGGCCAGGGTGCTGCCCACGCTGATGATGGCGAAACCGGCGGTCCAGTACAGCAGCGAAGGCTCGCGGACATTGCGCCACTCGACCGCCAGGTACAGCGCGGCGGCGCCGGCGAGGGCGATGGTGAGGACCAGAATGGTAATGGGGTCGAGCGCCATGGACGGACTGGCCTGCCTGAATTGCGGTGAGAACGCGATTGTATGCGTTTAGGCCGGTTTTCGCAGTGTTCGGCAGGCCCATATCCCCATGAATGCAGCATCTGTCGACAGGTGGATTAGGCTTCTACAGCTACACACAGCACCCTCTTGCGTATGCCTTTGTGTTAGCCATGAATGGCAAACCTGATGCCGCGCAAGAGGAGTTTCAACGCTATTCGCTGCGTCTTTCAGCGGCAGCTCAAAAGAAGCTTCGCCGGTTATTCGTTGATGCTGGCGGTTACCCCGACTAACCCCGCTTGGCCTCCCCAATCAGGATATCCTCGAAAAACGCCCCGATCGGCAGCGTCGGGTGGCACAACTGTATCTCCAACACCCAGACCATCTCGCTCGGTACGATCTCCACTTCCGCCAACTTGTCCTGCCCGAACAGCGCATGGGGGAAGTCGGCGATGCGGTGTCCTGCCAGGTTGCGCTCAAGGCGCCAGCCTTTGGCGAAGGCACTGTGCTCGGCGAAGTCATACAGCTGGCGTCCGGTCAGCCCGCGGTGCCAGGCGTCGCGGGTTTCGTCGAACACCTGATGCAATGCTGTCACGCAGGCCTCATGCAGCGGGTGCCCGCCGAAGACGAAGGTGTCGCCATAATCGCCTTCATAGCCATCCCACACCGGGCCGAGGTCGACCACGGCGATATCGGTGGCCCGCAGTTCGCGGAGCAGGTCGACGCCCTGGCGCGGGGTACGGACGGTGTCGTCGCCAAAACGTATATAGGTGGGGTGCCAGGTGTGAGACGCGCCCATGTCCTGCAATGTCTGGCTGGCCATGTGCAGGGCTTGCGCGGTGGTCATGCCGACTTCCAATTGATCGGCGATGGCGGCCAGGGCCCTTACCGTTTGCTCGCGGGCAGCCAGCATGCCGTCCAGTGAGTAGCGCGGGCCGACTTTTTCCAGCACCGGGTCCAGCGTCTTGAGCGACTCCGCTTGCGGTAAAGCCCCGCTGGGGACGAAGGCCTCGGCGACAAAACGATGGGCCTGCGCACCCGCTGCCAGGCAGGTTTCGCGCACCTGGCTGATCATCGCGCCATTGCCGCAGGCGTAGATCTGGCTATCGCTCCAATGGTGGGGCTGCGCCAGGGCGACGTGCTGCACACGGGCCTCTGCCGACTGGACGCGGTGCCAGTGAAAACGTGGATGAGCCTGGCTGGCCTGCTCCAGAAACTCAGCGTCGTAGAAGTCTGCCGGGGTTGAGTTACCCCAGTACAAAGTCACCTCGGCATCGCGGGCCAGGGCCGTCAGCAATAAGGGCTTGATCCCGGCGTAACCGGTCCCGGTGGCGAACAGCACAACCGGGCGCTCATCTTCGTGTTGCCAGGTGCAGGCGCCCACGGGGCCTTCGAGTTGCACCGCATCACCCACTTGCAGGGCCGGCAGGACGCCTTCGGAAAACCGGCCGCCGCTGACCTGGCGAATATGAAACACCAAGCGGCCTTGGTCCTGTGCGGGCAGATTGGCCACGGAGAAACAGCGGCTGTCCCCATCCTCCAGGCGAAACCTGAGGTACTGACCGGGCCGCACTTCCAGTGGCTGGGCCGTCTGCAACACCAGCTCGACGATATCGGCGCTCAGGGCGCGCTTGCCGATTACCTGGGCGGTGACTTCCAGCGCTGGCGTGTCCAATGACCAGCCGGGAATCTCCAGGCGCAGGTCGCTGCAGGCATGGCTCTGGCACAGCAACATCTCGTCAGCCGCGAGCGGATAGGATGGGGCCGGGGCGTCTGGCGCGAGCAGTTTTTGCCGATACTCACCCGACACCACCTTGACCTTGCACGACCCGCAGGCGCCCCGCCGGCAGGAAAAGGGCACGGCGAGACCGCTGGCCAACATGGCGTCGAGCAGCAATTGATCGGCGGCTTCGAAGGATTTGCCCGAGGGCAGCAGTTCAACGACATGACGGTTTTGCATAAACACCTCGGGGCAATTGAGGTTCGATTATTGCGTTAGACTAGGACCATAAGAACCTCCAGTTTTGGATACTTCACATGGTCCAGCTCCGCAAATGGCGTCCTCTGCTCAAGCTCGATGGCGCGCAGCCGCAGGCATCCTATAGAAAGATCATCGAGGGCCTAGTGAGCGCGATTGCCGAGGGCCGGCTGCGCCCCGGCACGCTGTTGCCCGGGACCCGGGAGATGGCACAACTGCTGGACGTCAATCGCAAGACGGTGATCCTTGCCTACGAGGAGGGCGTAACCAAAGGCTGGCTGGTCAGCATCCAACGTCGCGGTACTTTCGTCAGTACGCAACTGGCGCAAGGCACGGTAGCGGCTCCCCGCGCGGCAAAGTCGTTTGCCCTGGCGCTGCGGGAAACGCCGGCTGCGGCCTATTTCACCCCGGGTGAGCAAGTCATCGCGCTGCAACAGCGGCCGGGTGCGCTGTTTTTCGACAATGGCGCCTGTGACCATCGCTTGCTGCCCCAAGCCGTGCTGCATCGCTACTACCGCAACGCCTTGCGCAACAGCTTTACCACCAACACCGTGCGACATGGCAGCGAGAGCAGCAGCCACTACCTGCGCAGCGCCCTGGCCGAAATGCTGCGCCACAATCGCGGCCTGACGGTCGACGCGCAGCAGATCTGCCTGACCCAAGGCGTGCAGATGTCGCTGTACCTGACGGCCAGCGTGCTGATCAAGCCCGGTGATGTGGTGGTTGTCGAACGCTTGAGTTACCCACCTGCCTGGGAGATCTTCCGCCAGTTGGGCGCGCAACTGGTCACCGTGGACCTGGACGACGAAGGTTGCCAGGTCGACCAACTCGCCGAGCTGTGCCGGGTGCACAACGTGCGCATGATGTATGTCACGCCCCATCACCAGTTTCCTACCACCGTCAGCCTGCGTGCGGGGCGTCGCCAGCAACTCCTGGAACTGGCCCGGCTGCATGATTTCTGCATCATCGAGGAAGATTATGACCACGAGTACCACTTCGCCGGACGCCCCTATCTGCCCCTGGCCAGCGACAGCGCGCAGCGCCACGTGATCTACATCGGCTCGCTGTCCAAGTCCCTGGGCAGCACCTTCCGTTGCAGCTACATCGTTGCACCGTCGAATGTCATCGAAGTGCTCGAGCGCAAGGCGGCGGTGAGCCTGGGGCAGGGCGATGCTGTGATGCAGCGGATGCTCGCGGACTTGATCAACGATGGTGAGCTGAAGAAGCACCTGCGTCGGGTTTCCAAAGAGTACCGTCGGCGCCGGGAAACGCTGCTTGGTTGCCTGCTGGAGGCGTTTGGCGAGCAGATAGCCGTGCAGGAGCCGGAGGGAGGTCTGGCGCTGTGGGTGAGGTTTTCCGACTCAATCGACGTCGACCAACTGACTGAAAAAGCGTTGGAGCTGGACCTGGTGGTGCGCGGCGGTCGGCTGTTTTCGCCGTTTGATCACCCCGAGAATGCCCTGCGTTTGGGGTTTGCCTCGCTCAACCTGGAGGAAATTCGTATCGCTGTGCAGCGCTTGGCTCAGGCGGCGTGGGCATTGAGACGGTGAGCACGGCACCTTGCTCCATTGCCTACAGTTGCGTCAGAATCCGCCGGCTTGTGCGCTTGGGGATGGGTCTCTAAGGTTGCTCGGTCGCTGAAACCTCAGTGATCGGGTTTAGTAGCCCGAAGTATTCTAGGCATGTGCATGAGCATCATCTGTCAGACATCCTTGTCTGTGCTTGATGGTGGCTGTGCGCAGGGCGTCTTCGGGCGCGCCGGCTTTTGTAGTTTCCCCGGTCTACTAACCTGCGTACAGCTGCCACCCCATTCGTTTAGTAGCGACGTGGTGACGGCCCAGCTCAGGAAAACTACTGATATGTTCAAGGTAACGCCGAATCCTCCGGGAACTCCCGACCCAAAACTCCACCAGGCCGCCCAGCGCGCCTTGGACCACTACCTCAATCCCTCCTTGAAAACTGCTCCGCCATCGGCAGCACTGTTCAGTGTTGCTGCAGATGCCAGCAGTGAAAGTCTGATTACCAACAGCTATGAAACCTTCTCCTCGGTCAGTGCATTGCTGCTTGATCTGTCGGAAGAACTGAGCGGGAAAGACCGCGATGTGGCGCTGGCTATTCACCAGCTTAGTGAGTTGGGGGTGCTGTTGATGGGTAAGCTGATGGATCGGGAGGTGCCTTGTAGCTGAAGCCGGACGCTGTCTAGGCTACTCGACTAGCTCAATCGACTGATCGCCGAGGCGTTGTAGGCATCTACAGCGGCTCAGCGACTATGAGTGCCGAGTGCTGCCTTCAGTTGAGTGAGTCGCCGGTCATGCTGCGCTAAATGGCGACTTTCGGCCACAAGCGGACATTCTCACAGTATCTTGATAGACATCCTTGAGGCCTGAGAGGCTCTCTGAAATTGGGGCCGACTCACTGCGACTCCACCTCTAGGGCCGCGCTGTACTCGTCCTCTTAACTACCTGCCCAGAAGTCTGCTTGAGGTAAGGACTAAATCGTATTGCTGCCCTCAACGAATGTGCCGCCGACATGCAACTGCTCAAGGATTTTGAGAGCCAAGAGGCCATAGACTACTTCAGGCTTGGTGTCATTTCGGACGTACCGGATGTGGGTTACGACATGTGAGGTGCCAAAGCGTCGATTCGCCTCCGATGTTCCTTCGAGTACGCTTGCAACGATATCAGCCTCAACTAGTGGTTCGTGATTACATGCACCCTGCGGCGGTAGACACTCACAGATCGGCTCATGCTGCTCACCAACTCCTAGGCGCAGTTGCAGGAGATTATGCCGAGGCCCAGTAATACGTGAAGCGGCAAGGTACTTTCCGAGGCGGACGAAATGCATGTGACGTGGCTCTACTGTTTGGTTAAAGGGTGCACTCTAGCCCATCTTAGAGGCTCAATCATGCCCGTCGAGTGGAGCAGTTTGTTGGCATTAGAGGCAACCACTCTGGATGAATGCCCGTCGTTCTTTCACAGTACTGAATCGGTCCTTCTTCCGTAGACGCTTTCAAAGGACCGCTTCTGGCCGTTTCAGCCGGTCGCGACAGGCAGAAAACGGCCAATAGCGGTCGCCCAACTGCTTCGCCCTCGCTTAAGGACCAGCCAAGTGATATACCGCGCTTGGGTCTAATGCATGACACAAACAGGCAGTCTCATGATGCGATTCTCAATTTATAGCGGATTGGTTTTGGTGGGCTACTCGGCGCTCGATTATGGAGATCCCCCGATGGGCGTTGCTTTTGGCCAATTCGAACCTGCCGATGGGTACGCAGCTATCCAGAACCAGTGCTCCACGAACCATCACGACCAGACCGTTCTGGAACTTTCTGTTCAGACCGAAGCGGGTCTGGTCATTCCATGTGCGGGTCTGGCCATCCTGGATTACTCCGAAGGGTTCGCGCCACCGTGCATCGAAGTGAACATTTTCGGCATTCCACATCCGCTCTATGGCGAGCTGTTTCCTCAGCACGTCGACCTGTATGAGCGTCAATTCAGCTAATCGGAATGCCCCGCCGATGTCCGCTTCGGGTTGCGGACTCAACCGGCCATTAGCTGTCCTTCACGAAGGGCAGCTTTGGGTCGATAGCTGCCACTCAGTGAAGGTGGAAAAGCCTCAAGATCAAGCGTGAGGCTTTATCACCGTCGGCCTCATATAGACCGTGTAATCCGGCCTGATCGGTAAGTTTGTGTAGATTGAAGTGGTTGTAAAACGCTTGGCCCAGTCGCTGATGTTCGAAGCTTCCTTGACTCCAAAGCCGGACGAACTCCTCATAAGCGGCGCGTTCGATCTGCAACGAGGAATCATGTCCCATGTCAGGTTCCTATCATTAGAGGGACTCAAGCGTACTAGCTGCCCATCAGCCCTTCCAGCTCGGCCTTTCCAATCAGAAAGTCAGCAATCGGCCAGAAGCAAGCACTCGCCGTTGGCCGGTTATGACCCAAGGCGGTCACAGTGGATCATCCCATGGCTCGGGATGAAGCCTATACGAAGGCCGGACGCAGAGCGTCCAGAGCGGCATTCCCACGCAGAGCGTGAGAACGGTCGTCAAGGCTTGACCACCGAAATCGCTGGAAACTGAAACCCGTCGTCCACTCTTTTTTGGGTGAAGTCGTTGCCACTGTCTTGCGCCTTGCTGCGGTACGTAGTGGCGGTTAGCTCAATGATTTCGTACGCGTCATTAAGGTAAGGGTTTCCTGGGATGGCGTGAGAGATCTCATCTCCCACTTGCTTCCCGGTGGTGATGGTGAAGTAGATTTTGCCGGACACTCCCCATAGGCCGAATTCCTTTTGCTCAATCCATTGGCCGGATTTGTCGGTCACGCGAAAGTTCACGGTGAAGCCGCCATCGGCGCGGCGCTCACTCAGTTGCTGCGTACGTTTACCGTCGAGGGTTGTCGCTTCGCCGTACCATTTACCGATCATCAGGGCGTGTTCCTGTTCCTGAAGGGTACCGATGGGTTTCACGCTATGAACAAGGATTTGTTGATCGCAGCCGAACAGACACGCGAGGGCAAGCGCTAAAGCGAAAGTCTTGAACACGTAAATTCCTTGGCTCATGAGCCGCTGCTTGTCGATCCCTTTCAATGGGGAGATTTGGCGATTTACCTGGTAGGCAGATAATGAATGTCAATAATAGTCAGGATGATGACAAATGGCCATCCGTCCTTTTCGGCGTGCCACCCTGCACACCAACAGTGAACGTCTGACGAACCTACTTTGAATGACCTGTCTGAAAGTCGCATACCGTCGTGTAAAAATGTACTTTTCATCCGAGAGGTTAATGTTCAAATAAGATTGAATGACCGCTTTTGGCCGATTGCTGCCTGTCAAGAAGGGCAGCAGTCGGCCAAAAGCCGAAGCTCGCTTAATCCGACATCTGCACTAAAGTCAATACCTGTTAAGGACGATGATTGAGTGATTCGGTGCGGGCAGTGATCCTCCCGCGGTGGATGTTCGACAAGGAGGTTGTCATGGTCATGCAAGGAGCTTGCTATCACTCTCACCCAGGCATTGCCCCGCATCTTCTTCGCCGTGCCTTGCTGGTCGCCATGGCAAATGCCCTGGCGCTGGCAGACGTACAGGCCGCCTGCGGACCGCTGACAGCGGGCGCCTACAACGTATCGCAAACCTGTACACCGGCAGCCGGCGTCGATGCCTCGCTTAGTACCCAGGCAGGAACGAGCGTCACCACCACCGCCGGGTCTTCGCTACTGAGCCGAGCAAACAACGCCAACTCAACGTTGACGCTGGACGGCACCACGATAAACAGCTCCCCGCCGACGGCCGCCAACGCCGTGTTCTCCAATGTGACCGGCAGTGCCGGCATTGCAACACTGACCGTCAATGGCGGCACAAACACCGTCAACCTTGGCGGTAGCGGGCTGGATGCGCTGGCAATCAGCAAAGCCGGCAGCGGGCTGTCGACCTTCTCGGTCAGCTCAGGCACAACACTGAATATCCTCAATACTGTGGTCGGCAACGAACACGACGGGATCGATGTAAATGCCAGTGGCGGCGGTGGAATCACCGTCGCCCACGATGGCAACGGTCAGATAACGCTGCTGGGCGGGAACGGCATCTGGACCAAGGCCACGGGTAGCGGTGATACCGATGTCAGGGTGGGCGCCGGGGTCAGTATCCTGGTCAACAACGACGATGCGCTATCTGCCGGCCCTCCGATTGTTGACGATACGTTGCCCACCGCTGGCATCGGCAACCACGCCGGTGTCCACACCCGCGCGGTCAATGGCAACACCACCGTGGTGAACGCCGCGACCATCCAGGCCATTGGGATGAATGCTTTTGGTCTCTTCACCGAAGGTGGCGCCGGCAACACCCGGCTGAGTAACAGCGGGACGCTCACCACCAATGGTCTCAGCGGCTTTGGCATTCGCTCGTTCTCGACCGTTGGCAGCATCGACATCGTCAACGATGGCGCGATCACTACTACCGGAGGAGGTGGGCACGGTATCTATGCCAACGATAACGTCGGCGCCACCGGTTCGATCAGCATCGAGAACAATGCCACATTGAACGTCGGCAGCACGACCAATACCGCCGGCTCGCGAGCGATCTACATCATCAAGCGCGGTACGGGTGACGCGACGGTCACCGGCAACGGCAATATCAACGTATTTGGCGCAATCAACACCACGCGCGCCTACGGCATCATCGTCAGTGCCGAGAACAACAACGTGCTCATTGATTACTCCGGCGACATCTTCGCCAGCGGTTTTGGCGCTGGCGGCATTCGGGTGGATTCAACCGGCGGCAATGTCCGGGTCGACTATTCCGGTAACCGTATCGAAACCCTGCACAGCAACGCGAACGGCATCTATGCCTCGACCCAGTCCACAACCGGCACGGTGGACGTCACTGCCGCAGGTACGATCATCACCCACTCCGATGCGGGCACTGGCGATGGCAGTGGCATTGGTTCCTTTGGCATCCAGGCGTTGACTATGGGGGGCAATGTCAGTGCCGCATTCACCGGGCCGTTGATTGACGTCAATGGCCAGGGTGCAGCGATTCTGGCGGGCAACGCATTCAATTCTGGCTCCGGGCTGGGAACGATCAATGTCAGTAACAGCGGCGAACTGCTCGCACGCGGTAACCAGCAGCGCGGCATCCGCACACTGTCTGTCAGCGGTGCGCAGACGATAGTCAACAATGGTTCGATCCAGACGCTCGGTGCCAGCGACAGCCAGGGCATTCTCGCCCAAGCCTCGGGGGCGGCCAATCTCTCGGTGTCCAATACGGGCGCCATTACCACCAGGGGCACCGGTTCGTCGGCGATTGAAGCACTGACGGACGGCGGCACGGTCAATGTCAGCAACACGGCAACGATCCAGGGTGGGCGGGCAGACAGTAGCGGCGTCACCCTCGGTGGCGCATCACAGACCTTGGTCAATACGGGGCAAATCGGGGCACTCAGCGATTCGGCGGTACGTGCTGATGCAACCACGCCTGGGACGAGTTTTGCCCTCGACAATCAGGGGCAGATGACAGGCTCGGTCAATGCGCTCAGTGCCGCCAGCACCGTGACCAACAGTGGCACTTGGACGCTGCGTAACTTTACTGACACGACGGGCAGCGGCGTACGGGATACCTGGGGCGTGGCCACCAGCAACCTGGGGGCTTCGGGTGCCAACAGCGTCGATAACAGCGGTGCCCTGCGTTTGGCGGCGCAGCCAGCATCGGGTATCGGCAACTTCAGTACCAGCGGTGCTTATCTGCCGCTCGGGCAAGCGGCCAACACGCCTGCGCCGGGAGGTGCCGTCCAAGGCCAGTTGCTCGGAGTAAATCGCTTCACCAATAGCGGCACTCTCGATCTACCGGCCGGCAGTCAAACCGTGGGCAATGTGCTGCTGATCAGCGGCGCCACCACCGCCGGCACCAATGGAGGCGGGGTTTTCGTTTCCAATGGCGGCAGCCTGTTGCTCAACACCACATTGAACGCAGGGGGCGCAAACAGCCGCTCCGACATGCTGGTGGTGGACTCGACCACTACGGGGAGCGGCGGCGCCACCGGGGTCGCGGTGACCAACGTTGGAGGGCAGGGGGAGTTGACTGAGGGCAATGGCATTGCAGTGGTTGAACTGCTCAACAAGGCTGACGGTGCGAGCGATCCGAACGCCTTTCGCCTGGCGCACCGGGTGGTTGCCGGGCCGTATGAATATCGCCTGCAACAAGGCGCCGAAGATGGCAGTTCCAAGGACACCTGGTATCTGCGCTCGGATGCACTGACGCCGGTCGATCCGCCAGGCCCTGATCCCGATCCTGCCCCTAACTATCGTCCGGAGGTATCGTTGTACGGCGCGGTTCCGGCATTGGCGTTGGTATATGGCAGGACGATGGTCGACACCCTGCACGAGCGGGTCGGTGAAGAACGCCTCAATGCCAGCGATCCTTTACCCAGGGAGGACCAGTCCACCCTGGCTCCAACCATGGGCTGGGGCAGAGTGATTTATCGCAGCGGCAAACAGGACGGTGATCGCAAAAACGCCCTGGGGAATACCCCCGAATACAACTACGATTTGACCGCCTTTCAAGTCGGTACCGACCTTTATCGCAAGACCAGAACCGACGGCAGCCATGAGCAGGCCGGTATCTCGTTATCGGCGGGCACCATCAGTGCGGGGGTCAGCCATTACACAGGTGCCGCCGCCGGTGGGGACACGTTGCGAGCCTACGGGTTAGGCGCTTACTGGACCCATTTCGGTCCCTCGGGTTGGTACCTGGATGGGGTGTTGCAAGTCAATCGCTTCGATATCGAAGCCAAGCCAAACAACCTGGCAAAGCTGAAAACCCGCGGCTGGGGTTATACCGCCTCGCTGGAAAACGGCTATCCGTTCGAGGTCGACAAGGACTGGTACGTCGAGCCGCAATTGCAGGCGATCTACAGCTACGTTGATCTGAACAGCAGCGATGACATCGGCGCCAAAATCCGCTTCAAGAATGTTGATTCACTGATTGGCAGACTCGGCGTGCGCATCGCCAAGGACTGGGACACCGAAGGCGTCGACAAAAGCGAGCGGCGCACCAACGGCTGGATCAGGCCAAGCATATGGCATGAGTTCAAGGGACAGCCGAAGACCGAGTTCTCATCCGAGACCGGTTACCTTCCGTTCGAATCGGACATCCAGGGCACCTGGGGCGAGGTCAACGTGGGAGTGGACTATCAAGCCAACCGGCGCACTACATTCACCGTCTCGGCAGGTTATCGCCAGGGTTTCGACGGCGACAGCCATGGGTATGACGCGATGCTTGGGTTCAAGATCAACTTTTAGAGACGACGCTTAACAGGACCGATGTCCGCTTTTGGCCGACAAGAGACAACGTTGAGTTGAATTCACGCTCTTGCAGAGTTTCACAATGCTGCTCTACTGATTCAACCTTCACACCCGCGTTTGGATCCTGCAATGCTGATACCTGCTCATACCCCGATTGTCGTCGTGACACGCAATACCCACATCGAACGGATTCACTGGGGATCCGTCGCAGTGGTTGACGCGGCGGGCGCGTCAGTTGTGCATGTCGGAGACCCTGACGCCTACGTGTTTTCACGTTCGACACTGAAGCCTTTTCAGGCCGTGCCATTGGTCAGGGATGGTGGGCATCGTCACTTTGGGTTCTCGGCGGCGGAGCTGGCTGTTACCTGCGGCAGTCACTCTGGCGAGGACTTTCATGTGGCAGCTGTCACGCGGCTGCTTGAAAAAATCCGCAAATCAGAAGCTGACCTGCGTTGTGGGTGCCATTTACCTATTCAATACGGTGAGCACAATCTTCCGCCGCGCGGGAGCACGTTCGATCAGCGGTATAACAACTGTTCAGGCAAGCACGCAGGGTTCCTGGGGTTCTGTTCTTTACACTGCCACAATCAAAATTATCTTGATTCGGATCACCCGCTGCAGGTGGATATCCGTAATGGAATTGCGCGACTTGCGAACCTGCCGTTAAACCAGCTGTGGTCTGGAATAGACGGTTGCAGTGCGCCGAATTACGGCATGCCATTATCACGCCTTGCCATGCTCTGGGCGCGCCTTGCTACTGGAGACTCCGGCATCGACAACGATCACGATAGTGCGTTGTCATCGATCGCGTCCGCGATGGCTTCGCACCCGGAAATGGTATCAGGCACCGGTCGCTGTGATCACGCCATCGCTCAGGCATCCAAGGGGGATTGCATTGCCAAGGTTGGCGCGGATGGTGTCTATACCATCGGGGTTCGTAGCCGCGGTTTGGGCGTCGCAATTAAAGTTGCCGACGGAGGCCTGGGGCCCCTCTACACGACGGCCGTGAGCGTATTGCTACAGCTGGGTTTGATCGACGGCCATGAGCTTCTAACGCCCTGGGTTGATCCGCCTGTGCGGAGCATGGCGGGTGAGTGCGTAGGCCAACTGCAGACGACGTTGAAGCTGGCTCGCCTGTGACGCTCAGATAAATAGATCGGTCCTCGTGACGCTCGTTCGTTAATATGCCCGGCATACCAATCGGGTAAAGGAAGTTTGGCGTGAAGTACGAAGCGCTTTCAGGGCCGTCTGCGGCTTGCATGGACACTTACTCCTGGCGGCGTCGTATCTTGATGGCCTGCCTGGCGATAGGTTTGTACCTCGCGATTCAACTTGCGCTGGTGCTGGTTGTCGGCACAGGAAACTTGACCAGGCTCACGCAGCTAATCGACGGCGGTTTCTCTGCAATGGTGCTGCTGATGTTGGCGGTGATCGAGCGCAGGCACTCAGGCGGATTTCGCGCGGTTATTGGGCGCGACCTGAGCAGGACATTCAAGCTGTGTTTGCCATGGATACTGGGGGTTTACCTGGTCTGTACCAGTCTCGATATCGGGCTGGGATACGGGTCTGAGGCCTACACAATGGCCTTCCGTGGCAGTCTTCCCACCGCTCAAAAGGTGCTCCTTCTCTCAATGGGGCTCCTGATTATTCCGATTTTTGAAGAGCTCCTGTACCGGCACTTCCTGATTCGCCTCTTCCCCCTGGACCATCGCCTTTGGCAGTGGGTGGCGATACTGGCCACCACCACGTTGTACGTGGCCATGCACATGCCGTTTAGCGGTTGGACAGAGTGCCTGCTGATCGGCACGCTCTCAGTCATCCTGGCGTATGCCCGGGTGCGCAGCGCCGGCATTCTGGTCCCGGTGCTATTGCACATCTTCGCGGGCGTTGTGAATCTTTCGAGGGGCCTCGTGGCTACTCTCTGGCTGTGAGCCTGCGCTGCTTTTGACTCACCCCCGGAACTAAAAAATAGAGTAGGCAGGGAATGGAATATCCTTCATTTGAAAACAAACCAAAGAAAAGAGCCATTTTGGTAGCGGTGTGTTTGGTTTTTGGGGCCTGGATTCTTTATATGCTCTGGGCCGTTCGTATTGGAACGCGAACAGTTTTAATGCCGTGGGCTCCTGAGTGGACGACCTATACAATCGTCGGCTGTTTGATTGGACTTATTTTTGCCGGAAGGGCGATCTACTATCGTCCTGATGGGAGAGGCTTGAAGCGTGTTGCAGATTCTTTTGTTGGTGGCTTTTGTCTTGGCCTTATTTTGTCTTTGAATATTTATAATGTCTGTACTTACCTGTTGCCTGGCGAAATTGTTCATTATGAGTCAGCTTATGAGCTAAATATTCCGGGGCGCTCCTTTGGAAGGGCTGGCCGTTGTGAGGCGGGTGTGCGGTTTAAGGATTTGAACACTGAGCGCTGGATTGAGCTTTGTACCACTAAGTCAGAGCTCGACGATCGAAGAAAGAAAGGTATGAATGCCGTTTGGGTGACGGCTCATTCAAACAAGATAGGCTCGTATATTCTGGGGTATGAATTTATTTATAAATGAATCAGATTGAAGTCCCGTTCAAACGCGTCGGCCGATATCCGCCTGTGCGATTTCCCCGGTCTACTAACCGCCATCGGAGGCGGCAACTCCGAGAGTTCGAATGCCGCATAGCGTCCAATAATCACAGCGCCCGTTCCTCGCATTCCGGCCTCATGGGCAAGCTGCCAAGAAACTCCTCAATCTCCCGACCATCGCGCAAGTGCACCACTGGAACCTGCGGCCCTACCGCCAGCCGCACCGCCTCAATGCGCGGGCGGGAGCCGCGATCAAACGTCCACACGTACTTCAGAAAGGTCAGGAATTCGCGGTCGAGTTTTTCGGTGCAGCCTGCGGGTAAGTCCGGGCGAGGGCGGTTCAGTGCACTGCGCACTAGCACCCGGGTAAAGCAGGTGAGCCGTGGCGTATCGAGCCAGATGATCAGGTCGGCACGGGGCAGGCGCAGGTCGAAGGTGCGCCGGGCGTAGTTGCCTTCGCACACCCAGGCATCAGGGGCGACTGCGTCGCGCACCCGCGTGCGGAACTGTTCGGCGTCGGGTTCGACCCAGCCGGGGGACCAGAACAGGCTGTCCAGGTGCACCACGGGCAGGCCAAGGCGTTCGCCAATTGCGCGGGCGAGGGTGGATTTTCCGCTGCCGGCATTGCCGAGAATTACGATGCGTTGCATGAGGACATCCTGTCGCGGAAAAGCCAGCAATTGTGCAGGTTTTAAATGACCGGTTAAAGCGTTATGAGGTAGGTTTACCGCCCCGGAATGGACCCTGTCGATCAAGGAAGCGCTTTATATGCAAACCCCCTTTTCCCAAATCAGCGAACGCTTGAACAATCGCCGGTTTGTCGTTGCCGGCAACACCCATGGCTTGTCCGGGGCAGGCACGGTGTTTCATTACCATGTCGACGCCAACGCCATCTGGGGCACTTACCAGGGCGGGCGGATTCGCATGGGCAATCAAGTCGGGCGCGCCACCGGCCCCGATACCATCGAGTTGCTGTATCAGTGCCTGACCACGGAGGGTGAGATTCTTGCCGGCTGGTCCCGGGGCACAGTAGGCGTGGATGACGCCGGACGTACCACGCTGGCCTTCGTGTGGGGCTGGTTGTCGGGCGCGGAGGGCGGCGGGGAGTCGAGCTACGTTGAGCTCGTCGCAGAGTAGCCACACGGTTTAACGCTCACTGGAACCGCTCAACCAGGTAATCGACAAAGCAACGGACCCGTGCCGGCGTGTGTGTGCCCCCCAGGAACACGGCATGAATCTCTTCCCCGTCGCCAGGGTTGAAAGCCTCCAGCAGCGGCACCAGCCGGCCTGCCTGGATCGCGTCTTCGACGGTCTCGGCGCAGACCCGTGCGATGCCGATGCCCTCGGCCGCCAATTGGCCCTGGGTGTCGCCGTTATTGGTTTCCACATGGCCCTTGATCGTCAGTGAATAGTCGTGGCCATCCTTGCGAAACGGCCAGGTGGGCGCAGCGCGTTTGAAGTTGAAGCCGATGCAGTCGTGATTCAGCAGGTCCTCCGGTACCTGCGGCGTGCCGCGCCGCGCGAGGTAGCCGGGGGAAGCGATGATGACCTTGTGGGTGGCGCCAAGCCGGCGGGAGGTCAGGGCGCTGTCGGGCAACGGGCCCAATCGCACGGCGACATCGGCCTGGCCGGCGGCGATGTCGACCACGGTGTCGGTGAGGTCGATGTCTACCAGGATGTCCGGATAGCGTTGGATGAACTCGGCCAGCAGCGGTATCACGAACGTCCTGCCATACAGCAGCGAACTGCTGACCCGCAGGCGCCCGCGAGGTGAGTTCTGGTCGGTGATCTGCTGTTCGGTTTCCCGCAGGTCGGCAAGGATTCGTCGGGCGCACGACAGGTAGGCCGCGCCCTCCGGAGTCACGGTCAGCGAGCGTGTGGTGCGCAGCAGCAGGCGCACACCAAGCCTTGCTTCCATGCGGTCCAGCACCCGTGCAATGGAGGAGGGCGCAAGGTTCAAGCGACGGGCCGCCGCCGAGAAACTCTGGGTCTCGGCCACGAGGGTAAAGATTTCCAGTTCGTCCGTTATATCCACGGGAAACTCACTTATGCGTTTTTCGCAAAGGCCTTGAGCGGCGCAATGGGGTTCACATCGGGTTTTGTCGCGATCAGTATTGCGTAAAGCAACGTAATACGGAAACTCACGAGGAGAATCCCATGATCTTGCCTTACACCATCGACATCCCCGAAGAACGTCTTACCGCCATCCGCGACAAAGTCGCCGCCTACGACTGGACCCAACTTCCCGACCTGGGCGGGTGGAGTGCCGGCGTTGGCGTCAGCGACCTCAAGCGCCTGGCCACTTACTGGCTGGAATCCTACGACTGGCGCGAGGTGGAAAAACACCTTAACCAGTTGCCCAACTTCATCACCGAGATCGAGGGCGAGCACCTGCATTTCGTCCGTGTGCGGGGCGACGGTTCCAAGCCGCCGGTCCTGCTGCTCCACGGCTGGCCAGGTTCGTACCTTGAGTTTGAAGCGCTGCTTGAACCGCTGGCCGCGGATGGACACGATGTGATCGTGCCGTCGCTCCCGGGCTTTGCGTTTTCCAAGCCGATCACTGGGGTGATTGGCCCGCGTCGGGCTGCCGAGTTGATGCACGGGCTGATGGCCAGGTTGTTCGGGCAAACCCGCTTCATCGTCCAAGGCGGCGACTGGGGTTCCGGCATCGCCGGCTGGATGGCCCACGATCGGCCCGAGGCGTTACTGGGGATTCACCTGAACATGGCTGACCTGATTGCCCAAGGCACGGTCGCAACCACGGCCGAAGAAAAGGCGTTCGTCGCCCGGCGCGACGTGCTGATCGACTGGGAAACCGGCTACAACCACCTGCAGGAAACCCGCCCGCAGACCCTGGCTGTTGCGCTGGCCGACAGCCCGGTAGGCGCCGCCGGCTGGATCCTGGAAAAAATCGGAACCTGGGCCGACCTGCCCAAGACTGCCGACGGCAGCCCTGACCTTTGGCATACGTTTAGCGAAGCGCAATTGCTCACCAACATCATGCTGTATCTCGCACCGTCTGCCATGGTCACTTCGACGTGGATGTATCACGGCAAACGCCTTGAGGGCTCGTCGATATTCCCGCCCGGCACCCACATCCAGGTGCCGACCGGATTCGCCGCGTTTCGCGACCCGGTGTTCGTGCCGCCGCCGCGCTCATTTGCGGAAAAGACCTTCAACATCGTGCACTGGAGCGAGATGCCTGCCGGCGGTCACTTCGCGGCCTGGGAGCAGCCGCAGTTGATGCTGGCGGACTTGAGGGCCTTCATCGCTACTGTTTCGGCTTGAGCATCAGGTCCAGGTTTTGCACGGCGGCACCGGCGGCGCCCTTGCCGAGGTTGTCGAATATCGCCGCCAGCAACACCTGGCCCGTCTCGTGGTTCTCACGCACGATCAAGCGCAAGTCATCCGTGTCGTTCAGGGCTTGGGGATCAAGGAACGTCAGCTCGTTGGCGGCCTGCATCGACAGCACCTGTACGTGATAGGTGTCGCGGTAGTGCCCGGTCAAACAGTCGTGCAACTGCAACCCATCCACGCCCGGTGCCAGTAGTCTCAGTTGCAGTGGGATGGTCAGTACGATCCCCTGGCGAAAAGCACCGTAGGCCGGCACAAACACTGGCCGTTGCGTCAGCCCGCTTTGCAACTGAATCTCCGGGACATGCTTGTGTTCCAGCCCCAGGCCGTAGACCAGGAAGGCCGGTGCCTGCGAGGCGTCGGCGCCCTCATGTTCCTGCACCCCGGCGCGGCCCTTGCCGGAATAGCCTGAGACGGCATGGATGGTCGTCGGGTAGTCCCGAGGCAGCAGCCCGGCCTCAAGCAACGGCCGCAACAACCCAATCGCGCCGGTGGGGTAGCAACCGGGATTGCTGACCCGCTGCGCCGTGGCGATGCGTTGAGCCTGTTGCGGGTTCATCTCGGCAAACCCATAGGTCCAGTCGGAATGGGTGCGGTGCGCCGAACTGGCGTCGATCACCCGCACGGCCGGATTCCTGATGCTGGCGACAGCGTCCCGCGCAGCCTCATCGGGCAAACACAGAATCGCGATGTCACAGGCGTTGATCATCTCGGCACGCTGTGCCGGGTCCTTGCGGTGTTCGGGGCTTAGGGTGATCAGTTGGAGGTCGGTGCGGCCGCGCAGGCGTTGATGGATCTGCAAGCCGGTGGTGCCTTGGTCGCCGTCGATAAATACAAGAGGACTTGCCATGGGATGCTCTCGGAAAGGAAATCAGGTGTCCCCATCTTCGGTGAGCGGCTAGGATAGGAAAAGTTGAATTTCCAAACTATGGAATTCAGGTTTTCTGAACGAGGAGTCGCCCATGCGGGAAATCAGCCTGGATCGTTTGCGCACCCTGGTGGCGATTGCCGACCTGGGTTCCTTTGCCGAGGCGGCCCGTATGCTGAATCTCGCGCCGCCCACCGTCAGCTTGCACATTGCCGACCTGGAAGCCCGAGTGGGCGGGCAGTTGCTGTCACGCACCCGTGGGCGCGTGCAGCCTTCGGTGATTGGCGAAACCCTGGTGGAGCGCGCACGCCGATTGCTGGCGGATGCGGAACAGGCACTGGAGGATGTGGAACGTCAGGTCCAGGGCCTCGCCGGGCGTGTGCGCCTGGGAGCTTCCACCGGGGCCATCGCGCAGTTGCTCCCCCAAGCCCTGGAGACCTTGAGCCAACACCATCCCGCCATCGATGTGCAGGTTGCGGTGCTCACCTCCCAGGACACCTTGAAGAAGCTCGCCGAGGGTGCTTTGGAAATCGGCCTGGTGGCGCTGCCGCAGGCGCCGGTCAAAGGGTTGCGCATCGAGCCCTGGCGGCGCGACCCGGTCATGGCCTTTTTGCCCGCGCGCCGGGAATGCCCGGAGGTGGTCACACCTGCCTGGCTGGCTGCCCAGCCCTTGATTTTGAATGACACCACCACCCGACTTTCGCGCCTGACCTCGGAGTGGTTTGCCAATGACGGCTACCAGCCCACACCGCGCATTCAACTGAACTACAACGACGCGATCAAAAGCCTGGTGGCCGCCGGTTATGGCGCAACGTTGCTGCCTCATGAAGCGTCCACACCGCTGACCGACAGCCGAATTGTGATGCGGCCATTGCAACCGTTGTTGTGGCGCCAGTTGGGTATCGCGCATCGTGCCGGAGACGTCGAGCGGCCGACGCAGCACGTGCTGGATGTGTTGTGGGGGCTGAGCGCGGGGTAGGGTGACGGTTGTGCGCGCAGGGCAAGACGGTTAGCCTTGCACCCCGATGTAACTGGCCATTTCAAGGAAGGAAGCGCGCGTGAAGGTTTTTCAAGGAGTGATCGGGCTATCGCTATTGAGCTTGCTGTTCGGCTGCAGCACCGGGCCCGTGCAAACGCTGAAGTTCAATGTGCCACACGGTTATTACGGCAGCTACCTCAAGCAGAAAGTCGGGAATCACGGGCAGTTGACCTGCAACGTGACCACTGAAAAAAACAATCTCGGTGAGGAATGGGTGTCTTCGGTCATTCTCGGAGCGGGCGAGGACGATACCCAGGACAATATCCTGTTTCTGTCCAGCTACCCGCTAGGTACCGACGACCAGCGGGCTTTCCAACTGCGGCTGTTCAACAAGGCACAGCGGGTCACCGATAGCCTGGTCCTGACCACTCCCGATCACAACGGGGTCTACTCACTGCGCCTGGCTTGGGCCGACGATGGCTCCATCAGCTACCAAGTCGCCAGTGGCGGGCCATGGTCTGAAAAGAAAACGGTGACGCACCCCGGCTTTTCCGTGCGGCAGGTCAGCATGCAAGCCTCGGGTATAAAGGGCACGGCTGTCTGTGAACTGGCGGCTGATCGTTGAGAGTCTTCGCGCTCATCTTCGCCTTGCTCATCACCACCTCCGCCCAGGCCAAAGACGGCATCTCCTTTGCCGACGATCCGCTGGGCTGGTCATGCCTGAGGTTCTCCACCTTCACCTTGTTCACGTCGGAACTGACGACGCGCCCGGGCAGCTTTCTTTCGGCCAAGAATGACGCATTGGCGTTTGTCGGGTCCGACGGCGAGATTCGTGGCGCGTATTTCGAACAGGCGCTGCTGAGTTTTCGCAGCGCTGGCGGTAACGATGACGTCAGCGATGCGCAGTTTGCCGAGGCGGTGGCGGTGATTGAGTAAGACCGCAGCAGGCTTATGAGGACGGTGCGAGGTGCACACCCTCGGTCTGGAGTTTGGCCAGCTCGGCAGAGAGGCAGCAGCCCTCCATCCATTGCACCGCATTCCAACCCAGTTGCCTTGCCGCGACGACATTCGCAGGGGTGTCGTCTATCAGCAGCAATTGCTCTGGAGCGAAGCCCGAGTGAGCGGCAGCCTGTTTAAAGAAGTCCGGATCCGGCTTGCGGCTACCCAGCGCTGCCGAATAATAGATGCCGTCTACGTGCAGGCCCAGGTCAAGTCGATCCATCAGATAGGCAGCCCGCAGGTGCTCCTGGTTAGTCGCCAGATAAACCTTCGTACCCGTTTTGCGCAGCTGGCTGAGAGCTTCAAGCAACGGTCGGTTTAGCCTGGCGTCGCTTTCAAACCAATAGGCAATCAAGCTTTCGTGGGGCACGGACGGCGCAATTCGAGCCAGTACCCGTTTCAGTTGCTCGGCTAGCCCATGGCGTCCAACGACAATATCGTTCCAGTAAGGGCCAAAAAACTCGCGGTTCAAATCGACGTTACTGATGCCAAGATCCGTTTCAATATCAGACGCCCAGGGCCTGCCATCCGCAGGCCGTCCGTTAACGAGCACACCGTCGACATCTACCATTATCGCGTGAATCATCGTGCCGTTCTTCCTTGTAGTGGTTGTCTGCACTGCAGGTACCGCGCTGCAATGCCATGCTTCCATACGATAGGCCTATGAATACATTCCCGGATCAGGAATTTACAGCGGCCTGAATATCCTTGAAATTGGCGGTTTTTGGCCGCCAATCCGTTCTCTGCGGTCGTTTCTCTCAAGGAATTCTATATGTCATCACTCGATTCGTTCATCCATACCCAGCTCCCCATGACCGTCGACGGCGTACCGTTGAACATCGCCACAATCCACCGCGCCGGCACCCTGGCACCGATTGTGTTCCTGCATGGCTTCGGCTCCACCAAGGAAGACTACGCCGACATCGTCCTGCAGCCAGCATTCGATAGTCACCCGTTTGTTGCCTACGACGCCCCCGGTTGCGGTGAAAGCCAGTGCGGCGACCTGTCGAAGGTTTCCATCCCGTTCCTGCTGCAGACCGCCGTGCAGGTGCTCGAGCATTTCGACATCGACCGCTTCCATCTGGTGGGCCACTCCATGGGCGGGCTCACCGCGCTGATGTTGGCCCATCAGTTCCCGGGCCGGGTGCTGAGCTTTGTCGATATCGAAGGCAATATCGCTCCGGAAGACTGCTTCCTCAGCCGGCAGATTGTCGACTACCCGGCAGAGGATCCCGAGGCATTTTTCAGCGCCTTCATCGAGCGCACCCGCCAGGCGCCGGCCTACGCCAGTGCGCTGTATTCGGCGAGCCTGCGGCACAAGGTGCGCGCCGGTGCGGTGCGGGGGATTTTCCAGTCGATGGTCGAGCTGTCGGATAACGCCGACCTGATGGGCAAGTTCCTCGGCCTGGAATGCCCGCGGATGTTCATGTACGGCGAGCAGAATTCCCATCTGTCGTACCTGGCGCATATCCAGGCCCATGGCGTGCGACTGGCGCCGATCGCCCGGTGCGGGCACTTCCCGATGTACTCCAATCCCGTTGCGATGTGGCAACAGATCGCGGACTTCCAGGCCGGCTGATCGCAACCACCAACCATCAGCCAGGCCCGAAAGCACAAGACTTACGCCTCGAAACCCGGATAATGGCGGCCATATTTTGCTCGCTATTCTGGTAATCCCGCATGGAAATCAAGGTCAATTTTCTCGACAACCTTCGACTTGAAGCCAAGTTCGACGACTTCACCGTGGTGGCCGACCAGCCTATTCGCTACAAGGGCGATGGCTCGGCCCCCGGTCCGTTCGATTACTTCCTGGCGTCGTCGGCGTTGTGTGCGGCTTACTTTGTGAAGTTGTACTGCGAAACCCGCAACATCCCCACCGACAACATTCGCCTGTCGCAGAACAACATCGTCGATCCGGAAAACCGCTACAACCAGATCTTCAAGATCCAGGTGGAGTTGCCGGCGGACATCTCCGATAAGGACCGCCAGGGCATCTTGCGATCCATCGACCGTTGCACCGTGAAAAAAGTGGTGCAGGCCGGGCCGGAGTTTGTGATCGAGGAAGTGGAAAACCTCGACGCCGATGCCCAGGCGTTGTTGATGCCGAGCGCGGCGTCCGATGCAGGCACTTACATCGCGGGCAAGGACCTGCCGCTGGAAACAACCATCGCCAACATGTCGGCCATCCTGGCGGGCCTGGGCATGAAGATCGAAATCGCGTCGTGGCGCAATATCGTGCCCAACGTGTGGTCGCTGCATATCCGCGATGCGCACTCACCGATGTGCTTTACCAACGGCAAGGGTGCGACCAAGGAAGGCGCACTGGCGTCGGCACTGGGCGAGTTTATCGAGCGGTTGAACTGCAACTTCTTCTACAACGACCAGTTCTGGGGTGAAGACATCGCCAACGCGGCGTTCGTGCATTACCCGGACGAGCGCTGGTTCAAGCCCGGCCGTAAAGACGAACTGCCGCCGGAAATCCTCGACGCGCACTGCCTGCACATCTACAACCGCGACGGCGAGCTGCGCGGTTCGCACCTCTACGACACCAACTCCGGCAACGAAGAACGCGGGATTGTTTCGCTGCCGTTCGTGCGCCAGTCCGATGGTGAGTTGGTGTATTTCCCGTCCAACCTGATCGAAAACCTGTACCTGAGCAACGGCATGAGTGCGGGTAACACCCTGGCTGAAGCCCAGGTGCAGTGCCTGTCGGAGATCTTCGAGCGCGCCGTGAAGCGTGAAATCATCGAAGGTGAATTTGCGCTGCCGGATGTGCCCCAGGAAGTGCTGGCGAAATACCCCGGCATCCTGGCCGGTATCCAGGGCCTGGAAGCCCAGGGCTTCCCGGTGCTGGTCAAGGACGCGTCCCTGGGCGGCGAATTCCCGGTAATGTGCGTGACCTTGATGAACCCGCGCACCGGCGGTGTATTTGCCTCGTTCGGCGCGCACCCAAGCCTGGAAGTCGCGCTGGAGCGCAGCCTGACCGAGCTGCTGCAAGGCCGCAGTTTCGAAGGCCTGAACGACTTGCCGCAGCCGACGTTTGAAGGCCACGCGGTGACCGAGCCGAACAACTTTGTGGAACATTTCATCGACTCCAGCGGCGTGGTGTCGTGGCGCTTCTTCAGTTCCAAGTCGGATTACGAGTTCGTCGAATGGGACTTCTCCGGCCAGGGTGAAAACTCCAACGCCGAAGAGGCCGCGACGTTGTTCGGCATCCTCGAAGGCATGGGCAAGGAAGTGTACATGGCGGTGTACGAGCACATTGGCGCGACCGCCTGCCGGATCCTGGTGCCGGACTATTCGGAGATCTATCCGATCGACGATCTGATCTGGGACAACACCAACAAGGCGCTGTTTTTCCGCGAAGACATCCTGAACCTGCATCGCCTCGACGAAGCCGAGTTGAAGGGCCTGGTTGAGCGTCTGGTGGAAAGCGAGCTGGACGACTACACCGACATCCCCACCTTGATCGGCATCGAATTTGATGACAATACGGCGTGGGGTCAGCTGACGATTCTGGAATTGAAGCTGCTGATTTACCTGGCGTTGCAGCAGTTTGAAGAAGCCAAGGAACTGGTGGAAATGTTCCAGCAGTACAACGACAACACGGTTGAGCGCGGGTTGTTCTACCAGGCCGTGAATGCGGTGCTGGAGATGGAACTGGACGAAGACCTGGAGCTGGCGGATTACGAAGTCAACTTCCGGAGGATGTTTGGCAACGAGCGGATGGATGCGGCGATTGGCTCGGTGAACGGCAGTGTGCGGTTCTACGGGTTGACGCCGACGAGCATGAAGCTGGAAGGGCTGGATCGGCACCTGCGGTTGATTGACAGCTACAAGAAGCTGCATTCGGCTCGGGCTAATACTGCGCACTAACCTGTCGATGAAGAACCCCTGTGGGAGCTGGCTTGCCTGCGATGCCGACAACTCGGTGTATCTGCTACACCCGGTTGATGCCATCGCAGGCAAGCCAGCTCCCACAGGGTTATGCGTCGTCCTGAAGCGTTACAACGTCCATCCCAGCCCGAGCGCCTTGTGCAACGACGCAAAGTCCTTGAGCAACGCCGCATCCCCGGAAATCCGGCTTTCCTGAGCCTGGTACCGCGTACGTTCCGCGTCCAGCCAGTCCAGCGTACTCGCCGTGCCTGCTTTATAACGCTGGCGCGTCAGGTCCGCCGCCCGTACCGCCGACGACTCCACATTCCTCAGCAACACCACGTTCTGCCGCTGGTTGCCATACCGGGCCAACGCCACATCCGCATCACGCAATGCACTCAACACCACGCTTTTGTAGTGGGCGAGGGCTTCATCGCGGCCGGCTTGCGCACCTTTGACACTGGCCGCCACCCGGCCGAAATCCAGGGCGTTCCAGGTCAGCCGTGGCAACAGCAACCAGGTGCCGCTGTCCTTGCGCGCCAGGTGCCCGGGATCCGCCGCCGAGAATGACAGGTCACCCATCAGGCTGAGTTTGGGAAACCAGTCGGCGGTTTTCTCGCCGATCTGCGCGTTGCTGGAGGCCAGTTGGCGCTCGGCAACGCGGATATCGGGCCGGGCTTTGAGGATCGTCGCCGGGTCGGCAAACGGCACCTGGCTCGGGATGGCGGGCAGGGCGCGAGGCGTGCTGAGCTGTGCATCCAGCTCGCCCGGCTCGAGGCCGCACAGCAGGTTCAACTGATCCACCGCCTCGACGATTGACGCTTGCAGCGGCAGGCGTTGAGCCCGAGTGTTTTCCGCCTGGGTCAGCACCTGTTCCAGTTGCAGCTGTGAGGCCACGCCACGACTGCGCCGTTGTTGGGTCAGGTCCAGCGCCTGCTCCTCGGTGTCGACACTGGCATCCACCAGCGCGAGCCGCGCCTGTTGGTCGCGCAGGTCGGCATAGGTCTGCACCACCTCGGCGGCCAGTTGTACCTGGGCATCGGCCAACTGCGCCTGTGACGCGTCGTTTTCGGCTTGGGCTGCCTCGATTGCACGGCGGGTGCCGCCAAACAGATCGGCCTCCCAGCTGGCATCAAAGCCGGCGAGGTAAAGACTCAATGGCCCGCGTCCGCCGCCACCGTTGCCACCCAGCGCCGACGTGTCGGGGGAGCGCAGTTTGAGCATCGCGGCATCGCCGGTGATCTTGGGCAGGGCGTCGGCGTTGGCGCCGCTCAGGCTGGCGCGCGATTGCTTGAGTCGGGCCTGGGCAGTCGCCATGTCCGGGCTGTTTTGCAGCGCCTGGGCCACCAGTTGGTTGAGTTGCGGGTCACCGAGGGTTTGCCACCACTGGGCGACACCCGGCGTACTCGACTCGCTGCCTGCGTGAGGCAAGCGTCCGGCCGCCAGGGTTTTTGGCGCGGCATCCGGCGCGCCGTGGTAGTCCGGCCCCACGGTGCAGGCCGCTAGCAGGCCGACGGTGAAGAGCAGGGGAAGTGAGCGATAAATCATGTTCGTTGGCCTGCCTGCGCCGCGCGCTTTTTCAGGATGAAGATCAGGGGAAGGCACGCCAGCATGGCGAGTCCCAGCACGTAGAACGCGTCGTTGTAGGCCATCACTGCCGCTTGCTGGGCGATGTCGCTGGCCAGGTGACTGAGGGCTTGCAGCGATGCGGTAGACGGATCACCGGTTTGTGCCAGGTAGCTGGCGGTGTCGCTGGCCATTTGGTCTTGGGTCAGCTGGGTGTTGGCCTGGATGCCTTCGCGCAGCATGTCGTCATGAAAGTGGCTGCGCCGATCCATCAGTACACCCAGCAGCGCCAGCCCCAGGGTGCCGCCGAGGTTGCGTGACATGTTGTAGAGCCCGGCCGCATCACCGGCGTCTCGCGCCTCTACCGAGCGCATGGACAGCTGGCTGAGGGGCATCATCACCAGGATCTGCCCGAAGCCCCGCAGGATTTGCGACCAGTAGAAATCATGCCCGACGCTTTGGGCGGTGAGCTGGGTGTCGAGAAAACAGCTGGCCCAGTACATCAACAGGCCCACGCCGACCATCATCCTGAGGTCCAGGCGGCCGAGCATTCTCGGCAAAATCGGCATCAGCAGAAACGCCGGAATGCCCGACAGCAACATGATCGAACCCGATTGCTGCGCGTTATATCCCGACAGGATGCCAAGGAACTGCGGCACCAGGTAAGCCGTGCCATACAGCCCGGCGCCGACCGCCGTGGCAATCAGCAGCACACTGCCAAAGCTGCGGTTAAGCACCAGTTGCAGGCGCAGGATCGGCGTACTCGACCGAACCTGCCCGACGGCAATCAGAAAGAAACCGACCACCATCGTGATGCTCAGCCAGATGATCAACTGTGAGTCGAACCAATGCTCACGCTGGCCTTCCTCCAGCACCACGGTGAGCGAACTCAAGCCCATGGCCAGGCCGAGGATGCCCAGCCAGTCGGCCTTGATGAACTGTTGAAGGTTCATCCGCTCACTCGGCAGGCCGGTGATCAGCAGGGTAATCAGGGTGATGCTGACGGGCAGGTTGATAAAGAAACACCAGCGCCAGTTGATGTTTTCCGTGAGCCATCCGCCAATCACCGGGCCCAACAGCGGGCCGAGAATCACCGTCATGCCGAACATCGTGGTGCCGATTGCCAGCTGGTGAGCGGGCAGGCGGGTGCGCACGATGGTCTGTGCGGTCGGGATCATCGCGCCGCCGGCAAAACCCTGGCCGATGCGCCCGGCGATCATCGCGCCGAGGCTTGAAGACAGCCCGCAGAACATCGAGAAAAACGTGAACATCAACGCGGTGCCGATCAGGAACCGGCGCAGGCCGAACACCCGGGTCAGCCAGGCGGCGAGGGGAATCATGACGATTTCCGACATCAGGTAACCGGTGGCGATCCACGTGCCTTCCGTGCCGGTGGCGCCAATCTGGCCCTGGATCTGCGGCAGGGCCGAGTTGGTGATCGAGATGTCCAGGGTCGCCAGCAATGCCCCCAGCGAACCGGCGGCGACCGCGATCCAGTCCGTCAGCGAGGCGTTGCGCGGTTTGTCCGCGGGCACCTCGGTCAAAATGGCTTCAGCCATGGTTGGCATCTGCCTTGTGGGTGCGGGTGTCGACTTCCACGGTGGCGGACAAGCCGGGCACCAGCGCCTGGCGAACGTCGTCATCCGGCAGGTCGAGGGAAATCCGCACGGGCACCCGCTGCACGATCTTGGTGAAGTTACCGGTGGCGTTCGACGGTGGCAGCAAGGCGAACTGTGCGCCGGTGCCGGGGGACAGGCTGTCGATATGGCCCTGGATGTCGTGGCCCGGCAGCGCGTCTACGTGCACGGTCACGACCTGCCCGGTGTGCATCTCGCCGATCTGGGTTTCCTTGTAGTTGGCGGTCAGGTAGATCGCGCTCACCGGCACCACGGTCAGCAGGCGTGTGCCCGGCTGCACGTATTGGCCGACACGCACGCCACGGTCGGCGATGCGCCCGTCGAGCGGGCTGCGGATCACCGCGTCGTCCACATCCAGCTGGCTTTGGGCCTCGCTGGCCTTGGCCACCCCGAGTTGCGCCTGGGCTTGCTTGAGCTGGGCTTCGAGGGTGCCATAGCGGGTCTGGCTGGAGCGCAACGCCGCCTGCTTGGCGGCCACGGTACTGCGGGCCTGGGCCAGTTGGTTGTTGAGCTGGGCCAGGCGTTCTTCAGGCTCGGCCCCGGAGCGCGCCAGCGGTGCATAACGCGCGACTTCGCTTTGGGCATGCTGGGCATCGGCCTGCGCACCTTGCAGTTGGGCGCGGGCTTCGGCGATGGTCGAGTCCTGCTGCACCAGGTCGGCCTGGGCCTTGGCAAAGTCGGCCTCGCGGGCTGCAATCGTCGCCGAGGCTTCGTCACTGACCGCCTGGTATTTGCGGGCGTCCAGGCGTACCAGCACGTCGCCACGCTTGACGTTCTGGTTGTCGGCCACCAGCACTTCGGCCACGTAGCCGTTGATTTTCGGCGCCACGCTGATGCTGTCGGCTTGCAGGTAGGCGTCGTCGGTGGTCTCGATAAACCGTCCGGTGAGCCACCACCAGGCGCCCCATGCCAGCCCGGCCAACAGCGCTGCGCCGGCGAGTGTGAGCAGGATGCCTCGGGCTTTGCCGCGTTGGCCGTTGACGGTGGTATCAGGAATGACCTGAGAAGAGGGAGGTGCAGCGGACATCAAGTCACTCCAGTTTTATATCAGTTGGAATAAATTCGTTTTTCCACGAAAATTTGTCAACTGGTATATTTTGGTTACGTTAAAAAAATGGAGTTGCACATGGCACGACACAAACCAGCCGCCGAAGGGGGTTATCAGCGGGGCGAGGAAACCCGCGCGCGGATCGTCGAGGCTGCCGTTGAGGTATTTGGCGAGCGCGGCTACGACGGCGCGTCCACGCGGGATATTGCGAACGCCGCCGGGGTCAATGCACCGGCGATCCAGTACTACTTCGATGGCAAGGAGGGCGTGTATCTGGCCTGCGTCGAGCATTTGATTGCGCTGCTATGGCGAAAGATGTCGCCCTCCGTTGAAGCGGCGGAAAGCGCGCTGGCCGACCCTGAGGTCAACGATCAGGCGCTGATCGAAGTCTCATTGGGCATCCTCGGCACGGTGGTCTCGACGATTCAGGACAGCCCCCAAACCACCGCGTGGCGTGCGTTTATGGATCGCCATCAAGCCGGCCTGTGCCCGGAAAGCGCGACGATGGCCTTTGAAGAGCGCTTCAAATCGCGCATTGCCAATGTGATCCGCCTGTTGATCGCACGCCTGGCCGGCCTTGCGGTCGACGACGAGCGTACGGTGATCCACTCCATGGCGCTGTTCACCCAGGGCCTGGCCTTTCGGGTGCAGAAGCCCAAGCTGCTCTCGGCCCTGAACTGGACGGAAGTGAACCAGAAGGAAATGGAGTTGGTGCGGGATGTGGTGCTGATGCAGGCGCGGTTTACCCTCGAAGGCCTGGTGCGGCACCGGGACCGGCGCTGACCTCAGCGCTTGCTGAAGGCCAGCCGGGCGGCAAACAGCACAAAGATCATGCCGGTGGTGCGGTCCATCCACTGGATCACCTTTTCGCGCCGCAGCACGCCGGCCAGTGGCTGCGTGGCGCCTATCAGTATCAGTGACCAGACCAGGCTGATCAGCACATGGATGCTGACCAGGCCAAAGGTCCATCCCACCAGCGAATGCCCCTGGGGAATGAACTGCGGCAGGAACGACACGTAGAAAATCCCGACCTTGGGATTCAGGACGTTGCCCAGCATGCCTTTCAGGAACCAGTTGGCGCCGGGTTTTCCGTCGGCCTCCACAGACGCCAATGAGCGGCGCGGGCGCACCAGCATGTTCAAGCCGAGCCACGCCAGGTAAGCGGCGCCGCAGTACTTCAAGACGTTGAAGGCCACCTCGGACACGGCAATCAGCGCGCCCAGCCCAAAGGCCACCGCTGCGCCCCACAGTAAACACCCGGCGTTGATGCCCAGGGTGGCGCGCAACGCCTGTTGTTTGCCTTCGACCGTTGCGGTGCGCAACACCAGGGCCGTGTCCAGCCCGGGTGTGAGGGTCAACAGCGTCGCGGCGAAGGTGAAGGCGAGCAGGTTATCGGCGATGGACATGGGCAGGGCACGTCGAAGTGGGCACCCGCCCACGTTAACAGGCCCTCTGTCAGAAATTCCAGCGGGTGCTCAGCATCACGTTGCGCGGGTCACCGTAATACGACGAGTTATAAAAACCGATGTTGGTGTAGTAAGACTTGTCGAACACGTTGTTGACGTTGAGGGTGGCCGACAATTTGTCGGTGATCTGGTAGCGCGCCATCACGTCCACCAGCCACAACGGGTCCTGGGAAAACTTCTCCTTGATGCCATTGTGTTCGAGGATCTTCCAGCCCGTGCCCTGCCAGCGCACGCCGCTGCCGAGGGTCAGCTTGTCCAGCGGCCCCTTCAGCTTGTAGGTGGTGTAGAGGTTGACCTGGTCCTCCGGCTCCCAGGTGGAGAGTTTATCGCCCGCCTGATCGCGCATGATCTTGTGGGTGTAGCCTGCCGCCAGTTGCCAGCCCGGCGCCACTTCACCGGTGACCTCCGCCTCATAACCCTTGGTCTTGGCCTTGACGCCCTTGGACGCGTAATCAAGCCCTGGGTAGCTGTTGGCGACATAGTCCAGATCGTCCACCGGCTTGTTTTCCTCATGCACTTCGAAGTAGGCGAGGCTGGCGTTCAGGCCCCCGTCGAAGAACTCACCCTTGAGGCCGATCTCGTAGTTCTTGCCTTCGTCCGGATTGAGTGGCTTGTCGTTGCCATCCCGGTAGTCATCCTGGGGCAGGTAGATTTCGGTATAGCTGGCATAGGCCGAGAAATTATCGTCGAGGTCGTACACCACACCGGCGTAGGGCACGACTTTACCGGTGTCCTTGATCTGGCTGGTGCCGCTGACTTCGTAGTTGTTGACGCGGGCACCGAGCAGCAGGGTCAGGTCGTCGGCCAGGCTGAAGCGGCCGGTGGCGTAGTTGGCGCTCTGACGGGTGGTTTCATCATTACGTTTGGTCTGCGGGCCCCAATCCGGTTCGGGCGCATCGCCGTCCCAGCCAAAGTAGTCGTAGCTGTTGTTGAGGTTGGTGGCGTTGGTGTAGTCACGGCCCAGCCAGCGCGAGCGCGATACCGAGGTGCCCAGCACCAGTTGGTGTTCGCGGCCAAACAGGCTGAAGGGCCCGCTGGCATACAGGTCGCCGGTGTCGCTGGTGGTCTCGCCGGTGTACTTGCGCGTCAGCATCTGCGCCTTGCCGGTGACGGCGTCAGGGTCGAGCAGTGCGGCCAGTGGCGCGTGGTAGCCGTTGATCTGGTGATTGTATTGGCCTTTGACCATCCAGCCATTGTCGAAGTTATGTTCCAGGGTCGAGAACACGGTGCGGGTGTACTGCTCCCAGCTGCTGAACTTGGCCCCGTTGTTGAACGAGCGGGAGTTGCTGATGGGTTGGCCCTTGGAATTGAACAACGAGGCGCTGCCCGACCAACTGGAGCCTTGCGGATCACTGTCCTGATAATCGGCGCCGACGGTCAGCAAGGTATCCGGCGCCAGGTCGAACTCCAGAATCCCGTAGTAGACACTCGTCTGGCGCTGGTAGTGGTCGATGAACGAGTGCTTGTCCTGATACGCCGCGACGGCGCGTCCGCGCACATTGCCGGTCTCGGTGAGGGGCCCGCTGACGTCGATTTCCGAGCGGTAGTTGTCCCATGAGCCCGCACCCAGGTCCACGTAGCCCTTGAACTCGGCGGTGGGTTTCTTGCGCACCATGTTGATGGTGCCGCCGGGGCCGCCGGCGCCGGTCAACAATCCCGTGGCACCCTTGAGCACTTCCACCCGGTCGTAGATGACGGTGTCGGTGAGGGTATGGCCGGAGGAATATTGCGCATCCTGGAGAATCGGAATGCCGTCGTACTGGAAGTTCTGGATGGCGAAACCACGGGAATAGTAGCTGGTGCGGTCGCTGTCATAGGTCGCCACGGTGATGCCCGGGGTATGGCGCATCACGTCGTCGATGGATTTGAGGCCGAAGTCGTCCATGGCCTGGCGCGTCACTACGGAAATCGACTGCGGCGTCTCCCGGGGTGTCAGCACCAGGCGCGTGGCGGTGGCGATAGTGCCCGGCGTGTAGGAACCGGAGCCTTCGGTAACAGTGCCGAGCTGGTTGCTGACCACGTGGGTGGCGCCCAACTCCAGGGCGCCCGTGGCCGGCAATGCTTCGAGCATCACCGCATTGTCGCCGTGCTGCTCAACCCGCAGGCGCGTGCCGGCCAGCAGTTTGGCCAAGGCCTGGCGCGTGGTCATGGTGCCGTTGATGGCAGGGGACTCGATGCCGGCGGCGAGGTCCGATGAGTAGACGATCTGCAGGCCGCTTTGCTCGCTCAACTGATCCAGCGCGTTGGCCAGGGGCTGCCGGGGGATGGCCAGCGCGTAGGTTTTCGACTGGTCGCTTGCGACGGGCGCGGTGTTGGGTTCGGCCGCCGTTGCCTGCGCGCATGCCAGGAAAACCGCGAGCGCCAGCGCGCTGCGAGCGTGCGTCGAGTGGAGAGTTGGAAAGTACATACGAGCCCCGTAACGAATAGGAATTGTTTGCAATAACAAACCCCTGACGGGTTGAGACTTTGAAACCCGTAAAACTTTTTTCATAAAACGCTACGGGCTGTCCGGCTTAGTGGATGACCAGCACTTTTCCGGGTAGTTGGGTGACGTGGGTCGCGGCGACCTTGCTCAATGCCTGGACGATGGCCAGCGGGTCATCCAGCCGGTAATTGCCGCTGACCCGAACCTTTGCCGCCTCGGCGTCGAGCAGCCAGATCGGGGCAGGGTAGTAGCGTTTGAGGGTGTCGAGCACTTCGGCCAGCGGCGCGTCCTGAAACGACAGGCGCCCGTTGACCCAGGCCATTTGCCGCTCTGCACCTTCGGTGTGGGCGTCCTGCAGATGATCCTGCTTGAGTTGCTGCCAGCTACCCGCCAGTAACAGGTTTTGCTGGCCGCTGCTGTCGGCAACGTTGACCCGGCCTTCGCGCACCGCCACGGTGACATCCAGATGGTTCAGCGCCACGCTGAATTGAGTGCCGACGACGGTGACTTTGGCACCTGCACTTTCAACAATCATCGGGCGAGATGCGTCATGGAACGCCTGGATAAACACCTCGCCGCGCAACAGACGGATCTGTCGCTGCGGACCCTTCATGTGAGTGCTGATGGCGCTGTGGCTGCCGAGGACGATCTGCGAACCGTCCTCCAGGGTCAGGCGCTGGACCTCGGCAACCGAGGTCATGTGATCGGCGCGCAGGCGCATGGGCACATCGGCGATCCATCCGCCGACCAGCATGATCAACAGCGAGGCAGCCACCGCGAAAAGTCGCGACCGGCGGCGCCTGGCACGCGGGCGTTCAGGGATGTGCAGGCTGGTCTCAAGGTTGCGCAGGGCTTGTTCGAAGGCGAGGTCGTTCCACATCGTTTCGAGGGCTTGATACGCCTGTGCGTGAGCGTTTGACGCGTTACGCCATTGCTCGAACTGATGGCGCAGCAACGGATTGCCGGCCACTTCATCGCGTCGGGCAAACCAGTCGGTGGCTTGTTGGCGAGCCACTTCGATTGAATCAGTCATCGCAAGCCTGCTCCTGAGTGGCTCTGGTACAGGCATCGAGCGCACTGCGCAGGTCTTTTTCGACGGTACTCAAGGACACGTCCAGTTGCTGTGCAATCTGCGCTTTGGAAAAGCCCCGCAGTTTATCGAGGATCAATATTTGCTGCTGGCGCTTGGGCAGGGTCGCAAGCACTTGCTCGAAGCGCTTGAGTTGCTGCTGGCTTTGCGCATGGTTGTCCGGGCCCGGGGCAGATGTAGGTATCTGCGCGAGGTAGCTTTCATCCGCGACCTGGCATTCGAAGCGCCGCTTGCTGCGCTGGCTGCGCAAGTGATCAAACGCCAGGTACTGCGCGGTCTGGTACAGGAATGGACGGATATGTTCGATGGGCCTGGCGCTCAGCGCCTTGGCCACCTTGAGGTAGGTTTCCTGGGCAAGGTCTTCGGCCAGGCTGGCGCAGCCGGTGACTCGGGCGAGCATGCGAACCAGTGCAGGGCGCTGGCCGATAAATAGCGCGCTCAGTTTGTGCTGACTGTCCCCGTTATCCATAACGCCCCACACTGCCCTATGCGCGAAAGCTGGGCATTATAATGAGATTAAATATCATTACTAGCATGGTTTGGGGCCGAAAGAGCACTGCTGTGTCCTGGGCGGCTGGCCGTCAGGATGACTCACGCTACCTGATTACGCCCTGATGATTTGGCCCGATACAACTGCTGGTCCGCACGCCTGATCAGCACCGTTGTGTCGCTGTCCGAAGCCTCGGCGAGGCCGATGCCAATACTCACCGTGACTTGCCCGACCGTCTCAAACTGCGCCCCGGCAATGGCCGCACGAATCTTCTCGGCCACCCCATCGGGGCTGTCCGGGGCTTCGAATTCCGGCAGCAGCACCGCAAACTCTTCACCGCCGTAGCGGGCCACAAAGTCGGTGGTGCGGATAGTTTCCTGGGTCAACTGTGCGAGGTGGCGCAGCACGTCATCCCCGACCGCATGCCCATGGGTATCGTTGATCCGCTTGAAATGATCAACGTCGATCAGCAGCAGCGCGAAGGCACGCCCGCTGCGCTGGAACAAAAGGCTGTATTCGGCAAGTTTTTCATCGAAGCGCCGACGGTTGTAGACGCCAGTCAGCGCATCGTGGCTGGCCAGGTTCAGCAACTCGGCGTTGGCCTGGGTGAGGGCGATGGTGCGTTGGGCGACCGTGGCCTCTAGCGACGCGTTGGTCTCTTGTAGTTCGCGCTCCTTGCCAAGCAGGGACTGCGTCATGCTTTTGATCGAGCGCCCGAGCTGGGCGATCTCCCGCACGAAATGGTCCTGGGGGAAGTAGGCACCGGGCTGTTGGTCCTGGACCTGTTTGGCCGAGCGCGCCAGCTCCTCGATAGGCCGGCTGAGGTAGGACGCCAGGTAATACGCCACGAAGCCGAAAACCACCGCCGCGATCACGCCCAACAGCAGCAGCTTGTAGAGCAGCACGCGGGCGGGTTGCAGGGCGATTTCCAGCGGCTGGCGCATCACGATGTACCACGTCAGGCTGGAATTCGACGGGCTGGGCACCGCCACGGCGCTGGTCACGTAGCCGTTGTCGACCGACCAGCCGGTATCATTGGCCAGGCGGTCCTGGGGCAGTTGCTGGCCGGCCAGTTGTTCCGGGTAGAGCACCTTGCCGTCGTTGTCGATGATCAGGGCCTCGATGTCCGGCGCGGTCCCTTTGGCGGCCTCGACAATTTGCGTCACCCAGGTCCAATGGGCGTGAGCCCCCAGTACCCCAATCACCTTGCCTTCGGCGTTGCGAATCGGCGCGGCAAAATCGATGAAGCGCCAGGGCTCGCCGTTGGCGCCCGGCAGCAGCTTGGCCAGCAGAACCGCCTCGTGGGGATCGCCGGTGTAGTTGCCCTGCAAGCCGGCCTGGAACCAGGGGCGCTGCGTTACCGATTGGTTCACCAGCAGCCCATTCACCGCCTGGCGCACACGCCCATCGGTATCGGCCACGCCCATCCACGCATACTCGGCGCGGGACTGGGTGCGCTGTTCCATGGAGGTCAGGATATCCGGATCGTCCAGGTTGCCACGGCTGAACAGCGGCGCGCGGCTGAGCAGTGACACCTCCAACTGGCGTTCACGCAGTTGCACCGCCAACAGCGCGGCGGTGGAACGGGCGGTGCTTAACAGCGCGTTGCCACTGGCGAGTTTCAGTTGCTCAGTGGCGATGTGCCCAACGTAGAAACCTACGCTAACCAATGTCAGCAGCGACAAACCGGCAAACCATAGGGTCAGGTGACTACGCAGGCTGGCTTTGATCATGGGAGGGATCTGAAAGGAGTGTTCTTACATAGTAGCCATACCATTCGGATGGATTCCATAGCCTCATGCTTTATACGCACATTGATTTCACACCTGCTTTCCCACGATGGCCGTGCAAGAATATGGCGCTTAGCCACTTAGGGAACTCAAGGATGAAAACGCTGTGTGCTGCGCTGTTGTTGATGGTTGTGTCCAGCCTGGCCCAGGCCAATGACGTGAAAGTCGGATTCCAGGAAATCGTGATTCCAGACGCGGAGCACGGCAGGCCGTTACAGGTGGCGGTGTGGTACCCGGCCAATGCCGCCGGCACGCCACAACTGATCGCGGACAACCCGGTCTTTGTCGGCGCCCCTGCCTTGAAGGACTCCGCGCCTGCCGCCGGCGAGCATCCGTTGGTGGTGATTTCCCACGGCATCTTCGGCAACTGGATCAACCAGTCCTGGCTCGCCAGCGCCTTGGCCGGGCAGGGTTATATCGTCGCCTCGCCCAACCACCCCGGCACCACCAGCAAGGACCGCACACAGCCCGCAGCCTCCGAGCTCTGGAAGCGCCCCCTCGATATCCGTCGGGTGATTGATGCGGTGATCGCCCAGCCCAAGCGCTTTGGCGCAGTGGCCCAGCACAAGATCGCCGTAGTGGGGCACTCCCTCGGTGGCTGGACCGCACTGGAAGTCGGCGGCGCCCGCTTTGACCCGCAGCGCTTTACCGAGGACTGCAAGGTGCATCCGCAGATCGCCCCTTGCAAGGCGTATGAACTGATCGAAGCCGGCCGTACCGAGCAGGCCAAAAAGCACCTGGCCGAGGACTTGAGCGACCCGCGCGTGGCCGCCATTGTGTCCCTGGACCTGGGCTTCGCCCGTGGCTTCAGCGATGCAAGCCTGGCGGCGCTGCACCGGCCCACACTGGTGATTGCGGCGGGCACGCCGTCCCCGGAGTTGCCCGCCGCGCTGGAGTCTGCCGACCTGGCCAAGCGCCTGCCGCCGAATACTTCGCACTATGTGGAAATCAGCGACGCCACCCACTTCACTTTCCTGCCCCTGTGCAAGCCGGGCGCGGTGGAGCGGATTGAACAGAGCGACCCCGGCGAAGGCTTCATCTGCCTGGATGCCAAGGGCGCCCGTCCCAAGCCGCAGATCCAGCAGCAGGTACTCACCCTGATCAGTGAGTTCCTGCAGCAATCCCTGCGCTAGCCGTCAGATGTCCTTGGACAACACCAGGCTCGCGCCCTTGCGCCTGCAGACCCATGCTGAACATGATCGCGAAGGTAATAGCAAAACCCAGCACCGGGGTGATCAGGTACGGCGTGCTGTATTTTTCAATGTGGGAGTTGTCGAGCCTTGGCGAGGCTGCGATGGTATCGCCGCGGTGTGCCAGGGAAACCGAGCCGCCAGCATCGCGGGCAAGCCCGGCTCCCACAGGGTGCCTATTCGAATGTGTCGATCCGGTGATCATTGTAGGAGTAAGGGTTCTTGTCGAGGCTGGCCCGGAAGAAGTAGCCATAGTCTTCCAGATAGTAAATGCGACTCACCGGGTCTACCTCTTCGGCCCTGTCCTGACAGGCCAACGCTTTTGCCTTGCCCAACAGCCGGGGGTGGAGTTCGCTCGCCGCCAGTTCGCGTTCTACCCGACAGTCACTGGTTGCGGGTTTGGAGACATGGGTGCCGGCCCGGTTGTTAACGACGGAGAAGGCCCTGGTGAAGCTCACCGTTTCCCCGACGGGCAGGTTTTTCCAATCCCCGCTGTAACTCAGCTGGGTGAGCGTGGTGGTTTGCTGCATGCCACGCGGGCCCTCGGTGAATGAGGCCCTGGAGTACAGGGCGAGAAAGCCGCGCCATCCCGCGGTATAGGTCTCGCCATCTTCCTCACGTAGAGCGACGTTCAATTGCCCGCTGACCGGGTCGCTAGAAAAGAAACGCTCCTCCTTGACCGGCTCGGTGACGCCCCGAAATGTCGAGGTGCCCGTCACCCGCAGGTACTTGAGCGAGCGGCTCGGCGGGTCGAGATTCAACTGCTCGATCGCCGCCAATATCGCGGGCGCCACAGCCGGCAAGGTCACGGGCAACGGTACGATCACGCGCGGTGTAAACGGCTCCAGTCCCGCCACTATCTCGGCCCCCTCGCACACCTTGGCGAGCAGCGCCCGTTGTTGTGGATTGCCACTGGCGATGGCTTGGCTGGGCGGCGAACGGTCGACACCGCCATCGCTGACCTGATTGCTCGCGTCCAGGCTGTAACTCGCCAGCCGCTTGAACGTACCGGCACCACAAGACACGGCGTAACGCTCACGTTGTTGCGCATAAGGCGCGTTGTGAGGCGGCGATTGGCGAATGACCGGGCTATCGATCGCCCCCCAGAAGCGCACCTCATCGCCCGCCGTGCTCAGGCTATTGCGATCGAGTAACAACCAAATGCCGTGATCGTCTGCACTCAGCCGGCGCCAGTCAGGTGTTGGCGTTTGGGCACAGGCTTGGATGAATGAAGGGTTGGCTGCCAGTATCGGCCGCAATTTCTCAGGTATCCCGGAGCCCGGGCCGTACTGGGCACTGCCCGTGGAGTACACCCGCTGATTGCTATTGAGATAGGTCAGTCGCAAGCGTTTCGACGAACACGCGGCCTCCACCTGAATCGACTGGTTGGGCACGTTCGTTGGCAGTTGAAAACTCAGCACATCACCATCGCGCAGGATGCTGTCGGCCACCAGGGGTTGGGCCAGGATGGTCTGCAAACCCCATTCGGCTTTTGTGTCGGGCGTGGCGCAGCCGGCCAGGCCGATAACGCCGGCAACAAGCATACAGACAGGGGATAGACGCACGTGGACCTCTCTGAATCCATTCGGGGTAGGTGTTGGCTGCCCAGGTACGAGCGTGGCTCAGGCGCTGGACGAAGGGATTGTAGGAGAGGTTGGGAAGGTTGTCGGATTAATTGCTGTCACATAGCCATCTTTTATGACATGGCATGAGCACGACTGTGGCGAGGGAGCTTGCTCCCGTTGGGCTGCGAAGCGGCCCCAAAAAACTCAGGGGCGCTGCGCACCCCAACGGGAGCAAGCTCCCTCGCCACAGTGGTTTTTGAACCGGATCATTTTTCCACCCGCCCCGGAATCGCCACCCGACTCGTCGCCTTCACCTCCCGCAACGCCAGACTCGACTGAATCGACGCAATCCCCAACTGCCGCCGCAACACGCTCTCCACAAAATCACTGTAGGCATCCAGATCCTCCGCCAGCACCTGCAGCAGATAATCCGCATCCCCGGTGATCTTGTGGCAGGACTGCACCTGGGGCAGCTCCTTGATCACCGCTTCAAAATCCTCCGGCGTATGGTCGGAATGCACCGCAAACCGCACATGCACAAACGCCATGATTTCCAGCCCGAGCATCTTGCGATCCAGGTTGGCCTGGTAGTCCTTGATCACGCCTTCTTCCTCCAGGCGCTTACGCCGGCGCCAGCAGGGCGTGAGACTCAGTGACAGGCGCTCGCTGAGTTCGGCGTTGGAAATACTCGCGTCTTCCTGCAGCAACGCGAGGATGGCGAGATCGGTGTCGTCAAGTGCGACCTGTTTGGTTTTATTTTTCTTCATGGTGGCTCTTTGGGGTAAAAATGCCCGATTACGCTAGCATCGGCGCACGTAAAAGCAAAGAAAGCCCAGCGCAGCCAGAACAAAATAATCACCTGTCTTTCACGGGTGGATGTCTTTTATGTTGACTGTATTCAGTGATTCTCATCGTTTGCACCATGGCACCGAGCTTAAGGATGGCGTGCTCAAGCCGTCCTTCGAACAACCCAGCCGTGCCGACACCGTGCGTGATCGGGTCAAGCACGTTGGGCTGGGCGATATCATCGTGCCGCGCACGTTCGACCGGGCCTGTTACGTCAATGCCCACAGCGAACGCTACGTGTCTTTCCTGGAAACCGCCTGGGCCGAATGGACTGCGATTGGCCGTGCCCATGACGCCTTGCCGCTGGTGTGGCCAGTGCGTGACCTGGCCAATGCGCACGTGCCGGAATTTATCGACGGCAAGCTCGGGTTTTTCGCGATGGATGCCGGCTCGCCCATCACCAGCACCACCTGGGAGGCGGTGAAGACCAGCGCTGATATTGCACTCACCGGCCTGGCCTTGATCGATGAAGGCCACAACAGTGCCTTCGCCTTGTGCCGCCCACCGGGTCACCACGCGGCGCGGGAATACATGGGCGGTTATTGCTACCTGAATAACGCAGCCATCGCAGCGCAACAGGCGATCACCCAAGGTGCCAAACGGGTCGCGGTACTGGACGTGGATTTCCACCACGGCAACGGCACGCAGAACATTTTCTACGACCGTAGCGACGTGATGTTTGTCTCGCTGCATGGCGAACCTGCGGTGTCGTATCCCTACTATTCGGGCTTCAGTGCCGAGCGCGGTGCGGGGGCGGGCGAGGGGTTCAACCTGAACTACCCGCTGGCCAAAAACACCGGGTGGAGCACCTATAAGGAAGCCTTGCTCGACGCCTGCACCCAACTGCGCAGGTTCTCGCCGGAGGTGCTGGTGATTTCCCTCGGCGTCGACACCTTCAAGGACGACCCCATCAGCCATTTCCTCCTCGAAAGCCGCGACTTCCTCGGCATCGGCGAGATCATCGCCAGCGTTGGCGTGCCCACGCTGTTCGTGATGGAAGGCGGCTACATGGTCGATGAAATCGGCATCAACGCCGTCAACGTGCTGCACGGTTTCGAGAACAAGCAAGCCTGATCCCGACCCCATTCCAACAATAAACAACCCCGACTTTTTTCTGCCAAAACTCAAAAACATAACAAGAGGTTTTGTGATGAAAACAACCGCGCCCGGGCTGATTGAAAAGCCCGCTTTGCAACGCACCCTCAGCAACCGACATATTCAACTGATGGCCATGGGCGGTGCGATTGGCACCGGCCTGTTCATGGGCTCGGGCAAGATCATTGCGCTGTCCGGCACCTCGATCATCCTGATCTACATGATCATCGGGCTGTTTGTGTATTTCGTGATGCGCGCCATGGGCGAGCTGCTGTTGTCCAACCTGAACTTCAAGAGCTTCGCCGACTTTGCCGGTGCGTACCTGGGGCCGCGTGCGGCGTTCTTTCTCGGCTGGTCGTATTGGCTGAGCTGGAGCGTGGCGGTGGTGGGGGATGCCGTGGTGGTGGGGGGCTTTTTCCAGTACTGGTTCCCGGACGTGCCGGCGTGGATCCCGGCGATTGCGATGCTGCTGACGCTGTTTGCACTGAATGTGCTGACGGTGCGGCTGTTTGGCGAAGTGGAGTTCTGGTTTGCGATCATCAAGATCATCGCCGTGGTGACCCTGATCAGCGTGAGCGTGGTGCTGATTGCCAGCTCGTTTGTGTCACCCACCGGCGTCACCGCTTCCCTGACGCATTTGCTGGATAAACAGGCGGCGTTTCCCAATGGCCTGTTCGGCTTCTTTGCCGGGTTCCAGATGGCGATCTTCTCGTTCGCCGGCACTGAGTTGATCGGCACGGCGGCAGCTGAAACCCGCTCGCCCGAGAAGACGCTGCCCAAGGCGATCAACTCGATCCCGCTGCGGATCATCCTGTTTTACGTGCTGGCCCTGGCGTGCATCATCGCTGTGACGTCCTGGCAGCAGGTGTCACCGAGCAAGAGTCCGTTCGTTGAGCTGTTCCTGGTGGCCGGGTTTCCCGCTGCCGCCGGGCTTGTGAACTTCGTGGTGCTGACGTCGGCGGCATCGTCCGCCAACAGCGGGGTGTTCTCGGCCAGTCGCATGCTGTTCGGCCTGGCGGACTTGGGCGATGCCCCCGGGATTTTCCGGCGACTGTCGAACAACAGCGTGCCGTTTATCAGCCTGGCGTTTACCACCTTCCTGATGCTGCTGGGCTTATTGCTGCTGTTTATAGTCCCGGAAGTGATGACGGCCTTTACTATCGTCTCCACCGTTTCGGCGATTTTGGTGATCTTTACCTGGTCGACGATCCTGGCGTCCTACATCGCCTATCGGAAAAAGTGCCCAGAGCTACATGAAAAATCGCTGTACAAAATGCCCGGTGGTGTACCGATGGCCTGGGTTTCACTTGGGTTCCTGGCCTTTGTACTCAGCTTGCTGGCACTTCGCCCAGACACCCGCCTGGCGCTTTGCGTGATGCCGGCGTGGTTTGTGTGGCTGGCGGTTGCCTACCATTTCTCGCATTTTCGCAGCCGACTTCAGCCTGATCAGCGCACAGCGCTATAGCGGTCGTCATACAACTCACGCGAATTCGACCGTCAAAAAAGGCCGTCCTGTACGGCCTTTTCATGACGGTTTTTTCATCGCTACATGACAAAAATTTCACATTCTGCGCCATAGGCCCCATGCCACAATCCGCAGCGTTTGCAGGGCCGCAACGGTATTCGCTCGAAGGACAGTAAAAAAATAATGTTCACAGGGGCGCAGTAAATGAAACTCTCTACATTAGCGTTGGCCATCACCGCGGCCGTCCTCGCACAACACGCCAGCGCAGATGACTTTGGTCTTGGCTCACTCGGCACGGGTAACGGTCACAGCGGCTTCCTTGAGGACAGCCACTCGTCGATCAGTTCGCGCACCATGTACTACAACGCCGACGTTCACTCCGGCACCGCGAATGACCTGCGTGAAGCGGCTCAAGTACTGCGTTTCGACTACAAATCCGGTTACACCCAAGGCACCGTAGGCATCGGGTTCGACGTGATGGCCTTTGGCGCCTTGCGTCTGGACGGTGGCGATGGTCACGCAGCGGGTAACGGCCTGTCGGGTAACGGCAACAGCTTCTTCCCCGTGAAGAACAACGGCACCGAGCCTGCTGACAGCTTCGGTCGCGCAGCCGGCAACGTTAAATTCCGTATTTCCCAGACAGAACTGCACGTGGGCGGTGGCTTGGCCCCGATCCTGCCGATCCTGGTGTCCAACGACAGCCGTGCCGCGCCGCAAACCTTTGACGGCGGCATCCTGACCTCCAAGGACATTCCCAACGTCACCTTCACGGGCGGTGAGCTGAACAAGGCCGAAGGTCGTGCATCGAGTAACTCCACGGGCTTGAGCGTCGCCGGCGCCACTCGCGACAGCGACAGCTTCCGTTTCGGCGGCGTTGACTACCAGCCGTTCGGTTCTTCTGACAACGTCATCGCTAAAAACCTGACGTTGCAGTACTACTACGCCGACCTGGAAGACTTCTACAAACAGAACTATTTCGGCCTGGTGCATGTACTGCCGTTGGGCAATGACCAATCGTTCAAGACCGACCTGCGCTATTTCGACAGCACCAGCGACGGCAAGAACGGTTCGGCCGGCTATGCGTTCAACAACAACGGCGGCTATGCCAAGCACGCCGGTGAAGTCGACAACAAAACCTACAGTGCTGCCTTCACCTACCAGTTGGGCGGCAGCCAGTTGATGCTCGGCCACATTGGCGTGAGCGACGACGGCGGCTTCGTGTGGGTCAACCAGGGCAGCATCGCCGACCCAACTGCACAAGGCGCGGCCGGCTCCGACTTCTACCTGTTCACGGATGCGGTGGTTGGCCAGTTCTCCCGCGCGGGCGAGCAGGTCAATTTCGGTCAGTACCTGTATGACTTCCGTACATTGGTGCCGGGCCTGAAAGCCTCCGTTGCCTACCTCAACGGTAGCGACATCAAGGCCAAGGTTGCCGGCGGCAGCGATCAGTCGGAACGCGAAACCGATTTCCGTCTTGATTACGTTGTGCAAGAGGGCCCGCTGAAAGGCTTCGGTACAACCTTCCGTACCGGTAGCTACCACGGCCACAACACCGGCACTGCCGACCAGGACCAAACCCGTTTGATCTTCAACTACACCTACGCGCTGTTTTAATCAGTCGCGGGTAAACGCTCCAAACGAAGGCCGCCTGTTGGGCGGCCTTTTTTTTGCGCATCCGCAATCTCGGCATCGCCGTGGGCAAGGAAGCGATCGCGCTGGGCAAGGCTCCGTGGGTGATGCTGATGACTGAATCCAGCGACATCCGCCTGTCGGCCCGCAACTGCCTGGAAGGCAAAGTGCTGAGCGTGAATGACGGCGCGGTGAATGCGCAAGTGGTGATCGAGTTGGGCCTGAAGCCGGGTGTGAGTGCCACGGCGGAGATCAAGGCGTCCCATATCATCCTGGGTGTGCCGGCCTGATAAAACCCACCCACGTAGCAGCTGTCGAGCCCAAGCGAGGCTGCGTCGGCGGTGTATCTGACACACCGCCGACGCAGCCTCGCTTGGGCTCGACAGCTGCTACGGATCGGTCGTGACGGAGCGCGAGTCATTAATCAGCGTTGCAGCGATCATTCAACGGGCTAAGGCGCCAGCCGCGTAAACACATAATCATGGTTCTTCACCAACGCCTGATGGCAGGCAAAGCATGTCTCATGCTGCGCCTGGTCCGCCGGTTTGCCGTTGATGAACCGTCCAAAGCCCCAGCCTCCCGTCGCCGCATACTTCTTCGAATCCTTGACCATGAACTGCACGGTGGTGGCCGCGCCGGGAATCGAGGCGGTCTTGAACTCGGGCGACTGCACATGTTTCCACGCCAGCTTGGCCAGCACGGTGCCGTCGGGGAAGGGCAGCGTGCCCTCGCGGTAGGCCTTGAGCGCGACGGTGTTGCCGAGCACCACCCGCAGTTCATTCAGCGGGTCGGCTTCCTGGGCCGGCGCGATCAGCTCCCATTGGCGGTAGCCGTCGGGAATTGTCACACCGTAGATCGGCGAAGGCTCGCTGGTGGCCGGGCCGCCAGAGGCGAACCCGGTAGCGGCGGCCACCACGGCGGCGGTTGTGGCGACGAGTGCAGCAAGGTGCAGGCGCTTCATCACAGGTGATCCGCATCAATCACGGCCTTGGCAAAGGCTTGCGGGGCTTCCTGCGGCAAGTTGTGGCCGATGCCGCCGCTGATCAGCCGGTATTCGTATTTGCCGGTAAAGCGCTTGGCGTAGTCTTGCGCCGCCGGGTGCGGGGCGCCGTTGGCGTCGCCTTCCAGGGTGAGGGTGGGCACGCTGATGGACGGGGCGGTGGCGAGTTTCTGTTCCAGCGCAGCGTATTTTTTCTCGCCCTGCACCAGCCCCAGGCGCCAGCGGTAGTTGAAGATCGACACGGCGACGTGGTCGGTGTTGTCCAGGCCTTTGGCGCTGCGGTCGAAGGTGGCGTCGTCAAACGCCCATTTCGGCGAGGCGATCTGCCAGATCAACTTGGCGAAGTCATGGGTGTTTTTTGCATAGCCGGCGGCGCCGCGATCGGTGGCGAAGTAGAACTGGTACCACCATTGCAACTCGGCCTTGGGTGGCAAGGGGTTCTTGCCGGCGGCCTGGTTGCCGATCAGGTAGCCGCTGACGGATACCAGCGCCTTGACCCGCTCAGGCCACAACGCCGAGACGATGTCGGCGGTGCGTGCGCCCCAGTCGTAGCCGCCGAGCACGGCTTGCTTGATGTGCAGCGCGTCCATGAAGTCGATCAGGTCGACAGCGAGTGCTGCCGGCTGGCCGTTGCGCAGGGTCTTGGCCGACAGGAAATGGGTGTCGCCGTAGCCTCGGGCGTAGGGCACCAGTACGCGGTAACCCTGGGCGGCCAGCAGCGGCGCGACTTCGGAGTAGCTGTCAATGTCGTAGGGCCAGCCGTGCAGCAGGATCACCACCGGGCCATCGGCCGGGCCGACTTCGGCGTAGGCCACGTCCAGCAAGCCGGCCTTCACGTGCTTCAGCGGGCCAAACGCGGTGTGGGCGCTTGCGCTGGCAACCGCAGGCGCTTGCGTGTCCTGTGCACTGGCAACGCCGAGGGCACCGAACTGCAACAGCGCAAAGGCCAGCAGCGACGCGCCCATCAGGCGGCGAGATGGGATGTTCAACTGTGTGTGCATGGTGAGCCTCCGACGGCGGGTTGTGTGCCTGGCTCACAGTTGAACGTGGTTGTGTATCCCGTCTGTTTCGAGAAAACGCTTGGGTTAAAGCTTTTGTATCGCAGGGGTGTTTGGACACACTGCGATACACAGGTCAGACGGGCCGGGTGGCCCTGTACACCAGGCTCGGCGCCTGCCCGGGTACATCATCCAGTTCATCGATGTGCTGCATGCCGATCTTTTCCAGCACCTTGATCGAGGCTGCATGCGCGGGACGCACCACGCCGTACACCTGTGGCTGGTCCAGCTCGACAAAGCCAAATTGCAACGCCGCCCTGGCAAGCTCCGTGGCAAAGCCCTTGCCCCAGGCACTGACCGCGAAGCGATAACCCAGGTTGATCCGCTCGACCTCGTTGTACTTGTACAACGTGATGCCACCAAAGCCGATCACACACGCCGGCGCTTCCCGGGTGGCGATGGCCCACTGGCCAAAGCCGTGTGTTTCCCAATGGTCCAGCCAGCGATCCATGACGTTTGCGGCCTGCTGGATATCCGTCAAAGGCCCGGCCGGGTTGTAGCGGTTAGTCTCGGGATCGCCATAGATGGCGAATACACTGGCCACATCGTCGACCGTTGGGGCCCTGAGTATCAGGCGCGAGGTGGTAATAGGGCGGGTATTCATGGATGGGCTCTGATCCTTGGAGCGAGAGAGAAGGTGTTCACCTATATTTATCCTGCTTTCGGCGCTCTAGCACGCTTGATTCAGTTGTTAGGGCTACTGGCAGGATGCCACAATGGCACTTTGTCGCAGCAGTATGATCAGGCGGACCAAATGAATGGCCTTGGGCGTGGGCAGGACCAGGATTGCTTCATCGAGGAGCAGGTACGAACGGATCGATTGCATCAGCTGTTTCGCCAGTCATTTTCGGCGGTGTTCGGCAGTTACATGGCGGCGGCCATGCTGTGCTGGCTGTGCTGGGAGCGGTTTGATCAGCGGGTGATGCTGGTGTGGCTGGTGGTGCTGGCGGGGACTTCGCTGCTGCGGGTCTCGATGTTCATGGCCTGGTTTCGTTGCCCCAACAGCGAACGCACCCCCGCACGCTGGGAGCGGCGGTACTGGCTCACGTTGATGCTGTCTGCCGGGGTCTGGGGCCTGGGCGCACTGGCACTGATGCCCACCGACGACCGGCTGTCCCAGGCCTTGGTGATGCTGTTCACCGTGGGCATGTCGGTGAGCGCAGTCTCCTGTTATTCGGCCTATCGCTATATGACCCTGGTCTCCATGGGCCTGGTATTGCTGCCATGCACCCTGTGGCTGCTGTTTCAACCGTCCTCGATGCAAGTCGGCATGGCGCTGGCGGTGCTGGTGTTTTCCTCGTTTGTCGGCGGCGCCACGCGCAAGCTGTCGGACGCCCTGGAAAAGGCCTTTCGCCTGACCCGGCAAATGGAACGTGCCCACAACATCTCCACCCGCGCCGCACAAACCGATGAGCTCACCGGCCTGATGAACCGCCGGGCATTCTTCGAGCATGCGCAGTTGCTCTACGAACAGTGCCGGCATAACCAGCAGCCGTTGTGCGCGCTGATGATGGACATGGACCACTTCAAGGACATCAATGACACCTACGGCCACCAGGCCGGGGACCAGGTGTTGCGGCAGATCGGCGGAGTGATCAGCGCCTCGTTTCGCCAGGCCGACGTTTACGGACGGCTGGGAGGCGAGGAGTTTGCGGTGCTGTTGCCGGACACGTCGCTGGAGACCGGGCGGGACATCGCCGAACAACTGATCAAGGCGATTGCCGGGCTGGCCAGCGAGCCGGTCCATGGGCTCACCGCCAGCCTCGGCGTTGCCTGGGCCCGGGCGGTGGATCAAGACCTGCACGGCTTGATGAACACCGCCGACAAGGCCCTGTACCGCGCCAAGGCCCTTGGTCGCAATCAGGTGGCCGTGGCCGAATAGGGCTCAGCCCTTGGGCAGTGCCTTGGCCAGCACCTGGGAGACCTGGTCGGCCGAGTAGGGCTTGGGCAGGAAGGCCAGGCCTTCATAGCCGCCGTCAGCCAGTTCCTGGCTGTAGCCGGACGTCAACACCACCGGCAGGGCGGGCCTGCGCCGCCGCAACTCCCTGGCCAGCGCCACGCCGGTGATGCCGGGCATCACCACGTCGGAAAACACCGCGTCGAACCCCATTGCATCCGCACCGGCCAGCTCCAGCGCCTGTTCGGCGTTGGTCGCCCAGGTGGTCCGGTAGCCCAGGTCCTGGAGGATCTGATTGGCAAAACGGCCCACTTCCAGGTTGTCTTCCACCACCAGGATATGGCGCTGGGCGCTTTCTGCCACCAGCCCGCAAGTCTGATGCGTGGGGTTTTCAAAGCCTTCTTCGGGCACCACTTGCGGCAGGTACAGGGTAAACACCGTACCCTGGCCGACCTTGCTGGCCACATCGACGTTGCCGCCCGATTGCTTGGCGAAGCCGAACACCTGTGACAGCCCGAGGCCCGTGCCCTTGCCGACTTCCTTGGTGGTGAAAAAGGGTTCGAAGATGCGCTCGAACGTCTCGACGGGTATCCCGCTGCCGGTGTCGGTGAGTGAGATCGCGATAAACGCCTGGCAGGAACCGGCGTCGCCGCGGATGCTCGGCAGCGGAAGATCAGGTTCCACTTTCAGGGTCAGGGTGCCCTGGCTGTTCATGGCATCCCGGGCGTTGAGGGCGACGTTGATCAGTGCGGTTTCAAATTGGCTGGAATCGGCGCGGATGTAACACGGCTGCCCGGGCAGTTCGACCCGCACCTGGATCCGCGCGCCGGTCACCGTCTCGAGCATTTCGCCGATGTTGTTCACCCGCTGGCCGGCATCGAACACTTCCGGGTTCAGCGGCTGGCGGCGGGCGAATGCAAGCAACTGGCTGGTCAATTTGCTGGCCCGTTCCACCGTGTCGGTGACAGCGCCCATGTAGCGCTGGCGACGCTCCTCGGACAGGCCAGGCATACGCAGGAAGTCGACGGAGGAGCGAATGATGGTCAGCAGGTTGTTGAAGTCATGGGCCACGCCGCCGGTCAACTGGCCGATGGCTTCGAGCTTTTGCGATTGGCGCAACGCGGCTTCGGTCTGGGTCAGCAGGGTGGTTCTTTCGTCGACACGTTGCTCAAGGCTTGCATTCAACTCCGCCAGGCGGCGGGACAGGACCACGGTGGCGGTGGTTTCGGTCACGGTGTCGAGCATGCCGACCACCTGGCCGTTCACGTCACGAATCGGGCTGTAGCAGAAGGTGAAATACGCCTGTTCCGGTGCGCCGCCGCGTTCAACCGTCAACGGGAAGTTTTCGATGAAGGTGGCTTCACCGGCGAAGGCGGCGTTGGCGATCGGGCTGATCTGGGGCCAGGCTTCCTGCCAGATTTCACTGAAAGGCCGCCCGAGTGCATTGGGTTTGTCGCCAAGAATCGGCACAAAGCCGTCGTTGTACAGCGTGGTCAGCGAAGGCCCCCAGACGATCGCTTGAGGGAAACTTGAGGCCAGGCACAGGGAAACGGTGGTCTTGAGAACGTCCGGCCATTGATCCAGTGGCCCCAATGGCGTCGTTGCCCAGTCGTGATGCCGAACCCGTTCGGCCATTTTGCCGCCGCCTTGCAGCCAGTTTGTCATTGGGTGAACGCCTTCTTTGTCGCGGTTTGCTGAAGCAGGGGTGCCAAGCTACAGACACCCCTGGATTCAGCCAGTTCAGCGGGATTATCGACTAGATGGCATTTTAATGTCTCCGCCGCATAATCACCCGTCAAACCGCGTTCAGACCACGGTGATCGCCACCTCGATATTGCCGCGGGTTGCCTTGGAATACGGGCAGGTCTGGTGGGCCAGATCGACCAGCGCCTGGGCGGCGGAGTGTTCGATACCCGGCAGGCTGACCCGCAGGCGGGCTTGCAGAAAATAGCCATTCTCGGGGCTGTTCACCAGGTCCACTTCGGCACTCACTGCGGTGTCGGCCGGCAGGCGGATTTGCAGGGTTTGCGCGGCCTTGCCCATTGCACCGATAAAGCAGGCGGACCAGCCGGCGCCAAACAATTGCTCGGGGTTGGTACCGGCGGCCTTGGAGCCGGGTGGGGACAGCTTGATGTCCAGTTGCAGGTCATCGCTGTGGGACGCGCCTTCACGCCCGCCAGTGGTGTGGGTTTTGCCGGTGTAGAGCACGGTGCTGTTCTGGGACATGACGGTTTCCTGGTAAGTGACCCGGGGTGGGCCGGTGTGCACAGGAAACCGTGCTGGCGTATCCGCAATGTGTCATCGCCCGGGGCGCAGCGCCTCGCAGTGTGTCGTCTCGCTACGAGGATACGTTGGGATACAAACCCTTATTGCTGCACGCCAAACAAACCCGTCCAGTAGATGCCCGCGTCGCTCTTCGGGTCCATGGCATAGGCGGCGCCCATTTCGCGAAATTGCGGGTTCATCAGGTTGGCGCAGTGCCCGGGGCTGGCGAGCCAGCCGTCGACCACCTTGCGTGGGGTGTCCATGCCGGCGGCGATGTTCTCGCCGATCTGCTGGCCGATATAGCCCGCCAGTTCAGCCCGGTCGCCCGGGGTGCGGCCATCGTGGTCCAGGTGATCGAAGAAGTTACCGTTGGCCATGTTACGGGCGTGGCCGGCGGCAGCGGTGGCCAGCGCTTCGTTCCAGCTCAAGGGCGTGGTGGCGGCAAACGCCTGGCCGCCACACTGGTGGGGTTGCTGGCGGGCGGCGTTGATGAGGTCGAGCACTTTCTTGCCTTCGGTCTGTGTCTCACCCAGGCCGCTGGTCAGCAGCGGGCGAGCCAGCACGATGCGCCAGTCCTGGCCACTGTTGCTCACGCCGATATCGATGAACTGCGGGTCGAGCACCACCCGGCAAAAGCTTTCGCGCACGGCTTTCATGGCGGCTTCGGCGTTCTTGGGCCCGCTCAGGCTGATGGCCTGGACGTTGACCATCGGGTACGCCGCCCGCGCCAGCGCCTGCTGCAAATCGCCGACGCTGTTGACCGGCAGCACCAGCCGCGTGTCGCTGGCCAGCGGTGGCAGTTCCTGGGAACCCTGGTTGCCGCAGCGCTGAACCTGGCTGCGGTATTGATTGATCGAGTCGACCAACAGGCTTTCTTCACCCGCCTGCGCCTGGGCGCTGAACACCAGACTGGCGGCCAGCGTCGTAAGACCCATCATCAATGACAGAACGCGCATGGACGTTTCCCTTGAGCTTGAAAGTGCCCATGATGCGCGATGAAGGGGCTTGCATGCACCCGTTGGTCCGAACTTTTTGCCTCAGTTCTTGAATGCCGAGTGTTTGCGGCCCTGATCGCACAGGGCGAACACCACCACCAGCAAGGCCGAGATCGCGAGGATTATCACAACGCCATCAGTGGAGTGGGTGGCCGACGCCGCCACCATCGACAACGCCCCTAATGGCGCCAGGCCACCTGCGATGGCGGTGCCGATTTCCCGTCCGGTACCAAAGCCTGAAGAGCGGGTTTGGGTCGGGAACTGCCGGCTCAGGAACGAGCCCTGGGGCGCAAACATCATCGGGGCGAGGATGCCGGTACCCACGCCGATGGCGATATAGATCATCAGGCTTTCGCCGGTATTGAGCAGCGCCAGGAACGGGTAGGCGAACAGCAGCGAGAACAGGCCGCCGAGCATCAGCACGGTCTTGCTGCTCCACTTGTCGCACAGCCAGCCGAAGCATGGCACGGCGACGATGGCGATCAGGCTGGCGATGGTCACCGACAGCGAAGTGACGTGCACATCAACGCCTTTGAACTGGGTCAGGTACGCCAGGGAAAAGGTCTTGAAGATGTAGCTCAGGGCGTTGTAGCCAATCGCCACAAAGAACACCACCGCCAAACCCTTGAGGTCGTTTTTGAACAGCGCCTTGAGCGGCGAGGCCTTGGCCTTCGCGGTTTCCTTGCTCAGTTCCTTGAACTCCGGGGTTTCCGGAATGCTGTTGCGCACCCACAGGCCCACACCCACCAGCGCGATGCTGCAAATGAACGGAATCCGCCAGCCGCCGGCCAACAGGAATTCATTGCCGTTGATGGTCAGCAGGTACACGGTCAGGGACGACAGCAGCAAGCCCAGGTTCAGGCCCAATGCCGGCCATGCACCCTGGCTGCCGCGCTTGCCTTCCGAGGCGTGCTCGTAGGACGTGACCGCCGCGCCGGACAATTCGGCCCCGGCACCCAGGCCCTGGATGATGCGGATAAACACCAGCACGATCGGCGCCCAGATGCCGATGGAGGCGTAGCTGGGGATCAGGCCGATCAGCGTGGTGCACACGCCCATCATGCAGAAGGTCAGCACCAGCACTTGTTTACGCCCGAACTTGTCGCCCAGGTAGCCAAACAGAATGCCGCCGAACGGGCGGGCGATAAAACCGATGGCAAACGTGGAAAACGCCATCAGCGTGGCGGCTTTCGGGTCGCTGTTATCGAAGAAGATTTTCGAGAACACAATCGCCGCCATGGTGGCGTACAGGTAAAAGTCATACCACTCCAGCATCGAGCCGAAGATCGTCGCGGCCGCGACTTTGCGCAGGCGTTTCTTGGTTTGCGCGGGCGTTTCAACGTCCGGGGTGCGGGCTGTTGCCGTCATGCTGTAGTTCCTTCCGAGTCATTATATTTATTGTCAAAGTGAGGCGTGTCGCAGGGTGTCAGTGGGGCTTGAACATGCGGTCGGCGATCATCGCGCCGATGGGCATCGCGGAGGTGGCAGCGGGTGAGGGCGCGTTGCACACGTGGAGCATTCGCGGGGTCTGGGCGAACAGGAAGTCGTGCACCAGGGTGCCGTCGCGCATCACCGCCTGGGCGCGGATGCCGGCCTCGAAGGGCAACAGGTCTTCGATGTTCAACGACGGGCAGTACTTGCGGCACTGCTCCAGGTAGCCGGACTTGAACAGCGAGTTCTTCATCTCGACGCTGCCGGAGCCGAGGTTCTGCCAGATGGTTTTCCAGAAGCCCGGGAAGCTCGCGTACTGCGCCACGTCGCGCCAGTTCACCGAGAACTTGCGGTAGTTCTCGCGGCCCAGGCCGAGTACGGCATTCGGGCCGACCGTGACGCTGCCGTCGATCATGCGGGTCAGGTGCACACCCAGGAACGGCAGCTCCGGGTCGGGAATCGGGTAGATCAGGTGGTTGACGATGTTGTTTTTCGATGCCGGCAGGCGGAAGTATTCGCCACGGAACGGGATGATCTGGTGGTCGATCTTGACCCCGGCCATCACCGCCAGACGGTCCGATTGCAAGCCGCCGCACACCACCAGGTGCCTGGCCTGCCAGCTTTCGCCACGGGTGCTGATGGTGACTTTATCGGTGTCCTCGACGATGGCGGTGACGGTGCGTTCCAGGCAGATTTCACCGCCGGCGCGGCGGATCACCCGGGCCATGGTTTCGCAGACTTCGCGGTAATCGACGATGCCGGTGGCGTCCAGGAACAACCCGCCCAGGCCGACGATATTCGGTTCGCGCTGGCGCAACTGGTCGGCGTCCAGGCGTTCGACCTTCATCCCGTTGAGCTGCGAGCGGGCGTAGAGCGCCTCCATCCGCTGCACTTCCAGCGGGGTCGAGGCCACCAGTAACTTGCCGCACACCTCGAACTTGATCCCGTGCTCGGTGCAGAACTGCTTGGTGGCTTCGGCGCCGCGCTTGCACAGGTCGGCCTTGAGGCTGCCCGGCGCATAGTAGATGCCGGCATGGATCACGCCGCTGTTGTGGCCGGTCTGGTGCTTTGCCAGCAGGCTTTCCTTTTCCAGGATCACCACGGACGCGTCGGGCTGGCGCTTGAGCAGCTCCATCGCAGTGGCCAGGCCGACGATACCGCCGCCGATGATGCAAAAGTCATAGATCATTGTTTTAGGTACCTACGCATTTCAGTCTGCTTATCAGGTTGTCAGACTAATGGTTTTGTTAAAAAACGGCGCGCCGGCGGCACGCTTCAAAAGGGTTTGGATCAGTCAGTTGATGGCGGGCAGTTCCAGGTGCAGGCGCCGTGCTGCCGCGCGCAAGTGGGCCTCGGCACAGGCCGCGGCGCCTTGGGCGTCACCGTCGGCGATGGCCTGGTAGAGCGCGGTGTGTTCCTGGGTGGCGTCGGCCGAGCCACTGACAAAGCGCGTGGCGGAGTTTTCCCAGGCGGTCTTGCGGGCACTGGCCAGTTGGCTTCGCAGGAAGTCGTGGAAGGCCACGAAATAATCGTTCTTGCTGGCCTCGGCGATGGCGCGGTGGAATTCCACATCGGCCAGGGCGGCGGCTTCGAAGTCGGCACGCTTGTCGTGCATTTCCTGCAGGGCGGTTTTCATGCGCTGCAGGTCAGCGGCATCACGGCGCCGGGCGGCAATCGAGGCCGCTTGGGTTTCGATCCACAGGCGAACTTCGAACATTTGCGCGAGGTCCGGGCGGCGGCCGTTTTTTTCCGGGAAGCGGAACACGGTGCCGGCAGGAGTCTGGGAGATAAATGAGCCCAGGCCGCGCCGGGCGGTGAGTACGCCGTCGGCCTTGAGCTGGGCAATCGCTTCGCGCACCACCGAACGGCTGACGTTGAGCTGTTCAGCCAGTTGCTGTTCGGTGGGCAGGCGCGCTTCGGGCGCCAGTTGGCCGGAATCGATTTCTGCACGAATGGCGCTGACAACGCGCATAACGAGCGAATCAGGTCGCTGGAGCTCAAGCATGGGAAAACCTTGGTAATCAGGTTGTCAGACAATAGTCGTTACGATTTTACCTTGTCAAGATTCGTGTGGCGTCGAGCCGGGTGCGCAGTGCCAGGAAAAGCCCTACGCCAATCAGTGCCAATGCCACGCCGAACGTGGCCTGCATCCCACTTCCCACGCTACCTGGCGTGGCGGTGGCGAGGTCACCTGAGACATGCGCAAACACCGCGCCCAAGGCCGAGGCGCCGGCGATCAACCCCAGGTTGCGTGACAGGTTGAGCAGGCCAGCGACCACGCCACGGCGGTCTGCCAGTACGTCGCTCATCACGGCGGTGTTGTTGGCGGCCTGAAACTGGGCGTAGCCGAGGGTGAGGATGATCAGCGGGGCGATGTAGCCGGCAACACCGAGGTTCAGCGGCATCAGTGACAACAACAGGCAGCCGGCCAGCATCGCCAGCAGCCCCGCAACGGTCATCGGGCCGCTGCCAAAACGGTCGGTCAGGCGGCCGGCAGGTACGCCCATCAGCGCCGAAACACAGGGCCCGACGGCCATCGTCAGGCCCATCCACGCGGGGTCGAGGCCGGCGCCGTGGGTCAGGTAGAAGGGGCCGACCACCAACGTCGCCATCATGACCGCCGACACCAGTGCACTCATGGCCAGGCCGGCGCTGAGGGTTGAATCCCGCAGCGTCGACAGGAAATTGAACCGGGATTGCGTGGCCGGTGATTCGCGACGCTCGACCCGCAGATAACGCCGGGCGAGGGCAAAGGTCAGCAGGCCCAGCGGCACGGTGATAAAAAACAGTGCGCGCCAGCCAAACCCGGCGATCAACACTCCGCCGATGCTGGGCCCCAGCGCGGTGCCCATGGCCGACATCGTGCCCAGCAAGCCCATGGCGCGGCCGGTGCGTTCCTTGGCGACGGTCTCGCCCACCAGCGCCATGGTCATCGCCATCATGATCGCCGCACCCAGGCCTTGCAGGGCGCGGGCCGCGATCAAAAGGCCGAGGGATGGGGCCATGCCACACATGGCGGAGGCAACGGTGAACAGCAACAAACCCGCCAATAGCAGGCGGCTGCGGCCCATCAGGTCGCCCAGTCGCCCGACGCTGACGATCACGGCGGTGATCGCCAACAAGTACGCGAGCACCACCCACTGCGCCGCCTGGAAGGATGCATCAAACGCCAGCACCAAGGTGGGCAGGCCGACATTGGCGATGCTGGTGCCCAAAGACGCCAGCAGCATGGACAGTGACAGGGCGGCGAGGGCGCCACGGGGTGCAGGTGAGTTCATCAAGAGGCTCCTGGAGTTGACCGCTGTCAGAAATCTACGCCGTCACCTAACATGGCGGAAGGCGCAGCAGTTGCACTGTATACGTGCGCCAAACGCCATGTGAGGTTTGCCGTGTCGACACCTGATTTCAATTTGCTGGTCACCCTGGATGTGTTGCTCGCGGAAGGCAGCGTTGCCCGCGCCGCCCAACGGCTGCGCCTGAGCCCGTCGGCGATGAGCCGGGCGCTGGCGCGATTGCGCGAAACGACGGGCGATCCGTTATTGGTCCGCGCCGGCCGAGGCCTGGTGCCAACCCCACGGGCGCTGGAGCTGCGCGAGCAGGTCAGCCAGTTGGTGCAGGACGCTGAAGCGGTGTTGCGTCCGGCTGCGAAGCTCGACCTGAGCCAACTGGTGCGTACCTTCACCTTGCGCACCAGCGACGGTTTTGTGGAGAACTTCGGCCCGGCGCTGCTCGCACGTATCGCCCGGGAAGCGCCGGGCGTGCGATTGCGTTTCGTGCACAAGCCGGACAAGGCCAGCACACCGCTGCGCGATGGCAGCGTCGATTTGGAAACCGGCGTGGTCGACAGCAGCGCCAGCCCCGAGGTGCTGACCCAAGCACTGTTCCGCGACCGATTTATCGGCGTGGTGCGCAAGGGGCATCCGCTGAGTGAGGGCGAAGTAACGCCGCAGCGGTTTGCCGCAGGCCAGCACATCTACGTGTCCCGACGCGGCCATGACCAGGGCCAGATTCAACAGGCTCTCGAAGCGCAGGGGCTGACACGGGACGTGGTGACTATCGTCGCCGGCTTCTCCACCGCCCTGGCACTGGCCCGCAGCACCGACCTGATCGCCAGCGTGCCGGAGCGGCACACCGCCAACCTGCACAGTGATCTTTATCGTTTTGCGCTGCCATTTGCGTTCCCGGACTTCACCGTCTCGATGCTCTGGCACCCACGACTGGACGCCGACCTGGCCCATCGCTGGCTGCGCGGTTGCCTGCGGGAGGTATGTGCGCAATGAACGGCCGAACCTTTGTGGTGAGGGAGCTTGCTGTGGTGAGGGAGCCTGTTGTGGCGAGGGAGCTTGCTGTGGCGAGGGAGCTTGCTGTGGCGAGGGAGCTTGCTCCCGCTGGGCTGCGCAGCAGCCCCATCAAGCGCACCGCGTTTCTTCAGCCATACTCCCGTTGCAGGTTTGAGGGCCGCTTCGCAGCCCAGCGGGAGCAAGCTCCCTCGCCACAGCAAGCTCCCTCGCCACAGCAAGCTCTCTTACCACAACAGGCTCCCTTGCCACAGCAAGCTCCCTTTCCACGGCAAGCCCCTCCCTATCCACAATATGAATGAGGCAAATGGCTTTGGGTCCAAAGCAGCCCTTCAGCAGGTACAATCCGCCCAGACTTGACACGAAACACCAGGAATTCGAATGTTCAGCCTTACCCGTTACGAAACCCCATGCCCCGAGCCGATCAACGCGCAGATCCTGCAGATGGTGGTCGACTACCTGACGGACATCAGCATGGTCGCCATCCCGCCGAGCAACCTGCTGTACAACGTCTACCAGTACGCCATTGGCTACGAGGTGCACCTGTACCTGGAAGCGCTGGGCGGGTCCAAGGGCATCGCGGTTGAACTGATCGTCGCGCTGGACGAGCAGGAGCAAGTGATCGGCTTCCTGCTGTACCTGCCAGTGAAGGATGATCCCGAGGCGTGCGGCGTGGCCTACATGGCGGTGCACGCCAGCCATCGGCGCAAAGGCGTAGCGCGGGCGATGATGCAGGACATGCTGGCCCGCTACCCCCATGCCGAGCTGACCTGCGCGGTGGAGAAGGTGCCGGCGTTCGAGTCCATGGGCTTTCAACTGCGCGGCGTACGTGGCACCCAGGTGCTGATGAACACCCGCGACTACAGCACCGACGGCTTGATGGGTTTGCTGGATGTGGCATCGATCTACAGCTCGCTGGAGGTGCGGCAGATCCATACCTACCTGCTGCAAAAGCACGGCAAGCGGGCGATGATCGATGCGGAGAAACAGCGTGATCGTCACTTCGACCAGATGACCCACAAAGCGCGGATGTTTGTACACGCCAGGTTGGGCTGACGCAGGACAATGTGGCGAGCTTTAGCGAGGCTGCAATGGCGGCCGCTCAATCGCGCCCGCGATTGACCATCGCCTTGATGCTCGCAAACAGCTCCTCCTGCGCCTCCAGCGGGCTGATTTCCCCGCTGGCGGCGGCGTGGGAAAGAGCATCTGCCGCGCCCAGCATCCCCCTCAAACCCGCTTGGCCTATCACACCGTCGACGGCAAACGGGGCGAGAGCATCGCTGCATTTGCCGAGGAAAATCACGTCGTACTCGCGCTTGATGGTTTCCAGCTCCGGGCTGCCGGCCAGCGCCGCAATCACCCCCGGAATCTCGCGCCCCTGCAACAGCACACAGTCGACATAACACGAGGCAATCACCCAGGCACGGTCGTCCAGGGTGGGCTCGCTGGCCTCGATGGCGGCGGCAAACACCTGGTTCTGCCGCGCGTCGAAATCTTCATACAGCGCGGCCAGCAGCCCCGCGCGATCGCCGAAATGGTCATACACCACCGGCTTGGTCACGCCTGCCAACTCGGCCAGATGCCCCAATGTCAGGGCGTCGGTGCCTTCTTCACGCACCAGTTGCCAGGCCACGTCGAGCAATTGGCGTAACCGGTCATCCCGGGACAGGCGGCGGCGAGGGGCAGGGGATTGATCGCTTGACATGCTTATATACCAAAAGTAACTTACCAACGGTAACTTAGCTCAAGCCTACTCAATTTGCCTTCCCGTCGCTACCCCCGAAGGAGTTTCTGCCATGCACGCCCTCATCGTTGTTGCCCACCACGACCCGCAATCCCTGACCCACAGTCTGGCCAAGCAGGCCGCCGCCGGCATCACGGCCGCCGGCCACACCTTCGAAATCGCCGACCTCGCTGCCGAAGGCTTCGACCCGCGCTACAGCGCCGCCGACCACAAAGTGCATCGCACCCGCGCCACACCACCGGCCGACGTGTTGGCCGAACAGGCCCGGCTCGACCGCGCCGATGCCTTGGTGCTGGTGTTTCCGATCTTCTGGTGGTCGATGCCGGCCTTGCTCAAAGGCTGGATTGACCGGGTGTTCGTCAACGGTTGGGCAATCGACTACAGCCTGGAAACCAAGGTGGTGAAAAAGCTTGGCCACCTGCAGGTGCACTTGCTGGGCGTCGGCGGGGCCGATGAAGGTGTGTTTGAACGCCACGGCTACGCCAACGCGATGCGCACGCAAATCGACCACGGAATTTTTGATTACTGCGGCGCGAAGGTGCTCACGTCCGAGCTGCTGCTGGACTCGGAGAGCGGCGCGGCCGAACAGCATCTGGAGACGGTGGCGAAGCTGGGGCGGCAATTGTTTGTCGCTGCCCTGGAACCCATCGAAACCGCCTAAACAATCTGCGGGTCGAGGCTGCTCTGTATCAGCGCTGCCAACTGCGCCACTGCCGCGTTTGGTGCCGGGTGGCTGCAATGCAATTCATAGCCCAGGGACGGCACCGGCGGCAGCCCGTCGAGTACCCGCAGGTGCGCCGGCAAACCGATGCGGGTGCGCAAGGTCACGCCCAACCCGGCGTCGACGGCCGCCCAGATCCCGCCGACGCTGGGGCTGGTCAAGGCAATGCGCCAGGCAATCCCGGCGCGGTCCAGGGCTTCTGTGGCGGCGCTGCGCAATACGCAGGGCGCCTCGAACATCACCAGTGGCAGCGGCGCGTCCTCGGCGCGTGGCAATAGCGGCTTGTCCCGGGGGCCAATCCAGTGCATCGGGGTTTGCCCCAGGCGCGTGCATCCGGACGAGTTGTGGCCGGTTTCCCAGGTCAGCGCCAGGTCCAGGCGGGTGTTGTCCATCAGGCCCAGCAACTCTGCGTTGCGGCCAATCCGCACTTCGAGGCTGATCAGCGGGTACAGCCTGGCGAAGCGCCGCAGGATGTCACTGAGCACATGCTCGCCAAAATCCTCCTGCAAACCGAGGCGCAAGGTGCCTGCGGTCTGGGTTTCGTGGAGGCTGCCGAAGATGCTGTCGTTGAGGTCCAGCAGTCGCCGGGCATGACTGAGCAGCGCCTCGCCCACCGGGGTCAGCGCGAGCCCGCGCCCGGATTTACCCAGTACCGGCGTGCCGACCTGTTCTTCGAGTTTCTTTAATTGTGCGCTGACGGCCGAGGTTGAACGGCCCAGTCGGTCGGCTGCCTTGGCGAAGCTGTTCAGCTCCACGCCGGTGACGAAGGTGCGCAGTACATCAAGGTCGAAGGTGGGACGGCGCATTTTATATTCCATAAAAACAGGATGGTTGGTGCTGTTTAATCTGATATTCGGAACGATCCTGGCTTGCTAGATTTTGCCCGTCAACTGAATTGTCGGAGCGAGAGTCCATGAGCAGCAAATTTACCGAACTGACCCGCGACGTGTTGTTCGCCGATATCTGGGAGCGCGATGGCCTGTCCCCCAGGGAGCGCAGCCTGATCACCGTGGCGGCGCTGGTGGCGATGTATCGCCTTGAGCAATTGCCGTTTCACTTGCAGCGGGCGATGGATAACGGCGTGAGCGCCGATGAGCTGAGCGAAGTCATCACCCACCTGGCGTTCTATTCCGGATGGCCGACAGCGGCGTCGGCGCTGAACCTGTTGGCCGCCATCAATCCTGCGGAGTAACCACCATGCCTTATGCCCGAATCTCCCTGCATCGCGGGAAATCCCCTGAATATTTGCAAGCGCTTTCCCAGGGGCTGCATGATGCCCTGGTTGAAAGCTTCAAGATTCCTGTCGCAGATCGCTTTCATGTGATCCACCAGCACGAAGTGGGCGAGATGATCATCGACCCCAACTACCTGGGCGGCCCGCGCAGCCACGACTATGTCCTGATCGCGATCACCGGCGGCAAACCCCGGGATACCGAGACCAAGCGCAATTTCTACCGGGTGCTGGTGGAGCGGTTGGAGGCGGCCATCGGGCTGAGCCCGGAAGATGTGATGGTGGTGATTACCACGACGGCGGCGGATCAGTGGTCGTTTGCCGGTGGCAGGGGGAACTGACTCAGCCTTCGCGAAAAAGGTCATGGGCATCCAGCAACCGATACGCAATCTCCGGCCGCTTCTCCATGCCCTTGCGAATCGCCGCCGGAATCGACTGCCGGGTCTTGCGACACAGGCCTGGCAACTCATCGATAACGATCTGGATCCCGCGCATGCTTTTGACTTCCGTATGCCCGGGGGCGATGTGCACGCGGATGCCCAGTTGCTGGTACATCAGGTGTTGCATGCGTTCCAGGTCGGGCAGGCTTTGCAGGTTTTCGAGGCGTTCGAGCAGGCGTTTTTCTTCCTGGCGCGTCAGGTGCAGGATGCGTGCATCGGCGCCGGGAAGTTCGAGCAGTTGTTCGCGATTGCAGTCGCAGGCACCGGGTGGGCAGGGTTGGCGAATCGTCATGAAGTCTCCCTCCCGTTACCGGCGCCGACGGCTTACCAGGTCAACTGGACGCCAAGGCTTTCCAGCTCTTTCCAGTACTCAGGATAGGTCTTGCCGACGCAGTCCGGGTCCTGAATCCTGATCCCTGAAACCTTCAGGCCCGCCAAGGCAAAGCACATCGCGATGCGGTGATCGGCGTGGGTGTCGATCAGCGCGTTGCACGTGGTGCCCGCCAGGGCCGGATCGCTGGCCACCAGCAAATCATCACCTTCAATGGTCGCCAAACCCGCACGGATTTCATTCAGGCCGTCATGCAGTGCCTGCACCCGGTCACACTCCTTGACCCGCAGGTTGGCCAGCTCGGTGAAGCGTACCGGTGTGTTGTTGAACGCGGCCAGTACGGCGAGTGTCGGAATCGCATCCTGCATCTGCGAACCGATGACCACCGGTTGCATGTGCGGGAATTGCGCGATCACTGCCTGGGCCTTGGCATCGGGCTGGGTGAAATCCTGCGGGGCGACACCGAGGTCGATGCGGCCACCGGTCAGCACTTCGGCCGCCCACAAGTAAGTGGCGGCGGACGCGTCAGGCTCGATCAGGTAGTCGTGGGCGGTGTAGCCGGTGGGCGCCACGCGCCAGGTGCTTTCATCGACGATGTCCACCTGGGCACCGAAGGCGCGCATGCAGTCCAGGGTCAGGTCGACGTAACCACGGGCGCCGATGTCCTTGCCGGTCAGGGCCACTTCAATCGGTGCCTCGCCGCACGCCGCCAGCATCAACAGCGCCGACACGTACTGGCTCGACAGGCCGCCGTCGATCTCGAAACGCTTGGCCTGCACGCGGCCGGTGCCGTGTACCGTTACCGGCGGGCAGCCGGTTGGGCTGTCGACCTTGATGCCGTTTTGACCGAGGGTCGCGAGCAAAGGGCCGATCGGGCGTTTTTGCATGTAGGCGTCGCCGTCCAGCACCACCGTGCCTTGAACGGTGGCCACGGCGGCGGTGAGGAAGCGCATCGCGGTGCCGGCGTTGCCGAGGAACAGCGGCTGCGCCGGCAATTGCAGCTCGCCAACGCTTGTGACGACGAACGTGGTGTCGTCCGGTTCATCAATCACCACGCCCATCTGCCGCAGGGCCACCGACATGTGGCGGGTGTCATCGCTTTTCAACGCGCCGCTCAAACGGCTGGTGCCCTTGGCCAGGGCAGCCAGCAGCAGGGCACGGTTGGTAATGGATTTGGAGCCGGGGGGCGCTACCTTGCCGTTCAATGGAAAGTTGGGCGGTGTAACGGTCACGGTTTTCTGCGAACTCAAGGTACAAGGCTCCTGCTTCAAGGCGGGTGGCGTTTGGCGGACACGAATAATCGGCCAAACACGCTACCGTTGTCGAGCGGGGATCGTTGAAAGTCGCGGGGGATGGCGCCATGCGGCCATTCCCTGCCTTGCGATCAATAACCACCGCTGGTCGACATTTCTCCCATTAATGTCGATTGAGCGCCTGATTGATCGACTACAAGCACAACAACCCGTCGAATCAGGAGAGTGATCATGTCGTACGTAGATGGCTGTGTGATAGCAGTACCCACCGCAAACCGCGAACAATTCATCCAGCACGCCAAGGCTGCCGCCGTGGTGTTCAAGGAACATGGTGCGCTGAGTATCGTTGAGTGCTGGGGCGATGATGTGCCCCAAGGGCAGGTGACGTCGTTTCCCATGGCGGTAAAGCTCAAGGACGACGAAACCGTGGTGTTTTCCTGGATCGTGTGGCCCTCCCGCCAGGTGCGCGATGCCGGGATGAGTAAGGTGATGGAAGATCCGCGCCTGAAGGCGGACGCCAATCCGATGCCGTTTGACGGGCAGCGGATGATCTATGGCGGGTTTAAAATGATCCTCAACACGTGAGGACAAGTGTTCATGGATAGCAGCTGTAGTCCGATCGCCTGTTGCAGGGTAGGACGGACGACAGGTCCGGTGCAGGACTGCTGAGAAAACTCCGCAAAACAAGGACGTTGCGCGATTTGTCCGACAGAACCGTCGGGTAGACAACCCGGCGGGGTGGGCTAAGTTCAAGGCGCTTTCCATGACGGGAAGCCTTCAATCAAGGAGTGACTGAAATGAACAAACCCCAGACTCAACTCAGGCATGGTCGCGTCGTGACCCCGGCCAGTCGTGGTTCGGTGGCGGTAGAACGCGGCCTGCTGGAGAACTGGCAAGTCAACGAAATGGAAGGCGGCAAGAACTTCCCGGCCCTCAGCGCCGGACCGTTTCCGGCGCCTTATGAAACCGACGATCAAAGCGTCACGCCACCCGCAGACGGGCACATCCTCAGCGGCGGCAAGACCGATGCCCGCGACTGCGTGAACTTCACCGACGAAGAAATGGGTAAAAAGCTCAACACTCCGTTTAACTGGCCGTTGCTGAATGTTGAAGCTGACCAGGTGTTCAAGGTGCAGTGGGACTACACCGCCGCGCACGTGACCCGGGGCTATCGCTGGCTGATTACCCGGGACGGCTGGGACCCCAAGCAGCGCATCAGCCGGGCTCAACTGGAGGCCAAGCCGTTCTACGAGGACTTCTACACCCAGGTGCCGTATTACCAGCACTCGGCTGAACTGAAAGCCAAGGTCGAACATCAAGTGACGTTGCCCAAGGGCAAGAAGGGCCGGCATGTGCTGGTGTTGATGTGGATCGTGGCCAACACCGGTAATGCGTTTTATCAGGCGTTTGATGTCGATATCAAATAGCGTCAAATGATCTGTGGGAGCGCCGCTCCCACAGTCACGCGACGGCAGCGACTGCCATCACTACCAATCCGTCGACCATGCGCTGCAAATCCGCAATGTTTTGCGCGGTGGCCTTGAGCCCGGTTGACGCCGACCGCAGAATCCGCGCGATATCCCGCACGTCCAGTGCAGCCTTTTCAGTCACCGCCGGCGTCAGCACTTCGATCAGCAGCGCCTCCATCTGCTCATACAAATCCGCCACCGCTTGCGGCGCGAACTCTACGCAATTGGTGAGCAGCTCCGTGGCGTTTTCCGAATCAATGACCGACGCCACCGGCTCGATCAGCCAGATATCAAATACACACCTGATGCGTGCCTGCAAGCCACTGATCCGGTGCAGTCGAGCGTGGGTTTGCGCCAGGTTGCGCGCGCACTGGCGCCGCACCAGTTCGGCGAAGATCGCCTCCTTGTTGGGAAAGGCGGCATACAGTGATGGCCGGGACATGTCGCTGGCCTGGGCGATGTCGCTCATCCCGACTTTGCGGTAGCCGTGGCGCAAGAACAGCTCGAAGGCGGCGGCGGCGATACGGTCTTCCTTGGTTTCCATTGCGATCAGCATGGGTACTCGTATTTTACAGTTGACGAAAAGTGTAAAGGTGTTAGGGTCTTTACAGGTTTATCAAAGTGTAAAGTCCTGAGGGGTGAGTAGCAATGAGCAATGTTCCTGTGGAAAGTAAGGGTCCTACCTTGGCCCGTGCCTATGCGGCGCTGCAGCGCGGCGGGCCCATGGTGCCGTGGACCTTCGAGCGCCGCGCACTGCGTGAACGGGATGTGTCGGTCAGGATTCTGTTCAGTGGCGTGTGCCATTCCGATATCCACTCCATGAACCACTGGGGCCAGGAGTTTCCCCTGGTGCCCGGCCATGAAATGGTTGGTGAAGTGACTGCTATCGGCGCAGGCGTCAGCCGTTTTGCCGTGGGTGACAAGGTAATGATTGGCACCATCGTTGATTCCTGTCGCCATTGCGAACCGTGCAAGGCGCATATGGAAGTGTATTGCCGGGAGTACCCGACGCTGACGTTCGATGGCCTGGACCGGGTTGACGGTACGCGCACCCGGGGCGGCTACTCCGATCACTACGTGGTAGATGAGCACTTCGCTTACGCGCTGCCCGCAGGCCTCGACCCGGCGGGTGCGGCGCCGTTGCTGTGCGCCGGCATTACGACGTTTTCGCCGTTGCGTCACTGGAAGGTCGGCCCGGGTAAAACAGTAGGGATCATCGGGATTGGCGGGTTGGGACACCTGGCAGTGAAGTTTGCCAGGGCCATGGGGGCGCACGTAGTGGCGTTCACCACCTCGCCAAAGAAAGCCGAACTGGCCCTGAAACTTGGCGCTCACGAAGTGGTGCTGTCCACCGACGCCGAGCAGATGGCGGCCCAGGCGTTTCGCTTTGATTTCATTCTCGACACGGTGTCCAGCCGTTACCCGATGGACCCGTTTCTCGCCGCGCTGAAACTCGATTCGACGTTGTGTTCGCTGGGCATTCCTGATCAGTTTGATTTCAGCCCGATGTTACTGGCGATGGGCCGCCGCAGTATTGCCAGTTCGGGTTCCGGCGGTTCGGCGGACACTCAAGAGATGCTGGATTTCTGCGCTGAACACAACATCGTTGCCGATGTGGAAGTGATCGCGATGGAGCAGATCAACGAAGCGTTCGCCCGGGTGGAGAAGGGCGACGTGCACTATCGGTTTGTGGTTGATATGAGCAAGGGGCTTTAAAGCCCCTTGTCGCAGCTGAATGTCAGCGCTGGGCCAACCAGTAATCGTGCAACACACGGGCCGCCGGTTCGATCGCAGCAACCCGTTGCTGATGGGCATTTACATCCAGGTCTGCCGGCAGTTCAAAGTTGTCCTGCTCGGCACACCAGGAAATTTTCTCAAACTGCCCGGCTTGTTCGGCAGGCAGCTCTGGCCAGTTGCCGATCGCGGCGCCACGGATATAACCAAAGCACCATTCTTCCGCCAGGGTCAGTGGTTGGCCCTGGTGCTCGGTTTCTTCGAAACGCGCCTTGAATCCTTCAGCATCAGTCGCCAACTGTGTGGCGATAGCGTTCATGTGCCGCACGCTCAGTTCAAGAAACCGCTTGGCTTCTTCCGGGCTTTCCCAATCCGGGTTCTGCCCACCAAAGATGCCGGGGAACCACTCGGCCACATCCACCTGCGCAGGGCTTGAGACCAGGGCGGTGAAGTAGCCGTCGAGCTCGGCCAGGTTCAGCACCGAATGGTCGTCGCCGTACTTGAGCAGGGTTTCGTCGATGAACTCGAAATCGGCAGGGGCGAGGGGTTGATCGTGCATGGAGATGTCCTTTGTGCGTAGAGCGCCGCCGATAGGGGCGGCTTAAAGCGCGGAGGATGGCGCGTGCCGGGTTTTTAATCCAGCCTCTTCAGCGCTTTTCCCACAACACGCACAGCTTGCTCATGCACATCGAACCCGCCACGGCGAGGATGATCGGCACCAGGAAGTCGTGGTCGATGCGGGTAAATTCCGCCACCAGCACAATTGCGGTCAAGGGCATGCTCATGCTCGACGCCAGGAACGCCGCCGCGCCAATGATCGCGAAGGCCCCCAGCGGCACGCCGGGCCACAGCAGGCTCCAGGCGCCGCCGAGGATGATCGCCAGCAAAGCGCCGTTGGCCAGCGCCGGTGTCAGCAAGCCACCTTCGGCACCGGCGCGCAGGCTGCTGGCGGTGATCAGCACCTTGACCACCAGCAGTACGGCGGCGAGGGCGATGCTCAGTTCATTGTCGAAACCCAGCTGCGCCGGGCCTTTGCCGTTGCCGAGAATCTGCGGCAGGAAAATCGCCAGGCCACCAATGATCGTGAAGTTGATCAACGACAGTACCGGCAACCGCCAGCCACGGGCGGCGTTGCTGCGGGCCGCGCCGGTCAGCCGAGTGAAACCGTAGGCAGCCAGGCCAAACACCGGGCCGCAGGCCAGCGCCCAGGCGATCAAGCCGGGGCTGAGCACAAAGTGCGGCACCACGTATTGTGACTCTGCGCCCAAACCCATCCAGGCCACCGACGCACCGATGGCCGAGGTGGTCAACGCAATCACCGCCGCCGGCCAACTGAACACACCCACCAACACTTCGAGCACAAACACCGCGCCCCCCAGCGGCACGTTGTACACCGCCGCCAAGCCGGCGCCCGCGCCGCAGGCGACGATCAGCCGGTGCATGTCCGGCGCCAGGCGTGCCCGCTGTGATAACCAGGTGGCCGCCAGCGCGCCGACTTCCCTTGGCGCCACTTCACGGCCCAGGGGGGAGCCGAGGGCAACGGTGATGATTTGCAGCACGGCGTGGGCGAGGGTGGTCTTGGGCGGCATGATCGGCGCCTGGGCCGAGACTGCTTGTTTGATGCTCACCAACGGCCGGCCATAGCGGTAGATCAACCACCAGCCCACGCCCGCCACCAGGCCGCAGGTGAGCAGCACCAGCACCCGGCGTTCAGGCGCGGCGGCAGTGACGCCGAGCAAAAAGGTTTCGTGGCTGATCAGGCTGTCGAGGCTGTAGCCGTACGCCAGGTGCTGGATGCCGTGCAGCAGCAACGCCAGGAGCATGCCGCCGATGCCGGCGCCGATACCGGTGAAGATGACCACCAGGGCGAGAATCAGCAAAGAGCGGGTCTTGGAAGGCATAAAGGGTCCACAGGGCCGGATTTTCGAGGCTGATTCTATAGCGTGCAGGTGCTGCTACCGCGCTGACATGTAATGCAATGGCGCGAATTGGCCTTCCACAACATTGCATTACGTTCAGATTACTTTAACGGCCCGGCCGATTGCCTGAATCGGACCTGTCGGCTTGCCGGTTTTCGATCCGCCGGGGTTTTCCAGGGTCAGCTCAAACAGTTGGTTGGGCGCCAGTGGCGGCAGTTTGTCCAGGGGCACCGACAGCGATTGCCCGGGCTTGACCAGCCCCAGCGACACCGGGCCTTGCCAGTCTTCGCCCTTGGTCCAGAACTGCAGGGTCTTGTCTGCCGGTACTTCCATGATGCCCAGGGGGATCAGCTGGATTTCCTGGGTATTACTCGCCTGGATCACCCAACCCGGTGCCTGGCTTTGCGGCGCTACCAGCACCACCACATAAGCGGTCGGGTTGATGGTTGCTGTCTGGGTCAGCAGCAATGTTGCCAATACAAGACTCGCCGCGAGGCCCGCACCGGCCAGTCCGCGCCACAAAGACAGCCGGTTCCACCATGAGACCGGTGAGTCTTCAGAGGCTGAATGCCCCAGGCTGCGCTCGATACGTCGCCACAGATTAACCGATGGCGTGACGGGGTCGGCCTGCTCGGTCAATGGCAACAGGCGCTGCTCCCAGGCGTCCACCGCTGCACGCAATCCGGGGTCGGTGGCCAGGCGTTGTTCCACTTCGGCACGTTGCTCGGCGGGCAAGGTGCCCAGCACATATTCGCTGGCCAGTTCGTCGATGCTGTTCATGCCATGCACTCACGCAATGCCGCGAGGCTGCGTTTGATCCACGCTTTCACGGTGCCCAGCGGGGTGCCGAGTTTGTGCGCGATTTCGCTGTGGGAATAACCGTCTACATACGCATGCAGGATGCAGTTGCGGCGGGCCGGGTCGAGTTGTTCGAGGCAGCTGTAGATGCGTCCCGAGCGCGCCTGATACTCGAAGGTGTCGGTGTGCTCCGGGGTTTCATGTTCTTCGTCGAGGGGAACTTCGCGTCCCATGCTGCGCACCGCATTCAGGGCCAGGTGCCTGGTCACGCTATAGACCCAACCGCGGGCCGAGCCTTTGTGCGGGTCAAAACTGGCGGCTCCCTTCCAGATCTTGATAAAAGCGTCATGCACGATGTCTTCGGCCAGGGCCTTGTCGCGCACGATGCGCAACGCCACCCCCAGCAGCCGGCTGCTTTCCTGTTGATACAGGCGGCGCAGGGCCGGTTGGTCGCCCCGGGCGCAGGCCAGCAGGCAGGCTTCATACTCAAAATCGGCTTCAGGCAAGGACAGGGTTTCCCGGTGGATGCCCCGGTAGTGAACCCGGGGCGCTTTCGCAGCAGCGTAGACGACTTTACTTAATTGGCCGCCCAGAAGATGTAGTCGGCCTGGTACTTCACCACTTGCTGCTTGCCCTTGTTGGCCGCCGTGCATTCGGTGCTCGGTGCCACGCCACCCTTGAGGGCGACCCGTTGAATGTAGGCAACGCCACTCATCGCGCCCTTGCCTTCGGCGGGGTTGGCCTTGACCAGTTGATAGGGCAGGTTGCCGGGGCTCGACGGCGCTAAGGCCAACTGGGTGCCGGTGACTTTCGAGCCGTCCTTGGCCTGCCAGGTGGCGGGCGGGCCGAAGTAGCTGCCGACTTGCTGGCCGCTGCGGTCATTGAGCACGGCCTTGGGGCCGACGAAAAACCATTCGGTCTGGCCAGCAGCATTGGCCTTGTCACGGCATTCGTAGGTGATTTCGCCGACGCCGGTGGTTTCCATCGCCACCTTGTGACCGTCCGGCACCTTGATGCTGTCGGGTAAACCGGTCTGGGCAAAGGCAGTCGGTGCAGCAGCGAACAGGCAGGTCACGCAGAACAGGGCTTTGGCGTTCATCGGTGTCTCTCCATAAGGGCAGCAAGGCGCTGCTACCGGTACTACCCACGACACGCGCAAACGGATGCAGCGATTAGAAAATAATTCGGCAAGGGCGCACACTGTGGCCCCCGCACTACCAGAGGAGAGATTGGCGATGACCGGTGTTCACAAGGCTGCTCAACAGGGATTCTCTACCCAGGCCGTCACCTACGCCCAAGGCCGACCGGATTACCCACGCCAACTCACGGGCTGGTTGACCGACGCTCTGCAGATCAACTCGCACTCCACCGTTATCGACCTGGGCGCCGGCACCGGCAAGTTCACCCGGCTGCTCAGCACCGTGGCGCCGACCTTGATTGCGGTCGAGCCGGTAGAGGCGATGGGCGCGCAGTTGAAGAAACAGCTGCCCGATGTGCGCCTGCTGTCAGGCACCGCCGAGGCCATTCCTCTTGAAGAGGCCACTGCCGATGCGCTGGTGTGCGCCCAGGCATTCCACTGGTTCTCCACGGAAGCGGCGCTGGCGGAAATTCACCGGGTGCTGAAGCCGGACGGCCGGCTGGGCCTGGTCTGGAACGTACGGGACGAGTCGGTGGACTGGGTCGCGGCGATCACCGAGATCATTACGCCCTACGAGGGCGACACCCCGCGCTTCCACACCGGGCGCTGGCGGGAAGCGTTCACCGGGGAGTATTTTTCCGCGCCCGAAATGACCTGCTTCCCCTACAGCCACGTCGGCAGCCCCCAGGAAGTGATCATGGATCGCTTCCTTTCGGTGAGCTTTATCGCCGCATTGCCGCCGGCGGAAAAGGCGCTTGTCACTGAGCAGCTGCAGTCGCTGATCAACACGCATCCGGCCTTGCGCGGCCGTGAGACGGTGGCATTCCCCTACCAGACCCAGGCCTATCGCAGCCAGCGCCTGACGAAAAAGGCATAAAGTCAGATCGTATTGATATAAGTCGTTATAAGAAAAATCGCTATGCTGCGGCCAGAATTTTATAAGGCCGCAGGTAGTGGTAATGGATGTAGGTAATTTTGGTTTCTCGATTGCTGGCCTGATTGTTGGATTTATCGTGGGAATGACCGGTGTCGGTGGTGGCTCGTTGATGACACCGATCCTCTTGTGGTTCGGCATCAACCCGGCCACCGCCGTGGGCACCGACCTGTTGTATGCCGCCATCACCAAGTCCGGTGGGGTGCTGGTTCACAGCAAGAATCGCAACATCGACTGGACCATCACCGGTTGGCTGACCCTGGGCAGTGTGCCTGCGGTGCTGCTGACCTTGTGGTTCCTCAAGAGCCTGGACACCGATCCCGCCGCGTTGAACGCGGTGATCAAGCAGTCCCTGGGCGTGGTGCTGTTGCTGACGGCCACCGCCATCCTGTTCAAGAACAAACTGCTGGCCTTCGCCCAGCGACATGCCGGCGACGACTACAAGATGGCGCCGCGCAACCTCAATGCGCTGACCATCGTCACCGGCGCGATCCTCGGCACCATGGTGGCCCTGACCTCCATCGGTGCCGGCGCCCTGGGCACCGTGGCGCTGTTTATCCTGTACCCGTTCCTGGCCACCAAGCGCCTGGTGGGTACGGAGATCGCCCACGCCGTGCCGCTGACCCTGGTTGCGGGCCTTGGCCACGCGAGCATGGGCAACATGGACTGGACGCTGCTCGGCTTCCTGTTGCTGGGATCGCTGCCGGGGATTTATGTCGGCAGCCACATGGCCGGCAAGGTCCCGGACGGGATATTGCGTCCTTGCCTGGCGTTCATGCTGGTGATGATCGGCTTCAAGCTGGCGCTTTAACGCGCTGGCCCATTGCCGATCTGCCACACAAACGGCGGCTCGGTGCCGTTGATCACCCGGTCGCCGACAATCCGCGCCTTGTAGATCACCGGGTTGTGGGACGACACCGTGCGTGCGTTGCGCCAGTGCCGATCCAGGGATTTGCCCTGGCGTACGTCCGAAGCGCCCAGCGCGTTGAACAGTTCAGTGGTGGCGCGCTGGATCAGTTCCGAGACCACCACCTGCGCGGTCGCTGATTCGATTTCGGCGGCCACATTGGCTTCGTGTTCCGCCGCATCATCCCCACCAAAGCGCGCCACGTAAGCCCGCTGCGCTGGAAAGGTTGCCTTCAGCGCGCTGGCCTCGGCGGCATACACCAGCGCCGCGACTTCACCCACCACCTGTTGAATCTGCGAATCCTGGCTGACATGGGCAGCATTGCCATGGCTGTAGATGCGCTTGCGGCTGCGCACCTGATGCGCCACATCCTTGAGGGCCGCGCGACCGATGCCGGCCAGGGTGGCGAGCAGCACCAACTGGTAGAACGCGGTCTGGTATTTGAAGCGGGTGGAAAAGTCGATGAGGTTTTCCGCTTCCACCACGGCGTCGGTAAAGCGCGAGGTGCCGCTGCCGGTGGTACGCTGGCCAAAGCCGTCCCAGTCATCGCTTTGCACTACACCGGGCTGGTGGGTGCGGGTGGCGGCAATCACATCGCCGCCGGTGTCGCTGCGCTGGGCATACACGTCGATCCAGTCGGAAAACAGGCTGCCGGTGCTGTAGAACTTTTCACCGTTGAGTTTCCATTTATCGCCGTCGGGGCTGACTTTTGTGACCACATCGCCGATGGCCACGCTGCCGATTTCGGTCCAGGCGCAGCCGACGATGTCACCCTCGACAAAGCGTTTGAACCAGATGTCCCGCGCCGCGCCGGGGGCGGCGTTCAGGCGGTCTTCGGCGAACGCGAAATGCCCGCGCAGGGCCTGGGGCACGTTGGAATCGGCTTCGGCCAGTTCGATCAGCAGTTCAAACAGCTGGGGCAGGGAGGCGCCACCGCCACCGTACTCCACCGGCACGCGCACGGCGCCGAAGCCGGCTTGCTTGAGCCACTGGATGGGTTCGTAGGGCAGGGCGCGGGTTTGTTCACGCTCTACGGCACCGTCTGCGATGCGCTGGAAAACCGGCCGGAAGCGTTCGGCCAGGGCTTGATAATCGACGCCGGTGGACAGTGGGTTGATCACGTGGTGCTCGGTCATGGGGACGGTTCCTGGGCAGTGAGTTAGGTGAGCTATTGCACGGTCCATGCCGGGCGCGAAGGCACGTGTTTACGGGGCGGGTGCTGATTCAACTGTTGTTCCTGCAACAGTAAAACGACAAACCGCTGCAATCCGTGACAGCTCGGAGCAGGCTGCTTTTCGCCTGTTTCAGCGCTCCAAGGCCTGTAGCGTGGGCCTCTCACTGTCACTGGCACACTTGCTGCTCCACACCCTGTACATGCCAATCCGCGAGGTACAGTCCAATGAGTCAGCAAGCCGTCAAATTTGCCTACTGGGTGCCCAACGTCAGCGGTGGGCTGGTGGTCAGCAAGATCGAACAGCGCACCCACTGGGGCATCGACTACAACCGCAAGCTGGCGCAGTTGGCCGAGGACGCCGGTTTCGAGTACGCCCTCACGCAGATTCGTTTCACCGCCGGCTACGGCGCCGAATACCAGCATGAGTCTGTTGCGTTCAGCCATGCGCTGCTGGCGGCCACCACCAAGCTCAAGGTGATTGCGGCGATCCTGCCTGGCCCATGGCAACCGGCCCTGGCGGCCAAGCAACTGGCAACCATCGACCAGCTCACCAATGGCCGGGTAGCGGTGAATATTGTCAGCGGCTGGTTCAAGGGCGAGTTCCAGGCCATCGGCGAACACTGGCTGGAGCACGACGAACGCTATCGGCGCTCCGAGGAATTCATCCGTGCCTTGAAGGGCATCTGGACCCAGGACAATTTCACCTTCAAGGGCGACTTCTACCGCTTCAACAACTACAGCCTCAAACCCAAGCCACTGGGCGAGCCGCACCCGGAAATCTTCCAGGGTGGCAGTTCACGGGCGGCGCGGGATATGGCGGCGCGGGTGTCGGACTGGTACTTCACCAACGGCAATACCCCGGAAGGCATCAAGGCCCAGGTCGATGACATCCGGGCCAAGGCAGCGGCGAATAATCATTCGGTGAAAGTCGGGGTCAACGCGTTTGTGATTGCCCGCGATACCGAGGAAGAAGCCCGCGCCGTACTGGCAGAGATCATCGACCAGGCCGATCCGGAAGCCGTGAATGCGTTTGGCGACGCGGCCAGACAAGCCGGCAAGGCATCCCCGGAAGGCGAGGGCAACTGGGCCAAATCCAGCTTTGAAGACCTGGTGCAATACAACGACGGCTTCAAGACCAACCTGATCGGCACCCCGCAGCAGATCGCCGAGCGCATCGTGGCCTTGAAGGCCGTCGGCGTGGACCTGGTACTGGCCGGCTTCCTGCACTTCCAGGAAGAAGTCGAGTACTTCGGCCAGCGCGTGCTGCCGCTGGTGCGTGAGCTGGAGGCCAAGGCCGGGATCAAGCAAGTCGCCTGAACACCACCACCGCCGCACGCAATTTGTTATTGCCGAAGCGGCACATTCGCTCGAACTCCCCGTGGCTGACCGGCAGATGCTGGCAGTCCATGGGTTGGCGATGCTGGCTGTGGTCCACGTCCGGGTCGTGCAGGTACACGAAGTCTTCGTCGCAATCGGTGACGATCACCCAGTGGGGCGACTTGGAGCGGGTCAGCCGGTAGCTGCTGATCAACACCAGCGGCTGCCCGCCGTCCCGCAGCACCTGGGGTAAATCCAGCGGGCCGCCGAGCACCTGCTCGACGTCGCTCAATGCCAACTCTTCCTCGAAGGCGTCATGCACCAACCGCATGACGTCTTTTTTATGCGCATCCCGCACCCCGTCGAGAAACAACGGCCCGCTGACGTTGACCTGCATGCGCACCCGAAAACCCCGGCGCCACGCGGCCAGTGCCAGGCCTTGGGGGCTGCAGCCACCGTGGCCGGCGGTCATGAACACGGTGGTTGCCTCACGCCAGATCTGCAGTTCTTCGCGGCGCTGTGCCACCCGCGCAGGTTCCAAAGCGCCCATGGCCATCAGCAGGCTGGCGGCGCCACAGGTGAAGTCGGTGGTCTGCTGGTAATAGGGCACGCTCAGGGCGCGTGCGTCCTGGTGCTGGAGGATGCGTTTTTCCAGGCGCAGGGCTGGGGCGTGGTCTTCGTAATAGTCATTGATCAAGGCAAAGCGCCGGTAACCATTGCGCTCGTACAGGGCGATGGCGCCGGGGTTGTCGGTGCGCACTTCGAGGCGCAGGTAGGCGCAGTCGTGTTCCACGGCGCAGGCTTCGATGCGTGTCAGCAATTGCTTGCCCAATCCCAGGCCCCGGGAGGACTCGGCGATGGCGATGGAATACAGGCGCGCCAGGGAGGTGCCCCGGTGGAACAGCACCAGGGCGTAACCCAGCAACTCGCCGTGTTGTTCCGCCACCAACAGTTGCCCGTGGGCGCGGCTGACCATCCACTGAAAGCTGCGGGTGGAGAGCCGGTCCGTGGTGAAACAGTGCTGTTCCAGTGCCACCAATGCAGGCACGTCATCGGGTGTTGCAACGCGAAAGGAAAGAGCCATGTGACCGCCGTAAAAGTTGCGTAACGAAACGGGACTTCTCTAAAAGATCGTGCTTAATAGAAAAGGTCTAGTTCTCTAAAGCGGATCAATCAATATGTCAGCGGTACAAGGTCATTGGCGTGAAGTATCCGAGCAAACAGTGGCGGCGACAATAACTTCCAACGGTTATTTTTCCAGCCCTCCCAAGAGTGCAAGTCAAGTCGTGATCATTGTCGAGCGCAAGGAAGACTGGGCGTCGTACTTCCCCAGCGAAGACATCGTCACCGCCCAGGAATACCTTGAACAGACCCGGGAAAACGAGACGGGCAAGCGGGTGCAGGTGATCAACCTGTGCCGCAGCTACAAGTACCTGGGGCACGGCTACTACTGCTCGCTGCTGGCCGAGGCGCGGGGCCACAAGGTGATTCCGTCGGTGCGCACCATCAGCGAACTGACGAAAAAATCCCTGTACGGCCTGGCCTTGGATGACTTGGATAAAACCCTTGATAAAGCCTTGAGTCATCATCTCTACAGCAATACCGAAGGCTTTACCCTGACACTTTATTTTGGCCGAACCAATATTGAACCCTTACAGGATTTGGCCCGCCAGTTGTTTGAAGCGTTTCCCTGTCCGATCCTGTTAGTTGAGTTCCGCAAGAATAACGGCTGGCACATCGAAGGCATCAAGTCTGGGGTGTTGCACAAGTTGCGCGATGACCAGGAAGATCAATTCGCCAATGCGCTGGACAACTTCAGCCGCAAGATCTGGCGGCAACCGCGCTCCCGACGGTTGGCCCGCTATGACCTGGCAATCCTGCACGATCCGCAGGAACAATTGCCGCCGTCCAACGCCCGGGCCCTGGAAAATTTCGTACGGGTCGGCAAGGGGCTGGGCATCGATGTCGAGCTGATTGAGCGCAAGGACTACGCCCGCTTGGCCGAATACGACGCCTTGCTGATCCGCGAGACCACCAGCGTCGACAACCACACCTACCGCTTCGCCAAAAAGGCCGAGAGCGAAGGGCTGGTGGTGATGGACGACCCGGCGTCGATCCTGCGATGCACCAACAAGGTCTATCTCACCGACCTGCTCAAAAGCCACCAACTGGGCATGCCCGCCACCGAAATTCTGTACAAGGAGCGACCCGAAGATTTCGAACGGGTGGGCGAGCGCCTCGGCTTCCCGCTGGTGCTGAAGATCCCTGACGGGTGTTTCTCCCGCGGCGTGATCAAGGTCGAAAGCCAGCAGGCGCTGCTGACCGCCACCGCCGAACTGTTCGAGCATTCCGTGTTGTTGCTGGCCCAGGAATTTTTCTACACCGAGTACGACTGGCGCATCGGCGTCCTCAACCGCAAACCGATCTTTGCCTGCCAGTACTTCATGTCCAAGGGCCATTGGCAGATCTACAACCACAAGGCCATCGGCCAGGACATCAACGGCGAGTGCCGCACCCTGGCGGTTCACGAAGCGCCCAAGGCCGTGGTGGAACTGGCGGTAAAGACCGCCAACCTGATCGGCGACGGCCTGTACGGCGTAGACCTCAAGCAATCCGGCGACAAAGTGGTGGTGATCGAGGTCAACGACAACCCCAACATGGACGCCGGCATCGAAGATGCCTACCTGCAGGACGACTTGTATTCCCTGGTACTGGAGGAGTTCGTGCGACGCCTGGAGCTGAAACGTCAGGGCCAGGTGTGGTGACGCGCGATGATTCAGCGTTTTGAAATAGCCGATGGCAAGTTGTACAACAGCCTGGGGGACGACGCGAATGTGCTGCTCTTCAGCAATCCGGACCCCCACGAGCGCAAGTACCTGCGCGACTGCTACAAGCTCGACGAACATGCCCTGGCCTCGGCGCTGGACCCGGACGAAGTGTCCCGCATCGAGTTCCACCCCGATAACCTGTTCCTGATCTGGAAACGCCCGGAGAATTATTCCGGTGGCGGCAACCTGGTATTTGAAGTGGCGTCCTGTGGCTTGCTGTTTTCCGGGGATCAGTTGCTGGTGATCGCCGCTGACGACAGCCAGCTTTCCGGGCTGGGCGCCCGCCGGCCGCTGCGTACGCCACTGGATGTGTTGCTGGACTTGCTGCTCAACAACATCCACCACTACCTGGGCCACCTCAAGGTGATCAAGATGGTCGCCCGGGAGTTGCAGCAGCAGTTCAACGCATCGATGAGCAACCGCCACCTGATGCAGATGTTCAACCTCAGCGAAAGCCTGATCTATTACATCAACGCCCTGCACAGCAACGGCGCGGTGCTGACGCGCCTGCGCAATCATGGCGAGAAGGAACATTTCAGCGCTGAAACACTGGGCCTGATCGATGACCTGATCATCGAGAACAACCAGTGCTACAAGCAGGCGGAGATTTACTCCAACGTGTTCTCCGGGTTGATCGATGCCCGGGGCAACCTGATGAACAACAGCATGAACAACCTGTTGCGCAAGCTGACGTTGATCAACGTGGTGTTCCTGCCGTTGAACCTGATCGCCAGCGTGGGCGGGATGTCGGAGTTCAGCATGATGACGGCGGGCACGCCGTGGTGGATTTCGTACCCGTTGTTTATGGCGGCGATGGGACTGGGGGCGGGGTTGATGGTGTTGGGGTTGAAGCGGATTGCGGGGAGTGGTGACAAGGCGGTGTGACGATGTGCGGGAGGTTATTTGTGGCTAGGGGGCTGTTGTGGGGGGGGAGCTTGCTAAGGGGAGGGGGCTTGCTGTGGCGAGGG
>NZ_JAOTOA010000021.1:0-97858 GCF_036346535.1 Pseudomonas sp. Z18(2022)
AGGAGCGGGTAAACCGGCAGGACGCCGGTTTAGCCGCGACGGGGCAGGGACGCCCTGTCGCGGCGGCCCGCGGAGCAATGCCGGAGTGAGGGAACGCCGAGCCTAGGCGAGGCGCCGACAGGCGGGGCAGAGCGTTTTGGTTACTTTTGCGCTTTTCAAAAGTGACCCGCTGTAAGAGCGGAACCATAAGCGGCCGTTACCGCAGAAACGGATATGTACTCAGTCAAATGCACATATCTCCCACCCCCCACCCCACCTACGCAACCATTGGTTACAAGTTGGTGATAACCTCACTTCTCCCCCACCCAGACCTGCCTCCCCGATGCCCAGTGAACCCGCGCTGCTGTTACGTCACCACCGCCCTTTCATCGCGTTCTGGCTGGCGCGGATCTTTACCGCCAGCGGCTTCCAGATGCTCACCGTGGCCATCGGCTGGAACCTCTACCAACTGACCGGCAACGTGCTGGATCTGGGCCTGGTCGGCCTGGTGGAGTTCGTACCGCGGGTGCTGTTCATGCTGCACACCGGCCACGTAGCCGACCGCTACGAACGGCGCAAGGTAGCCGCCATCTGCCAGACCGTGCAGGCCTTGATCGCACTGTCCCTGGCGATCGGCGGACTGACCGGCAACGTCACCCGCGAGATGATTTTTATCCTGGCATTCCTGCTGGGCGCCGCGCGCTCGTTTGAGATGCCCACCACCCAGGCCCTGCTGCCGAGCATCGTGCCGACCGCACTGTTTCCCCGCGCCGTGGCGTCCTCGCAATCGGCCCAGCAATTGGCAACCATCGTGGCCCCGGCCCTGGGCGGTTTGCTCTATGCCTTTGGCAGCGTCTGGGTGTATGGCCCGACCGTGGCGCTGTACCTGATCGCCTGCGTGCTGACCCTGAACCTGCCGGCGCGGCAGACACCGTTGAACAAGGCCAAGGCGACCATGGACTCGTTGCTGGCCGGGATTCGTTTTATCCGCAGCCGGCCCGACATCCTCGGGGCGATTTCCCTGGACCTGTTCGCCGTACTGCTGGGCGGCGCCACAGCGTTGCTGCCGGTGTTCGCCAAGGACATCCTGCTGACCGGAGCATGGGGCCTCGGGCTACTAAGGTCGGCGCCAGCGGTCGGCGCGTTGCTCATGTCGTTGTGGCTGGCACGGTTTGCGGTAGACCGGCATGTCGGGCGGATCATGTTCACCGCCGTTGGGGTATTCGGCGTCGCCACCATCGCGTTCGGCCTGTCGACCTCGTTCTGGTTCTCCCTCGCGGTGCTGGTGGTGCTGGGCGCGGCAGACATGATCAGCATGGTGATCCGCGCCTCGTTCGTGCAACTGGAAACCCCGGATGAAATGCGCGGCCGGGTCAGTGCCGTCAACGGGCTGTTTATCGGGGCGTCGAATCAGTTGGGCGAGTTCGAGTCAGGGATCACCGCCCATTGGTTCGGCACCGTGCCCGCCGTGGTCATGGGCGGGATCGGCACGCTGGTGGTGACCGGGGTCTGGATCAAGCTGTTCCCGACCCTGGCCAACCGCGACCGCATGCATGTGCCGGTAGAAGAGACCAAGGCCTAGAACACCTTGTCGAGGGTGACGGGAAAGTCCCGCACCCGCTTGCCGGTGGCGTGATACACCGCATTGGCCACCGCCGCCGCGACCCCCACAATCCCGATTTCGCCGACGCCCTTGGAACCCAGGGCGTTGACGATCTCGTCGTGTTCTTCGACAAACAGCACGTCAATCTCGCCGATATCCGCGTTTACCGGGATGTGGTACTCGGCCAGGCTGTGGTTCATGTAACGGCCCAATTGATGATCAACCTGGGTCTCTTCATGTAACGCCATGCCGATGCCCCAAACCACACCACCGAGAATCTGGCTACGGGCCATTTTCGGATTGACCACCCGCCCGGCCGCAATCGCACTGACCACCCGGCTGACCTTGATGGTGCCCAGGTCCTCATCCACCCGCACTTCGACAAACACCGCCGAATGCGTGGCAGAGGCGTAGCCTTCGCGCTGTTTGCCCGGCTCGCAGTCAACCTGCACTTCCAGCGCCGACTCGCCGCTGTCCTGAACCAGTTGCGCCAAAGAAACCCGCTGATCACCGGCATGCAGCTGTCCGTTTTCAAACCTTGCCGACTCAGCGTCTTTAAAAGCCGGGTACGTCTTGCGCGCAATATCCAACAGCTTGGCATTCAAGGCTTCACACGCCTGCTGCACCGCGCTGCCCACCGACGACACGGTAAACGAGCCACCCTGCAACGGCGCCGTCGGCAGCGATGAATCCCCCAACAGGAACGTCACGTCACCCACCGGAACACCACTCGCCTGGGCGGCAATCTGCGCCATGACCGTGTAGGTGCCAGTGCCGATATCGGTGGTGGCGCTGCTGACGGTGAGCTTGCCGAGGTGGTCGATCCGCGCCTTGGCGCTGGCCTTCATTTGCAGGGCCTCCCACACGCCACCGGCCATGCCCCAACCGATCAACTGCCGGCCATCGCGCATGCTTCGAGGTTCCGGGTTGCGCTGGCTCCAGCCGAAGCGTTCGGCGCCTTCGCTGTAGCATTCGCGCAACGCCTTGCTGGACCAGGGCTTGTCTTCGTTCTGGTTGCGCTCGGCATAGTTGATCAGCCGCAACTGCACCGGGTCGATGCCCAGGGCGTAGGCCAGTTCGTCCATGGCGCACTCCAGGCCGATCACCCCGAGCGCTGCACCGGGGGCGCGCATGTCCAGCGGCGTGAATACATCCAGCGGCACCAGCTTGTAGGTCAACTGCACGTTGTCGCAGTGATAAAGCATGCCGCTCCATTCCACCACGTGCTCGCTGAAGTCCTCGAAGCGCGAGGTCTGGCCGACGGCGGTGTGGCCCAGTGCGAGCAGGCGGCCATTGGCAGCGGCGCCCAATTGCAGGCGCTGCAAGGTGCGCGGGCGATAGCCGAAGGTGAACATCTGTTGACGCGTGAGCGTAACCCGCACCGAACGCTTCAGTGCCAGCGAAGCCATCACGGCCAACGGCAATTGATACTGCGGGCGCAAGCCGGAACCAAACGCGCCGCCAACGAACGCAGCAAAGATCCGCACCTGGCGTTTATCCAGGCCGAAGACTTTTTGCACATAGGCCTGGCAGTTCTGCGGGCCCTGGGTTTTGTCGTGGATGTGCAGGGTGCCGTCCGGCTGATACAGCACGGTACTGGCATGGGGTTCCATTGGGTTGTGGTGCTCGATGGGCGTGCTGTAGTGCAGATCCAGGCGAGTGGCGGCGCCGGCCCATTCGGCCTGGAAGTTGCCCCGCGGCTTGGGCGGCGTCTGCGGCGACGGGTGCGCCTGGTGCTGCAAGGCCAGCAGGTCGGTCTCGGCAGGCTCGGCTGCGTATTCGATCTCCACCAGGGAGCCGGCGTGGCGGGCCAGTTCCAGGTTGTCGGCAATCACCAACGCCAGCGGCTGGCCGCTGTAGAGCACACGGTCGTTATACAGCGGGCGAAAGGGCGAGCCGTCGGCGGCATCGGCGTCGGCGTAGCTGTCGTCGTAGCTGGCCAGTTTCGGGCGGTTGAGGTGATCGAGCACCATCACCACACCGGGCAGCGCCAGGGCCTTGGACGCATCAATGCGAATGACGCGGCCTTTGGCGATGTTGCTCGACACCACGCTGCCGTGCAGCAGGCCATCCTCGGGAAATTCACCGGCATATCGCGCTTGGCCGGTGACCTTGAGCAGACCGTCCACCCGGTCCAACGGTTTGCCGATCGCGCTCATGACGTGGCTCCTGCAACAGCGGCATCGCTCAAGGCGCGAATGATCGCGCGGCGTGCCAGTTTGATCTTGAAGCCGTTGTGCTCCAAAGGCTCGGCGTCTTGCAGCATGGCTTCGGCGGCGGCGCTGAAGGTTTCGCGGCTGACGGCCTGGCCGATCAGCGCCGCCTCCACTGCGCGGTCGCGCCAGGGTTTGTGGGCGACGCCGCCCAGGGCCAGCCGGGCATCCACGATCGCATCGCCGTCCAACTCCAGCGCTGCCGCAACGGATACCAGGGCGAAGGCATAAGACGCCCGGTCGCGGATTTTCAGGTAGTGGCTGTGGGCGGCCAGGTGGTCGGCGGGTAATTCGATGGCGGTGATCAGCTCGTCGTCGGCCAACTGGTTATCCCGCTGGGGCGCGTCCCCCGGCAGCCGGTGGAAGTCGGCAAACTCGATGACCCGCGCACCGCCACGGCCTTGCACATGCACCCGGGCATCCAGGGCGGCCAGGGCCACGCACATGTCCGAGGGATGGGTGGCCACGCACTGGTCGCTGGCGCCGAGGATCGCATGAATGCGATTCAAACCGACCCGCGCCGGGCAGCCACTGCCGGGCTCGCGCTTGTTGCAGGGCACGGCGGCGTCATAGAAGTAGTAGCAACGGGTGCGCTGCAGCAGGTTGCCGCCGGTGCTGGCCATGTTGCGCAGTTGCGGCGAGGCGCCCGCGAGGATGGCCTGGGACAGCAGCGGGTAACGTTGTTCGATCAGCGGGTGCCAGGCCAGGTCGGCGTTGCTCACCAGGGCGCCGATCATCAAGCCGCCCTCGCCGGTTTCTTCTACGTCACGAAGTGGCAAGCCAGTGATATCGATCAGGTGCTCGGGGCGGCTGATGTTTTCTTTCATCAGGTCCAGCAGGTTGGTGCCGCCGGCGATAAAGCGCGACGCCGGGCTGACCAGGTGCACCGCTTCCTGCACGTCGGCCGGCTTGCTGTAGTGAAAGGGATTCATTGCTCACCTCCCTGCGCACGGCATGCCGGCAAGGCTTCTTCGATGGCGTCGCGGATGTTGTTGTAGGCGCCGCAGCGGCACAGGTTGCCGCTCATCAGTTCCTGGATTTGCGCGGTGTCGCGGGCGCGGCCTTCACGGGCCAGGCCCACCGCCGAGCAAATCTGCCCCGGCGTGCAGTAGCCACACTGGAAGGCGTCGTGCTTGATGAACGCCTGCTGCATCGGGTGCAGGTCTTCGCCCGAGGCCAGGCCTTCAATGGTGGTCAACTCGGCGCCGTCGCACATCACGGCGAGGGTCAGGCAGGCGTTCACGCGTTTGCCGTTGAGCAGCACGGTGCAGGCGCCGCACTGGCCGTGGTCGCAGCCCTTCTTGGTGCCGGTCAGGTCAAGTTGCTCGCGCAGCAGGTCGAGCAATGTGGTCCATGGCAACACATCCATTTGGATGTCCAGGCGATTGATGGTCAGGCGTATCGGGTGACTGACGAACGGCTTGGCCGCAGCAAAGTTGGGGGTCGCGCTCATAAACACCTCACGGATTGGTGTGCAATCGCGGCGTTCTCGGAAGTCGCCGTCTTAGCGGTACGACTTCCCGGGGTTATGAGCGTTCAAGGCAATTGATGGGTGGCGATCAGCGAATGCTGAGGGTGGTAACCAGTTGGTTGCGCGGCGGGTTGATCGAGGTGTTGCTGTACTGGAACGTGCCGCCGGCTTCGATATCCAGCTGGAACGTATAGATGTAGCCCATCAATGTGCCGGCGCCACTGCACGCCTGGCTGATGGAGCCGACCTGGCAGATGGGGGTGCTGCTGCCGGACACCGGCGCGCCATCGAAGAACGCGTGGGAACTGTTGCCCAGGCCGACTTCCATCACATACACGAAGGTTTGCCCGCGGTGTGTGCACATCTGGGTGCTGGCCGCCCGCTCAGGGATGGTTTCGGTGCATTTGGCCGACTGCACCTTGAACACCCGAACCTCGCTCAACGCCGGTGCAGGCGCGCCCCACGCCGGTGCTGCACCGAGCCACAGGCCGATACAACCGAACAGAGCTAGACTCCAGGCGCTGGCTTTTTTCATGCTGTCGATGACCCTGTAATAAACGTCGGCGCAGTATGCCTCAAGGCCATGATCAAGCCTATGCGCCACTGGCCCTCGGCTGCTGGTATGATGCGCCGCTTTTTCCGATCCTCTCTGGAACCACAGGCGCTTGGCGCAGTTTGTGCTTTGACTTAGAGGTCAACAAATAACGACGCAAAATAGCGTCACAGGGAGCAGGCATGCTGGAAAAGCTGTTTCAACTCAAGGCACACAATACGAATGTGCGCACCGAGATTCTCGCGGGCGTCACCACCTTCCTGGCCATGGCCTACATCCTGTTCGTCAACCCGAGCATTCTCGGCGAGACCGGCATGGACAAGGGCGCGGTCTTTGTCGCGACCTGCCTGGCGGCGGCCATCGGCTCCACCGTGATGGGCCTGATCGCCAACTACCCGATTGCCCTGGCACCGGGCATGGGCCTCAACGCGTTCTTCACCTACACCGTGGTCCTGCACATGGGCCACACCTGGCAAGTGGCGCTGGGTGCGGTGTTCATCTCGGCGGTGCTGTTCTTCCTGCTGTCGATCTTCCGCATCCGTGAATGGATCATCAACAGCATCCCGCTGCCGCTGCGCTCGGCGATTGCGGCGGGTATCGGCCTGTTCCTGGCGCTGATCGCCCTGCACAACGCCGGCATCGTGGTCAGCAACCCGGCCACCATGGTGGGCCTGGGCGACCTGAAACAACCGGCGCCGATCCTCGCCACCCTCGGTTTCGCGCTGATCGTTGCGCTGGAAGCCCTGAAAGTGCGCGGCGCGGTGTTGATCGGCATCCTGGTGGTGACCATCGCCTCCATCGCACTCGGCTTTACCCCGTTCGGCGGCGTGATGTCGATGCCACCTTCGCTGGCGCCGACCTTCCTGCAACTGGACATCAAGGGCGCCCTGGACATCGGTCTGGTGAGCGTGATCTTCGCCTTCCTGTTCGTCGACCTGTTCGACAACTCCGGCACCCTGATCGGCGTGGCCAAGCGCGCAGGTCTCATGGGCAAGGACGGCCACATGCCAAAAATGGGCCGTGCGCTGATCGCTGACAGCACCGCTGCCATGGCCGGCTCGCTGCTGGGCACCTCGACCACCACCAGCTACATCGAATCGGCTGCAGGCGTGAGCGCCGGTGGCCGTACCGGTTTGACCGCGGTCGTGGTTGCCATCCTGTTCCTGCTGGCGCTGTTCTTCTCGCCACTGGCGGCCAGCGTGCCGGCCTTCGCCACCGCGCCGGCGCTGCTGTTTGTTGCGGTACTGATGACCTCGGGCCTGGCCGAAATCGACTGGGACGACATCACCGTCGCCGCGCCGGTGGTGATCACCGCCCTGGCGATGCCATTCACTTATTCCATCGCCAACGGCATTGCCTTCGGTTTCATCGCCTGGACCGCCATCAAGCTGCTTTCGGGCCGCTACCGTGAGCTGAACCCGGCGCTGGTGATCCTGTCGATTCTGTTTGTGATCAAGCTGGGCTGGTTCAACGCATGACTTTTGACGCCGCAAGCTACACCGTTCAACTGGAAGACAAGGTCACGCGCTTGCGTGACCTGCTGGCGCCGTTCGACGCGCCAGAGCCGCAGGTTTTCGACTCGCCCTTGCAGAACTTCCGCCTGCGGGCCGAGTTCCGCCTGTGGCGCGAAGGGGGCGAACGCCACTACGCGATGTTCTCCCAGGACGACAAGCGCACGCCGATCCTCATCGAAGAGTTTCCGATTGCCAGCCTGCGCATCAACCAGTTGATGCCGCAGCTCAAGGCCGCCTGGCAAGCCAGCGCCGCCTTGAGCCACAAGCTGTTCCAGGTGGAGTTCCTCACCACCCTGGCCGGCGACGCGATGATCACCCTGTGCTATCACCGCCCGCTGGACGAGCATTGGCACACCGCGGCGAACAAGCTGGCAGCTGATTTGAATGTCAGCATCATCGGGCGCTCAAAGGGCAAGCGTGATGTGATCGGCCGCGATTACGTGGTCGAAAAACTCGACGTCGGCGGTCGCACCTTCAGCTATCGCCAGCCCGAAGGCGCGTTCACCCAGCCCAACGGCACGGTGAACCAGAAGATGCTCAACTGGGCGTACGAAGCCTTGGGCGATCGCAGTGATGACCTGCTGGAGCTGTACTGCGGCAACGGCAACTTCACCCTGCCCCTGGCCACCCGCGTGCGCAAAGTGCTGGCCACCGAGATCAGCAAGACCTCGGTGAATGCGGCCCTGAGCAACCTCGATGAAAACGCGGTGGATAACGTCACCCTGGTGCGTTTGTCTGCCGAAGAGCTGACCGAAGCCTTGAACGAAGTGCGGCCGTTCCGACGCCTGCACGGCATCGACCTCAAGAGCTACGAATTCGGCAGCGTGTTCGTCGACCCGCCGCGTGCCGGCATGGACCCGGACACCTGCGAACTGACCCGGCGCTTCGAGAACATCCTGTACATCTCCTGCAACCCGGAAACGTTGGCGGCGAACATTGCACAACTGCATGACACGCACCGGATTACCCAGTGCGCCATGTTTGACCAGTTCCCGTGGACGCACCACATGGAATCGGGTGTGTTGCTGACTCGGCGATAAGTCCCCAGGACACCGAAATATCCAATGTGGGAGCTGGCCGGCTCTCACATTGGATCCTCATGTATCAGTGGAATCACCGTCTTCCAGCACCTCCTTGCGCGGCCGGCCGCCCTTCTTGCCATTGGCACGGGCGGCAGCGGATTTGGCGGCGCTGCTCTTGCGACCGTTGCTGGAGGCTACCAGGCGTGTAGCCAAGGCCATTAACGGCTGGCTTGTGGCGATAAGGCCCGTGATGGAGATATCCAGGTCCTGGCCCTCACAGCACAGCGCCTTTCCGCCAAACCCCACCTCCAACTGCTGGAAATCCTGCAAGGTAAACCCCTTGAACTCCGGCAGCCCCGCCACCGGCAACAGGATCCGACTGCCGTCGCTGAAGCCAATGGAAATGCTGTCACTCTCATAACGCACGTTGCTGGCGTTGGCGTACAAACGCTTCGACCTGCGTCCTCGATCGATGGCCTTATCGATATCGGCCTCGGTGATCGGTACATACGGTAAAACTTTGGCCTTTACGATTTTTTTCATAAATCGATCTCCACAAAACCCGGTGCCCTGACCAGATTCAAAATTGTTTTCTGCCCCACGACATCGTGCCGGGCGCGTGCGATCACATAGACACCGCGCTGAATGATCAACCCAGGCAACACCTCGCTGGCTTCCCAGTCCCAGGAGTGATTCTCCAGACAAACCGTTTGCAGTTTTTCCCACCAGATCCGGCGTGCCCGCGCCAGGTAATGCGCTTGCATCAGGGTGTAGCGAATCCCTTCAAGAATCGACATCGATGGCCGGCGCCGTTCGGGGTCTACATCCCACAACGCCACATGCCCATCCAGAAAGCTGAAACGAAACCGCGCATCCCATTCCTTGCCAGCCACATGCACATGAGGCGGGCAATGCTCATCCCTGAGAAACACCGCAATCACACATCCTTTGTAAGTGCCTACTTTCATCGTAACCCATCCGTTAGGTTATTTTCCGCCAGGTAACAATTTTCCTCATGCACCCGACAACCGGCTCCATGCCTCGAAGCTGTCTCACAGATTAGTAACGACGAACAACCCGTCGAATGCCGGGTTGTAACCACTCATGCCGACGGCTGGAAATACCCCGCCAACGCCCGCAGGTCCTGCTCGCTTAGCAACCCGGCGAAATACTTCAGCTGTATCCGCGCCAGCAGGTACGCGTGCCGTGCGTCCGCCAGGTCGCGGCGGGCCGTGAACAGTTGCTGCTCGGCATCCAGCACATCAAGGTTCACACGCTCGCCGCCGGTCACGCTTTTCCTGGTTGCAGTGACCAGGGCGGTGGCAGAGCCGACCGCCATTTCATACGCCCGCACTTTGGCCGCGCCGCTGGTGTTGAGGTTGAATTGCTTGCGCAGTTCGATCAGCGTCTTGGCCGTTTGCGCATCCAGTTCGTACTGGGCCTGGGACAGTTGATTGGCGGCCTGGCGGGTTGACGCCGACACCGAGCCGCCGGCAAACAGCGGCAGGCTGACCTGGATGCCGACGCTGTTGGTGTCGTACTTCTGGTTGTAGCTGCTTTCCGAATCGGAGCTGGTCTGGCGGCTGCTGGCATACAGGCTGACCTTGGGCAGGTGCCCGGCGCGCTTGCGCTCCACTTCGTACTCGGCGACGTCCAGCGCATGGTGCTGGGATTTAAGTTCCGGGTTGTTGGCCATGGCCATTTCCCGCCAGGTTTCGAAACGGTTGGGCTCCAGTGGCGGAATGTCGAACTGGCGGGTCAGCGGCGCCAACTCTTCGATCTGCAACGGCTGCCCGACGATGGCTTCCAGCTCGCGCAAGGCGGCGTCCTGGGTGTCCAGCGACTCGATCTCTTCAGCCTGGGCCAGGCTCAGGCGCGCCTGGGTTTCCAGCACATCGGTGCGCGTGCCCTCGCCGCCCTTGAGCAGCCGTTCATTGAGTTGCAGGCGCTCCACATATGCACGTTTCTGGGCGCGACTCAGTTCGATTCGCTCCTGGGCCAGCAACGCCTGGCTGTAGGCGCTCAACACCCGTACGGCCAACTCCTGGCTCTTGCCGCGAAAGCGTTCGTCGGCAAACAGCGCCTGCGCCGCGCCCTGGCGATAGCGCGCGTAGGCTTCGTAATCGAGCAGCGGTTGTTGCAAGGTCAGGGTCGAGGCATAGCTGCGGTAATCGCGGTCGCTGGTAACGTTGCCCACCGCCGTCGACTGGGTGACTTCGGATTCATTGCGCGAGTTGTTGTAACTCCAGGACAGGTTCGGCAACAGCCCGGCGCGGCCGATGATGCGGTTTTCCTCGCCGGCCTCGCGCTCCTGGATTGCCGCCTGAAACGTCGGATCGTTGCGTAGCGCCAAGTCATAGGCATCGAGCAATCCCAACGCCTGAACCGAACCGCTGCAGGCACAACATAGGCTGAATAACAGCGCCTTCATTCTTCCACCAACGCCATGTGAGTCCGATCCAGCAAGGGTTTGAACAGGTAGTTGAGCATCGAGCGCTCACCGGTTTTGACGAAGGCTTCCACCGGCATGCCCGGGCGAATCTGCAAGCCGTCGAGCTGGCGCATGCCGGCGGCGCTGACCTGGGCGCGCAGGGTGTAATACGGCTCGTCGGTGCGCTCGTCGACCTGGCGGTCGGCCGACACCAGCGTCACTTCACCGGCGATGCGCGGGGTGGTGCTCTGGTTGAAGGCCGAGAACAACAGCTCCACCGGCAAGCCCGGGTGCACCTTGTCGACCATCTGCACAGGCACCCGCGCTTCCACCAGCAGTGGTTCGCCCTGGGGCACGATGTCCATCAGCGCCTGGCCGGGCTTGATCACGCCGCCTTCGGTGTACACGTCCAGCCCCACCACCACACCGGCGGCCGGGGCGCGCACCAGGCTGTTGGCCAGTTCGAATTCGGCCGAAGCCAGGCGGTTGCGCAGGTCGTCGCTGCGGGTGCGGGTTTCGGCCAGTTGGCCGCGCAGCTCTTTCTGGAAGTCTTCGCCGAGCTGGCGGATGCGCAGGCGCAGTTCAAGGACTTGCCGTTGCAACTGGCCGATGCGGCCGAAATCCTCGGCAATCGCACCGTCGAGCTGGGCGTAAAGGCGTTCACTTTCCAGCAGCCGATTGCGCGGAATGTAGCCGTCCTGCGCCAGCTCCCGCAGGCCTTGCAGTTGTTCATTCATCGCGGTGCGTTGCAGTACTTTGCTGGCCTGGGAATCCCGGGTACCGCGCAGTTGCGCTTCGGCCCCGGCGATGGTTTCCCGCAGGCCTTGCTGCTCCGTGGCCAGGGCCTGGGCGCGACTGCTGAACAGTTGCCGTTGCAGGCTCAAGGTGGCGGCAGCTTCAGGCTCATTCAGCAGTTCGGGACCGAAGACAATGGCCGACAAGCCTTCGCTCTCGGCACTCAAGCGCGCTTCGCTGGCCTGGGACGCAATGAACTGGCTGCGCAAAGACTGCATCTGCCCGCGCAACGGGGTTTCCTTCAGGCGGATCAGTACTTGCCCGGCGCTCACCACTTCGCCATCGCGCACCTCGATACGCTCGACGATCCCGCCCGCCGGGTGCTGCACCGTCTTGCGATGCCCCGAGACCATGACCTTGCCGGACACCGCCACGCCCTTGTCCAACGGCGCCAGCGCAGCCCAGCCGAGAAACCCGGCAAACCCGCCGAGTACCAGCAGCCAGCCCAGGCGCGCGTATTTTTTATCGTCCAGGGCCAGCACGTTGTTCACCGGCGGCACGCTGTTGTCCGCCACAAGCACAGGTCGGTTCATGCTTTTTTTCCTTCACCGAGGCGGTAGCTCATGCTCATTGCAGACACCGGTTTGGGCGGCGCCGGTGCAGGTTTCTGCGTGGCCTCCAACACCCGCGCCGTCGGCCCGAATGCTTGCAACTGGCCGTCCCGCAGGATCAGCAACTGGTCGGTCAGGGCCAGCACGTTGGTCTTGTGAGTGATCAGCACCAACGTGCGACGCTGGGCCTTGAGCAGCGTGATGGCCTGGACCAGGGCCTGTTCGCCGGCCTCGTCGAGGTTGGAATTGGGCTCATCGAGCACGATCAGCGCGGGCAGGCCGTACAACGCCCGTGCCAGCGCGACACGCTGCTTCTGCCCGCCGGACAACCCGGCGCCGCCCTCACCCAGTTGGGTGTCATAGCCTTGGGGCAGTTGCAGGATCATGGGGTGCACACCGGCCATTTGCGCGGCGGCGAGCACCTTGTCCGAATCCACGGGGCCGAAACGCGCGATATTGTCGGCGATACTGCCGGCGAACAGCTGGATGTCCTGGGGCAGATACCCAATGTGCGGGCCGAGTTGCTGCTTGTCCCATTGCGCCAGGTCCGCGCCGTCCAGCCGCACCTTGCCGGCCATCGGCGCCCAGGCCCCCACCAGCAACCGCGCCAGCGTCGACTTGCCGCAACCGGAGGGGCCAATAACGCCCAGCACATCGCCTGCTGGCAGACTGAAACCAAGGTTGGCCAACGCCGGGCGACGACTGCCCGGCGCACACGCACTCACCTGCTCGACCGTCAACTGGCCGCTGGGCGCCGGCAAGCTCATGCGCTCAGGGCGCGCCGGGTTGGCCGCCAGCATCAGGGTCAGACGCTCATAGGCCAGGCGCGCCGAACTCCATTGTTTCCACACGCCGATCAGTTGGTCGATGGGGCTCAGCACCCGTCCCATCAGGATGGAACCGGCGATCATCATGCCCGGCGTAATCGCGCCCTGCACCGCCAGCAACGCACCCAACCCGAGGACCAATGACTGCAACGCCAGGCGCACGCCCTTCGACCAGGCGCTGATGGCCGCGGTCTTTTCACTGGCCAGGTTCTGCGCCGCCAGAAACGCCTGGTGCTGGGCAAACCAGCGTGCTCGCAAGGTCGCGAGCATGCCCATGGCTTCGATGGTTTCGGCATTGCGCAGGTTGGACGTGGCCTGTTGGCTGGCGCTGATGGACAGCTGATTGGCCTGGGTCAACGGCACCTGGCAGATATGCTGGTTGGCCCACGCCAGCGCCATCAGCATCAGCGCACCGGCCAGTGCCAGCAGGCCGAGCCAGGGGTGGAACAGGAAGATCACCAGCAGGTACACCGGAAACCACGGCGCATCAAAAAACGCGAACAGCGCCTGGCCGGTGGCGAACTGGCGCAAGGTCGTCAGGTCGCTCAACGCCTGCCCCGCCGCCTGGGTGCCGCCCTTGAGTTGCGCCTCGAACGCGGCGTCGTACACCCGCTGGTTCAGGCGCATGTCCATCTGTGTGCCGAGGCGTATCACCACCTGGCTGCGCACCCACTCCAGCGCGCCCATCAAGCCGAACAAGCCGAGGATCATCAGCGTCAGCATCAACAGGGTCATTTCGTTGCCGGAGGCCAGCACCCGGTCGTAGACCTGCAACATGTACAGCGCCGGGGCCAGCATCAGCAGGTTGATCACCGCCGAGAACAGGCCGATGTTGAGGAAGCCACTTTTATAGGCCGTGAGGGCGGCCAGGGTTTCGTTGCCGGCATGGCGCATCGGAGGAATTCTCATGGGGGAAAACAGGAAGCGCCGCCCGGGTTTGACACGCCGTACGCCGCTGCGCAGAATTTGGCACCGCCGTCGCCCTGGCCTTCGAAAACTCATGGCGACGACGGGGTTTACGCAGCGAATGGGAGAGCGATCTTCCATTCGCTTTTTTCATGGCGCAGCAAAATCAGGCAGCGAGCGCCCAGTCCTGTGCCACGTCCTGCACGCCCACCAGGGCGACGTCGGTGGTAGTTGCCGTAGCGTGTGCCGCCAGGCCGGCCGAGATCTCGTCGAAGGTGTTGGCGGTGGACAGGCCGAAGTCGTCCAGCAGGTTGTTGAGCACGGTTTCCAGGGCCGAGGTGTTGCCTTGCATCAGGCTGTAGATCACGTTCTGCACGTCGTTGCCAACGCGGCCTGCGCCTTGCGCCGCGCTCAGGTCGAGGCCGTTGAACGCCACTTTGAACGCGTCGAGGGTGAAGTCGCTGCCATTGCCGCCGCCCAGGCCGGTGCCCAGTTGAACGTTATCCAGGTTGCCCCACAGGTAGTGGTTTTCGTTGTGGCTGGCTGGCAGCGCCGGGTTGAATACGTAGTGCAGGCCGTTGCTGGTGTTGCTGTCGGCAATGAAGGCGTAATCGGAGTTGTTGGCACCATGGGTCGAATACTGGTCGCCGCTCAGGGAGCCGTTGCTGAAGCCGCCGGTGTTGCTGTTGCCGTGACCCGCGGTGTTGAACCCCAGTGCCCAGTCGGTCAGGTAGTCCGAGACGGAGTAAGCACCGAGCGCAGCTTCGTAACTAACAGAAATAGTCATCACTTAACCTCGTTATAAACAACACGATTGATCAGCACGCTCATACAGCGCACTTTTTGCCCACCCTTGGGCAAAACCGTTGGTTGATAAAGTGCCGTGCACCTTGATCAAAACTTGTATTCGAGCATCCCGCTCAACGTTCGCCCGCGCGCCAGGCTCAGGTTGTTGGCATCCCCCATGGCGACGAAGTAGGCCTCATCGGTGGCGTTTTCCAACGCCAGGGCGATGTTCAATTGGTCGGTCATCCAGTAGCTGGCGTACAGGTCATAGAGGGTGTACTGGGGCCATAGCGCCTGGTCGATGAAGTCATAACCTTGTGAGTCGAGGTTTTCGCCATTGCCCGAGCTGTAACGCACCCGTACGCCCATATCGAGTCGCTTTTCCAGGAAGCGCGCGCCCAGGGTCAGCGAGCCGCGATCCGCCGGCATATAGGTGGCGTTGCCCATGATCCGGCCACAGCTTTCCTTGTTGTTGGCAGCATCGTCGTCCAGCACTTCATAGGTGGTCACCGGGCGCAGGCCGATCGTGCCGTTTGGCCGGGTGTAGCGTTCATAGCGCGTGGTGGACGGCCCGCTCTTCTTCGCCCCGCCCAGGTAATAGTTCTTCGAGCAGAACTCGTTACTGCCGATCATGTGGGTGTAACTGAGATTGGCGTACGCCCGCCCCATGTCGTAGTTGAGTTGGTACTCCACCCCGCGAAAGCGCGTCGGGTTGGTGTTATTGACGTACGCCATCGTGCCGAGAAAACCGCCGACGGAGGTCTCCGGCAAACTGACGCTGTGATTGAGGAACGAGAAGTTCTCGATCCGGGTATCAAAGTAAGCCACCTTCATGCCCAGCCGGTCGTCACCGAACAGCAGTCCCTCTTTGAGGATGTTCACGCCCATTTCCCAGTCCCGCGACTCTTCGGGTTTCAGGAAAGGGTTGGGAAATACCCGCTCAGATGAGTTGCCGCCGTGAGGCCGCCCGGTCATGAAGGTTTCCGTCACCGCCGGCGGGCGCCAGCCCTTGCCCCAGCGGGCGTAGAGTTGCAGCCAGTCCAAGCCCGGCTTTATGCCGATACCGAACGTGGGAGAGAACTGGCCCTCCTCTCGATCAATGTCGAAAACCTCCTCGACACGCTTGGCGCCTACCGTACTGTTGTAGAAACGATCGCGCCGGTACAACGTCATCCCGGTGACGCCTTCCAGCCGATAGCGGTCGTACCGCAAGCCCGCATCCAGCGTCAGCCAGTCGCCATATTCGTACTGCAGGTTGTTGAACAGGCTGGCGATGGTGCGTTTGCCACCGGGCGTCCCGCCTTCAACGTAAGGCAACAGGCCGGAAAGGTTGGTGGCCTCGACTTTGTTGGTATCGGGCTTGAACTTGTCTTGATACACCTCCACGCCGTAGTTCCAACTCAGGTGGCCCAACGCATCGAAGTCGAACCGCGAAGTGTTGTCGCCCTGTACGCCCCAGGTATCGGTCTGAAAATGATCCGTGTAGCCCGCCACATAGTTGCCGGAGGTCAGCGACGCGGCGTTGGGCGCATTGTCCCGGTCCATTTGTGTGGTGACGTAGTAGACCTTGGCCTTGAAATCGATCAGCGGGTTATCCGGCGTGTAGCGATAATCCAGCGCGATATTCTTGGCATTGAGGTTGTTCTTGCTGACGCGTTGGTAGTAGACGCTCTGGTTATCCGGGGCGGTATAGGCCCAGGCGTCATTGCTGTCGCTGTCACTTTCCAGGTAGCTCAGTTGCACCCGCTGGTCATTGGGCAGGTTCAGGCCGAACTTGACGATTTGGGAGCGGGTCACGCTGCCGGTGTCACCGACCTCACTGTTCAACCAATCGTCAAAGGCCGCAGGCTGGGAGTCACGCGCACGCAAGTGAGTGCCCAGCTTCTGGTCGTTGTGGGTACCGGCGCGGTAGTCGCCAAAATGCCGTTCGCTGTACCCCAGCAGCACGTCGCCGCGCTCGTCGCCAAACGCGAACACTCCGCTGCCGTTGAAATAGGTGCCGTTACCCAGTTCACCAATCCCGCTGCCGGCACGCAGACGTCCGCCATAGTCCTTGCCATCGGCCAGAAACTCACTGGCCTCCAGGGTCTTGAACGATGCAATCCCGCCCAATACTGCTGCCCCGCCTTGCCCGGACTGGCTGCCCTTGTCGATTTCGATGCTGGAAATGAATTCCGGGTCGATCAACATCGTGCCGTTGCGCTGCTGGTGGCCGTTGACGTTGAAGTTCTGGCGCATGCCGTCGATGTTCATGTTGACCCGGCCGTAGTCCTGCACGCCGCGGATGTTCACCGACAGGCCCGGGTCACGCTGGTTGACGGCGGTGTACACGCCGGCGGTTTCTTCCAGCATGTCGGCGGCGTGGCGCGGCGGGCGCTTGTCGATCTGCTCGCGACTGATCACGGCCACCGAGCGCGGCGTGTCGTACACCCAGTCGCTGGGCTTGCCGTTGGTGTTGCCGGTGATGGTGGTGGTGCCCACGGTCAGCGCACTGTCATGGTCGGCGCTGACGCGAGTCAGCGTCACTTGCCGATCCCCGGTAAAGCGATATTCCACCGGCGCACTGCCCACCAATCGGCCGAGGCCTTCCTGGGCGCTGTAACGGCCCTTGAGCGCGGTACTGGTGAGGCCTTGCAGGCGCGCGCTGTCGAACAGCACTTGCAACCCGGCCTGGTCGGCGAAGGTCAGTACGGCACGCCCCAAGGGTTGCGCCGCAATATCGAAGGTCAGCGTGACGGGCTGTGACTCACCGGCTGGCGCCTCGGCGGCCTGCACCTGGCAGGCAGAGGCGAACAGCCCCAGGTGAATGGCAAGGGCCAACCGGCTACTGGTGTTGCGCCCCTTGGTGATTGCAGACATCTACGTTATCCCTTCGCTGACCATGCTTGTTTATGCGAATACTTCTCACTTAACAGGACGTGTCAGGCGTTGGAACTCAGTAAGGTTTTTTGAAAGTTTTTTCGAAGGGCGTAAACGGGGCCCGGCGCCCCCATCAATAGATCAGGCTCAGCCCCGCCAAATCCAGGCGCTGCACCTGCAATTCTTCGGTCAGGGTGCCGAGGGCGGTGTCGAGCATATCGAGACGGAACACGCCGCTGACTTCACGGCTGCCCAGGTCGGCATTGGTCAGCACCACCTTGCCAGGCCGGTAACGGTTGAGCTGCTCGATGACCTTGGCCAGTGGCAAGCGGTCGAAGATCAGCACACCGCGACGCCAACTGGTGGCGCGCTCCAGGTCGAGATCGTCGAGGGCCACCACACCGTTTTCAGGACTGTAGCGCGCGGCCTGGCCTTCCTTGAGCACGGTTTGTTTCTGCGGCACTGCCTGCAGTGTGACCGCCACACTGTGCTGCAGCACGCCGACCCAGGCCTGCCGGTCATCCTCACGCTCGACCACAAACCGCGTGCCCAGGGCGCGGGTTTGCCCGCTGGCGCTCTGCACCACGAATGGCCGCTTTTCCTCGCCGGCCATCGGTGCCACATCAAAGATTGCCGAGCCCTTGATCAGGCTGATGCGCCGTTGCACGCCGTCAAACTCCAGCTTGATTGCACTGGCGGAATCCAGCTGCACGCTGCTGCCGTCCGCCAACTGCACAGTGCGCACTTCGCCCTTGTGGGTGACGTAATCGGCCTGCATCTGCAACAACGCCTCAGGCCCACGCACCCAGCCGACACCGGCCACCACCAGCAACAGCGCGACGCTCGCCGCCATACGCCACGGCTTGCGACGACGGGCACCACGCACCGGCGCAGCGGCCGAGGCGGGTCGCTGGCGATGCACCGTCTCATCGCGATGCACCTCGCCCAGCGCCGCCCACGTCTGCTCGGCAAAGCGCAGCGCCGCTTCATGGCGGCTGTCCCTGGCGATCCATTGGCGCAGTTCGGCTTGCTCCTGATCGGTCAGGTCGCCGGCGTGCAGGCGCACCGCCCAATCGGCAGCCGCCTCGGTAATGCTGTGCTGTTGGGAACCAGGGCTATTCACGTGTGAATCTCGAATTTTTCGTTATATAACGCTGTGACGTCTGACCCCAGGTTTGTCGGTAATTCATTCGTCGGACGGCCCCGTCTCGCTTTCCTGCAAACGCTGCATGACATACGCCAGCGCCTTGGCCAGATGCTTTTGCACCGAGCTGTCGGAAATATCCAGATGCCGCGCGACCTGGGCATGGGTCATGCCCTCGATGCGGTTGAGGCGGAAAATCTGCCGGGTACGCTCCGGCAATTCCGCCAGTGCCTGCTTCAATGCCTGCCGCTGTTGCTGCGCCATTGCCTGAGCCTCCAACCCGGCCATTTCGTCTTCAATCTCGGCCAGCGCCTCATGGGGCACGGAATCAGTCTTGCGCCGCGCTTCCTGGCGAATATGGTCGATCAGCAGATTGCCGGCCGTGCGATAGAGATAGCCCTGGGAGTTGTCGATGCGCTCGCCGGCCGGCTTTTGCGCCAGGCGCAGGAAACTCTCCTGCACCAGGTCTGCGGCCAACTGCGGGTCCCGTACCTTGCGGGCCAGATACCCGCGCAGGGTATCGGCGTGCTTGAGAAACAGGCCTTTGAGATCCACGTCCGACAAACCGACTCCCTGGAATGTAAAGGAAACAGGCGGGCATCTTAAGCGTTGTCGAGAATGATTTTCAATTGATATCAACTCTGATCTGCACAACACCGGGTTTTATTCTGCGTTCGATAATCGAACGGTTCCCACCCCGACGATTGACCAAATTAACCATTCAGTACATTTTATCCGCAGACATAAAAACAACAGCGGAGAATCTCCCATGCCCCCTATCGTGCTGGTGCTCAACGGCCCCAATCTCAACCTGCTCGGCACCCGCGAGCCGGCCACTTATGGCCACGAAACCCTGGCCGACCTCTCCGCCCTGTGTGGCCGCAGCGCCGAACAGCTGGGATTGAAAGTCGAATTCCGCCAGACCAACCACGAAGGCGAATTGCTGGACTGGATCCACGGCGCCCGCGCCCGTTGCGCCGGCATCGTGATCAACCCGGCGGCCTGGACCCACACTTCAGTGGCAATTCGTGACGCACTGGTGGCCAGTGAAGTCCCGGTGATCGAGGTGCATTTGTCCAACGTGCATGCCCGCGAAGCGTTCCGTCATCACTCTTTTGTGTCACCGATCGCCAAGGCGGTGCTCGCCGGTTTTGGCAGCCATGGCTATCACCTGGCCCTCGAACATTTCAGCAAGACCTTGAAGGGATGAACCCGGTGTCCAAACCTCGAATCCTCGCCGGCCTGATCGGCGCCGGCATCCAGGCCTCCCGCACGCCGGCCCTGCATGAGCACGAAGGCGATGCCCAGGGCTTGCGTTACCTGTATCGCCTGATCGACCTTGACCAGTTGCAAGTGGACACCCGCGCCCTGCCCGACTTGTTGATGGCTGCCGAGCAGATGAATTTCACCGGTTTGAACATCACCTACCCGTGCAAGCAGGCGATCCTGCCGTTGCTGGATGACCTGTCGCCCGAAGCGCGGGGCATCGGCGCGGTGAATACCGTGGTGTTTCGCAACGGTGAGCGCATCGGCCACAACACCGACTGCCTGGGTTTTGCCGAAGGCTTTCGTCGTGGCTTGAGTGACGTGGCGCGCAGGCATGTGGTGCAGATGGGCGCAGGCGGTGCCGGAGCGGCGGTGGCCCATGCGCTGCTGGGCGAAGGTGTGGAACGCTTGAGTATTTTCGACGTGGACGTGGAGCGCGCCCGCAGCCTGGCGGACAACCTCAACCAGCATTTCGATACAGGCCGGGCCCAGGCCGGCAATGACCTGGAAAGCGCCATGGCCGAGGCCGACGGCTTGGTAAACACCACGCCCATGGGCATGGCCAAGCTACCGGGCATGCCGGTGCCGCTGCACACCCTGCACGCTGGCTTGTGGGTGGCGGAGATTGTGTATTTCCCGCTGGAAACCGAACTGCTACGCAACGCCCGCGCCCTGGGTTGCCGCACGCTGGATGGCGGCAACATGGCGGTGTTTCAGGCCGTGAAGGCGTTTGAGTTGTTCAGTGGGGAAGTGGCGGATGCAGAGCGCATGCTCGCGCACTTCCAGAGCATGAACCACTAGCTGTAGAAACCGGATCAAAATGTGGGAGCTGGCTTGCCTGCGATGCAAGCACCTCGGTACTTCAGACAAACCGAGTTGATCCTATCGCGGGCAAGCCCGGCTCCCACACAAGCCGGCTCCCACATTTGTTCGGTGTTGACCTCAAGCCTGCAAATAGCGCAACACCGACTCGCAGATCATCGCCCGATGCCGCTGCTTGACCGCCTCATCCGACAACTCGATCTGAAAGATCTCGCTGAAGGTGTGGCGGTTGGACACCCGGTAAAAGCTGAACGAGTTGATCAGCAGGTGCACGTCCAGCGGCTCCAGCCCTTCACGGAACAACCCCAGCTCCGCGCCCCGGCGCAACGTGGTGCCGAGGGCTTCGAGGATGTTGCTGTTCATCGCCTTGATCGACGTCGACTGTTTTACATACTCGGCATTGTGGATGTTCTCGATGCTGACAATCCGCACAAAATCCACGTTCTGATCGTGGTGATCAAAGGTGAATTCCACCAGCCGGCGGATCGCTTCCCGGGGCTCCAGGGCCGTCAGGTTCATCCGGGTCTCGGTGTTGCGAATGTCGCCGTAGAGCTTCTCCAGCACCTCGACGTAGAGCTGCTCCTTGCTGCCGAAGTAGTAATAGATCATGCGCTTGGAGGTCTGGATACGCTCCGCGATCGCGTCCACCCGGGCGCCGGAAAGGCCCTGGGTGACAAACTCGACGATGGCCTCCTGGAGGATATTCTCGCGGGTCTTTTCCGGGTTGTTCTTGCGCCCCTTGCGTGGCGCGGTGGCCACGGCGGGAAGCTCGGAAGTCAGGGTCATGGTGCGCTCACGGCCTTAGGTGCAGGCGGTGATTATGGGCCGCGCCGCACGCCGAAGGAAGCGCCGGCACCTTACAACCTGGCCTGGCGCGCCGCACCGCTGCGGGACTTGGCCATGGCCGCCAGGCGCACCGCCACGTTGGCCGCGCCGTAACCGGCATAACCGTTCTTGCGCTGGATGATCTCGAAGAAAAACCGGCCTTCAAACGGTTCGGTGTACACGTGAAACAGCTCACCGCCCTGGGCGTCGCGGTCGTACAGCACGTTGTAGTACGCGAGCTGGCTGAGGAACTCGTCATCGAAATCAAACCGCGCCGCCAGGTCGTCGTAGTAGTTCAGCGGGATATCCAGCAGCGGCACCCCGGCGTCCTTGGCCCGGCTGACCTCGGCGAAAATGTCCGCGCAGTCGAAGGCAATGTGGTGCACACCCGAGCCGCGATAGCTCGACAGCGCGTGGGAAATCGCAGTGTTGCGGTTCTCGGAGATATTCAGCGGCAGGCGGATCGAGCTGCAGCGACTGCGCAGCGCGCGGCTTTTCACCAGGCCGTACGGGTCGGGCAGCACCACTTCGTCGTCGGCTTCGAAATCCAGCAGGCTCTTGTAGAACAGCACCCAACTGTCGAGGCTGTCGGCGGGCAACGCCATGGCCATGTGGTCGATGCGCAGCAGGCCACCGCTGGCAGCGCTCGCCGGTTGCAGGTTGAAATCGGTGTCGTAGAGGCCGCCTTCGTTCTGGTCCACCAGGTAAATCAGGCTGCCATCCGGTGCACGCACCGCTGCCAGCTCCAGCTCGTTGGGGCCGACCAGCCCGCGATACGGCTGGCCCTTGTAGGCCACCGCCCGCTCCAGGGCCTTGGCGCTGTCCTTCACGCGGATCGCCGTGGCGCACAACGACGGGCCGTGGGCCTCGAAGAAGTTATGGGCGAAGGAATAGGGTTCGCAGTTGAGGATCAGGTTGATATCGCCCTGGCGCAGCAGGCTGACACTCTTGGAGCGATGCTGCCCGGCCTTGACGAAGCCCAGGCGTTCCAACCACGAGGTGAGCTTGGCGCCGAGGTTTTCATCCACGGCGAATTCCAGGAATTCGATGCCGTCGTATTCACTGGCGGGCGGGGTTTCAAACAGGATTTCCGGGACCGGGGTTGCCTCTTGCTGCAGGCGCTGGCGGGTCTTCTCTTCGAGGTACAGCAGCGAGCGCAGGCCGTCGGCGGCGTTGGCTCGGGTGGGCGCGGCGCGGAAGCCGTCGTTGAAGATTTCCAGGGACAACGGCCCGCTGTAGCCGCTCTTGATGATCGGGGCGAGGAAGCCCGCCAGGTCGAATTCGCCCTGGCCGGGGAAGCAGCGAAAATGCCGGCTCCACTCCAGTACATCCATCGCCAGGATCGGCGCGTCGGCCATCTGCACGAAAAAAATCTTGTCGCCGGGAATCTCGGCAATGGCGCTCGGGTCGCCCTTGAGGGACAGCGTGTGGAAGCTGTCGAGCAGCACGCCGAGGCTGGGGTGATCGATCTTGCGCACCAGGTTCCACACCTGTTGCCAGGTATTGACGTGTCGCCCCCAGGCCAACGCTTCATAGCCGATGCGCAGGCCACGGCGGCCAGCGTGTTCGGCCAGCAGGCTCAGGTCATCCAGCAGAATGCTTTCATCGCCGACGGAATCGGCTGACGCGTTACTGCACACCAGCACCAGGTCGGTGCCCAGTTCCTGCATCAAATCGAACTTGCGCTCGGCCCGTTCCAGGTTGCGGGGCAGGCGGTCGCGGCGGCAGCCTTCAAAATCCCGGAACGGCTGGAACAAGGTGATGGCGATACCGAGGTCGGCGCACATTTGCCTGACTTCACGCGGGCTGCCGTCGTAATACAGCAGGTCGTTTTCGAAGATTTCCACGCCGTCAAACCCGGCCGCCGCGATGGCTTCGAGTTTTTCCGGCAGGGTTCCGCTCAAGGAAACGGTGGCGATGGAGCGTTGCATGGGGCGACTCCCGGCATATGAGGCAGGTCTTGTTTACGGCAAATTATTGGCCGCTAAACTGTTCACAGCAATTGAAATGTACGAACCGGTTAGTTTTATGGGCGATTATCGAACAGAATGGCAATCAGCGAATTGACGATTTTTTAGCCACTGCGCACCATCGACAGCACATTGAGTCCCGCTTCTGTTGAGCGGCCTCGGTTAACCAAGACCCTGAACACACCATAAAAATTTCAAAAAAACGGGTACTTCCTCATGCCTTCGCAAACTCCCGCTGCGGCCGTGCGCCACAGCAATCCCCATAGCGGCATCGGCGACAAAATCCGTGGCGCCATGGCTGTCGGTAAAACCCGCTGGGGCATGCTGGCCCTGGTGTTTTTCGCCACTACTCTGAACTACATCGACCGCGCCGCCCTCGGCGTGATGCAACCGATCCTGGCCAAGGAAATGAGCTGGACGGCGATGGACTACGCCAACATCAACTTCTGGTTCCAGGTGGGTTACGCCATCGGCTTTGTGCTGCAGGGCCGGTTGATCGACCGGGTCGGCGTCAAGCGCGTGTTCTTCTGCGCGGTGCTGCTGTGGAGCCTGGCCACCGGCGCCCACGGCCTGGCCACCTCGGCGGTGGGCTTTATGGTGTGCCGGTTTATCCTCGGGCTCACCGAAGCCGCCAACTACCCGGCCTGCGTCAAGACCACCCGCCTGTGGTTCCCGGCCGGCGAGCGTGCGGTGGCCACCGGGATCTTCAACGCCGGCACCAACGTCGGCGCAATGATGACGCCGATGCTGCTGCCGTTGATTCTCCATGTGTGGGGCTGGCAGGCCGCGTTCCTGTGCATGTCGGCACTGGGCGCCATCTGGCTGGTGTTCTGGGGTTTGAAGTACTACAACCCCGAAGACCATCCGAGCGTGAAGCAATCGGAACTGGACTACGTGCAGCAGGAAGTCGAGCCGGAACAACCCCGCGTGCCGTTCAGCCGCATCCTGCGCATGCGCGGCACCTGGGCCTTCGCCCTCGCCTACTCGATGACCGCGCCGGTGTTCTGGTTCTACCTGTACTGGCTGCCGCCGTTCCTGAACCAGCAATACAACCTGGGCATCAACGTGACCCAGATGGGCATCCCGCTGATCATCATTTACCTGACGGCGGACTTCGGCAGCATTGGCGGCGGGATTCTGTCTTCGTTCCTGATCGGCCGTGGGATGAATCCGATCAAGGCGCGGCTGTTGTCGATGCTGCTGTTCGCCTGCTGCATCGTCGGGGTAATCATGGCGGCCGGTTCCAGCCAGCTGTGGGTCGCGGTGTTTGCCATCTCCCTGGCCATTGGCGCGCACCAGGCCTGGACCGCCAACATCTGGAGCCTGGTGATGGACTACACGCCCAAGCACATGATGAGTACGGTGTTTGGCTTTGGCGGCATGTGCGCGGCCATCGGCGGGATGTTCATGACCCAGATCGTCGGCCATATCCTGACCGTGACCAACAACAACTACACCGTGCTTTTCACCCTGATTCCGGCGATGTACTTCATCGCGCTGATCTGGATGTACTTCATGGCCCCCCGCAAGATTCCGACCGTCGAGGCCTGAGTTTCCTACCTGCGCCGCTGCTGCCAGGCAGCGGCCAACCCGCTCAGGCATATCACCCCGATGCCAACCACCGTGGTCAGGTCCGGGGTGTGGTTGAACACCAGCCAGCCCAACAACCCCGCAAACACGATCTGGCAATAGCCGAACGGCGCCAGCAGTGCTGGCGCTGCGAAGCGGAAGGCCTGGGTCAGCATCAAGTGCGCGGTCATCCCGCAGGTGCCCAGCGCCAGCATCAACACCCCGTGCCACAGGCTCGGCACCTGCCAGAAGAACGGCACCAGTGCACTCATCACCAAGGTGTTGCACAGCCCGGCGAAGAAGTTGCTGGTGGTGGGTGTGTCGTACTTGCTGAGGATGCGGGTGAGCAGTTGGTAGAAGCAGAAGAACAGCGCCGACGTCAGCGGCAGCAACACCGCCGGGGTGAACAGTTCGCCGCCCGGATGCACGATGATCAGCACCCCGATAAACCCGCAAATCACCGCCAGCCATTGGCCGCGGGTCACGTGTTCGCCCAGCAGCGGCACCGACAACGCGGTGACCAGGATCGGCGCAAGAAAGTTGACCGCCGTGGCCTCGGCCAACGGGATAAAGTGCAGCGCCGCCGTGAAGAACAGGCTGGTGCCCAGCAGGCACAAGGCCCGTGCCACTTGCAGCAGCGGCCGCTTGCTGCGCAGCACCCGCAAGCCTGACTGCGGCAGGAAAATCCCGGCCATCAACAGCGTGTGCACCAGGTAACGGGCCCACACCACCATCACGATCGGGTAAAACCCGGCCAGGTATTTGGACAGCGCGTCGTGGCTGGAAAACAGAAAGGTCGCCACCACAATCAGCAAAATGCCTTTGAGTGGGTGGTTGACGCCGGAAAGTGGGGTGCTGAGGGTCATTGCATTCTCTTGTGTGGCAGGCTGAAATGACCGCCGCATACCGCGGCATAATCTAGAACGTGTGACGCGCCTCGCTCAAGAGCATAACCAAACACTGTTCGAACAGCGCACTAAATTGCGGTTTTCCAGTCCAACGCTCCACGCCCACCCGCCCATTGCGCGTTTTTTAACCAAGGCCTTCTCACCATGAAAAAAACCCTGTTGATGCTTTCGACCCTGGCGCTGCTCAGCGCCTGCGATAAACAAGCCGAGACGGCCAAAGCGCCTGCCCCGCCGTCGGTGCAAGCGACGCTGGTACCGGAAGTACTGCCCACCGACAAATGGGTCGGCAAGTGGATTGGCGTCGAAGGCCTCAACCTGACCATCGCCAAGGACGACAGCATCGGCCGCGGCCACTATGTGCTGACCATGAAATACGGCCTGGATGACGATGATTCCGGCACCTTCAAGGGCCAGGCGTCTGAAGACGGCATCACATTTGAACGCCCGGACGGCCCACAGATCCTGAGCGCCGGTGACGGCGAAGCCACGGGCCTCAAATGGCTGGCCGACAAGAAGGACTGCCTGATCGTCGACACCGGCGAAGGTTATTGCCGCGACTGACACAAGCTTCATACAGGCCGGACGACACAGCGTTTAGCATCGTCAGACAGCCGGACTGGCGCCAACCCTACACACCAACAACACTGAGCTGCAGGTTCAACAAGAGGATTGCCACATGCTATGGAAAAAAGGCCGACGCAGCGACAACGTGGTGGACGCCCGCGATGACAGTGGCGGCGGTGGCGGTGGCATGCGCTTTGGTGGCGGCAAGGGCCTGAGCCTGACGGCCATCGTGCTGATCGTCGGCATCGGCTGGCTGACCGGCCAGGACCCGATGCAGATCCTTGGGCAACTCAGCGGCCAGCTTACCGAGCAAGCGCCCTCCGTCAGCCCGCAAACCCGCCAGGCACCACCGGCCAATGATGAACAGGCCGACTTCGTGCGCGCCGTGCTCGGTGACACCGAAGACACCTGGGCCCAGGTGTTCCAGGAAAACGGCCTGACCTACAAGAACCCCAAATTGATTCTGTTCCGTGGCCGGGTGAACTCCGCGTGCGGTGGCGCCACGTCCGCCAGCGGGCCGTTCTATTGCCCGGCCGACCAGCAGGTGTACCTGGACCTGGATTTCTTCCGGGAAATGTCCCAGCGCTTCAAGGCCGCCGGTGATTTCGCCCAGGCCTACGTGATCGCGCATGAAGTCGGACACCACGTTCAGACGCTGCTGGGCATCTCGGCGAAAATTCAGGCAGCCCGCCAGCAAGGCCGGCAGATGCAGGGCGACGGCGGCCTGCTGGTGCGCCAGGAGCTGCAAGCCGACTGCTTCGCCGGGGTGTGGGCCAACCGCGCGCAAAAACGCCTGAACTGGCTGGAGCCCGGCGACATTGAAGAAGCACTGAACGCGGCCAACGCCATTGGCGATGACCGCTTGCAGCAACAGGGCCAGGGCCGCGTGGTGCCTGACTCGTTTACCCACGGCACCTCGGCACAGCGGGTTCGCTGGTTCAAGACCGGCTTCGCCCAGGGCCAGATCACTCAATGCGACACCTTTACCGCCAAGAGCCTTTAAATGAATAAACGACTGGGTCTGCTGTTAGGTTTGTTGATCACCTGTTCCACCCCCACCTGGGCCGCCGAGCATGGCGTCAAGGAAGTCAGCCCCGATCGTTTCCACCTGGATGCCGGCGACCTGAGCGTCGGCTTGAGCCAGGACTGGCGCCAGCCACTGCCGCAAGTCACCCGAGCGCTGATCATCGTGCATGGCCGTTTGCGCAACGCGATGACCTACCTGGACAGCGGCGAAAAAGCCGCCGAAGCCGCCGGACAAAATGCCAACACCCTGGTGATTGCGCCGCAGTTCCTCAACCAGACCGACCTCAAGCGCAACCAGATCGACAGCCAGACCCTGCGCTGGAACAGCAACGACTGGATGGCCGGCGAGCCGTCCACCGGCCCGGGCCAGATCAGCTCCTACGGCGCGCTGGACCAGATCATCAAGCACCTGGGCAACCGTAAGCTGTTCCCGAACCTGAAGGAAATCGTGGTGGCCGGCCATTCCGGCGGCGGCCAGGTGGTGCAGCGTTTTGCCCTGACCGGGCATGATCACCCGCTGCTGCAAACCGAAGGCATCAGCTTGCGCTATGTGGTGGCGAACCCGTCGTCCTACGCGTACTTCAGCCCGCAGCGTCCGGTGAAGTTCGATGTGGCCAGTTGCCCGGGTTTCAACGACTGGAAGTACGGCATGCAAAACCTGCCGGCCTACGCCAAGGGGCAAAGTGCCGAGCAGCTTGAGCAGGCGTATGTGTCGCGCAACGTCACCTACCTGCTGGGCCAGCAGGACACCGACCCGAATCACCCGGCGCTGGACAAGAGCTGCGGGGCTGAAACCCAGGGTGCCTATCGCCTGATTCGCGGGCACAACTATTTTGACTACCTCAAGCAGCGGCACCCGCAGTTGGGCCACAAGCTGGTTGAAGTGCCGGGGGTTGGGCATAACGGGGACAAGATGTTTACGTCGCCTGAAGGGCAGAAGGTGTTGTTTCAATAACCCCTGAAGAAACCGGATCCAAATGTGGGAGCTGGCTTGTGTGGGAGCTGGCTTGCCTGCGATAGCATCACCTCGGTCTAGCTGAAAGACCGAGGTGCCTGCATCGCGGGCAAGCCCGGCTCCCACACAAGCCGGCTCCCACAGTTGATCTTCATTGCCGGTGCTAAATCATCCGGCGCAACACCGCGCAATCCTCGGCATGCCAATCCGCCAGCTCCGGCCACGGGTTTTCCGGCAGATTGACCAGCACCGTCTTCGTGCCCGCCGCCCGCCCGCAATCCAGATCAAACCGGTAATCACCGACCATCACCATCGCTTGCGGCGCCACGTCCCAAGCCTCAGCCAGCTTCAGCAGCCCACCCGGATCAGGCTTTGGCGGCGCATCATCACGCCCCAACACATCCTCGACCGCAAAGCAGTCCGCCAGACCGATCGCCTGCAACGTCACATGGGCCAGCTCCCGCGCATTGCGCGTCAGGATGCCCAGGCGATAACCCCGCCCGGCCAATTCCCGCACCAACTCCACCGCACCGACAGCCGCCACCGAACCCAGCGCCAACTCACGCTCATGCGCAAGCAACCACGCGTGCTTGGCCGCGGCTTCATCGGCAGGCAACGCCGCCAGGTGGGTCAGAATGTCGTCGGTCGCCGGAATATCCAGCGCCACGCGAATCGCCGCAAAGTCATGCACGGCCACCGTCAGGGTGCCGTCCATGTCGAACACCCAGTGCTTCACATCGCCCAGGCTCATGCCCAGTCCTTGCGATGACGAATCAGGCCTTCCTGAGTCACCGACGCCACCAGTTGCCCGGCGCGGTTGTACACGCTGCCCCGGGAGAACCCACGGGAGTTGCCGGCCCACGGGCTGTCCATGGCGTAGAGCAACCAGTCATCGGCACGCAGGTCGGCGTGGAACCACAGCGCGTGGTCGAGGCTGGCGACCTGCATGTCTTTCTGCCAGACCGTCTTGCCATGGGGCAGCAGCGAGGTGGTCAGCAGGCCGAAGTCCGAGGCGTAGGCCAGCAGGTATTTGTGCAGCGCCGGCGAGTCGGCCAGGGCGCCATCGGCGCGAAACCACACGTACTTGACCGGGTCGGACGGCTGCGGGTTGTACGGGTCTTTCTCGGTGACCGGGCGTACTTCGATCGGCTTGGGGCACAGCAGCTTTTCGCGCATGTGCTCAGGGATAAGGTGCGCACGCTGCTGGGTCAGTTCCAGCTCCGACGGCAGGTTTTCCGGGCCGACCACCACGGGCATGGTGGTCTGGTGCTCGAAGCCTTCCTCGTCGTACTGGAACGAGGCGCTGCAGGTGAAAATCGGATTGCCCTTCTGGATCGCCGTCACCCGGCGCGTGCTGAAACTGCCGCCATCGCGCACCCGGTCCACCGAATACACCACCGGCAACGCCGCATCACCCGGGCGCAGGAAGTAACCGTGCAGCGAATGCACGTGGCGGGTTTCTTCAACGGTCTGGCTGGCCGCCGACAGCGACTGGCCCAATACCTGGCCGCCGAACAGCTGGCGAAAACCCAGGTCCTGGCTGCGGCCGCGAAAGAGGTTTTCCTCGATCGGCTCCAGGGTCAGCAGGTCCACCAGATCTTCCAACACTTGGCTCATAGAGCATCTCCTACAACAATCTATTGGGCATTCCGGGCTGCTTATCCGTGCAGCGTGTCCAACCATTGGGCGCGGGTGATGCGATACAACACATGATGCCGCACCGGGTCATCCGCTGCGACCTTGGGGTGCTCAAAATCTGCCAGGGGATCGTAATGCATACCGATGGCCTGCATGACTTTTTGTGATGGCAGATTGGCTTCAGTGGTAAACGAGACGATCTCATCCAGCTTCAGCCGGTCGAAACCGCAGCGCAGGGCCGTCCAGGCGGCTTCACTGGCGTAGCCCAGGCCCCAGTGTTCCTTGGCCAGGCGCCAGCCGATTTCCACCGCTGGGGTGAACGGGGCCTCGAAGTTCACATTCAACAGCCCGGTGAGGCCGATGAATTCGCCGCTGTCCTTGCGCTGCAAGGCCCACAGGCCAAAACCGTACTCGGCGAAATGGCCACGAATGCGCCCGATCAGCGCGGCGCTTTCCAGGCGACTCAAGGTGGCCGGGAAATAGCGCATCACCTGCGGGTCGGCGCACATGCGCGCAAACTCCGGCAAGTCGGCATCGCTCCATTGGCGCAGCACCAGGCGTGCGCTCTCCAATTCCAGTATCGGCTCCATTGATCCCCCTCCCTTGCCATGTGCGTGAGTGTAACGCGCTGTTAAGATCCGTCGCTGGTTCCCGTCAGAAATCGCCATGCCTTTGCCACTGATCTACCACGACGACTACAGCCCCGAGTTCCCGGCGGACCACCGCTTCCCCATGGATAAATTCCGCCTGTTGCGTGACCATTTGGTGGAGAGCGGCCTGACCCGGGACAGCCAGTTGCTGCGCCCGGAACTCTGCCCAGCCGAGATTCTGGCCCTGGCCCATGAACCTGGGTATATCGAACGCTACATGAGCGGCGAGTTGTCCCGCGAAGACCAACGGCGCCTGGGCCTGCCGTGGAGCGAAGCCCTGGCCCGGCGCACCGTGCGCGCGGTAGGCGGCTCGTTGCTGGCGGCCGAACAGGCGCTGGAACACGGCCTGGCCTGCCACCTGGCCGGCGGCACCCATCACGCCCACTACGATTACCCGGCCGGCTTCTGCATCTTCAATGACCTGGCGGTGATCAGCCATTACCTGCTGGCCAGCGGGCGGGTCAACCGCGTGCTGATCTTCGACTGCGACGTGCACCAGGGCGACGGCACCGCGCGCATCCTGCACGACACGCCGGACGCGATCACCGTGTCCCTGCACTGCGAAAAGAACTTCCCCGCCCGCAAGGCCGAAAGCGACTGGGACATCCCGCTGCCCATGGGCATGGGCGACGCGGATTACCTCAAGGTGGTGGACGATGCCCTCAACTACCTGCTGCCGCTGTATCAGCCCGACCTGGTGCTGTACGACGCCGGCGTGGATGTGCACAAGGACGACGCCCTCGGCTACCTGAAGCTGACAGACGCAGGCGTCGCCGCCCGCGATGAAAGCGTGATGCGCCACTGCCTGGGCCGCGATATTCCGGTGGTGGGCGTGATCGGCGGCGGCTACAGCAAGGACCGCCCGGCCCTCGCCCGTCGCCACGGGATCTTGCACCACAGTGCGCAACGGGTCTGGACGTCATCAGGTTGTCATTGAGTTATGCACGTTACCCACAATCGCTGTGGAACTGCCTGTGGATAACCTGAGTGAAAGCCACTGTAAGCCATAAGCCGCGTGGCCTGTAGGAAGCTGTACGTTTTTTGATCAGGCAGCAACGGCATCCTCGGGTAGAATGCTCGGCCTCCTTTGCCGAACCGCAGTTATCCCCATGTCCCAGACTCAAACCCCACCTCAACACGTCATCATCATCGGCGGCGGCCCGGCCGGGTTGATGGCCGCCGAAGTGTTGAGCCAGGCCGGCGTGCGCGTCGACCTGTACGACGGCATGCCGTCGGTGGGCCGCAAGTTCCTGCTGGCGGGCGTGGGCGGCATGAACATCACCCATTCCGAAGCTTACCCGGCATTCCTGTCGCGCTACGCCGAGCGGGCACCGTTTATGGCGCCGTTGCTGCGTCAGTTCGGTGCCGAAGCGTTGTGCGAATGGATACACGGGCTGGGGATTGAAACCTTTATCGGCAGTTCCGGGCGGGTGTTTCCGACCGACATGAAAGCCGCCCCGCTGCTGCGGGCCTGGCTCAAACGCCTGCGGGACCAGGGCGTAGTTATCCACACCCGCCATCGCTGGCTGGGCTGGAATGCCGACGGCAGCCTGCTTATCCACAGCCCCGAGGGCGACAACAGCGTGCGCGGTGATGCGGTGCTGCTGGCGCTGGGCGGCGGCAGCTGGTCGCGGTTGGGTTCGGATGGGGCGTGGCTGAAATTGCTGGAAGACCAAGGCGTGCCTTACGTGGCCCTGCAACCGAGCAACTGTGGCTTCGAAGTGTCGGCCTGGAGCGAATTGATGGTCAGCAAATTCGCCGGGGCGCCGTTGAAGAACGTCGCCATCGGGTTGGCGGACGATAAACCTCGGCTGGGTGAATGCGTGGTCACCGCCACGGGGATCGAAGGCAGCTTGATCTACGCGTTGTCGGCGCCGATTCGTGAGGCAATCAACCGGGATGGAACGGCCACGGTGCATATCGACCTGCTGCCAAGCAAGCCGCTGGACAAGGTGATTGCGGCGCTGAGCAAACCACGCGGGTCACGCTCGATGAGCAAGCATTTGCACAGTCAGTTGGGGTTGGATGGGGTGAAGGCGGCGCTGCTGCGGGAGCTGACGCTGGCTGAGCACTTCAGTGATCCGGCGCAGTTGGCGGTGGATATCAAGGCGCTGCCGCTGACGCTGGTGAAAACCCGGCCGATGGATGAAGCCATCAGTACGGCGGGCGGTGTGCCGTTTGAGGTGTTGGATGAACGCTTGATGCTCAAGCAATTGCCGGGGGTGTTTTGCGCAGGCGAGATGCTGGATTGGGAGGCACCTACCGGCGGGTATTTGCTGACGGGGTGTTTTGCCAGCGGGCGAGTGGCCGGGCGCGGAATTCTGGAGTGGTTGGCGGCGCCTTGAATTACGCCATCGCAGGCAAGCCAGCTCCCACATTTTGACTTGTGAACACATTCAAATGTGGGAGCCGGGCTTGCCCGCGATGAGGCCCGGCCAGTCAACGCAAGTTACTTCTTCTTACGCGGACCCGTATTAAACGCAGGCACCTTGCGCACCGGCTTGATCGACGGCTCCGCTACCGACACTTCACCACTTTCCACCCACTTGCCCAGGTTGCGCTTGCCGCCACCAGACGCCTTGGGTTTCTTCGGCTTTTTCGGCTTCTTCACCACCTGCCCGCTGGCATCGGTATCCGGCACGCGATGCTCAGGCTCGAAGTCCTGCTCCATCTTGCGGGTCAACGTCTGACGGGTCAGCATCTCGATGGCCGACAGCATGTTCACTTCGTCGGCACACACCAGGGAGATCGCCTCGCCGGTGTTGCCCGCACGCCCGGTACGGCCGATGCGGTGGATGTAATCCTCGGCCACGATAGGCAGGTCAAAGTTGACCACCAGCGGCAAGTCTTCGATATCCAGGCCACGGGCCGCCACGTCGGTGGCTACCAGAATCTGCACGTCGCTGCTCTTGAAGCGATCCAGCGCCCGCTGGCGTGTGGCTTGTGGCTTGTCGCCGTGGATCCCGTCGGCATTGATGCCCAGGCCCTGGAGTTTTTCCACCAGCGCGTCCACACCGTTACGGGTCTTGGCAAACACCAGCACCTGCTTCCAGCGGCCCTTGCGCATCAGGTGCACAAACAGCTCGGCCTTGCGCTTCTTGTCCACCGGCACCACCCATTGCTTGACGGTGTTGGCGGCGACGTTGCGCGGGCTGACTTCGACGGTCAGCGGGTCAATCAGCATCTGCCCGGCCAACTGGCGGATCTCGTCGGAGAAGGTCGCGGAGAACAGCAGGGTCTGGCGCTTTTTCGGCAGCATGCGGTAGATGTTCGCCAGTTCTTCGGAGAAGCCCAGGTCGAGCATGCGGTCGGCTTCGTCCAGCACCAGGGTTTGCAGCTGGTTGAGTTTCAGCGCGTTCTGGCGGAACAGGTCGATCAGGCGGCCAGGCGTGGCCACCAACACATCGACGCCTTTGCGCAGCTTCATCATCTGCGGGTTGATGCTCACGCCGCCGTACACAGCATAAGTGGTCAACGGCAGGTTTTGTGCGTACTCGGCGACGCTGGCGTGAACCTGCTCGGCCAGCTCGCGGGTCGGACACAGGATCAGCGCGCGTACCGAGTTGGCGGCGACTTTCGGCCCTTCCATGGTCAGCAGTTGCAGCAGCGGCACGGCGAAACCGGCGGTCTTGCCGGTGCCGGTCTGGGCTGCGGCCATCAGGTCGCGACCGGCCAGCACCGCCGGAATAGCTTGCGCCTGCACCGGCGTCGGGGTCTGGTAGCCAAGCGTCTCAAGGGCGCGCAGCAAGGGTTCGATCAGGCCAAGTGTGGCGAAAGTCATGGAAATACCGTAGGAAAAGTTCAGCGCAAGGTCGCAATGCGCGGCAGTTTACCTTATTTCCGGTTTCGGCTTTCGCCACTGTGGCAGGCTGATCAGCAGCACCGCGCTGATAATCACCAACATCGCCAGGGCTTCTTCCGTGCCGATGGTCTCGCCGACAAACACAATCCCGAGCAACACCGCCACCGCCGGGTTGACATAGGCATAACTGGTGGCCGCCGCCGGGCGCACGTGCTTGAGCAGGTACATATAGGCGTTGAAGGCGATGATCGAACCGAACACGGTCAAGTACGCCAGGGCCAGCCAGCCTTCCAGCGGCGGCATGGCTTGCAGGTGTTCACCGCTGACGGCACTGAGCACCAGCAGCACCGCGCCGGCAATCAGCATCTCCGCCGCGCTGGCCATGGCGCCTTGGGGCAGTGGCAAATGCTTGCTCCATACCGAACCAAAGGCCCAGGCCGCTGCGGCAAAAATCAGCAAGGCCGCACCGGTGGGGCTCGATTGCAGGTTGGAACCCATATTCAGCATGGCGATGCCGATAATTCCCAGCACCACCCCGGCCCATTCCAGACGGGTATTACGCGCGCCCCAGAAATATCCGCAGAGCAGGGTGAACAGCGGCACGGTCGCCACCGCCAACGCGGCCACGCCGGAAGCCACGCCCGTGTGCTCGGCCACACTGACCGCGCCGTTGCCGAAGGTCAGCAGCAAAATGCCGATCTTGGCGGCGGCCTTCCACTGCACCCAGGTCGGCGCCGGGGCCCCGCGCCAGCGCAGGAAGGCATACATCAGCGCGCCTGCCGTCATGAAGCGAATCCCCGCCAGCAACAGCGGCGGCCAGTACTCCACGCCAATGCGAATCACCAGGTAGGTAGACCCCCAGATCACGTACAACGCAAAAAAGGCAGCGATCAACGGTAAGGGAAAGCGACGTGGGCCAGGCATTGGGCAGCTCTGCGGCAGGACAAGGGAGCGTTATTTTAGAAATCCCCGACTGTAAACATAAGTTACAAAACCTGTTTAAAGCGCCAGTACACTTTTCAAAACACGGTTATCAAGGCTATAAACCGTGCTTTCGAAAGCCACGCATTCCCGGAGCCTTATCATGGACAAATACGACCGCATGCTTCTCAGCGCCCTGCTGGAAGACGGCCGCGCGTCCTACGCGCAATTGGCGCGCACGGTAAACCTCTCGGCGCCCGCCGTGGCCGAACGGGTGGCGAAGCTGGAAGCCAGCGGGGTGATTACCGGGTATCAGGCCAAGGTCGACCTGTCCAAGGTGGGGTTGCCGATTCAGTGCGTGATTGAGTTGCGGCTGACCAATCATGGGAGCCAGAAGGTGTACGACGCGCTGTCGGAGATTCCTGAACTGACTGAATGCCATCGGGTGACCGGGGATCCGTGCGTGATCATGCAGGCGGCGGTGGGCTCGATGCCGGAGCTGGAGAGTTTGATCAATCGGGTGGCGAAGTTCGGGTTCAGCAAGACCTCGATCATCTTGTCGAGCGCGATAGAGCGGCGGGTGCCGTTGGGGCAGTTGGAGGGGAATGGGAAGAATGGTGGGTGATCTATCGCCATCGCGGGCAAGCCCGGCTCCCACAGTTGACCTAGTTGCCCGAAATACACGCGACCAACTGTAGGAGCTGGCTTGCCTGCGATGGCGTAAGTCGACTCACTGATGCTGAACAATCAAGTCGACGATATCAACAAAAAGTTGAATGACTTTTTCGCTGATCTAAATTCGCGTGAGGTTACTTTCCATTTCCTTCCTCATACACCTACTTTTTAAGGGCCAGCAAGACTGATCCCTTTCATTTGCAGGACCTTTCCTAGAAAATCCCACGGCCTTGTTTCGGCCGGACCAGGTAGCTAGTCTCGCTCGGTCATCGAACAATCGGTGACCGGACGTGCAAGTCCGACCAACGGGAAATGCGTAAATGCCTTATGGCAGCTGTGCGCGGGAGATCTTCGGATCTGCCGGGCTTATTCCGTCCCGGTCTTGCACACCCGCGTACTGCTGCCACCTTCATTCGCGTGCAAGCGAACAGGTGCAGCTTCTTACCTTACGGAGTAGCTAAACCATGGTCAAAGTCACCCCCGATCCACCAGAGTTTCGCAGCGACAGCCCCCTCACCCGCCGCGCCATCGATTACTACCTCAAAGCCTCCGCCCCGGACGGCGCGCCCTTCGTGCTCAACGACAACATGAGCTTCGAAGATGCCCTGGCACGAGCGGCCGACTTGCTGCATTGCGCAGTAGCAACCGCACAGATACCCGGCGAGCCCATGAACGGGCAGCAGCGGGCGGTGATGCATTTGGTGGAGATGGCGAAGGTGGTGGTGGATCGGTCGCTGGACTGCCTACAGCCTCGATAAATTGCGACTTCTGTGGCGAGGGAGCTTGCTCCCGCTGGAGTGCGAAGCGCTCCCAAAGCATGCACAGCGGTGTATCTGATGTAACGCCGACTGCAGGTGTTGGGGCTGCTGCGCAGCCCAGCGGGAGCAAGCTCCCTCGCCACAGAAGCGCGTCATCACTTGGGAGCAGTACCGGAATCAGAACCCGCGATGCTTCTTCAGGTGATCATTGATCTTCGCCGCCGGAACCTTCTGCAAGCTGCACAGCAGTTCGTGGGACAATTCCCGCAGCCCGTGGGTGCGGCGCAGTTCCTCGGCCAGGTGCGCGGTGAGGTTCGCCGCCATCTCCGCATCCGCCATCGCCCGGTGAGCCTTGCCGGTGTGGGGCAGTTGGGCAAATGAGGTCAGTGTGCCCAGCTTGTGATTCGGCGCCGCCGGCATCAAGCGCCGCGCCAGCAACAACGAACAGGCAAACTTCTGCAAACGCGTACGCCGGATCAACCCCAGCTCGAAATCCCAGAACTTCTGGTCAAACGCGGCGTTGTGGGCCAACAAAGGCGTGATGCCGACAAACTCGTTCACCTCGTTCATCACCCGCTCCGCCGACGGTGCCGTACGCAGCATGGCGTTGCTGATGCCGGTCAGTTGCTCGATAAACCCCGGCACGCGCACGCCTGCATTCATCAGGCTCTGGTAGCGGTCCACGATCTGGCCCTGCTCCAGGATGACCACGGCGATTTCCGTGGCCCGGCAGCTGCTGCTCGGCTGGATGCCGGTGGTTTCAAAGTCGATGACCGCTATACGTTCCAAACCTGTTCCAACTCCGTCAAAAATCTATTTAAGCAGCAACGCGCCTTCGATCGGCACGTAGCGGCTGGCGGCGCGTATCAATGAGTTGGCCGTCAGCCCCGGCACGCCGTAGGCCACGGCTTCGACGCCGTGCTTGCTGATGATGCGGTCCAGCAGCATGTCGAAATCACCGTCGCCGGAGGCCAGCACCACTTCGTCGACATGGGCGGCGGCGTCCATGATGTCGATGGTGATGCCCACGTCCCAGTCGCCCTTGGCCGAGCCGTCGCTGCGCTGGATGTAGGGCTTGAGCTTCACGGTAAACCCCAGGTTGCGCAGGATCTGCTGGAACTGCTGCTGCTTGCTGTCGCCACGGTCGATGGCATAGGCGTACGCCTCGACAATCTGCCCGCGCTGGCTGATGTCAGCCCACAGGGCGGCGTAGTTGAAGTGACAGCCGTACGCCTGGCGCACGGTGTAGTAGAGGTTTTGTACATCGGCGAACACGGCTATCTTTTTCACCGCAAATCCTCATGACACGCGCATGGACCCCGGACTCAAAGGCCCGGAAAGGTTGCCAGTATGCCAGCCACACGGAAGTTTCCGAGAAAAATCAGCCCGGGGCGACGAAGCGCCCCGGTTGAGTGTGGGTCAGACGAAGGAATCGTCGTCGCCAAAGGAGGAGGAGTCGTCGGAATAGTCGTTGTCGGCGAAGCTGTCGGAGGAGTTGTCGCTACCCCAGCTGTCGTTACCGGCATATTTCTGGTCGTCGTTGCCCCAGTTGCCGTTGTCGCTGGCAGGCGCCGGCTCTTCGCGGATGATTTCTTCAACCACTTGAGGTTGTTGCGAGTTGTGGCTGAACAAGCTGCTGATGCCTTCTGCCAGCATCACACCACCGGCCACGCCAGCTGCGGTTTTCAGCGCGCCGCCGAGGAAGCCGCTGCCAATCGGTGCAGCAGGTGCCTGTTGTGGCTGCTGGTAATTCTGCTGCGGGGCACCGTAGTTCTGCTGCGGTGCAGGTTGCCCGCCAAACGACGGACGCGCCGGCTCACGCCAGCCACCGCCCGACGACGCCGGTGCGCTCTGGGCCGGCTGCGGGTCGCGGGAGCCGCCGCCAAAGATGCTCGACAGGAAACCGCCGCTGCTCGGTGCAGGCTGCGCCGCCTGAGACCTGGCCTGTTGCAGTTGGTCCTGCAATTCCTGGATCTGTTGGGCCTGCTGCTTGTTCTGCGCATCAAGGCTTTTGATCGCATGTTCTTGCACCAGGATCGACTGGGTCATGTAGTACGCAGCGGCCGGTTGGCGAGTGACGTGTTCCTTGATCCGCGCTTCGGCCTGGGCGTCGCGGGGGGCTGAGTCCGTTTCGGCTTGCTGCAACCGTGAAAACAGTCCATCGATCAGGGTTTGCTCTTCGCTGTTCATGGCGACCTCGTTAGATTGCCGGTAGAAATCTTTGCCTTGCGCACGATGTGCAAGGTACAGACTAGTTATGGGGCTGTTACTGATTGTTTCAATGGTCTTTACGCAAGGTTTACGTTTGCTTGCATCTGGTCATGATCGGTTAAAGTAACGCCCTTGCTTTTTGGCCTGTGAAGACCCTGATGAATCCGTTAGACGTGCTGCGCGACTCCTTCTTCTTTTTCAAGCGCAACCTGGGCGCCATCGTGCAGTTGTGCCTGCCATTGGTCATCCTCGAAGCCCTGCTGCAACAGGTGCTCGATCACACCCTCGGCCCTGATGCATTTCCCGGCTACAGCGTGGTCATCGGGTTGCTGGTGTATCCGCTGTACACCGGCGCACTGATCCTGTTCCTCGACGCCCGCACCCGGGGCGAATCGCCGCGCACCCTGGATGTGCTGGCGATGGCCCTGACCCTGTGGCCACGCTTTGCCTTGCTGACGGCGATCAGTACGCTGCTGATTCTGCTGGGCTTGTCGCTGTATTTCCTGCCGGGCCTGTGGCTGATGGTGGTGCTGGCCTTCGCCGAATACCTGCTGGTGCTGCGCGGCATGTCGGCGCTGTCGGCCATGAAGGAAAGCCTGCGCCTGACCCGTGGGCATTTCTGGCGCATCCTGGTGTGCCTGCTGTGTGTGATGACCCCGCTGTGGCTGCTCAAGGGCGCCAGCGTGGCGGTTTACCCGGACCCGAACCCGCTGCTGGGGCTGCTGATCGACAGCGCACAAAGCTTCCTGCAACTGTTCACCAGCGTGGTGTTGTTCCGCCTGTTCATGTTGATTGGTGGCGACGCCGACGCGCGGTGATATGCTCCGGGCCTTGTCCTGCAACGCCATAAGCCGAGCCGATGACCCGATTACTGCGCATTACCTTGCTGGGCCTGCTGATCCTCGCGGCCCTGCTGACCGGCTTGATCTACAGCCTGACCTGGCGCCCTGCCGACAAGGAAACCCTGCCCATCCGCTGCGTCGCGCCACGCGCGCCGACCCTGTTGCCGGGCCAGGCGCTCAAGGTGATGACCTGGAACGTGCAGTACCTGGCGGGCAAGAACTACGTGTTCTGGTACGACACCCCGGACGGCAGCGGCCCGGACGACCGCCCTACCGTTGAAGACATGGCCGCCAGCCTCGACGAAGTGGCACGGGTGATCCGCGACGAGCAGCCCGACATCCTGTTGCTGCAAGAAGTTGACGAAGGCGCCAAGCCCTCCAGCTACCAGGACCAACTGGCCTTGCTCCAGGAGCGCCTGGCCGACCTCTACCCGTGCAGCGCCCAGGCGTTCGACTGGAAAGCCGACTTCGTGCCCGACCTGCACATTTTCGGCAGCGTCGGCCGCAAGCTGGTGACCATGAGCCGCTACCAGATCGAACACGCCGAGCGCCTGCAATTGCCGGTGGCACGGGCCAACCTGATCAGCCGTCAATTCCAGCCCAAGCCGGCGTTATTGCTGACCTACCTGCCGTTGAGCGATGGCGGCCAGTTGGCCGTGCTCAATACCCGCCTGGACGGCACGGCCCCCGGGCACAACGCGGTGCAGGAACAGGTGCAGGCGACGGTCAAGCTGGTGGATAAGTTCGAAAGCCGCGGCACGCCATGGCTGATGGGCGGGGATTTCAACCTGTTGCCGCTGGGGCAGTTCTTGCGCCTGGACGCCGGCAAGCGCGGGCAATATTCACCGGACAGTGAGCTGCATCTGTTGTGGGAAAAGTACCCGATGGTCCCGAGCAACAGCCAATCCAGCGGGATTGACCGGGACCAGTGGCTGACGTATTTCCCGAATGATCCGACGGTGGAAGGGCCGGATCGTACGCTGGACTATCTGTTCCACAGTTCGCGGATCAAGAAGGTCGAGGCCAAGGTGCGGCAAAGCGATACGGTGCGCATCTCGACTCATTTGCCGGTGGTTGCGCGGTTCCTGTTGCCGGCTGCGCAGTAAGCCACACTGCAAAACAGTGTGGGAGCTGGCTTGTGTGGGAGCCGGGCTTGCCCGCGATGCAGGCACCTCGGTCTATCAGACAAACCGAGGTGATGCCATCGCAGGCAAGCCAGCTCCCACATTTGATCTTCGGCGCGCTTACTTTCTCGGTTTGATCCGGGCAGTCGGTTCAGCAATCAAGGGATCATCCGGCCAGTAATGTTTGGGATACCGCCCCTTCAAATCCTTCTTCACCTCGGCGTACGTACTGCGCCAGAAGTTCGCCAGGTCCTGGGTTACCTGCACCGGGCGCCTGGCCGGTGACAGCAGGTGCAGCTTGACCACCTGCCGCCCGCCGGCAATGCGCGGCGTGTCCGCCAACCCGAACAATTCCTGCAGGCGCACCGCCAGAATCGGCGGCTGCTCGCTGTAGTCCAGACGCACCGATGAACCCGACGGCACCTTCAGATGGTGCGGCGCCAACTCGTCCAACCGCGCAGGCAACGGCCACGGCAGCAGGTTATGCAGGAAGCTTGCAATATCCAGATTGGCGAAATGGCTCAGGCGCGACACCTTGCCCAGGTACGGCATCAACCAGTGTTCCAGGCTGGCGAGCAAGGCGCTGTCGCTGACGTCCGGCCATTCACTGGCCTTGCCGGTATCCAGATCACGCAGCAGCTTCACACGCGCTTGCCATTGGCGCAGCTCCGGGGTCCAGGGCAATAGCTCCAGGCCTTTGCGCCTTACCAGGTTGACCAGCGCCTGGCTGCGGGCAGACTCGTCGAGGCCGGTCAGCGGCTCGCGGCTGAGCACCAGTTCGCCGACCTTGCGCTGGCGTTCGGCGCGCAGCACGCCTTCGCGCTCGTCCCAATCGAGTTGGTCGACATTGCGCACCTGCTCGGCCAGCACCGAGTCGAACAGCACCGGGTCAAAATCCGCCGCGAGGTAAATCCGTTCTTCGCGCTGGCCCTGGCGGCTGCCCAAGTCGGCGATCACCAGCCAGGGCTGTTTCATCAGGCTGTCGGCTTCGGCGAACAGCGCGGCGCGGCCGTTGGCCAGGCGGTATTCGGCGCCGCCCGCACGGCGTTGTTGCGCTACTCGATCGGGATAGGCCAGCGCCAGCAAGGCACCAAGCCAGCGCGGGTGATCGGGATCAGCCACTGGCTGCTCGGCCTTGCCTCTTAAATAGCCACGGTATTGCCGGGCCAGTTGCCGGGCGCGCTGCACGCCACCTTGAGTGCCACGGGCCTTTTCTTCGCCGGACAGCAAGGCCAGACGGCTGTGCAAGTCCGCGCCGGCACCACGCAGAATATCGCGCTCCCCCAACAGTGCTGCCACGTCACAGGCCATGTTTGCCAGACCCAGATCCTGGCCGCGCAACAACAGGTGAGCGATACGTGGATGCGCCGGTAACCCGGCCATTTTCTGGCCATGGGCGGTCAGCTTGGCATCGCTTAACGCGCCGAGGCGCTCAAGCAAATCCTGCGCTTGTGCATAAGCAGCGGTGGGCGGTACGTCGAGCCACACCAACTGCGTGGGCGCCACGCCCCAGCGGCCCAGTTGCAGAGCCAGACCGGAAAGATCCGCCGAGAGAATTTCCGCGCTGGAGTACGCCGCCAGCCCTTCATGCTGGTCCTCGGACCACAACCGGTAACACACCCCCGGCTCCAGGCGCCCTGCCCGGCCGGCACGCTGGGTGGCGCTGGCGCGGGAGATGCGCTGGGTGTCGAGGCGGGTCATGCCGCTGCCCGGGTCGAAACGCGGGACCCGCGCCAGCCCGGCATCGATCACCACGCGCACGCCGTTGATAGTCAGGCTGGTCTCGGCAATGTTGGTAGCCAGCACCACCTTGCGCTTGCCGGCGGGCGCCGGGTCGATGGCGGCGCGTTGGGCGGCCAGGTCCAGCTCGCCATGCAACGGGCACAGCAACACATCGGTGTTACCACCGAGTGCGTCAGCCAACTGCTGATGGACCCGACGAATCTCCGCCTGGCCCGGCAGGAAAACCAACACACTGCCGGTCTCATCGTGCAGGGCTTCAAGGATGGTCTGCACCAGCCGTGGCTCGATAAACTCCCCAGGCTGGAACGGCCGGCCCCAGCGCATCTGCACCGGGTACATGCGCCCTTCACTGCGCAGGATCGGCGCATCGTCCAGCAACCCGGCCAGGCGTTCGCCTTCCAGGGTGGCGGACATCAGCAAGATTTTCAGCGGCTGCTCGTCGCGAAACAGGTCCCGGCCATTCAGGCTCAGGGCCAGCGCCAGGTCGGCGTCCAGGCTGCGCTCGTGGAATTCGTCGAAGATCAGCAAACCCACGCCGTCCAGCGCCGGGTCATCCTGCAGGCGACGGGTGAGGATGCCTTCGGTGACCACTTCGATACGGGTGTTGGGGCCGACTTTACTGTCCAGCCGAATGCGGTAGCCGACGGTTTCACCGACCTTTTCCCCCAGCTCGCTGGCCAGGCGCTCGGCAGCAGCGCGGGCGGCCAGGCGCCGGGGTTCGAGCATCAGGATGGTCTGCCCGGCCAGCCAGGGTTCATTCAACAGCGCCAGCGGCACCCGCGTGGTTTTACCGGCGCCGGGCGGTGCTTCGAGCACGGCTTCATGGCGCGTCGCCAAGGCGTCACGCAGGGCGGGTAAAACATCATCGATTGGCAACGAATTCATACTGGCTCCAAAGCAGAGCGGCGAGTATAACGGCGAACTGCCGGGTGTCGGTGGTGGTCTCAACGACACTGCCCTGTCCTGATGGGAATGCGGTCAAAGGTGGGAGCTGGCTTGCCTGCGATAGCGGTGTGTCAGCCAATACACCAGACACTGAACCACCGCCATCGCAGGCAAGCCAGCTCCCACATTTGATCATCGTCGCCTTGTAGACTGGCTTATAGTCACTTTCATTATGTTCAAGGAGAGTCCCATGCGTGTTGCTTCCCGTATCATCGGCGGTGTTCTGGCCGTCACCCTGCTGAGCCAGTTGACGGCCTGCGGCTCGATTTTCTACCCCGACCGCCGTGGCCAGATCGACGGCAAGATCGACCCGGCGATTGCCGTGCTCGATGCGGTCGGCCTGCTGTTCTACGTGATCCCGGGCCTGATTGCCTTCGGTGTCGACTTCGCCACCGGCGCGATTTACTTCGAGCCTGGCAAGACCGCACAGGTCGCTCCGGAAAAACTCCAGCAAGCCATCGGCGCCGACGGCAAGGTCGACAACGCCAAGCTGCAAACCATCATCCAGAAAGAAACCGGGCGTAACCTGCCGCTGGACGACCCGCGCATGATTCAGTTCAAGGGCAGCGTGCAACAGCTCGCCACCCTGGGCCTGCAACCCGCCGCTTAAGGACTGACCCGCCCCATGACCACCAGTCCCGAACACGCCCGGCTGTTGCGCCTGGCCACCCGCGCTTCCGTCGGCGTGGCCTGTGTGCTGATTGTGACCAAGGCCATCGCCTGGTGGCTCAGTGGCTCGGTGAGCATGCTCGCCGGGTTGACCGACTCGCTGCTCGACGGCGTCACCTCGTTGCTTAACTTGCTGGCGGTGCACTACGCATTGCGCCCGGCCGATGACGATCACCGTTATGGCCACGGCAAGGCGGAATCCCTGTCGGGCATGGCCCAGGCACTTTTTATCGCCGGCAGTGCAGTGTTGATCGCGTTCCAGGCGTTCCAGCGCTTGCAGCATCCGGAACCTGTGGGCGCACCGTGGCTGAGTATCGGCGTGATCATCCTGTCCCTGGCGTTGACGGCGGCGCTGCTCATCCTGCAACACCGGGTAATCCGCGAAACCGGCTCCAACGCCATCCGCGCCGACTCGCTGCACTACCGCTCAGACATGATGCTCAACGGCAGCATCCTGCTGGCGCTGGTGCTGGCGGCATTCGGTTTTCATCAGGTGGACGCCTGGTTTGGCCTGGGCATCGCGGCCTACATCTTGTGGAGCGCAATCCAGATCGCCCGGGAGAGCTTCTCGGTGCTGATGGACGAGGAACTGCCGCCGGATGTCAGCCAGCACATGCTGGAGTTGGCGTGCAGTGTGCCCGGGGTATTGGGTGCCCATGACTTGCGCACGCGGATTTCCGGCAGCCACTGGTTTGTGCAGTTGCACCTGGAATTGCCGGGGGAGTTGAGTCTGTCAGTGGCCCATGGCATCAGCGACCAGGCCGCCGATGCCATCCACAAAGCCTACCCGCGAGCCGAAGTGCTGGTGCACGCCGACCCGCAGGAAGTGGTCACGGGCGCGAAGGCCTAGTACTGCACCTGATACCCGCGACTGGTCAGGCAGTTGCCCTGGGCCTGGCGGTAGGTTTGCACCACCGCCGGGTCGGGTGCGTAGGTGACGGTCCTTGGGTCAAAACCACTTTGCTGCACCGCCCAGCGATAGCAGTCATAGCCGTCCTGCTGGACTTGCGCCGGTGACTGGCCATTGGCCGGGTAAGCCACCACGTCATAACCATTGCCCTGGGGCACGGGTTGCGGCGCTGGCGCGGCCGGTGGCGGCTGCACCACTACGTACTGCTGGCTGCTTTCTTCGTAGGTGTAATAGGCACCGGCGGCGAGGAAGAACAGCGCACTGCCCACCCACACTTCCCGCGCGTAATCCGGCAGGTATTGCACACGAATCCCGTAAGGCGGCGTTACGACGACGTAGCGCGGGCCTTGTGGGCGGTACCAGTAGCCACCCGAGAAGAAGTAGTCCTGGCCGCGATACGGCACGCGGTAGTTGCGATCGGGGAAGCGGTCGACCATGTAGCCCGGGCGGTATTGCGGGCCAGGGCCCCAACCATTGCCGTGCCCGTCGGGGCGGCCTGGCCAGCGGTGATCATTGGGATGGTTGTTGCCACCGCCGTTGCCACCGTTGAAACCGGGACGGCCCGGAGCACCCTGGCCGCCGTTGCCGGCTTGCCAATGCTGGTTGCCATCGTTGTTGCGACGGGGAATGTCCTGGTAGTTGCCGGGGCGCGGTTCCTGGGTCTGGCGCACGGTGTCCGGGCGACCCTGGATCGGCAGGTTATTCGCCGGCTGCGGCACCGGGTGCGGCTGTTGCTGTGGCTGCTGGTTGCCTTGCGGACGACCTTGCCACTGGCCTCCACCATTCGGGCGCTCGACATTCTGATTCTGCGGCCGTGGCTGATTATTTTCGAAATGCTGATTCTGCGGACGCGGCTGATTGTTCTCCGGGCGAGGAGCCTCAGGACGCGGTTGATTGTTTTGCGGTCGAGGCTGGTTATTCTGCGGCCGCGGCTGGTTGCCCGGGCGCCCTTCCTCATGCTGGCCACCGCCTTCAGAGCGTGGCTGTTCGTCGGCCATCACTTGCGCACCAACGGTTACCATCAGCAAACCAACACCTGCCAAACGCCAGATGCGCTTCATGCTATTCCTCACTGCGGATTAGGGCCTACACGTAAGACTGGAAAACCGGGGCCCGGTTCTGCGACAGGTTATCAGTCACGAGAAGTATTTTCGCAGGCAATAAAAAGGGGCGACCCGTCGGTCGCCCCTTGAGAACTTCGTCCTGGCTCAACGCTTTTGACGTTGGCTCACCTCACGCCGTCTTGTGGACAGTGTGCAGCCCGGGGGCCGGGGCAACCCTGTGGGGTTGGCGGCCGCAGCCGGCCTTATTGGCGGGCTGCAGTGGACTGTATGTCCGGGCAGTGATTCTGTTGATAACTCTACGCCTGGGCCTCGGGCAGATGATTGCGAAGATTGCGTCAATAAACAGTGCTTGCGCAATTTTTAACCCTGGATAGATAATTCGCCGCAATAGTTACGACAAAGGCCAGCCCCATGAGCAAACTTGACCGATACGACCTGAGTATTTTGGCGGAATTGCAGCGCGACGCGAGGATCTCCAACCAGGAGTTGGCCGAGCGCATCGGCCTGTCGCCTTCGCCGTGCTCACGCCGGGTCAAGCAATTGGAGGACGACGGCTACATCGCCCGCCAGGTCGCACTGCTCGACCGCAAGATGCTCGGCCTGAGCCTGACGGCCTACGTGCTGATCGGCATGGACCGACATACTCCGGAGCGTTTCGAGAATTTCGAGGCGGCCATCCGCACCTTGCCGCAAGTGCTGGAATGCAGCCTGGTGACCGGGATGGACGCCGACTACCAACTGAAGGTGGTGGTGCCAGACATGGATCACTATCAGAAACTGCTGCTGGGCCACCTGACCCGCATCGAAGGTGTCACCAGCGTGCGTTCGAGCTTTGTGCTGAACCAGGTGCTCAACAGCACCGAATTGCCGCTGACCCACCTGCGCACCTAAGGCCGGAGCGGAACAAATGTGGGAGCTGGCTTGCCTGCGATGCAAACGACTCGGTCTTTCAGAGACACCGAGGTGATGCAATCGCAGGCAAGCCAGCTCCCACAGACCGACGCAGGTCAATGTCGCGCCGACCGCCCTGGCGTATAATCAGCACCCTGCCCCCGCCGGAAACGACCCGATGAACTCGATTGACCCCGCCGTGTTTGAAGAATGGATGATGACCGGCCTGGTCAGCATCCTGATCATTTTCATGGGCTTTATCGTCTGGGACCTGGCGAAGAAATCCAAGGCCGGGCGCTTTGGCTCGATGATCCTGTTCTTCGTGCTGGGCCTGGGCGTTGCCGCGTTCATCATCAAGAGCGTGGTGATCGGCCTGATCGAGTCCGGCGCCTTATAAGCGCGCCGGCACTTCCTTCCACTGGCCCTGGTCCAGGCCGTCGATCGACCAGTCGCCAATCCGCACCCGCACCAGCCGCAACGTCGGCAAGCCCACCGCCGCCGTCATGCGCCGCACCTGGCGATTACGCCCCTCACGAATCACCAACTCCAGCCAATGGGTCGGTACGCTTTTGCGAAACCGCACCGGCGGGTTGCGCGGCCACAGTTGCGGCTCTTCCAGTTGCCGGGCTTCAGCGGGCAGGGTCATGCCGTCGTTGAGTTCCACACCGTCGCGCAGGCGTTGCAGCTGTTCCTCGGTCGGCTCGCCTTCCACCTGCACCCAATAAGTTTTCGCCAGCTTGTGCTTGGGATCGGCGATGCGCGCCTGTAGCTGGCCGTCGTTGGTCAGCAGCAACAGGCCTTCACTGTCACGGTCCAGCCGCCCGGCCGGGTAGATGCCGGGGATGTCGATGAAATCCTTGAGGGTCGCGCGCCCGCCTTCGTCGCTGAACTGGGTCAGCACATCGAAGGGTTTATTGAACAGGATCAATTTGGGCTCGGCCGGTGGCGCCTTGGCGACACGACGCGGGGCTGACGAGGTTTGCGGACTTTTCACACCAGGGCGGCGGGAAACGGGACGGGCAGGACGAGACATGGCAAAGGAACATCTAACGGTCAGGACCGACAATGCTAGTGGCCTGACCGTTAAATAACCATCCCAACCGTTTAGCGGAACGGCGGCTCGTCGAAGCTGCGCAGTTTGCGCGAGTGCAGCGAGTTGAGTTCAGTGCGCAACAGGTCCACCGCCTCGATGCCGATCTTCAAGTGCTGGCTGACCGCACGCTCATAGAACGCGTTGGCCGAACCCGGCAGCTTGATCTCGCTGTGCAGCGGTTTGTCCGACACACACAGCAACGTGCCGTACGGCACCCGCAGGCGGTAGCCCTGGGCGGCGATAGTGCCGCTTTCCATGTCCACGGCCACGGCGCGGGACAGGTTGATCAGCGGACGTTCCTGGGCCCAGCGCAGCTCCCAATTGCGGTCGTCGTAGGTCAGCACGGTGCCGGTGCGCAGGCGCTTCTTCAGCTCTTCACCCTTCTCGCCGGTGACGTTGGCCGCCGCTTGCTGCAAGGCCATCTGCACTTCGGCCAGCGCCGGGATCGGGATGTTCGGCGGTACGACGCGGTCGAGAATCCCGTCGCGTCGCATGTAGGCGTGAGCCAGCACGTAGTCGCCGATGGTCTGGGATTGGCGCAGGCCGCCACAGTGACCAATCATCAGCCAGCAATGCGGGCGCAACACGGCCAGGTGGTCGGTGATGTTCTTGGCGTTGGACGGCCCCACGCCGATGTTCACCAGGGTCACGCCGTGGCCATCGCTGGCCTGCAGGTGGTAGGCCGGCATCTGGTAACGGTGCCAGACCACGCCCGCGGCGATGGCAGACGCTTCGCCGTGGTCCATGCTCTTGTCGATGACCACGTTGCCCGGCAGCACCATGCGGATAAAGCGCGGGTCACTGCGCAGCTGTTCCAGGCCATGCACGATGAACTGGTCGACGTAGCGGTGGTAGTTGGTCAGCAGAATCCACGGCTGCACATGGCGCCAGTCGCTGCCGGTGTAGTGCACCAGGCGGCGCAGGGAGAAGTCGACACGGGCGGCGTCGAACAGCGCCAACGGCAGCGGGTCGGTGTTTTCCCAGTCGTAGAGACCGTCGGCGATGCCATCGGTGGCAGCCGACAGGTCGGTACTCGGGAACACCCGCGCCAGCGTGGCGGCAGTCACACCGGAGCCGGCAAGTTCGTCGCCCTGCTCCACCACGTACGGGTAGGGAATGTTCTGCTGGCTGACGCCCACTTCCACCGTCACGGTGAAGTCGTGCATCAACGGCACCAGTTGCTCCAGCAGGTATTTGCGGAAGGCTGACGGATGGGTGACGGTGACGCTGTAGGTCCCCGGCAGCTGGACCTTGGCATATGCCCGGGTGGTCTGTGGGACTTCACCCTGCACCAGGTAGGTCAGGCGAAGTTCCGGGTAACGAAACATCGCACGTTGTTCGGCGTCGGGTTCGACGCGGTCTTTGAGGTAGCGCTTGAGGGCTTGATTGAGCGCGCCAGTGGCACGCTCATGGAGAGCCGCCAGCCGATCCACGGCTTCTTCGGCGGTTTGAACGACAACAAAAGCTTCGGTCACGGTAAGCATCCTGTGTTCTGACTTGCAGGCCCTCATCTTGCCTGTATCCCTGGCGCACTGGAACACCGGAATTGGAATGCGCCTGCAAGAACCCTGCATTCCCTGTGGGAGCTGGCTTGCCTGCGATGGCGGTCTGCCTATTACATTGATGCCAGCTGGCCCACCGCTATCGCAGGCAAGCCAGCTCCCACGTTTTGACCGTGTTTGTTCAGGAAAATAGAGGTGTCGAGCGGGAGACAATGGCCTCCACCTCCACACCCCGCGGCAAGGTGCCATATACCCGGCCCGACGACTCACCCAGCCGGCTGGCGATAAAGCCATCACTCACACTGGCATTGCCCGCCTCCAGCAGCAGCTTGGCCTGCAACGCCACGGCAATGTCCTCGGTGAGCTGCCGGGCACGGTACTGGATGTCCTGGGTGTCCATGAAGGCCGACTTCAACTGTTCGATGTGCCGCGCCAGTTGCCGGTGACCGTGACCATCCCCCAGTTCGACAAACAACACTTCCAACACGCCCGGCTCTTTCGACAACGCCCGCAGCACATCAAGGCACTGCACATTCCCGGAACCTTCCCACGTCGAGTTGACCGGCGCCTCACGGTACAAACGCGGCAGGATGCTGTCCTCCACATACCCGGCGCCGCCCATGCATTCGGCGGCTTCGTTGATCATCGCGGGGGCGCGTTTGCAGATCCAATATTTGCCCACCGCCGTCACCAGCCGGGCGAATTTGGCTTCCTGTTCGTTATCCAGGTGGTCCAGCGCGCGGCCCATGCGCATGCTCAAGGCCAGGGACGCCTCGCTTTCCAGGGCCAGGTCGGCCAGCACGTTTTGCATCAGCGGTTGCTCGCTGAGCACCCGGCCGCCCACCAGGCGATGGGCGCAGTGATGGCTGGCCTGGGTCAGCGCCTGGCGCATCAAGGCGCTGGAGCCGACCATGCAATCGAAACGGGTCATGGCCACCATCTCGATAATGGTCGGTACACCGCGCCCTTCCTCGCCGATCATCCAGGCCAACGCGCCACGAAACTCCACTTCGCTGGAAGCGTTGGAGCAGTTGCCGAGTTTGTTTTTCAGGCGCTGGATGTAGAACTCATTGCGCGTGTCGTCCGGGCGGTGCCGGGGCAGCAGGAAACAGGTCAGGCCCTTGTCGGTCTGGGCCAGGGTGAGAAAGGCGTCGCACATCGGCGCCGAACAGAACCACTTGTGCCCCACCAGCTCATACGCCTGGCCCGGGCCGCCGGTAGCCACCGGGTAAGCGCGGGTGGTGTTGGCGCGCACGTCGGTGCCGCCCTGTTTCTCGGTCATGGCCATGCCAATGGTGGCGCCGGCCTTGTGGGCAATGCCGACGTTGCGCGGGTCATATTCGGTGGCGAGGATTTTCGGCAGCCAGGTTTCTGCCAGGTCCGGCTGCAAACGCAGGGCCGGGACGCAGGCGAAGGTCATGGTCAACGGGCAGCCGGTGCCGGCTTCGGCCTGGCTGTGCAAGTAGGTCATGGCCGCACGGGCCACGTGGGCGCCGGATTGCGGATGGGCCCACGGCAACGACGGCAAGCCATGCTCGACGGCGGTGCGCATCAGTTCGTGATAGGCCGGATGAAATTCCACCAGGTCGATGCGATGGCCAAAACGGTCGTGGCTGTTGAACACCGGTTTGTTCTGGTTGGCCAGGAACCCGGCTTCCATCAACGGCCCGCCCGCCAGTGCGCCGTAGGTATCAATGCGCTGCTCGGCCCAGCCGGCACCAAAGCGCCGGGACCAGTCTTGCAACGGCAAATCGATACGGTACAGGTTGGTGCCGTCCAGGGACGGTGGCTGGTTGGTGACGTCGTGGGTTTCGGCGAACTGGTGCAGGTTCATGGCAGCCTCCTCGAAAAAGTTGGCCTGCTGATTCAAAGGCCTGTTTCTGAGTTAAGCACCACCCCACCAGAAAGAAAAAGGGGATAAATGCCTAAATGTCTGCACTTTCGCCCTTTTCCGTTGACAGCAACCGAATATGCAACATCGCTTGCAGGGCATCAAATCGCACCGGTTTTGCCAATCGATCCGTCACGCCCACACCGTGGCAATGGTCTCGCTCGGGGCTTTGCGCCGAGCTGCTCAGGGCAATCACCGGCAGCTCTCCACAACCCGGCAATGCACGAATCTGGCAGCACAGCGAAAACCCGCCCTCCGGTACGTCCAGCAGCACCGCATCGAAGGTGTCACTTTGCAACAGCGCCAGGGCCGCTGGCCCGTTGTCGACGGTTTTCACGCGATAACCGAGCTTGAGCAACATGCCGCGCACCACCAATTGCGCCACACCGTTGTCGTCTACCAGCAACACCGTGCACTCCTGCGGTGTGCGTTGTGCATGGGGTGCTCGCCGCACGGGCGCGGGCTCGGGCGGCAGCGGGCTGACCGCAAGCTCCAGCTGGAAGCGACTGCCGCGGCGAGGCTCGGAATTGTGGGTGAGGCGCCCACCGAGCAATTCGATCAATTGCCGGCAGATCGCCAGGCCGATGCCCATGCCGCCGTAGCGACGGGTGGTCGAGCCATCCAGCTGGAAGAAGCGTTGGTACAGGGTCGCCTCGTCGAGGTAAGCGAACCCGATGCCGGTGTCGGTGACGATAAAGGTCAGGCGCAACGTCCCGTCGGCCTGTGGCACGCCGACTACCCGCACCCGCACCGCCCCTTCGTGGGTGAACTTGAAGGCGTTGTCCAGCAGGCAATCCAGGCATTGCGCCAGCTTGCCGGGGTCGCCGCTGACTCGGTCCGGCAACTCATCCGCCAGATCGATGGAAAACTCCAGGCCCTTGCTCTGGGCGCTGGCCGCGAACTGCTGGCGCAAGGTGTCGAGCAACCCACGCAGGCTGAACACCTCGGGCTGCGGGCTGAGGCGCCCGGCCTGCAATTCGGTGAGGGTGAGGATGCCGTTGACCATGCGCATCATCTCGCGGGCCGAGCCGGCGGCGGTTTGATGGTACTGGGCGAGGTCGCCTTGCAGCGGCTCGGTCTGCATCAACTCCAGGGAACCAATCACACCGTTCATCGGTGTGCGCAGTTCGTGGGTCAGGGTGGCGAGGAATTCATCCTTGAGGCGATTGCTGCGGGCCAGTTGCGTGTTGAGCACTTCGAGCTTCTGGCTGGCGTCAAACAGGATCTGCGCCTGTTGCTCGCGCATCGAGTTGATGCGGTCGGCCAGGGCCAGGGACAGCAACGCCACTTCGAGTGCCGAGCCGATCTGGCTGGCGTACATCGTGAGGAACACATTGGGCAGGTAGCCCAGCACCATCATCGTGTTGACCACACCGCCCAACAGGAACGCGGTCCAGGCAATGATGAAATAACGCGCCATGCGCTGGCCGCAGTACCAGGCCTTGATGGCCGCGACGAAGATGGTCACGGTGAACACCAGCGCCAAACCGGTGGCCAGGCGCAGGGCCAGTGCATAACTGGTGAACAGCGCCAGCACCATCACGACTGCACCGCTGACCGCCAGCGCCAGCAACAGCCGGTTGATCCAGCGACTGTAAAGTGCGGTGTGCAGGAAGCTGCGGGCAAACAGGCTGCCGAACAGCGCCGCCGAACCGATCAGGAATGGCACCGCCGCATTCGCCCACCACGGGCTGTCGGGCCAGAAGTACTGCACGGCCACGCCGTTGACCGACAGTTGATACAGGCCGAACGAGGCAATATAGAGGATGTAGTAGAGGTAGCTGGTGTCGCGCACGCTCAGGTAGATGAACAGGTTGTAGACCAGCATGCCCAGCAGCACACCGTAGATCACACCCAGCACGTAGAGGCGCAACGGCTGCTCTTCGAGGTACGCGGTGGTGGACCAGAGGGTCAGCGGCGCCTGGATCGAGCCTTGGCTTTGCAGGCGCAGGTACAGGGTTTCCTGCTGGCCAGGCAAGAAGTCGAGCTTGAACAGGTAGTTGCTCTGGCGGATTTCGCGGCTGGAAAACGGCAGGCTGCTGCCGGTGCGCGAGACCAGTCGATAGTTGCCAACGCTGTCGGGCTGGTACAGCTCCAGTTGGTTCAGCGGCGGGTAGGCCAGTTCCAGCAGCCAGTGGCGCGAGACATCCGGGTTTTTCGGGCGGTAACGAAGGTCGAGCTTGAGCCAGAACACCGAGCGTGAATAACCGGCATTCAAGGTGGCTTTGTCATGGGTCTTGAAGCGACTGGCGAGGACCGGCGAGCTGATATCGCCAATGCTCAGGGCGCCACTTGGGTCCTCAAGCACTTGCATCACTTGGCCCAGGGGCAACCGCGTGGTGGTCTCGTTGAACTCGACTGCGCCGGCCAGCATCGGCAGCCCGCTCAACAGTAACATCAGCAAATAGCGCATAGAGCCCCAGCGTGACCTGTCCGGTTATGTCAAAAGCCTCCATTCCTTTTGAGCAGACGTATACCGGCGATACAGTTATTGGTTTCAATCCACTCTAGCATAGCCATTACAGGCCAAAAGACACTATTCAAATGATTTTTTGAAAGGCTCTAGAGCGGGTATTACAGGGCATTTGACCTGCATTTCACGATGATAGCAAACAGCCATTTCGCCATACTTATCCACTAAAAATTCAACCATCGCCCGACAGCCACCCAAAAAGCGTTTGGTGGTAAGCTCGCGCACCATGAATATCTACAGCTCTCGCCCCGTTGTCCTCTGTCTCTCCGGCCATGATCCCAGTGGTGGCGCCGGCTTGCAGGCAGATATCGAAGCCCTGCTCGCCCAGGGTTGTCATGCGGCCCCGGCCGTCACCGCGCTGACCGTGCAGAACACGGTCAACGTCAGCGATTTCCGCGTGCTGGACCGCGAGTGGGTGCTGGCCCAGGCCAACGCCGTGCTCGGCGACTCCGAAGTGGCCGCAGTGAAACTGGGCATGCTCGGTTCCCTGGAAATGGTCGACACCGTGGTCGAATTGCTCAAGGCGCACCCGCATTTGCCGGTGGTCTGCGACCCGGTGCTGCGCGCCGGTGGTGGCGGCAGCCTGGGCAAGGATGAGGTTGGCTATGCGATGCGCGAACGGCTGTTGCCACTGTCGCTGATTGCCACGCCGAACCTGCCCGAAGCGCGCATCCTCGCTGAACTGCCCGAAGGCACGGCGGACGAATGCGCCGCGAAGTTACTGCCCTTCATCAAGCACCTGCTGATCACCGGCGGCCATGGCGACGAGCACGAAGTGCACAACCGCCTCTACAGCCGCGACGGCACGCACCAGACCTTCACCTGCCAGCGCCTGCCCGGCAGTTATCACGGTTCCGGCTGCACCCTGGCCAGCGCGCTGGCCGGTCGGCTGGCACAGGGCGAAGGTTTGGTCAGCGCCGTGCAATCGGCCCTCAACTACACTTGGCGCACCCTGCGTGACGCTGAACAACTCGGCCAGGGGCAATTCGTGCCTCGTCGTCTGCCGTTGGATTTCTGCTCGTAACAACAAGAGGCCTGCCCGATGAAACTACGTGGCCTTTATGCCATTACCGACAGCCAACTGTTGGCCGGCAAGTTCCTGGCCTACGTCGAAGCGGCGTTGGACGGTGGCGTGACCCTGCTGCAATACCGCGACAAAAGCAGCGACGAAGCACGCCGCCTGCGGGAAGCCGAAAAACTGCGGGAGCTGTGCTCGCGCTACAAGACGCAACTGATCATCAACGATGATGCCGAACTGGCCGCGCGCCTCGGCGTCGGCGTGCACCTGGGGCAGACCGACGGCCCGCTGACCCCGGCCCGCGCCTTGTTGGGCTCCAAGGCAATTATCGGCTCCACCTGCCACAGCCAGATCGAACTGGCCGAGCAGGCCGCGCGCGAAGGGGCCAGTTACGTCGCCTTCGGCCGCTTCTTCAATTCCAATACCAAGCCCGGCGCGCCGGCGGCCACCGTTGAACTGCTGGCCCAGGCCCGCGCGCGGTTGCACCTGCCGATCTGCGTGATTGGCGGCATCACCCTGGAAAACGCCGAGCCGTTGGTGGCCCATGGTGCCGACTTGCTGGCAGTGGTCCACGGCCTGTTTGGTGCCGACAGCACCCAGGAAGTCACGCGCCGCGCCCGCGCTTTCAACGATCTTCTAAAATCTTGAATTCAGAGAACACGATCATGTCCCGTTCCGAAACCCTGTTTGCCAATGCCCAGAAACACATCCCCGGCGGTGTGAACTCCCCCGTGCGAGCGTTCAAGAGCGTTGGCGGCACACCACTGTTCTTCAAGCATGCCGAAGGCGCCTACGTCACCGACGAAGATGACAAGCGCTACGTCGACTACGTGGGTTCGTGGGGCCCGATGATCCTCGGCCACAGCCATCCGGACGTGCTGGATGCGGTGCGCCAGCAGCTGCAACACGGCCTGTCCTATGGCGCACCGACCGCCATGGAAACCGAGATGGCGGACCTGGTGTGCGCCATCGTGCCGTCCATGGAGATGGTGCGGATGGTCAGCTCCGGCACTGAAGCCACCATGAGTGCGATTCGCCTGGCCCGTGGTTTCACCGGCCGTGACAGCATCATCAAATTCGAAGGCTGCTACCACGGCCACTCCGACAGCCTGCTGGTCAAGGCCGGTTCCGGCGCGCTGACCCAGGGCGTACCGAGCTCTGCCGGTGTGCCGGCAGCCTTCGCCAAACACACCCTGACCCTGCCGTTCAACGATATCGGTGCGGTGGAGCAGATGCTCAGCGAAGTCGGCCAGGAAGTAGCCTGCATCATCGTCGAGCCGGTGGCCGGCAACATGAACTGCGTGCCGCCTGCACCGGGCTTTCTGGAAGGCCTGCGGGAACAGTGCGACAAGCACGGCGTGGTGCTGATTTTTGATGAAGTGATGACCGGTTTTCGCGTTGCCCTCGGCGGCGCCCAGGCTTACTACGGCGTGACGCCGGACCTGAGCACCTTCGGCAAGATCATCGGTGGTGGCATGCCAGTGGGCTGCTTCGGCGGCAAGCGCGAAATCATGCAGCACATCGCGCCGCTGGGCCCGGTGTACCAGGCGGGCACGCTGTCGGGTAACCCGCTGGCTATGGCCGCCGGCCTGACCACCCTGCGCCTGATCAGCCGCCCGGGCTTCCACGCCGAGCTGACCGACTACACCACCCGCCTGCTGGACGGCCTGCAACAGCGCGCCGATGCCGCCGGCATTCCGTTCGTGACCACCCAGGCGGGCGGCATGTTCGGCCTGTACTTCAGTGGCGCCGATGACATCGTCACCTTCGACGACGTGATGGGCAGCGATGCCGATCTGTTCAAGCGCTTCTTCCATCTGATGCTGGAAGGTGGCGTATACCTGGCACCGAGCGCCTTTGAAGCCGGTTTTACCTCGATCGCCCATGGTGATGCCGAGCTGAAACTGACCCTCGATGCCGCTGAACGCGCCTTCGCTGCCTTGAAATAAGCGCCTCAAAAATCTGACGTTGCCACTGGCGGCGTCAGATTTGCTACTTTGCTTACACACATTTCCGTCTTTTTTCGAGAATTTACCTGCAATCCGGCAGATAACTTGCCCACGCAGCAGAAAAACGAGTAAAGACTTTGTAAGCAGGTGCCTGCTTATTTCATAATGCGCGCTTATTGGATCCCCCCGTGGGTCCCGCGCCCCGTCAGAGGTAAGTCGATTCCCATGAAACGCACCGGCCGCACCCTGGTTCTGGGCTGCCTGTTGCTCCTTCAGCCGCTGCTGGCGTTTGCCCAGGCAGGCGGCAACTCGTTGTTAATCCCAGCGATGGGTCGTTGCACCCTCAATACCCAGCCAGAAAGCCAGGCCGAAGCCCTGAGCGCGTGCCAGAAACAGGCCGACGGCGGGGATGCGCAGGCGCAATACGAGTTGGGCGAGTACTTCTACGACAGTAAAAATCCCGCACGCGACCTCAACAAGGCCTTGAGCTACTTCGAGAAAGCCTCGTTGCAGGGCCATGCCCAGGCGCAATTCCAGCTGGGCACCATGTTTTTCCATGGCGAAGGCGTACCGGCCAATAACGTTCAGGCGTACATCGTGCTGAAAATGGCGGCGGTCAATGGCGCTGAAGATGCGCTGGACACGGCCGATGAAGTGGCCGAACACATGCAGCGGGACGAACTGGAAGTGGCGACCCAGGTACTGGGGCAGATTTTCCGCAACTACCTGCAGGAACTGCAGAGCGCAGATGGCAGCTCGCCATTCTCGCCACTGCCTGATCCTTCACGCTGACTGACTGCTCCCGTGCCAGGCATGGGAGCCTTCAACTGTCTTACTTCTCTGGCATCGGCATCGGAAACGGCATGACATTGCTCATGCCACGGGCTTCGCTGATTTTCGGCGTGCCCAGGCGCTCGACTTCGTCGATGCGCACGATCGAATGCATCGGCACAAAACTGCGCACCACGCCTTCGAACTGAGCCTTGAGTTTTTCCTCGCCCGGGTCGACGACCAACTGTGTGCGCTCGCCAAAGACGAACTCTTCCACTTCCAGGAAGCCCCACAGATCACTTTGATAGATCTGCTTGGCGTACATTTCGAACACCTGGCCCTGGTTAAGGAAAATCACCTTGTAGATTGGAGCTTCACGTTTGGTCATGGTGGGCGGGTAACACATCGGGGGATATAAAAGAGGGCGCGAACTATAGCATGGCACCCGATGCACAGTGCTAGGAACCTATCGGCATGCCCCCTATAATGCGCGGTTCTTTACCACCAGTTGACGATCCCCATGGCCAAGAAGCTTTACATCGAAACCCACGGTTGCCAGATGAACGAGTACGACAGCTCGCGCATGGTCGATCTGCTGGGTGAACATCAGGCCCTGGAAGTCACCGCCCGCGCTGAAGATGCCGACGTGATCCTGCTCAATACCTGCTCGATCCGCGAGCGGGCCCAGGACCGGGTCTACTCGCAGCTGGGCCGCTGGCGCGAACTGAAGCTGGCCAACCCGGACATGGTGATCGCCGTCGGCGGTTGCGTGGCCAGCCAGGAAGGCGCCGCGATTCGCGACCGCGCGCCCTATGTGGATGTGGTCTTCGGCCCGCAAACCCTGCACCGCCTGCCGGAAATGATCGACGCCGCCCGCATCACCAAGCTGCCGCAGGTCGACGTCTCATTCCCGGAAATCGAAAAATTCGACCACCTGCCCGAGCCGCGCATCGACGGCCCGAGCGCGTATGTGTCGGTGATGGAAGGTTGCAGCAAGTACTGCACCTTCTGCGTGGTGCCGTACACCCGCGGCGAAGAAGTCAGCCGCCCGTTCGATGACGTGCTGGCGGAGATCATTCACCTGGCCGAGAACGGCGTGCGTGAAGTGACCCTGCTGGGGCAGAACGTCAACGGCTATCGCGGCCAGACCCACGACGGACGCCTGGCGGACCTCGCCGAGTTGATCCGCGTGGTGGCGGCCGTCGACGGGATCGAGCGGATTCGCTACACCACCTCGCACCCGCTGGAATTCTCCGACAGCCTGATCCAGGCCCACGCCGAAGTGCCGGAGCTGGTCAAACACCTGCACTTGCCGGTGCAGTCGGGCTCCGACCGCATCCTCTCGGCCATGAAGCGCAACCACACGGCCCTGGAATACAAATCCAAACTGCGAAAATTGCGTGCGGCAGTGCCGGGGATTTGCATCAGTTCGGACTTTATCGTCGGCTTCCCGGGCGAGACCGAGAAAGATTTCCAGCAGACCATGAAGCTGATTGAAGACGTCGGTTTCGACTTCTCCTACTCCTTCGTCTACAGCCAGCGCCCGGGCACCCCGGCGGCCGACCTGCTCGACGAAACCCCGGAAGCGTTGAAGAAGGAGCGTTTGAACGCCCTGCAACACCGCCTCAACCAGCAGGGTTTCGAGATCAGCCGACAGATGGTGGGTTCGACCCAGCGCATCCTGGTCACCGATTACTCGAAAAAGGATCCTGGCGAATTGCAGGGCCGCACCGAGAACAACCGGATCGTCAACTTCCGCTGCGATAATCCGACGCTGATCGGGCAGTTCGCCGACGTACACATCGACGCGGCGCAACCGCACTCGCTGCGCGGCTCGCTGGTTAACTGAGAGCCCGGCGTTCAAGGCAAATGAAGATCAAATGTGGGAGCTGGCTTGCCTGCGATAGCGATATAACAGGCAGCCTCTCTTTTGGACGTGCCGGCCTCATCGCAGGCAAGCCAGCTCCCACACTGGATCGCGTTTGTTCTTGAGAGCGGGTCCGGGCTATATAAGTGCTTTCGCACACCGCCTGCTGGCGTTATCCTTGATTTCATCTTAATTGCCCCAGGGCGGCTAAAAGCGACCTTGAACGCACCCATAGAACCACATCGTTTTCTCCTCGAGCCCTTTGAGGCTCGCCGTTTCGCCAATCTGTGCGGACAGTTCGACGAGCACCTGCGCCTGATCGAACAACGCCTGAGCATCGAGATCCGCAACCGCGGCAATCAATTCGAGCTCATTGGTGAACCCCAACACACCACCTCGGCAGAAAACCTTCTGCGCCGCCTCTACCGGGAAACCAAAGGTAGCGAGCTGTCGCCGGAAACGGTGCACCTGTACCTGCAGGAATCTGCGGTACAAGACCTGGCGAACAACCCGGTGGCCGAAGCCAGCGTGGCCCTGCGCACCAAGAAAGGCATGATTCGCCCCCGCGGCCTGAATCAGCAGCGCTACGTCAAAGAGATTCTGGGCAACGACATCAACTTCGGCATCGGCCCTGCCGGTACCGGCAAGACCTACCTGGCCGTGGCCTGTGCGGTCGACGCCCTGGAGCGCGAGCAGGTGCGACGCATCCTGCTGGTGCGTCCGGCGGTGGAAGCCGGCGAGAAACTGGGCTTTTTGCCCGGCGACCTGGCCCAGAAGATCGACCCGTACCTGCGCCCTCTCTACGACGCGCTCTACGAGATGCTCGGCTTCGAATACGTGGCCAAGCTGATCGAGCGCCAGGTGATCGAGATCGCCCCGCTGGCCTACATGCGCGGCCGTACGCTGAACAACAGCTTCATCATCCTCGACGAAAGCCAGAACACCACCGTCGAACAGATGAAAATGTTCCTGACCCGGATCGGCTTCGGCTCCACAGCCGTGATCACCGGCGACGTCACCCAGGTCGACCTGCCCAAAGGCACCAAGTCGGGCCTGGCCCAGGTGATCGACGTGCTAAAGGACGTGCCGGGGATCAGCTTCACCCACTTCATGCCCAAAGACGTGGTACGTCACCCGCTGGTGCAGCGCATTGTCGAAGCCTACGAGCGCTTCGAACACCGCGACGACCAACCGGCCAAGGACACTCGCCGCGATGCTTGAGCTTGACCTGCAGCTGGCCACCGATGCGCCTGCCCCCAGCGAAGCGCAGTTCCGCCAATGGTGCACCCTGGCCCTGCGCCAGCGCACCGCCGACTCGGAACTGACCATTCGTCTGGTGGACGAACCTGAAGGCCGTGAGCTGAATCACACCTGGCGACAAAAAGACTACGCGACCAACGTGCTGTCGTTTCCCGCCGACGTACCCGATGAGTTACTGGATATCCCATTGCTGGGCGACCTGGTGATCTGCGTCGAGGTGGTCGAGCGCGAAGCCAAGGAACAAGGCAAGGAACTTGAGGCCCATTGGGCCCACCTGGTCATCCACGGCTGCTTGCATCTCTTGGGTTACGACCATATAGACGATGACGAAGCCGAAGAAATGGAAGCGCTGGAACGAACGTTGCTTGCAGAATTGGGTCATCGTGACCCGTATGCAGACGACGAAATTGCAACTACACCTAACTGAAACAATAAAGGATTTAGAGTAATCGCTATGAGCGAAGACCGATCGAGCAACGGGCAAAAGTCATGGCTGGGGAAACTCACCCAGGCCTTTGCCCACGAGCCGAAAAACCGCCAGGAGCTGCTGGAGCTGCTGCGCGAGGCACACCAGAACAAGTTGCTGGACAGCGAAGCGCTGGCCATCGTCGAAGGCGCCATCCAGGTGGCTGACCTGCAAGTACGGGACATCATGGTTCCGCGCTCGCAAATGATCAGCATCAAGGCGACACAGACCCCACGGGAATTCCTCCCGGCCGTGATCGACTCGGCGCACTCGCGCTACCCGGTGATCGGCGAAAGCCATGACGACGTCATGGGCGTCCTGTTGGCCAAGGACCTGCTGCCGCTGATCCTCAAGGAGAACGGCGACAGCTTCAACATCAAGGACCTGCTGCGTCCTGCCACCTTCGTCCCCGAATCCAAGCGCCTGAATGTGCTGCTGCGCGAATTTCGTGCGAACCACAATCACATGGCCATCGTGATTGACGAATACGGCGGCGTGGCTGGCCTGGTGACCATCGAAGACGTGCTGGAACAGATCGTCGGCGATATCGAAGACGAACACGACGTGGAAGAAGACAGCTACATCAAGCCGCTGCCCAGCGGTGACTTCCTGGTCAAGGCCCTGACGCCGATCGAGAACTTCAACGAGTTCTTCGACAGCGAATTCTCCGATGATGAATTCGACACCGTCGGCGGCCTGGTAATGAGCGCGTTCGGGCATCTGCCCAAGCGGAATGAGACCACCGAGATCGGCGCCTATCGCTTTCGCATCCTGAATGCCGACAGCCGCCGGATCCACCTCATTCGCCTGACACCTATTGCCCGCTAAGGACTGACATGCGCCGTATGATTGCACCCGGCTGGCCCGGTAACCTGCTGGCCGTGGTGGCCGGCGCCATCACTACCCTGGCGCTGGCGCCGTTCGATCTCTGGCCGTTTGCGCTGGTGGCGGTCGGGTTCTTTTATGCGGGATTGCGTGAGCTGACACCACGCCAGGCCTTGTGGCGTGGCTGGTGTTTCGGTTTCGGTCTGTTTGGCGCCGGCACCAGCTGGATCTACTACAGCATTCACCACTTCGGCGGCGCTTCGGTGCTGCTGGCGGGCATGCTGATGCTGGCGTTTACCGCAGCCATTGCCTGGTTCTTTGCCCTGCCTGCCTGGCTCTGGGCGCGCTGGCTGCGGCGCAATGAGGCGCCATTGGCCGACGCCCTGGCCTTCGCGGCCTTGTGGGTGGGCCAGGAAGCGTTTCGCGGCTGGTTCCTCACCGGTTTCCCTTGGCTCTACTCCGGTTACAGCCAGCTCGACGCTCCCCTTGCCGGCCTCGCGCCACTGGGTGGCATGTGGCTGATTTCCTTTGCCCTGGCGCTGACCGCCGCGCTGATCTGCAACCTGCCGCGCCTGCTGGCGGGTAAACGCAACCTGTTCATCGGTGCCGGTTTGCTGCTGTTGGTGGCGCCATGGGCCATCGGCCTGGCACTCAAGCATCACGCCTGGACCACCCCCGCCGGCGCACCGCTGACCGTAGCGGCCGTCCAGGGCAACGTCGAACAAAGCATGAAATGGGACCCCGAGCAGCTCAATGCGCAGCTCGCGCTGTACCGTGACATGAGCTTCACCTCCAAGCCCGTGGACCTGCTGGTATGGCCGGAAACCGCGGTGCCGGTACTCAAGGAGTCCGTCGAAGGCTACCTGGCCATGATGGGCAAGTTCGCCGCTGACCGGCACACCGCGCTGATCACCGGCGTGCCGATTCGTCAGGAAGTGCACCACCACAAGCGCTTTTTCAATGGCATCACCGTGGTGGGTGAAGGCGATGGCACTTACCTGAAACAGAAGCTGGTGCCGTTCGGCGAGTACGTGCCGTTGCAGGACATGTTGCGTGGCCTGATCGCCTTCTTCGACCTGCCGATGTCGGACTTCGCCCGCGGGCCGGCCGACCAGGCGCTGCTGCAAGCCAAGGGCTATCAGATTGCGCCGTTCATTTGCTATGAAGTGGTGTACCCGGAATTCGCCGCCGGCCTGTCGGCCCGCAGCGACCTGTTGCTGACCATCAGCAATGACACCTGGTTCGGCCGCTCCATCGGCCCGCTGCAACATTTGCAGATGGCCCAGATGCGCGCCCTGGAGGCCGGTCGCTGGATGATCCGCGCCACCAACAACGGCGTCACCGGCCTGATCAACCCGTACGGGCAGATCACCGTGCAGATCCCGCAGTTTGAACGCGGGATCCTCTACGGTGAGGTGGTACCGATGCACAACCTCACGCCGTACCTGCAATGGCGCTCGTGGCCGTTGATCATCCTGTGCCTTGGCCTGTTTGGCTGGGCCTTGCTGGCGGGCCGGATGTCGAAAACAGTCTGAAGGTGGGAGCTGGCTTGCCTGCGATAGCATCACCTCGGTGTAACTGACACACCGAGGTGCCTGCATCGCGGGCAAGCCCGGCTCCCACAGAAGCCCGGCTCCCACATTTGCGTTGCGGTGTTACCTGTAAAACAACCGGTAACCCACCTGCCCCACCGCTTCGTTCAGCAACTGACCGTTCTGCCATACCGACTTGAATTCCGGCATCCAGCCACCCAGTGGCCGGGCATTGTCTACGCCCAGAAACCCCACCGGCGCCGGAACGACCGTAAACCCGGCCTTTTCGAAACTCCAGCGCGAACGCGGCATGTGCCAGGCCTGGGTCACGACGACCACACGCTTGATGCCTTGCGGCAACAGAATCTCTGCACTCATCTGCGCGTTTTCCCACGTGGTGCGGCTGCGCTCTTCCTTCCAGCGCACGCTCACGCCAAAGTCATCCTGCATCGACACCGCCATCAACTCCGCCTCGCTGGGCGGCGTACCGTAATGCAAGCCTCCGGTGGTCAGCACCGGCAAGCCCGAAGCCTTGGCCAATCTCGCCGCGTAACGCTGGCGTTCAAGGCCGACACCCGTAGGCTGATCAGAGCCCCACGCCGGATCCCCGCGTTCACGCCCCGAACCCAATATCACGATTGCATCAGCCCGCTGCGCCAGGGTCGCCCATGCGTCACGGGCCAAGGGCGGCTCGGTCTCCAAGGCCTTTGCCCCCCACTGCACCACCACCGGCAGGCTCATCAGCCACATCCCGCCGAAGCCCAAGGCAAAGCACACCCCCGCCAGTCGTGGGCGACTGCGACGAAACCACCAGGCAAGGGCCAGCAACAGCAACAGAATGCCGGGCGGCAACAGCAATTGTTTAATGAAATAACGAATAGGCATCGGGCATCTCCAAAGATGCCCGAAGCCTAAGGTGTAACGGGGTTTAGCGACAATCTTTACAAGAACACACGTTCGAGAAGGCTACCGATTACGCGGTATTCACTTGAAACGCACGGACCGGAGTTTTTCCGGGCTGCGGCCGGCCGACAAATCCTTGAGCCATACCACCTTGGCCGAGCGTGAAGGCTCCTGCGCCGGCGGGGAGGCCATGCCATGGGACGCGCGATGCTCATTTAACTCCAGATACACCCTGATCACTTCCAGCTCTGCCTGGCTCAAGCCACGCAGTTCCAACTCCAGAGGCCGTTCATCACACAATCGGCCTGCGGTTTTTGCTGCATCCAGTGCTCGACCCAAACGGTCGATCAGTCCTTCGTACACCTGCGGTTTCGTTAAAGTTCGCTGCGAATCAACCATCCCTCACCTCATTGAAGATAAGACTCACTCCCCACTAAACAGCGTAGTCCTGCTGGCCCTGCCTGCCTGACGCCGCGACCAACGGCCTCGGCGGCGCAATCAGGGTTTCCCTCGATAGAGTGGGGTCATGTATGCTACGGCGCTTCCTGTAACTCCACTTCCCGCAGGGTTTGGGCACGGACGCGCCACTTTTTGGTGTCGATCAACCTGAACGTTGCACCGAAGAGGATTAGGCCACCCCTATTCAGTTCAAAAGTAGCCATGCACGAACAATATCAGCCCCGTGAAATAGAAAATGCCGCCCAGTCGTTCTGGGATGAGCAAAAGTCCTTTGAAGTCAGTGAACAGCCAGGCAAGGAGACTTTCTATTGCCTATCGATGTTCCCTTACCCCAGCGGCAAGCTACACATGGGGCACGTGCGTAACTACACCATCGGCGACGTAATCTCCCGCTACCAGCGCATGCTCGGCAAGAACGTCCTGCAACCCATGGGTTGGGACGCCTTCGGCATGCCGGCGGAAAACGCCGCGATGAAAAACAACGTAGCGCCCGCCAAGTGGACCTACGAAAACATCGCCTACATGAAGACCCAGCTGCGCAGCCTGGGCCTGGCGGTGGACTGGTCCCGCGAGGTGACCACCTGCAAGCCTGATTACTACCGCTGGGAACAATGGCTGTTCACTCGCCTGTTCGAAAAAGGTGTGATCTACAAGAAGAGCGGCACCGTGAACTGGGACCCGGTGGACCAGACCGTACTGGCCAACGAACAAGTGATCGACGGTCGCGGCTGGCGTTCCGGCGCGCTGATCGAAAAACGCGAAATCCCGATGTACTACTTCAAGATCACCGCCTACGCGGATGAACTCTTGTCGAGCCTCGACGATTTGCCGGGCTGGCCCGAGCAGGTCAAGACCATGCAGCGCAACTGGATCGGCAAGTCCAAGGGCATGGAAGTACAGTTCCCGTATAACGTCGATTCCATCGGCGCGGCGGGCGTACTGAAAGTCTTCACCACCCGTGCGGACACCCTGATGGGCGCGACCTACGTCGCCGTGGCCGCCGAACACCCGCTGGCCACCCAGGCCGCACAGAACAACCCCGAGCTGCAGGCATTTATTGCCGAATGCAAAGGCGGCAGCGTGGCCGAAGCCGACGTCGCCACCCAGGAGAAAAAAGGCCTGCCGACCGGCCTGTTCGTCGAGCACCCGCTGAGCGGCGAGAAGCTGCCGGTATGGGTCGCCAACTATGTGCTGATGCACTATGGCGATGGCGCGGTAATGGCTGTGCCGGCTCACGACGAGCGCGACTTTGAATTCGCCGTGAAATACAACCTGCCGATCAAGTCCGTGGTGCGCACCAGTTCCGGTGACACCAACCCGGCTCCGTGGCAGGACGCGTACAACGAACACGGCACCCTGATCAATTCCGGCGAGTTCGACGGCCTGGATTTCGAAGGTGCCTTCGACGCCATCGAAGTGGCGCTGATCAAGAAAAACCTCGGTGCCTCGCGCACCCAGTTCCGCCTGCGCGACTGGGGCATCAGCCGCCAGCGCTACTGGGGCTGCCCAATCCCGATCATCCACTGCGAAACCTGCGGTGACGTGCCGGTGCCGGAAGACCAACTGCCGGTGGTACTGCCAGAAGACGTGGTGCCGGACGGCGCCGGTTCGCCCTTGGCGCGCATGCCCGAGTTCTACGAGTGCGCTTGCCCGAAATGCGGCCAGCCTGCCAAGCGCGAAACCGACACCATGGACACCTTCGTCGAGTCCTCGTGGTACTACGCCCGCTACGCCTCGCCGCACTATGAAGGTGGCCTGGTGGAAAAATCCGCAGCCGACCACTGGCTGCCGGTAGACCAGTACATCGGCGGTATCGAGCACGCCATCCTTCACCTGCTGTACGCGCGCTTCTTCCACAAGCTGATGCGTGATGAAGGCCTGGTGAGCTCCGACGAGCCGTTCAAGAACCTGCTGACCCAAGGCATGGTGATTGCCGAGACTTACTACCGTCGCGAAGCCAATGGCGCCTACACCTGGTTCAACCCGGCGGACGTCGAACTGGTGCGTGACAGCAAGGCCAAGGTCATCAGCGCAAAACTGATCAGCGACGGCCTGCCGGTGGAAATCGGCGGCACCGAGAAGATGGCCAAGTCGAAGAACAACGGCGTCGACCCACAGTCGATGATCGACCAGTTCGGCGCAGACACTTGCCGCCTGTTCATGATGTTCGCCTCGCCGCCTGACATGAGCGCCGAATGGTCCGACTCCGGCGTTGAAGGCTCGCACCGCTTCCTCAAGCGCGTCTGGCGCCTGGCGCACGCCCATGTCAGCCAGGGCTTGCCGGACAAGCTGGACGTAGCGTCCTTGAGCGATGAACAGAAAGCCATTCGCCGCAGCACACACCTGGCCATCCGCCAGGCCAGCCAGGACGTGGGCCAGAATCACAAATTCAACACCGCCATTGCCCAGGTGATGACGTTGATGAACGTGCTGGAAAAAGCGCCGCAAGCCACCGACCTGGATCGCGCACTGATTCAGGAAGGCCTGGAAACCGTCGTCCTGCTGCTGGCGCCAATCACGCCGCACATCAGCCACGACCTGTGGAGCCGGTTGGGCCACAGCGGTGCCGTCATCGATGCCGGCTGGCCGGTACAGGATGACAGCGCGCTGGTACAAGACACGCTGCAACTGGTAATTCAGGTCAACGGCAAGCTGCGTGGCCAGATCGACATGCCGGCCAGCGCCAGCCGTGAAGACGTCGAAGCCGCTGCCCGTACCAATGAAAACGTGCTGCGCTTCACCGAAGGCCTGACGATCCGCAAAGTGATCGTGGTGCCCGGCAAACTGGTCAATATCGTCGCTAGCTAATCGGATCGGGCGCCAGGGCATTACCCTGGCGCCGAACAAAACCTCCAGGGCCTCGATAAGGCCCACATGGTTTCAAGGGGAGCATCAAAATGATCAAACGCAATCTGCTGGTTATGGGCCTTGCCGTGCTACTGAGCGCTTGCGGCTTCCAGCTGCGCGGCACCGGCACCACCGAACTGGCGATCAAGGAACTGGACGTCACCGCCCGTAACTCCTACGGCGAGACCGTGCAACAGCTGCGCCAGGTCCTGGAAAGCAGTGGTGTCAAAGTCTATTCAGGCGCGGCTTACAAACTGAACCTGCTGGATGAGAAAGAAGAGCAGCGCAACCTCAGCTATGCCAGTGCCGGGCGTGCTTCGGACATCGAGCTGAGCACCACGCTCTTCTTCGAAATCCAGGGCCACGACCACCTGCCGTTGATGGGCGACAAGATCCAGGTACAGAAAGTCGTGAGCCACGACGGCAACAACCTGGTGGGTTCGGACTCCGAAACCATCCAGGTGCGCAAGGAAATGCGTCGTGAGCTGGTGCAGCGCATGCTTCTGCGCCTGCAACTGATCACCCCGGAAAAACTGGATCAACTGCAACAGACGGCAGATAACAAGGCCAAGGCAGATGCCGATGCGCTGAAAGCTGCGCAAGAGTATGAAAACAGCCAGCCGAAACAATCGCCTGTCGAAGTCCCAGCTGAGTAAGCCAGACGGGGCGCCACTGGCGCCCCGTTCGCCCTGCCTATGAAACTCGCCCCCGCCCAACTCGCCAAGCACCTGCAAGGCAGCCTTGCGCCCGTCTACATCGTCAGCGGTGATGACCCGCTGCTGTGCCAGGAGGCCGCGGACGCGATTCGCACCGCCGCCCGCCAACAGGGATTCGATGAACGCCAGGTGTTCAGCGCCGACGCCAGTTTCGACTGGGGTACGCTGCTGCAAGCCGGGGCAAGCATGTCGCTGTTCGCCGAGAAACGCCTGCTGGAACTGCGCCTGCCTTCGGGCAAGCCCGGCGACAAAGGCGCGGCGGCGTTGATGGAGTACTGCGCACGTCCTGCCGAAGACACGCTGCTGCTGATCAGCCTGCCCAAGCTCGATGGCAGCGCGCAGAAGACCAAGTGGGGCAAGGCACTGGTGGAAGGGGCACAGACCCAGTTCATCCAGATCTGGCCGGTGGACAGCAATCAACTGCCACAGTGGATTCGTCAGCGTCTGTCCCAATCCGGACTCACCGCCAGCCATGACGCGGTAGAGCTGATTGCGGCGCGGGTGGAAGGCAACCTGCTGGCGGCGGCCCAGGAAATCGAAAAGCTCAAGCTGATGGCTGAAGGCGGCCAGATCACGGTTGAAACCGTACAAGGCGCCGTGGCTGACAGCGCGCGCTTTGACGTATTTGGCCTGGTGGATGCGATCCTGAACGGCGAACCCGCCCACGCCCTGCGTATGCTCGAAGGGCTGCGGGGCGAAGGCGTGGAGCCGCCGGTCATACTCTGGGCCCTGGCTCGGGAACTGCGCCTGCTGGCCAACATTGCCTTGCAATACAGCCAGGGTATCCCGCTGGACAAGGCCTTCAGCCAGGCCCGGCCACCGGTTTGGGACAAGCGCAAGCCGCTGATCAGCAAAGCCCTGCAACGGCACTCGGCACAACGCTGGGCGCAATTGCTGCTGGAAGCCCAGCGCATTGACGCGCAGATCAAGGGCCAGGCCGCGGGTTCACCCTGGATGAGCTTGAGTCGTTTGTCACTTTTGATGTCAGGACAGCGCCTGGCGTTGCCTGCTGAATAGTCCTACGTATCACTGGGCTGGACAGAATCCAAACTTCGGCCGATGATTCGCACCGCATCATCAACCCGCCAAAGAGTACCCATCATGAGCAAAAAGCCATCCAAGCATGGCCCCAACAAGGCCAAATCCATCATCGCCCAGCCGTTGTTCCGCAGTCGCCAGGAACGAGCCGGCAAAGGCAAAGGCAGCTACCGCCGCGAAGCCTTCCAGTCTAATAGCTGGGAGGCTTCTTACTTTCTGGCTGCCTGAAGGCAAGCGCCCCTCCGGCATGATAAGGTCTGTACCTGATTCGTATTCCCTGGACCCGTGCATGCCCTCTAGTCTTTCCCGTCGTTGGCACCTTCGCCAGCTGATCGCTGCCTCCAGCCTCATTCTATTAGTCGCCTGCGCAGAAAAACCTACCGCCGCCGATGCCCAACCCCTGCCCCCGCTCCAGACTGCACCGGTAGCTGCGCCTGCCGTCGTTGCGCCACTGGCGGTGGACAATCTTGATATCCAGCCGACCCAGACCTTTGCCGAATGGCAGGCGGGGTTTCGCGTGGAAGCCCTGAAGGCCGGTATCACGCCTCAGGTGTTCGACACCGCTTTCGCCAACGTCGTACCCGACCTGGCAGTGATTCGCGCCGACCGCAGCCAGCCGGAGTTCTCCCGCCCGGTGTGGGAATACCTCGATGGCGCACTGTCGCCGCTACGGGTGCGCAACGGCCAGTCGCTGCTGGTGAAATACGCCGACATTTTGCAACGCATTGAGGAACGTTATGGCGTTGACCGCCAGGCGCTGGTCTCGGTGTGGGGCATGGAGAGCAACTTCGGCCAGTTCCAGGGCAACAACTCGGTGATCCGCTCCCTGGCGACCCTGGCCTATGAGGGCCGTCGCCCCGCGTTCGCCCAGGCACAACTGCTGGCGGCGCTGCAAATCATCCAGCATGGCGATATCGCCGCCGACCAGATGAAAGGCTCCTGGGCCGGCGCCATGGGCCAGACCCAGTTCATCCCGACCACTTACAACACCCACGCTGTGGACTTCGACGGTGACGGTCGCCGCGATATCTGGAACAGCCCCGCCGACGCCCTGGCCTCCACCGCGCACTACCTGCAAAGCTCCGGCTGGCAGAAGGGCCAGCCGTGGGGCTTCGAGGTGCAGCAACTGCCGTTGAACTTCGACTACGCCCTGGCCGACGGCAGCGTGCGCAAGACCGTTGGCGAATGGTTGAAACTGGGGATCCAGGTGCCACCGGGCGCCAGCGTCCCGGCCAACGTGGACCAGCTTTCCGCAGCCCTGCTGCTGCCGGCCGGCTATCGTGGCCCGGCGTTCCTGGTGCTGGATAACTTCCGCGCGATCCTCAAGTACAACAACTCGTCGTCCTATGCATTGGCCGTTGGCTTGTTGTCGGAACGGTTCGGCGGTGGCGGCGTGATTCGTGGGAGTTGGCCGAAGGACGAGCTGCCATTGACTCGCTCGCAGCGGATGGATTTGCAGACAGTGCTCAGTGCCAATGGTTACGATGCCGGCAACCCGGACGGCATCATCGGCGCCAATACCCGCAAGGCGATTCGTGCAGCGCAACAGTCCCTGGGCTGGCCGGCGGATGGGTATCCGACGGTGAAGTTACTGGAGTCGTTGCAGAGCCGCTAGATCGTTGTATGGCGACTATCGCCATCGCAGGCAAGCCAGCTCCCACAGTTGACCACGTCGTTCATGATGTACGCGGTCAACTGTGGGAGCTGGCTTGCCTGCGATGAGGCATTCAGAAACAACTGAAGGCTCAGGCCTTAAACACCACATCCTGCTCCAACACCAACCGCTTCTCCCCCGCATCCAACCGCACCCTCGCGCCCATCGGCAACGTGAGGTTCGGGTTGCAGTGCCCGCTGCGCCAGCCAGACAGCACAGGAATGCACAACGGTTCGAAGGTCTGCTTCAGCAGGCGCTCAAGCGCAATGCTATCAACCCCGGCCACATCCCCCACTACAACCCCCGCCACCTGGGCGAGCTTGCCCGCCAGGCGCAAATGGGTCAGCAACCGGTCAATGCGGTACAGCGGCTCGTTCACATCCTCGATAAACAAAATGATGCCCTCGGCATCAATCTCGTAATCCGTGCCCATTACCGCGGCGATCATCGATAGATTGCCACCCAGCAGCCGCCCGCAGGCGATGCCAGGCTCGACGGTGGTCAATGGATAGGCCACAGGGTGAGTCAGCTGGGTACCGGCCTTCACCTGCCCGCGCAGCATACTGAACAGCGATGACTCGGTAGGCTGTTGCTTTTCACCTAACAAGTCAGCGTTGTACATCGGCCCGTGAAAGGTGACGAAGCCGGCGTAACGGTTGATCGCCAGGTGCAACGCGGTGATATCGCTGTAGCCTACAAATGGCTTGGGGTTGGCCCGCAGCAGGTCAAAGTCCAGGCGGTCCAGCAGGCGTGGGGTGCCGTAGCCGCCCCGCAGGCAAAAAATCGCGTCGATGGACGGGTCGGCGAACGCCGCGTGCAGGTCGTTCAGGCGTACATCATCACTGCCGGCCAGGTAGCCATCACGCTGCCCCACACCGGGGAAAATCCGCAGTGTGTAGCCCCGGGCGCGCATCCATTGCGTGGCCTTGTCGATATCCAGCTCGGCCGGCCCGGCAGGGGCAATCAGCCCGATCACGCCTTCGGCGCGCAGCGCAGGTACCGCACAAGTGGTTAATTGAGTCGTCATCCATGGTTCTCCTCGTGTGGATTGCCCAAGGCACTCTAAACAGCAATGGTTGCAAACAGAAGAGGATGACTTAACCGCAACATGTAGGAGCGAGCTTGCTCGCGAAGGTCGTAAACGATAACGCGCGCATCCTGGATGCGCGCGGTGCTCTTGAGTTCTTCGCGAGCAAGCTCGCTCCTACAGTGAGGGCGAGGCTTACGAGACCAGGCTGGCCTTGACCAGTTTCGCCTGCTCGTCGGCGTGGTACGAGGAACGTACCAGCGGGCCGGAAGCGACGTTCTTGAAGCCCATCTTGTAGCCTTCTTCGGCAAACCAGGCGAACACGTCCGGGTGCACGAAGCGCTGTACTGGCAAGTGGCTGCGGGACGGCTGCAGGTACTGGCCGAGGGTCAGCATGTCGATGTCGTGTTCGCGCATGCGCTTCATGACTTCGATCACTTCCTCGTCGGTTTCGCCCAAGCCCAGCATCAGGCCGGATTTGGTCGGGATGTGCGGCATCATCTGCTTGAATTTCTGCAGCAGGGTCAGCGACCACTGGTAATCCGAACCCGGGCGCGCAGCCTTGTACAGGCGCGGCACGGTTTCCAGGTTGTGGTTGAACACATCCGGCGGCTCGGCAGCGGTGATTTCCAGCGCGACGTCCATGCGGCCACGGTAGTCCGGGACCAGAGTCTCGAGCATCACGTTCGGCGACAGCTTGCGGATCTCGCGGATGCAGTCGGCAAAATGCTGGGCACCGCCGTCACGCAGGTCATCGCGGTCTACGGAGGTGATCACGACGTACTTGAGTTTCAGGTCGGCAATGGCGATGGCCAGGCTTTCCGGTTCATTGACGTCCAGTGGCTTCGGCCGGCCGTGGCCAACGTCGCAGAACGGGCAGCGACGGGTGCAGATGTCACCCATGATCATGAAGGTGGCGGTGCCGCCGGAGAAGCATTCGCCCAGGTTCGGGCAGGACGCTTCTTCGCAAACGCTGTGCAGTTTGTGTTTGCGCAGCAGGGCCTTGATACGGTCGACTTCCGGCGAAACCGGGATGCGCACGCGGATCCAGTCAGGCTTTTTCGGCAGTTCGGTGGTCGGAATGATCTTCACCGGGATGCGTGCAACCTTCTCGGCGCCGCGCAGCTTCACGCCGGCTTCTACCTTGGCACGCGGGGCCGGACGCTCGGTGATATCCAGCGTCGGGATCATGGTTTGCACTGCATCAGTAGTCATAATCAGTCGATTCCGCCCGTTAGGGTCGTCTGCTCAGCATAGTCGAGGTGTTTGACGAGCTGCGCGCGCAGCCGGGCACTTACCTCGGCAAATTCTAGTGGTGTTGCGTGATCACTCAACTGGGTCATCGCCAAACCGGCGTAACCACAGGGATTGATCCGTCGAAACGGCGCCAGGTCCATGTCCACGTTCAAGGCCAGGCCATGAAAGGAACACCCGTGGCGAATCCGCAGGCCCAGGGAGGCGATTTTCGCGCCATCGACGTAAACCCCCGGTGCGTCCGGCTTGGCCACTGCGGTCACACCGTAGCTGGCCAGCAGCTCGATCAGGCATGACTCCATGCGGCTGACCAGCTCACGCACGCCAAAACCCAGCCTGCGCACGTCCAGCAACAGATAAGCCACCAATTGGCCTGGGCCATGGTAAGTCACCTGCCCGCCGCGGTCGACCTGCACCACCGGGATTTCTCCCGGCAGCAGCAAATGCTCGGCCTTGCCGGCCTGGCCCTGGGTGAAAACCGGCGGGTGCTCCACCAGCCAGATCTCATCCGGGGCTTGCGTGCCGCGCTCGTTGGTAAACCGTTGCATGGCGTGCCACACCGGTTCGTATGCCATTTGGCCGAGCTCGCGAAAGCCCAGGGTCTGTGACATCACAACACCATGTGCACGAAGCCGGTAGCCCGCAGTTCGCTGTTGATGTTGTAGAGCTGGTCCTGGTCAGTCGCCACGATGTGCAACTGAATGGTGGTGTACTTGCCACTGGAGCTGGAACGCTCATCCACGCGCTCATCATTGATCGTCGCATGTTTCTTGACGATCTCAATGATCGTGTCCTTGCGACCCACGCCCGTGTCGCTGATTACCTTGATGGGGTAATCCTTCACCGGGAATTCGATCTTTGGCGCCTTTACTTCGGTATCGGTCATGGCGTAACGGCCTCGTAAGCGTAAGCCGTGGCGACGGGCATAACCCCGCGCCGGATCAGCGCAGGGTCATGCAGGTGCACACTATCAGTTGAACAAGCTGTAGAAGAATAGACGGATGCTATCCCACACGCGTCGGAAGATACCACCTTCGTCGACGGCGTCCAGAGCGATCAGGTCGGCGCTGTGGATCACTTTATCGTCCAGTTTCACTTCGACCTTGCCGATGACATCGCCCTTGGCGATCGGTGCGACCAGTTGCGGGTTCATGGTCATGCTGGCAGCGAGCTTCTTGAGCTGGCCTTTAGGCATGGTCAGGGTCAGGTCTTCAGCCAGGCCGGCCTTGACTTGATGGGTCGCGCCTTTCCATACAGGGGCTTGAGCCAGCTCGGTGCCCTTCTGGTAGAAAGTCTGGGTTTCGAAGAAACGGAAGCCATAAGTCAGCAGCTTCTGCGTCTCGGCCGCACGGGCCTGCTCGCTGTTGGTACCGAATACCACGGCAATCAGGCGCTGCCCGTCACGCACAGCAGACGACACCATGCAGTAGCCGGCTTCGTCGGTGTGACCGGTTTTCAGGCCATCGACGGTCTTGTCACGCCACAGCAACAGGTTGCGGTTAGGCTGCTTGATGTTGTTCCAGAAGAACTCTTTCTGGGAGTAGATCGCGTAGTGCACCGGGTCGACACGAATGATCGCGCGAGCCAGCAGCGCCATGTCATGGGCCGAAGAGTAGTGCTCAGGGTTCGGCAGGCCGGTCGGGTTCATGAAGTGGCTGTTGGTCATGCCCAGATCGCCGGCTGTCTTGTTCATCATGTCGGCGAACGCATCTTCGCTGCCGGCGATGTGCTCGGACAGGGCCACGCTGGCGTCGTTACCGGACTGGATGATGATGCCGTGCAGCAGGTCGCTGACAGTCACCTGCGAGCCGACCTTGATGAACATCCGCGAACCGCCGGTGCGCCAGGCGTTTTCGCTGACGGTCACCGGATCGTTTTCACCGATCTGGCCGCGACGGATTTCCAGGGTCGCGATGTAGGCCGTCATCAGCTTGGTCAGGCTGGCTGGGGGCAGGCGCTGGTCACCGTTGTTCTCCACCAGCACGTTGCCGCTGGCGGCGTCCATGAGGACCCAGGCCTTGGCAGCCAGTTGCGGGGAAGCCGGCACCATTTCAACCGCCCAGGCGGCCGGGGTGATGATCAGCGAAAGAAGCAGGCACGTGCGTTTGGCTAAGGTGGTGATGTTCATCCGTCTCTCGAAATTGCTTATGGAAACTTGCCCTCGCGGGCAAAACTATTCAGACAGCCCGTCGCCAGACTGTCGCGTGTTCGGTTGTACGCCCACCCCTTGCCCCTGGGTTTTTATTGTTCAACGAGCCAACAACCAGGGCTCAAACCCGCATGCGAGCCTGAACCATCAATCCTTTGTCTTGCTTATTCGGCGGTGACCACGCTGGGTTGCCCCAGGTTGGCCAGGCGCACGCTGTTCTGCACTTGCGCAACTTCGCTCGGCGAGCCGATCGGGCCCATCCGCACACGGTGCAGGGTCTGCTGGTTACGCACAATAGAGCTGATAAATACCGGCGCGCTGACCATCCCGCTGAGCTTGGACCTTAACAGCTCTGCTGCATCCGGGTTGGCGAAAGCGCCGACTTGCAGGTACTGCCCGCCCACTGTCGAAGCCCCAGGCGCTGCATGGGGTACGACGACCGTGTCCGGGGCGTGCTGCGCCGGTGGCGGTGTCCACTGCTCGATCTTGCCGGCCGACGCGGTGACTTGCGGTTGCGGGGTTTGCGGCTCGTTGAGCATCAACGGTGCCGGCTTGCCACGCTGGGCCCAGTACTGCGCCGGGTCGATCCCTTCTACCTTCACGCGCGCGGTGCCGGTCTCGGCATAACCGAGTTTCTTGGCGGCCGCGTAGGACAGGTCGATGATCCGGTCCGAATAGAATGGCCCGCGGTCGTTGACCCGCAGGATTACCGTGCGGTTGTTGTCCAGGTTGGTCACGCGAACGTAGCTGGGCAACGGCAGGGTCTTGTGGGCTGCGCTCATGCCGTACAGGTCATACACTTCGCCGTTGGCGGTGTTCTGGCCATGGAACTTGGTGCCGTACCAGGACGCCGTGCCCGTTTGCACGTAGGTTTTGGAGTCTTGCAGCGGGAAGTAGTTTTTGCCCAGCACGGTATAGGGGTTGGCCTTGTAAGGACCGGTGTGCAGGGTCGGCGTGGCATCCGGGATTTTCGAAACATCCACGTCCCACCACGGCGCGCCGTCTTTGTGGGCGCGGTTGATGTCCAGGCCCGGCTGGGAACGGATCGCGGTACCACCGGACTTTTGTGCCGGACCGCGACTGGTGGAGCAACTGACAACCAGCAAGGACAACGCGGCGAACGCCACCAGCTTGAGCGGTTTATTGAACGGCGATGCCCGCATTACTTGTTGCCCCGTGCTTGGACCAGCATGTCTGACAGCTGATGCACGGCCATGGCGTACATCACACTGCGGTTATAACGCGTGATTGCGTAGAAATTCTTCAGGCCCATCCAGTATTCCGGGCCGTTCTCGCCTTCAAGGCGGAACGCCGTCACCGGCATATCATCGCGTGGCGCATTCTGACTCGACCAGCCCAGCGCCCGCAACTCCCCGACCGTCTTGACGGGTTCGATACCCTGGGTCAGGCCTTCGTCGGCACGGTCACCGGTCACCTCGGCACGAATCACCACCGGTTCGCCGCCCACCCAGCCGTGACGCTTGAAATAGCTGGCAACGCTGCCGATGGCATCATCGGGGTTGCTCCAGATATTGATATGGCCGTCGCCGTCAAAATCCACGGCATACGCGCGAAAGCTGCTTGGCATGAATTGCGGCAGGCCCATGGCCCCGGCGTAGGAGCCCTTGAGGGTCAACGGGTCGACCTGTTCTTCACGGGCCAACAACAGGAACTCGCGCAGTTCCTTGCGGAAAAATTCGGCGCGCGGCGGGTAATCGAAGCCCAGGGTCGACAAGGCGTCGATCACCCGGTAGCTGCCGGTGTTGCGGCCGTAGAAAGTTTCGATGCCGATGATTGCCACAATCACCTGGGCCGGTACGCCGTACTCCTGCTCGGCGCGGGCCAGCACGGCCTCGTGCTGGCGCCAGAAGTCCACGCCACGCGCCACGCGGGCGTCGGTCAGGAACATCGGGCGATATTCCTTCCACTGCTTCACGCGTTCGGCGGGCCGGGAAATGGCGTCGAGGATCGCCTGCTTGCGCTGGGCCTCGCGGAACACGCCCATCAGCTGTTCACCGGCGAAACCATAGTCACGGGTCATCTCACCGACGAACTCGGCAACCTGGGGCGAACCGTCGTAGTCGCCGGCCTGCGCTTCCTGCACAGCGGCTCCCAGCAGGCCCAGCAGGCCCATCCAGGACACGTGCCGAGCAGCCCAGCCGCGCATTACTTGCATTGACATCTTCACCTTATTCAAACCTGTGCGATCCACTTACGATGGGTATGGATCGACATCAAAACCCCAAACGCTGACAGCAATGTCACCAGCGAAGTTCCGCCGTAGCTAATGAACGGCAACGGCACCCCAACCACCGGCAACAGGCCACTGACCATACCGATGTTGACGAAAACGTAAACAAAAAACGTCATTGTTAGGCTGCCGGCAAGCAATTTGCCGAACAGCGTCTGCGCCTGGGCAGTAATCACCAGGCCGCGACCGATCAGCAGCAAGTAAATCAGCAACAGTGCGCAGATGCCTACCAGGCCGAACTCCTCGCCCATCACCGCGATAATAAAGTCGGTGTGGCTTTCCGGCAAAAAGTCCAGGTGCGACTGGGTGCCCAGCAGCCAGCCCTTGCCGAATACGCCGCCGGAACCGATGGCCGCCTTCGACTGGATGATGTTCCAGCCGGTGCCCAGCGGGTCGCTCTCGGGGTCGAGGAACGTGAGGATTCGCTGCTTCTGATAGTCGTGCATGAAAAAGAACCACATGGCCACGGCCACCGGCACCGCTGCAGCCAGCACGCTGAGGATCCAGCGCCAGCGCAGGCCGCCCATGAACAGCACGAACGCGCCGCCCGCGAGGATCAGCAGCGAGGTACCGAGGTCGGGCTGGCGCACGATCAGGATAAACGGCACGCCAATCAATATCAGGCTGATGCCCACGTGCTTGAGCTGGGGCGGCAGTGTGCGTTTTGACAGGTACCAGGCGATGGTCGCCGGCATCAAAATCTTCATGAATTCCGACGGTTGGAAGCGAATCACCCCCGGGATATTGATCCAGCGAGTGGCGCCCATGGCGTTGTGGCCCATCACGTCCACCACCACCAGCAGCAACACGCCGGCGACGTAACCCAGCGGCACCCAGCGCGCCATGAAGCGCGGCTCCAACTGGGCAATCACCACCATCGACAACAGGCCCAGGCCAAACGAGGACGCCTGCTTGATCAGCAGGTCCCAGTTCTTGCCACTGGCCGAATACAGGACGAACAGGCTGCCCGCCGCCAGGGTCAGCAGCAGGATCAGCAACGGGCCATCAATGTGCATGCGCTGCAGCAAGGTGGCGCGTCGGCGCATCACATCCTCGCTGGAAAGGATGCGATCAAAATTACTCTTCACTGGCCGTAACCTCGGTGCTTGAAGGGGGGCCGCCATATTCGGGCTTGAGCCTGCCGTCGTCGGCCAACAGCCAGGCGTCCATCACCTGGCGCACCACGGGCGCGGCCACGCCGGAGCCGGACTCGCCGTTTTCGACCATCACCGCCACGACGATTTTCGGGTTGTCGGCCGGGGCAAAGCCGACGAACAAGGCGTGGTCACGGTGACGTTCCTGAACTTTGGAGCGGTCGTATTTCTCGCCCTGCTTGATCGCGACCACCTGGGCCGTACCGCTCTTGCCGGCAATCCGGTACTGCGCGCCCACTGCCGCTTTACGCGCTGTACCCCGGGCGCCGTGCATCACTTGCTGCATGCCGTGGTTAACCTTGGTCCAGTCGGACGGGTCGCGCAGCACAATGTCGGGAATCGGGTTTTCATCCAGCGGGCGTTCGCCCTCGATGGTCTTGGCCAGGTGCGGACGGTTCCACACACCTTTGTTGGCCACCAGCGCAGTGGCCTGGGCCAGTTGCAGCGGCGTGGCCTGCATATAACCCTGGCCGATCCCCAGGATCAGGGTTTCGCCCGGGAACCAGGCCTGGCGGCGGGTCGCACGCTTCCATTCACGGGAAGGCATCAGGCCCGGAGATTCTTCGAACATGTCCAGGGAGACTTTCTGACCGAGGCCGAACTTGCCCATGTAGGCCGACAGCCGATCAATCCCCAGCTTGTGGGCCAGGTCATAGAAGTAGGTGTCGTTGGAACGCATGATCGCCGTGTCCAGGTCCACATAGCCGTCGCCGGTGCGGTTCCAGTTACGGTATTTGTGATCGTAGTTGGGCAGCATGTAGTAACCGGGGTCAAACACGCGGCTCGATGCCGTGACCACACCGGAATCCAGGCCGGCAATCGCCACCGCTGGCTTGATGGTCGAGCCCGGCGGATACAGGCCGCGCAGCACGCGGTTGAACAACGGCCGGTCAATGGAATCACGCAACTCGGCATAGGCCTTGAAGCTGATCCCGGTGACAAACAGGTTCGGGTCAAAACTTGGCTGGCTGACCATCGCCAGCACTTCGCCAGTGCTTGGGTCCAGCGCTACCACGGCACCCCGGCGACCGCCCAGGGCCATCTCCGCCGCTTCCTGCAACTTGATGTCCAGGCTCAGCACGATGTCCTTGCCGGGCACCGGGTCGGTGCGCTTGAGCACCCGCAGCACGCGGCCACGGGCGTTGGTCTCGACTTCCTCGTAACCCACCTGCCCGTGCAGTTCCGGCTCGTAGAAACGCTCGATGCCGGTCTTGCCGATATGGTGGGTGCCGCTGTAGTTGACCGGGTCGAGGGTCTTCAGCTCTTTCTCGTTGATCCGGCCCATGTAGCCCACCGAATGTGCGAAGTGCGCCCCTTGCGGGTAGTGCCGCACCAACTGTGCCACCACTTCCACACCCGGCAGCCGGAACTGGTTCACCGCGATCCGGGCGATCTGCTCTTCGGTCAGCTCGAACAGGATCGGCACCGGCTCGAATGGCCGGCGCCCCTGCTTCATGCGTTTTTCGAAGATCACTCGGTCTTCCGGCGTCAGTTGCAGCACTTCGACGATTACATCGAGGATTTGCTGCCAGTCGCCGGAACGCTCGCGGGTCATGCTCAGGCTGAAGCTGGGCCGGTTATCCGCTACCACCACGCCATTGCGGTCGAAAATCAGCCCACGGGTCGGCGGAATCGGCTGCACGTGCACCCGGTTGTTTTCCGACAGCGTGGAGTGATAGTCGTACTGGATCACCTGCAGGAAATACAGGCGGGCAATCAACACGCCCAGCAGTACCACCACCAAAATCGCGCCGAACACCACCCGCGCGCGTACAAGACGTGCGTCTTTCTCGTGGTCCTTGATGCGGATCGGCTGGGTCATCAGGCAGGGCGCAGATTATTTGTGGTAAGGGTGCCCGGACAGAACTGTCCAGGCGCGATACAGCTGTTCACCGATCAGGATTCTTACCAACGGGTGCGGCAGTGTCAGGGGCGACAGCGACCAGCGCTGGTCCGCCCGCGCGCACACTTCCGGCGCCAGCCCTTCGGGGCCGCCGACCATGAAGTTGACCGTGCGCGAATCCAGGCGCCAGCGATCCAGTTCCACCGCCAACTGCTCGGTGCTCCAGGGCTTTCCGTGCACTTCGAGGGTCACGATCCGCTCGTTGGGCCCGACCTTGGCCAACATGGCTTCGCCTTCCTGACGGATGAAGCGGGCCACGTCGGCATTCTTGCCCCGGGTGTTGAGCGGTATTTCCACCAATTCAAGCGCCAATTCGGATGGCAGGCGCTTGGCATATTCATGCCAACCTTCTTCCACCCACTTGGGCATGCGTGAACCGACAGCGATCAGACGCAGGCGCACAGCCGTTCCTTATTCCTGGTCTTTATTGAGCTTGTCGAAGTGCGCGTGGCCAACTTCAGGGCTGTGGTGCTTGCCATCAGCGGCACGGCTCTGCTCGGCGCCTTTCCACAGACGCTCCAGGTCGTAGAACTGACGGGCGTTGCTGGTCATCATGTGAACGATCACGTCGTCCATGTCCAACAGAACCCAGTCGCTGTCGCCCTTGCCTTCTTCACCCAATGGCTTGACGCCCTGGGCTTTGACCGCTTCGCGAACCTTGTCCAGCATCGCGCCGATCTGGCGGTTGGAGGTACCGGTGGCGATGATCATGAAGTCGGTGATGCTCTGCTTGTCGCGCACGTCCAGGACCTGGATGTCCTGGGCCTTCACGTCTTCCAGGGCAGCCACGGCAACCTTGACCAGCTCTTCGCCAGCCAGCTCAGGGCCGGTGTGGGCTTCTACTGGCAGAGGAGCGCTCTTGAACGTGCCTTTGCGCTTAACTTTGCTTACGTCTTTGTTCGTCATATAAAACTCGTTTTGCTCGTATGTTCGGGCGCTCGCTGCACGACTGTTCGTGCGTTCAAGCGCGCCTTTTCAGTTCGACGCACGGTAAAGCCCGTGCGCATCGATGTAGGCCAGGACCGCGTCAGGCACCAGGAAACGTACCGACTTCCCGCTGGCCAGCAGTTGACGGATCTGGGTGGCAGACACCGCAAGCGGGGTTTGCCAGACGAATGCAATATTCCCGCTCGGCCCGGTCAGGGCCAAAGGGTCACTTACCGACCGCGCTGCCAGCAGGTTGCGCAAGGCATCCGGCGATTCTGCGTCGGCATCCGGGCGTTGCAGCACCAGGATGTGGCAATGCTGGAGTAACTCTTCCCAGCGGTGCCAAGTGGGCAGGCCGCAAAACGCGTCCCAGCCCAAAAGTAGAAATAACTGGTCATCCGCAGCCAACTCGGCCCGCATCAGTTCCAGGGTGTCGACAGTGTAGGACGGTTTGTCGCGTTTGAGTTCGCGGTCGTCCACCACCAGCGGTGCAATGCCGTCCACAGCGAGGCGGACCATCTCCAGGCGCTGCTGCGCAGACACCTGCGGCGTGTCGCGATGGGGCGGCCGGGCATTCGGCACCAGGCGCAGCTCATCCAGCCCGAGGGCGTCCGCGACTTCCAGGGCGCTGCGCAAATGGCCGATGTGCACGGGGTCGAAGGTACCGCCGAGCAGCCCGATGCGTTTACCCATCAAGTGCGCACATGACCGTCACCGAAGACCACGTACTTCTCGCTGGTCAGCCCTTCCAGGCCAACCGGGCCGCGTGCGTGGAGCTTGTCGGTGGAGATACCGATCTCCGCCCCCAGGCCATATTCGAAGCCGTCGGCAAAGCGCGTCGAGGCGTTGACCATTACCGAAGCGGAATCCACTTCGTTGAGGAAACGCCGGGCATCGCTGAAATGCTCGGTGACAATGGCGTCGGTGTGCTTGGAGCCGTATTTATTGATGTGGTCGATGGCCTGGTCCAGGTCGTCGACAATGCGGATCGACAGGATCGGCGCCGTGTACTCGGTGTACCAATCCTGCTCGGTGGCTTCGATCACGTCGCTGCCGAGGATCGCTCGGGTACGTTCGCAACCGCGCAGCTCGACGCCCTTGTCGCGGTAGATGGCAGCCAGCGGCGGCAGCACGCGCTCGGCAATGCCGGCGTGCACCAGCAGGGTTTCCATGGTGTTGCACGGGGCGTAGCGATGAGTCTTGGCGTTGTCGGCAATGCGGATCGCCTTGTCGAGGTCAGCGGCGACGTCGATGAACACGTGGCAGACGCCATCCAGGTGCTTGATAACTGGCACCTTGGCATCGCGACTCACGCGCTCGATCAGGCTCTTGCCGCCGCGCGGCACGATCACGTCGACGAACTCCGGCATGGTGATCAGCGCGCCAACGGCGGCGCGGTCGGTGGTTTCCACCACTTGCACCACTTCGGCCGGCAGTTCGGCCACGGCCAGGCCCTGCTGAATGCACGCGGCAATGGCGCGGTTGGAATTGATCGCCTCGGAACCGCCCCGCAGGATGGTAGCGTTGCCGGACTTGAGGCACAGGCTCGCCGCGTCGATGGTCACGTTCGGGCGCGACTCATAGATGATGCCGATCACGCCCAGGGGCACGCGCATCTTGCCGACTTGAATGCCCGACGGCAGGTAGCGCATATCGCGGATTTCACCGATGGGGTCAGGCAGCTTGGCCACCTGACGCAAACCTTCGATCATGTCGTCGATACGGGCCGGCGTCAGCGCCAGGCGATCCAGCAACGCCGGCTCCAGACCATTGGCCCGGCCGTTGGCCAAATCCTGTTCATTGGCCGCGCTGAGCTCGGAGCGCGAAGCATCCAGAGCGTCGGCGGCCGCCAGCAAGGCGCGGTTCTTCTGCGCGGTGCTCGCACGGGCGATCAACCGCGAGGCCTGACGGGCAGCGCGACCCAGGCGGGTCATGTAGTCAAGAACGGACTCAGTCATGGTCTGGTGGGGTCTTGGCAAAGAGGAAAGCGGCAGATTATAGCTGTGACGCCGTCCTACGGACAGCGGTGAGGGGCGGATGGTCGAAATGAACTGTAAAAACCTGACGTTCAGCGGGAATTAAGGCTGGAGTTGTTATCATCCTGTCACATTTAGCCCTGTCACCTTTGATCGCCATGTCCAGTTTTGCCCCGCTGATCCCCCCCAACGCCCTGCCCGACGGCTTTTTCGACCGTGACGCGCAATTGCTCGCGCGGGAATTGCTCGGAAAAGTCATTCGCCATCGCGTCGGCGATTTGTGGCTGTCAGCGCGAATTATTGAAACCGAAGCCTATTACCTCGCCGAAAAAGGCAGCCACGCGTCGCTGGGCTACACAGAAAAGCGTAAGGCTTTGTTTCTGGACGGCGGCCACATCTATATGTACTACGCCCGCGGCGGTGACTCGCTGAACTTCAGCGCTCACGGCCCGGGAAATGCGGTGCTGATCAAATCGGCCTATCCATGGGTCGATGAAGTGTCCGGCCCGGCCAGCCTGGCGCAGATGCTGTTGAACAACCCGGACGCCAGCGGCAGGCCACGCGCCTCGCAAAAGCTGTGTGCCGGCCAGACCTTGCTGTGCAAGGCCCTGGGTTTGAAGGTGCCGATGTGGGACGCCAAGCGCTTTGATCAAGAGTTGCTGTACGTCGAAGACGTAGGCCTGGCGCCCGGCCAGGTTATCCAGACCACCCGCCTGGGCATTCCCGGCGGTCGCGATGAACACCTGATGTACCGCTTCGTCGATGCCGGCTATGCGCCGTATTGCACACGGAACCCGCTGCGCCGGGGCCAGGTCGAAGGCCGCGACTATTTTTTGATTTGAAAACCTACATAAACCTGTAGGAGCCCGGCTTGCCGGCGATAGCGGACTCAAGGACGCCATCGCCGGCAAGCCGGACTCCTACAAGGACGATCTACAAAAGGGAGTTGATTGTATGGGCCCATGGCTCGATGGCATTACCGGCTGGCTGACCCTGAACCCGCAATGGCTGGCCGTGGCGGTGTTTATCGTGGCGTGCGTGGAGTGCCTGGCTATTGCCGGCCTGATTGTCCCGGGCACGGTGTTGCTGTTTGCCATCGCCGCACTGGCCGGCAGCGGCGCGTTGTCCTTGGGGGAAACGCTGTTGCTGGGCTTCCTTGGCGGCCTACTGGGCGACGTTGTTTCCTACTTCCTTGGTCGCCATTTCCACCAGAACATCCGGCGCCTTCCGGGCCTGCGGCATCACCCTGAATGGATGAGCGGCGCCGAGACCTACTTCCAGAAGTACGGCATCGCCAGCCTGCTGGTAGGACGCTTCATTGGCCCGCTGCGGCCAATGCTGCCGATGGTCGCCGGCATGTGCGACATGCCCTTCCCGCGTTTTGCAGCCGTGAGCCTGTTGGCCGGCGCGGGCTGGTCGGTGGCGTATCTGCTGCCGGGCTGGGCCACCGGCGCGGCCTTCCGCCTGCCGTTGCCCGAAGGGTTCTGGCCGGAGGCCGGGATTGTCGTCGCGTGCCTTGCGGTGCTGATCGGCGTGAGCCTCAACAGCAGCCTGCGCGGTCACCGGCGCGCCACCCTGTGGATGGGTTGTATCGGCGGCACACTGTTGATTGCGCTGTTTATCGGCTATCCCTACCTGAACGACTTTGACCAGGGGCTGATGGCCCTGGTGCAGGAACACCGCGGCCCGGCGATCGACCGGGCGATGGTGATGGTGACCCAGCTCGGTGAGTTCAAGAAGATGTTCGTCGCCAGCGCGGTGCTGACTGGCCTGCTGGTAGTGGCGCGGCAATGGCGCCAGGCAATCTTTGTCGGCGCCACCCTGCTGGGCGCCGCGCTGATCAATACCGGCACCAAGCTGTTTTTTGCGCGGATGCGCCCCGAAGTGCTGACCGACCCGCTCACCAGCTTCAGCATGCCCAGTGGCCATGCGTCCGGTTCGTTTGCGTTCTTCCTGGCGTTGGCGGTGCTGGCCGGTCGCGGTCAACCTACCCGCCTGCGCCTGACCTGGCTGGTGCTGGGTTGCATCCCCGCCGCCACCATCGCCGTGTCCCGGGTGTACCTGGGCGCCCACTGGCCCACGGACATCCTCGCGGGCACCCTGCTGGCGATGACGGTATGCGCCTTCAGCCTGCACTTCAGCCAGCACCGCAGCCTGTTGCCGCCGATGCCGCCGAAAGTCTGGTGGTTGATATTGCCGGTATGTGGGGCGGTGCTCGGCTTCATTGCGTTTACCGGCACGTCCCACGCGCTACTCAGGTATGCCTACTAAGCAGGGCCCAGCCAATCCGATGGGGCAGCGCGGCGTTCCACACTGCGCTCGCGCCGCTCCAGAAGCATTTCGTCAGCAATATCCGCGGCGCGTTCGGCGATGTACTCCGCGCCGCGACTGTCGTTCAAATGAAGTATCTGCGTGGTGATGGCCATAAAAAACGCATCCCATACCACCTGCTCTGCCTGCGAAAGCCGAATCATCCTTTTCCCCTGATCATCGTTACGTGATTGCCAACTATTTCAGGCAACGGGATCAGGACAACGACGAAAAATCTGAAGATCGCAGCGGAAAACTCTCTGATCAGGTGAACAGCTCGCCCTGCAGCTCATCCAGCAATAGCTGAATCGCATCCAGCCGTTGCTGCGGGTCATCGAGCTGCAACAGGTCGATCTTGTCGGCTTCGGTGAAGGGCAGCAGGTACGCCAGTTGGTTGCCCAAGGCTTGCTGGCCATCGGCGTGGGTGCCCATGTCCAGGGACGCCACCATCGGGTGCTCGGCCAGGGCGTGGAGCAACGCCAGCAAGTCGGCGTCTTCTTCTTCCAAGGGCTGCTCCGGGTGTTCGTCAAGCCATTGCACTTCGGCCACCAACAGTTGGTCCTTCTGCACACCGGTGTCACGCACGCGAAAACGCCGGCCACCCTCGACCCGAATCCCCAGCAGTCCATTGTCCTGCTGCTTGAAGTCACGGATCAGCGCTTCGCAGCCAATCAACGCATAACCATCCGGTGCCAGCCCGACCTCCTTGCCGTCGAGAATGCACACCACGCCAAAGCTTTCGCCCTTTTTCATGCAGCGGCTGATCATGTCCAGGTAACGCGCCTCGAACAGTTGCAGGTCGAGGGTGCACCCGGGAAACAGCACGGTATTGAGCGGGAAAAGCGCCAGACTCATAAAGGTTTCCTTAAACCCGACTTAAATAACCAGCGACACGGCCAACGGCAGGAACACTGCCGTGGCCACGCCCATCAGACTCATGGCCAGCGCGGCAAAGGCGCCGGTCTCTTCGCTTTCCTGCAAGGCCACCGACGTACCCACGGCGTGGGCGGTCATGCCCAGGGCCATGCCGCGCGCCTCGGGGCTGTGTACGCCCAGGCGCGACAAATACGCCGGCCCGATCATCGCGCCGATCACCCCGGTGATCAGCACAAACACCGCCGCCAAGGCGGCCACACCACCGATCTGCTCAGCCACCAGCATCGCGATCGGCGAGGTTACCGACTTGGGCGCCATGGTCATCAGCATCATGTGTTCCGCGCCAAACCACCAGCCCAACAGCACGCACAGGCCGGTGGCCAATACGCCACCTATCACCAGCGTAGTAAAAATCGGCCAGAACAATTGGCGAATCCGTCGCAGATTCAGGTAAAGCGGCACCGCCAGGGCTACCGTCGCCGGGCCGAGCAGGATGCTCATGATCTCGGTGCTCTTGCGGTACTCGACGTAGGTCAAACCACAACCGAGCAGCACGCCGATCACCAGCAGCATCGACACCAGCACCGGTTGCAGGAAGATCCAGCGGGTTTTCTCGAAACCGGCCAGCACCAGTTGATAGGCGCCGAGGGTGATGCCGATGCCGAACAGGGGATGATGAATCACCGCAGCCCAGGCGCCCTGCCAATCCACGGTCATTGGCCCTCCTCCCGCTGCGCCTGACGCTTGACCAGCTTTTGCATCAGCACACCGACAAAGCCCATGGCCACCACCAGCGACAACACCAACGCGCCGACGATGGCCCAGAAGTCGGCAGCGATGTCCTTGGCATACACCATCACCCCCACCGCCGGCGGCACCAGCAGCAACGGCAGGTAACGCAGCAGGCTGCTGGCCGCCAGGCTCAGGGGCTCACCGACTTCGCCGCGCCAAACCAGGTATGCCAGCATCAGCAACAGGCCAATGATCGGCCCCGGCAACACCGGGACAAACAAATGATTGATGGCCGTGCCGAGCAATTGAAACAGCACCAGCCATGTCAGACCGCGTAACAGCATCCGTTCTTCTCCCCAAAAGCGTGTCGGCATTATAAGCACGCCGCCTCTATGGAACGGCATTCGCCAAAAGCATGGTGGGTTGACCGGGCCAAGTGCCCATGATGATCTACATTGGTTCTCTGGACCTGTCCAAAAAATACAAAATGACGAACTAAGGAGAGTCGCAATGCCCTCAGTACCCGTAGCGCAACTCAAGGATTATGTCGGCAAGGAACTGGGACGTTCCGCATGGCTCACCATCGACCAGGAGCGCATCAACCTGTTCGCAGAGGCCACCGGCGATTTTCAGTTCATCCACGTCGACCCGGTGAAAGCCGCCCAGACCCCGTTCGGCGGTACCATCGCCCACGGTTTCCTGTCGCTGTCGCTGATACCCAAGCTGATCGAAGACATCCTGATCATGCCCGAGGGCCTGAAGATGGCGGTCAACTATGGCCTGGACAGCGTGCGTTTCATCCAGCCGGTGAAGGTGGATTCCAGGGTGCGCCTGGCCGTGACCCTGACCGACGCCACCGAGAAAAAGCCCGGGCAATGGCTGCTTAAAGCCACTTGCACCCTGGAAATCGATGGCCAGGAAAAACCGGCGTACATTGCGGAGTCGTTGTCACTCTGCTTCGTCTGAGCCGGGCCGTGGTGAGCCCGTCTGCTCACCACATTTCATGTAAATTTATGTATAGATCTCGCAGCTGCGGCATACTCGGCGCTCAATTATCCGGATCCCGCTATGCGCCCACTCGCTCCCCTTGCTCTTGTCCTTTTGCTCACCGCGTGCGGCGACGGCGAATCGCTGTTGCCGCCCGATGCGCGGCTGCCCGATGGCGGTCGTTACCGGGGCGATGTGGTCAATGGCTTGCTGCAAGGCCAGGGCCGGGTGGATTACCCCAACGGCAGCTGGTACGCCGGTCAGTTCGACAAAGGCCAGTGGCACGGCCAGGGCGAATGGCATGGCAGCAACGGCGAAGTCTATAAAGGCCAGTTCCAGCAAGGCCTGTTCGACGGCCAAGGCAGCCTGACCACGGCGGGCAACAGCTACGTCGGCGGTTTCAAGCAAGGCAAGCGCAACGGCGAAGGCACCCTCAAAGAAGGGCAGATGACCTATCGCGGCGAATTCAAGGACGACCAGTATTCCGGCCTCGGCCGCCTCGAACTGGCCGACGGCAGCCAGTACCAGGGCCAGTTCGCCCACGGCAAACCCAACGGTGAAGGCCAGCGCAACGACGACAGCGGCAACCAGTTCAGCGGCCACTTCGTCGATGGCCAGCTGGAGGGCAACGGCACCTTCAACAGCGCCGACGGCGACATGTACATAGGCCACTTCAAGCAGAACCAGCTCAACGGCAAGGGCCGCTATGAAAACGCCGACGGCGACGTGTGGATCGGCGAGTTCAAGGAAGGCGCCCTCAGCGGCAAGGGCGAACTGATTGGGGTGGACGGCAGCCATTACGTGGGCCAATTCGTCGACTGGCGCTTCACCGGCCAGGGCCGCCTGAACCTCACTGACGGCAGCTTCTATATTGGCGGCTTCGACAGCGACAGTTATCAAGGGCGCGGCACCCTGGTGCTGACCGACGGCACGGTGCAGGCCGGCACCTGGGTCAACGGCATGCGGGTGCGCGACGCCGATGGCAAATTGTTGCCTGACCCGCTGGAGATCGGCCTGTTTGCCCAGGGCCGCCTGCTGGATGAGGCCCTCGCCGCGGTGCCCGCCTCCAAATCAGGGGTGGAGCTGTACACCCTGGTGGTGGCCGGCGACGGCAAACAAAGCGTATTCCTGCGTGAAGCCGACTACGTCAGCAACATGCTCGCCACACGATTCGGAGCCTATGGCCAGATCCGCCTGGTCAACCACCGCGACCATATCGCCGACCGCCCCATGGCCACCCGCGAAAGCCTGCGCCGTGCGGTCCAGACCCTCGCCGAACGCAGCGGCCCGCAAGACCTGGTGTTCATCTACCTGACCAGCCATGGCACCCACGAACACGAACTGGTGCTCGACCAGCCGCGCATGGAACTGGCCGACCTGCCCGCCGATGAGCTGGCCGCGGTAATGGCGCCGCTGAAAAACCGCGACAAGATCGTGGTGATTTCAGCCTGCTACTCCGGGGGTTTCATCCCGGCCCTCAAAGACGAACACACCCTGATCATGACCGCCTCACGCGCCGACCGCGTGTCGTTCGGCTGCTCCGAAGAGGCCGACTTCACCTACTTCGGCGACGCCCTCTTCGCCCAGGCCTTCAACCAGACCGATGATTTGCAGCAAGCCTTCAAGCTGGCGCAAACCCACGTGGCCGAACGCGAGCAGGCGGATAACTTCGAAGCCTCCGAGCCGCAGATCTGGGCCCCCAAAGGCGTCATTGCCCATTGGCAATTATTACGCAAACAGCAGGCACGAAAAGCGCTGGAAAGCGTCTCAATGAATAGCAAGGAAGCCAAGAGCAACTAAGCTGAATCTGTACCAAGGGGGAAACATCATGTACCTGACGCCTCAGCATATCTTGCTCGCCGGAGCCTCCGGCCTGACCGGTGAACACCTGCTGGACCGCCTGCTCAACGAACCGACCGTGACCCGCGTGCTGGCACCCAGCCGCAAACCGCTGGCCGAGCATCCACACCTGGAAAACCCGGTGGGTGACCCGGCGGTGTTCCTGCCGCAACTGAGCGGCCAGGTGGACATCGCCTTCTGCTGCCTGGGCACCACCATCAAACAGGCCGGCTCCGAAGAAGCCTTCCGTGCCGTCGACCTGGACATGGTCGTGGCCTTCGCCAAGCGTGCTCGGGAAATGGGCGCGCGGCACCTGATCGTGATCAGCGCGATTGGCGCCGACCCGAAATCCTCGATCTTCTACAACCGGGTCAAGGGTGAGATGGAACAGGCGTTGAAAGCTCAGGGTTGGCCACAACTGACCATTGTCCGGCCTTCGTTGCTGCTGGGTGAACGGTTGGAGCCAAGGTTGGCCGAGCAACTGGCTGGCCCATTGTCGCGACTGATTCCGGGCAAGTACCACGGCATTGAAGTGTGCGAACTGGCGCGGGCGATGTGGCGGCTGGCGCTGGAAGAGCAGGATGGGGTGCGGGTTGTGGAGTCGGATGAGTTGCGCAAGCTCGGCAAGTAGTTTTGCAGTGGGCCGGCTGGCCTCATCGCGGGCAAGCCCGGCTCCCACACTGACCGCGCTGTCATGGCGAACCCAGTCTCATGTGGGAGCTGGCTTGCCTGCGATGAGGCCAGCCGCCCCTTTCAGCCCCTAAAGCCCGCCCGTCGCGTTAAATCCAACCCCCAGCACCGTCAGCACCGACAGTGGCAACAGCAGCGTGTCGAGCAAGGCGCTGGCCGGTAGATCGACATGGGGATAGCTCGGCGCCTCGGCTCCGAAACGGTCCATCGCGCAGCACCCGCCCTGAATCGCATACATATCCAGGCGCGTCCCGGCATACACCACCGGCGCGCCGGGTTGCGCCGCGTCCAGCGTGCGCGCAGTGGCGCAACCGGTCAGATGCAACGCCAGCAACAGCATCAGAAATTTATTCATCACTGCTCAAATGGTGTTCGCCCCAGCGCGGCAGCATGTCCTGAGGGATATTCAGCAGGTTGAGAATCCGCGCCACCACAAAGTCCACCAGGTCATCGATGGTTTGCGGCTGGTGATAAAAGCCCGGCGACGCAGGCAAGATAGTCACGCCCATGTTCGACAGTTTGAGCATGTGTTCCAGGTGGATACTCGAATACGGCGCCTCGCGCGGCACCAGAATCAACTGGCGACGCTCCTTCAAGGTCACGTCCGCCGCACGTTCGATCAGGTTGTTGCAGGCCCCGGTGGCAATCGCCGACAGGGTCCCGGTGGAACATGGCACCACCACCATCGCGGCCGGCGCGCCGGAGCCAGAGGCCACCGGCGACATCCAGTCTTCCTTGCCATAGACCTTGATCTGCCCCGCCGCCGCACCGGTGTACTCGGTAAGGAAGGCCTGCATCATCTGCACCTTGGGCGGCAACGCAACGTCGGTCTCGGTGGCGAGCACCAGTTGCGCCGCCTTGGAGATCAGGAAGTGCACCTCGCGGTCTTCGCGCACCAAACAGTCAAGCAGGCGCAAGCCATAGGGCGCGCCGGACGCACCGGTCATCGCCAGGGTGACGCGCTCCGGGCCGCTCACTTCAGGGCCTCGGCCAGCTTGCCGTGCAGGCCGCCGAAGCCGCCGTTGCTCATGATCACCACATGGGTGCCGGGCTTGGCCTGGTGTTTCACGTGCTCGATGATGCCGTCCAGCGAGTCGCAGCAAATCGACGGCACGGTGCACAGCGCAGCGATGGCGGGCAGGTCCCAGCCAAGGTTGGCCGGTGCATACCACACCACTTGGTCGGCATCGTTGACGCTTTCGGGCAAACCGTCACGGTGGGCGCCGAGCTTCATGGAGTTGGAGCGCGGTTCGATAATCGCGATTACCTGGGCGTCCCCCACGCGCTTGCGCAAGCCATCCAGGGTGGTGGCGATGGCCGTCGGGTGGTGGGCAAAGTCGTCGTAGATGGTAATCCCGTTCACTTCAGCGACTTTTTCCATGCGGCGCTTGACGCTCTTGAACGCGCTCAAGGCGGCAATGCCCATGGACGGCACCACGCCGACGTGCCGCGCGGCCGCCAGGGTGACCAGGGCGTTGGCGACGTTGTGCTGGCCGGTCATGTCCCACTCGACGATGCCTTGGGCGACGCCTTCGAACAGGACTTCAAATTTTGAGCCGTCTTCGCTCAGCAGCTTGACCTGCCATTGCCCGCCCGCGCCCGTGGTTTGTACCGGGGTCCAGCAACCCATCTCGATCACCCGCTGCAAGGCCGGTTCGGTAGTCGGGTGAATCACCAGGCCTTCGCTGGGAATGGTACGTACCAAGTGGTGGAATTGCCGCTCGATAGCTGGCAGATCAGGGAAGATGTCAGCGTGATCAAACTCCAGGTTGTTCAGGATCGCCGTGCGCGGGCGGTAGTGAACAAACTTGGAGCGTTTGTCGAAGAACGCGCTGTCGTACTCATCCGCCTCGATGACAAAAAACGGCGTGTCACCGAGGCGCGCCGACACCGAGAAGTTTTGTGGCACACCGCCGATCAGGAAGCCCGGGCTCATGCCCGCATGCTCCAGCACCCAAGCCAGCATGCTGCTGGTGGTGGTCTTGCCGTGGGTACCGGCAACGGCGAGCACCCAACGGCCTTGCAGCACATGGTCGGCCAGCCATTGAGGACCAGACACGTACGGCAAACCTTTATTCAGTACATATTCGACCGCCGGGTTGCCGCGCACCATGGCATTGCCGATCACCACCAGGTCCGGAACCGGGTCGAATTGCGCCGGGTCGTAACCTTGGGTCAGCTCAATGCCCTGGGCCTGCAGTTGCGTGCTCATGGGCGGGTAAACGTTGGCGTCGGAGCCAGTAACGTGATGGCCCAGTTCTTTGGCCAACACTGCCATTGAGCCCATGAACGTGCCGCAAATACCGAGAATATGAATGTGCATAGTCGACCTCGTAAAACATCGAGGCAGGTTAGCGTAGGGAGGAACAAATCGCACCCTTTAGCTAACGGGCAATCCCGTGTTTGCGCAGCTTTCTATACAGGGTGTTACGGCTGACACCCAGTTGCTCGGCCGTGTGGCTCATATGCCAGCGCTGTTGCTCCAAGGCATTGAGCAGCGCCAGGCGCTCTGCGTCGTCCAGGGGCGAGTCCGAAAGCTCGTCCGCCCTCGCGGGCTGCGGGCGCGCCTGGCGAATCACTGCCGGCAAGTCTTCAAGCCCGATACGTCCGTCGTCACACAACGCCGCCAACGTGCGCAACACGGTGCGCAACTGCCGCACATTGCCCGGCCAGGCAAATGCCAGCAGTGCCTGCCGCGCGGGACTGTCAAGCAACACCGACTGATCGCCCGCCTCCTCCGCCAGCAGAAAATCCAGTAACTGCGACTTGTCGCTACGCTCACGCAGGGGTGGCAGGGCGATTTCCAGACCGTTCAGCCGGTAGTACAGGTCCTCGCGAAAGCTGCCGTCCTGTACCCGCTCCAGCAAATTACGGTGGGTGGCGCTGATGATTCTGACGTTCACCGCCTGTGGCTCGCCGCCGATAGGCACTACCAGCCGGTCTTCCAATACCCTTAACAGCCGGGTTTGCAACGCCAAGGGCATATCGCCGATTTCGTCCAGAAACAACGTGCCGCCGTCCGCCTGCTGCAGCTTGCCGCGCATGCCCTCCTTGCGGGCGCCGGTGAAGCTGCCGCCGCGGTAGCCGAACAGCTCGCTTTCGATCAGGCTTTCCGGGATGGCTGCACAGTTCAGTGCAATAAACGCTTTGTCGGCCCTGAGGCTGGCATGGTGCACCGCCTTGGCAAATGCCTCCTTGCCAGAGCCGGTTTCGCCATTGACCAGCAACGGCACGTCGCGCTCAAACACACGCAACGCCTTGCGGAAATCGTTTTGCAGCGCCGCGTCCCCCAGGCAAATGCCCGGCAGCCGCGCCCGCTCGGGCATCGGCTGAGGAACCGGCGCCGGCACACTGCGTGGCTGGCCGCGCAACACCGCGAACAACCCACGGCCATCGCGGGTACGCAGGGGCCAACTGGCGCTGGCATTCGCGCTGGCACGCCCGAGCAACTCATCCAGGGAGCAATCGAAAAACGCCTCCACCGGCTGCCCCAACAACCCACCACGAATTTGCCCAAGCAGGTTCAATGCACTCTGGTTCACCGCACAAATGCGCCCTTCGCCATCGAACGCCAGCAGCCCTTCACTGAAAAGGCCCACGGATTCGGCCTGCAAATGAAAACGCAGCAACCAGTGATTCTCGAAATGCCGCAGGAAGTAACAACTCTCGATCATCTTCGCCGAAAGATTGACCAGCGCCATAGTGTGGAACTGACTCTGGCGCGACACCGCCTCGCGCGCCGACGACACATCCAGCACCGCAAGCAGCTCACCATGGGGATCAAACACCGGACTGGCCGAGCAGGTAAGGCCGGTATGGCGGCCACGGAAGTGTTCATCGCGATGAATGGTGAGGGACTGGCGTTCCACCAGGCAGGTGCCGATGCCGTTCGTACCTTCGCAGGCCTCGCTCCAATCCGCGCCCAGCCACAACCCGGCGCGCTCGAAAATCTTGCGCTCGCTGGGAGCGGTGACACAGTTGAGGATCACCCCGCGAGCATCGGTGAGCAGCACCGCGTGGCCGGCACCGGAGAGTTGTTGATGCAGGCTGTTCATTTCGCTGCCGGCGATGCTCAGCACTTGTTGCAGGCGTTCGCGGCTTTCCAGCAGCCGGCCATGTTCGAGCACCGTGGGGGCCATGGTCAGCGCGGGGTCGAGGTGATAGTCCTCCAGGCAACGCAGCCAGGAGCGGGCGATGGACGGATCGCTGCCGGGGCCGTGCAGCGGGTCCTGGCCACGGGTGACGGTCAAGACTTGCTGGGCATGGCGACTGAAATGATCGTTTTGCATGTTCTTATTATTCTCCCTGCGTGAACTACAAACCGCGCGCGAGTGCCCAGCATCCTCCAGCCTCCCGACCATTGCAATCCCGGGCAGACCCACCGGTCACAGGCTGTACCGTTTGTGGCACAAACTGTCACTCGGGTTGTATCAAGTGTGTCACAGCAACGGTTTGCAACAACCTCCAACCCCTTGATTTACGGGCACTGCGAGGCACTGGCCCAACCTTTGCTCTACGCTTTAACAAGCACAACCGTGCGTCCTCCAATAAACACAAAAAGCCAGGAGATACTCACCATGCGTTACGCACACCCCGGTACTGAAGGCGCTATCGTTTCGTTCAAGGCCAAGTACGGCAACTACATCGGCGGTGAGTTTGTCGCGCCGGTCGATGGCAACTATTTCACCAACACCTCGCCGGTCAACGGCAAGCCCATTGCTGAATTCCCGCGCTCCACGGCCAAGGATATCGACAAGGCCCTGGACGCCGCCCACGCCGCCGCTGACGCCTGGGGCAAGACCTCGGCCCAGGACCGCTCGCTGGTGCTGCTGAAAATCGCCGACCGCATCGAACAGAACCTCGAACTGCTGGCCATCACCGAAACCTGGGACAACGGCAAGGCTGTTCGCGAAACCCTGAACGCCGACATCCCGCTGGCCGCCGACCACTTCCGCTACTTCGCCGGCTGCATCCGCGCCCAGGAAGGCAGCAGCGCCGAAATCAACGAACACACCGCCGCTTACCACTTCCACGAGCCGCTGGGCGTGGTCGGCCAGATCATCCCGTGGAACTTCCCGCTGCTGATGGCCGCCTGGAAACTCGCGCCAGCCCTGGCCGCCGGTAACTGCGTGGTGCTCAAGCCCGCCGAGCAAACCCCGCTGGGCATCAACGTGCTGATGGAACTGATCGGCGACCTGCTGCCGCCGGGCGTGCTGAACGTGGTGCACGGTTACGGCAAAGAAGCCGGCGAAGCCCTGGCCACCAGCAAGCGCATCGCCAAGATCGCCTTCACCGGCTCCACGCCAGTGGGCTCGCACATCATGCATGCGGCGGCAGAGAACATCATTCCGTCCACCGTTGAGCTGGGCGGAAAATCGCCGAACATCTTCTTCGCCGACATCATGAAAGCCGAGCCGCAATTCATCGAGAAGGCCGCCGAAGGCCTGGTGCTGGCATTCTTCAACCAGGGCGAAGTGTGCACCTGCCCTTCCCGCGCACTGGTGGAAGAGTCGATCTACGACGACTTCATGAAAGTGGTGATGAAGAAGGTCGAGTCGATCAAACGCGGCGACCCGCTGGACACCGACACCATGGTCGGCGCCCAGGCGTCCGAGCAGCAGTTCGACAAGATCCTGTCCTACCTCGAAATCGCCAAGGGCGAGGGCGCCGAGCTGCTGACCGGCGGCAAGGTCGAGAAGCTGACCGGCGATTTGGCCACCGGCTATTACATCCAGCCTACCCTGCTCAAGGGCACCAACCAGATGCGGGTGTTCCAGGAAGAAATCTTTGGCCCGGTGGTGAGCATCACTACCTTCAAGGATGAAGCCGAAGCCCTGGCGATCGCCAACGACACCGAGTTCGGCCTGGGTGCCGGCCTGTGGACCCGCGACATCAACCGCGCGTACCGCATGGGCCGGGCGATCAAGGCCGGGCGTGTGTGGACCAACTGCTATCACCTGTACCCGGCGCATGCCGCGTTCGGTGGTTACAAGAAGTCCGGTGTAGGCCGTGAGACTCACAAGATGATGCTTGATCACTATCAGCAAACCAAAAACCTGCTGGTGAGCTACGACATCAATCCGCTGGGCTTCTTCTAACTAACAACTCGCTCCCACA
>NZ_JAOTOA010000022.1:0-96383 GCF_036346535.1 Pseudomonas sp. Z18(2022)
GCGTCACCGTGCACAACGCCGATGGCAGCCAGGAAGTCTACGTCCACGACCAGCGCGCACGGCTGGTGCAGCGGATTGATCTGGACGGTGCCGAGCACTTCAAATCCTACGATGAAAAAGGCCGGCTGACGGTTGAGCAGGATCCGCTGGGGTCGGTGACGGCGTATCAGTACGACGAAGCCGGTCGGTTGATTGCGCTGTTTCCCGGGGACGATGCACCCACGTCCTACGAGCATGACAACGGGTTCGTTCGAGTTGTACGCCGTGGTGAGGCGGTCTGGAAATACCAGCGTAACGACCAGGGCGATATCACCCGCAAGACCGATCCGGACGGTAACTACACCGAATACACCTACACCAAACACGGCAAGCTCAGCGGCGTTTGGCATCCGGACAACAGCAGTCAGCGCTTTATCTGGAATGAACGTGGCCAGCTAATCGAGGAGAAGCTGGCGAATGGCGGTGTACGGCGTTATCGCTACAACGACCTGGGCCGGCAGGTTGCCTGCGTGGATGAGTATGGTGCGCTGACCCAGTATCAGTGGGACGCCGTAGGTCGTTTGCTGAAGGTGATTCAGCCCGGTGGGGCAACCCGCGAATTCAGCTACAACCCGTACGGAAAAATCACTGCCGAGCGCGATGAACTGGGTCGGGTTACTCGCTATGAGTATGCAGACGGTTTGCACCTGATCAGCCGTCGGATTAATCCCGACGGCACGCAGCTCAAATACCGTTACGACAATGCCCGGTTGTTACTGACTGAGATTGAAAATGAAGTCGGCGAAACCTATCGGCTCGACTATCACGCCAACGGCCTGATCCAGCAGGAAACCGGCTTTGATGGCCGACGTACCGCCTACGTCTACGACCTCGCCGGGCATCTGCTGGAAAAGACCGAATACGGTGACGATGGGAGTCAGTTGGTTACCCGATATGAGCGCGATGCAGCCGGTCGCCTCGTAAGAAAAACCCTGCACGACCGCAGCATTGTCGATTACACCTACGATCGACTCGGCAACCTCCTCAGCGTCGACGACGGCCACTGGCCGCTGCACTACGAATACGACCTGCAAAACCGCCTCACCGCCGAACATCAGGGCTGGGGCACCTTGCGCTATGGCTATGACGAATGCGGCCAACTCGAAAAATTACGCCTTCCGGATAACAACCGCCTCGCCTTCCACCACGACAAAGGAGGCGACCTCGCCACCGTCGAACTGAATGGCAACCCGCTCACCTCGCACCTGTTCAAATCCGGCCGCGAACACCAGCGCCAACAAGGCCAGCTCCTCAGCCACTATCACTACGACGAACAGGGCCGCCTGCACGCCCACGCCATCACCCAACAGGAACAACGCCACCAACGCCGCCAATACGACTACGACAAACGCGGCAACCTCACCCGCATCCTCGACACCCGCAAAGGCCAGCACGACTACCACTACGACCCGCTCGACCGCCTGACCCGCGCCGACCACTCGCACGACCTGCAGGAACGCTTCGTTCACGACCCGGCGGGCAATCTGCTGATGCAAGACCGCGTCGGCCCGAGCGAAGTCAAAGGCAACCGCCTGCTGATGCAAGGCGACCGTCATTACGACTACGACGCCTTCGGCAACCTCCTGCGCGAACGTCGGGGCCGAGCCCAGCAACTGGTCACCGAGTACCGCTACGACTGCCAGCATCGACTGATCAGTGTCATCCAACCGGACGGCACACAGGCCAGCTACCGCTACGACCCGTTCGGTCGGCGCATCACCAAAACGATAAAAGGCCAAACCACCGAGTTTTTTTGGCAAGGCGACACGCTGATCGCCGAACACAGCGCCAATCATCATCAGAGCTATCTCTACGAACCCAACAGCTTCCGCCCGCTAGCGCTGCTGAAAGGCTACGGCCCGGAAGACGCAAAACCCTTCCACTACCAACTCGACCACCTTGGCACCCCACAAGAACTCACCGCGCCCGACGGCGAAATCGTTTGGTCCGCCCACTACCGCGCCTACGGCCAACTCGCGAAGCTGGACGTCAACACCGTCACCAACCCGTTGCGCTTCCAGGGCCAATACTTCGACCCCGAAAGCGGCCTGCACTACAACCGCCATCGCTACTACAATCCGGACGTTGGTCGCTATCTGACGCCTGATCCGGTGAAACTGGCGGGTGGGCTGAACGGATACCAGTACGTGCCCAACCCGACGGGGTGGGTGGATCCGTTGGGGTTGAATACCTGTCCGGCTGCGGATGGTTGTAAACCGGACGTCAAGGTCGGAAATCCAGCAAGCAGTGCAAGCGTCAATCACAACTCCCCACGCTCGCCAAGCGCAGCCGTAAAAAAAGAACAAACTGTCAGGGTTAGGCACTACACCAACAGAAAAGGATTAACCGGAATAGAACAAGCAGGAGAGATTTTCGCGCATGACAACAATCGTGTTTACATGGAACCAGCAAAAAATAAGGTTCTAAGTGCTGCCGACGTCCAAGACCGCTATCAGGTTGACTTGAGTCGAGGACGAGACTATGTAGAGACAGATGCTCCGAAACACATGCTGGAATGGCTGAAAAATCCGCGCTATGGTTACTTGGAGCTAACCGTCGAAGGAAACCTAAAGCTAATTAACCCTAAATTTGTAAAGAGAAAATAATATGTTAAAACAAAACAAAGAAATAACCATATCCGGAAAAAACGCTTTAGAAGCATTAAAAGAAATCGAATTCATGCTAGTTTCATTGCGAAAAATGGGAACATACTATATCGGAAAACCGCAAAATGAATACCAAGATGCCACCACTAAATTCATAGACAACTTCGGCATCACTGGCCGCCTGGCAAAGGTCCGAAGGTTAATATGCGAAGGCTTTGATACTACCTTGGGGGAAGACGACATGGATGACTTGGAACGTCATATGCAAGACCTTGAGTTCTGGAAGCCGACCGATGAAACCCTGAATAAGTGACAGCTTTACTTATAGCCTGGTATAGCTGACGCTTAATACGTATAAAGCACGATCAAATAAACATACTCACTGAAGGAAAAATATGCTAGTAAAAATAACTAATGTAGTTTCGAAAGGCGACGTTTTAGAGGTTAGTTTTCACTCACTTGTCGGCAACGGAGTAGCCTTATGGGTGGGAACGTGTCCAGAAATCGGAAAGGAATGCGAGGTTGAGGTTAGTCTGGATGATATTTTTTGCTGGGGCAAAAATATCAAACCATCGTCCAAAAACGTTGATCAGATTTACTCAGCAGCGGGTAGAACATACGTAACAGCCGAACTGATATCAATGGATGACGAACACGCAGCTATACGTATTAATGGCTCCATCGCCCTTATTGAGCTAAACAAGGCTCCCAAACAAAAACCAGCCCATGTGCATTTGACAACAGCCGCCATCTACTTCTACCCAACAAATCTGTAAGCTAAAACCCACTGCCGATCAACGCAGAACCACTAGACTCTCATCCAACTCCACCCCAAGGGTACATTTAAGTTCAATCAGCCCTATACTGGAACACCAAAAACTGCGATCAAGCAACTAGATACACAGCAAACAGTTAACACTACAAGTCACTCACTTCCAAATGAAATCTTTTGAATGAAGCTGATAACCGTCCCCCTGACCCAAGAAGCCTTAAAACTTCTCGACTTGGACGTATGCCCTGAGAGCAAACTAGAACAACTGCACCTGAGCGAAGCAGAACACCAACAACTAACAAAATCAGGAATAATTGTGGATATAAACTCAAAGCTTGGAAAAATAATTGACGATTATGAAGATGAAAGCATTCAGGGTGCAAACGATCTGACGAATACGCTCGCCATCCTAATGAGCGCTGCAATCCCTGAGAATCCCGAGCTATTAAAAAAGCTTATAAAACTCACTAATACCGCGTTGAAAAACAACACAGGTATATTCTTCTTTTTCTGAAACACCAACATCCAAACATTAAAGATCTGCAGAACAAACAGCCGCTCAGACAACTCCTCATTCTTACGACAAATTCTCATCCCCTATACCATCCCCACCTCAACCACTCCCCCAAAAGCGCCGCCATGCCCGATTCCCCTGGCAACCGCAACCTCGGCCCGCTCTACCGCCAGCACCGCGGCGAACTCCTGGCCTACCTGACCCGCCGGGTAAACTGCCGTGAAACCGCCAACGACCTGTTGCAAGACGCTTTCATCCGGCTGATGAACAGCGAAGTCGCCAAGATGGGCAACGTACGCGCTTTTCTCTACCGCATCGCCAATAACCTGAGCATCGACCACGCCCGGCGCAATCGCGTGCGTGGCATCAACGATGACCATGAATTGCAAACCCTGACCGGCGACGCTGACCCGCAGAACAGTGCAATCGCCGGCAATACTCTGGAACACCTGCAACGCCTGATCGACGGGCGGCCCTCGCCGACTCGCGAAGTGTTTCTGCTGGCCCGGGTTGAGCAATTGAGCTACAAGGAGATTGCCGTCCGTCTGAATATTGATGCCCGGGCGGTGGAGCGACATTTGAACAAGGCCATGGCCCATTGCACCGCAGCCCTGCAAGCAACCGAGTCCCGATGAACGATCAACCCACCCCTTCGCCGTCCGAACGTGATCAGCAAGCCCTGGACTGGTTTACCCACCTGCGTGGGGAAACCGTGACGTCTCAGGAGCTCACCGCGTTTGCGCAGTGGCGCGAAGACCCGCTGAATGCCCACGCCTACCAAAACGCCGAGACGCTTTGGCAGTTGCTGGATCGCCCCTCCCGAGCAGCACACAAACCAGATCGCCGTCAGCCGATTTCCCGACGCCGAACCTACGCCACCGCTGCCTGCCTGATACTCGCCGCCGGCGCGATATGGCTGGGTACCCCGCCGATCTGCAGTTGGGGCAGTGACTACACCACCCGCATAGGGCAACAACAGGACATCACCCTGGCCGACGGTTCACACCTGCATCTGGACAGCGACAGCGCGCTCGATATCGACCTCACCTCAGATGAGCGCCGGGTAAATCTGCGAAGAGGCCGTGTGTACCTGCAAGTCAGCCACGACGACCGACCATTTATTGTGCAAGCCGGCGGCACTCGGGTTCGGGCGCTGGGCACCGAGTTTTCCATCGCACATAACGACAAATCCGACGAGGTCATTCTGTTGCGCGGCAGTGTTGAAGTAGCCGCCTCCGGGCAACACCAAACGCTGCAGCCGGGCGAACAGTTGCGCGTGGTGAGCGGATATGTGCAAGCCCCCCAAGCCGTCGACGCCGAACGCCTGCTGGCCTGGCGCAAAGGGCTGCTGAGCGTGCGAGACGCACCCTTGCGCGAGGTGCTTGAGGAGTTGGTGCGCTATCAAGGTGGCCACGTGATCTGGCTCGACGATAAAGTCGGACAACGCACCATCAACGCCAGCTTCAATCTGAATCAGGTCGACAGTGCCCTGGACGCGCTGATCAGCACCCAAAAACTGCGCACCACAGCCCTCACCCGTCGCATCTTGATCGTGCGCGGCTGACTGGACGATGAGCCGAATAAGCCTTCTATTCGGCTCACCCACCGAGCACACCGCCATGGATCACCCGAACTGGATCTGGCAGCAACCTGACTGGCCGCACTTTCACTGGCAACCAGAGCGCCTTGCAGCCTTGTTGCGTGAGTGCACACAGGCGCAGGGAAAGTTGCTGGGCATGCTCGGTTCGGTCAGCCAGGCGCAGAGTTCGGAGAATGAACTGGATGCCTTGCTGCAAAATATCCTGACGTCCTCGGCAATCGAGGGTGAGCAACTCAACGTCGGCTCGGTACGATCTTCCCTGGCCCGCCGCCTGGGCCTTGAGCAATTGCAGGATGGCTCCGTGAGCCGGCGCAGCGAGGGCCTGGCGGACTTGATGGTGGACGCCACACAACAGTTTGCTCAGCCGTTTACCCTAACCCGTCTATTTAACTGGCATCGATGGTTGTTTCCCGCCGAGGAAGCCCGCTTTTCCACGCACGCCTTGAACGTAGGCGCGCTAAGGGGCGATGAGCCGATGCAGGTTGTGTCGGGACGACTGGACCGGCCCACTGTGCATTTCGAGGCGCCACTTCGCCAAGGGCTGGAGCAGTCTCTGGGCGATTTCATCGAATGGTTTGAAGCCAGCCGGAATCATGCGGCCCTCGACCCATTGCTGCGCGCAGGCCTGGCGCATTTCTGGTTCGTCACACTGCACCCCTTCGATGATGGCAACGGTCGTCTGACGCGGGCGATTACTGACCTCGCGCTCGCCCAGGCAGAGAACCAGGCCATCCGCTTCTACGCGATGTCGGCGAGCATCCTTGAAGACCGGGCGGGCTATTACGGCGCACTGGAAACCGGTCAAAAAGCCACGCTGGATGTGACCGATTGGTTTGAGTGGTTCCTGCAAACCCTGCTTCGTAGCCTGCAGCAGGCCATGGCGCGGATTGACCGGGTGCTGGGCAAAAGTCGCTTCTGGCAACGGCATCGGGACCACGCACTCAGCGCTGAACAGACCAAAGTCTTGAATCGCTTGCTCGACGGCGGCGACAAGAGCTTTGAGCACGGGATCAGCGCCGCCCAGTATCAGGCCGTGGCCGAAGTGTCCAAGGCCACGGCGACTCGACACCTGGCCGATCTTCTGGAAAAAAACTGCCTGGTTCGGTTACCCGGCGGCGGGCGCAGCACCCGTTACCAAATCAACACCCAAGGTGACTGATTTACAAGGCAATTCCCCCCACTCATTTGCCCCAATCCCCCATGTCTGCTAGTGTCGCGCCGGTTTACCGTCTACCGGAATAGCCGCCATGGCCCGCAAAAAAGTTGCACTCGATTTCGAACAATCCCTCGCCGACCTGCAAGCGCTGGTCGAGCGTATGGAGAACGGCGAGTTGTCGCTGGAAGACTCGTTGACCGCATTCGAGCAAGGCATCGGCCTGACCCGTGACTGCCAGAGCGCCCTGGCGCAGGCGGAGCAGAAGGTCCAGGTGTTGCTGGAACGCGACGGGGAGTTGGCCGAAGAACCTTTCGATGCGGAACAGCCTGAATGATCGACGCTTATCAGGCCGGCAGCCAGGCCCGGGTCAATGCTGCGCTGGAGCCGCTGTTTGTTGCGCCTACTCCTGAATTGGCCCGCCTGTATGAGGCCATGCGCTACAGCGTGATGAATGGCGGCAAGCGCGTGCGCCCGTTGCTCGCCTACGCGGCCTGCGAAGCACTCGGCGCCCAGGCGGAGGAAGCCAACGGCGCCGCCTGTGCGGTGGAGTTGATTCACGCTTATTCCCTGGTACACGACGATTTGCCGGCGATGGACGACGACGATCTGCGTCGCGGACAGCCCACCACCCATAAAGCCTTCGATGAAGCCTGTGCGATTCTCGCCGGTGACGGCCTGCAAAGCCTGGCGTTCAGCGCCCTGCTGGACCCGCGCTTGAGCCGCGTCAACGCCGAGATCCGCTTGCGTATGGTCACCGCGCTGGCATTAGCGGCAGGCCCGGCCGGGATGGTAGGCGGCCAGGCGATTGACCTGGGCTCGGTCGGCCTCAAGCTCGATCAACAAGCCCTGGAATACATGCACCGCCACAAGACCGGTGCGCTGATCGAGGCCGCCGTGCACCTCGGCGCCCTGGCCAGTGGCCGTGCCGACGCCGCACAACTGGCAGCCTTGCAGACCTACGCGCGGGCCATCGGCCTGGCGTTCCAGGTGCAGGACGATATTCTCGACGTTGAAAGTGATACCGCGACCCTCGGCAAGCGCCAGGGTGCCGATATCGCACGGGACAAGCCGACCTATCCTTCGCTGCTCGGCCTGGAAGCCGCCAAGGCCTACGCCCTGGAACTGCGGGACCAGGCACTCGATGCCCTGCGACCTTTCGACGCGGCTGCCGAGCCACTGCGTGATCTGGCGCGGTATATCGTCGAACGCCGCCACTGACAGCACTGGCCTTTTCCACCGCATATCAGCCAAGTTCGGCGCTCTGCGTGGGCAGTTTGCGATGCTTGAGGTAAACTGCCGCCTCTTCTATACCTATAACGATTCGCCTGATGCCCACGACGTTCCAAGAGATTCCCCGCAAGCGCCCGGCCACGCCCCTGCTGGACCGCGCCAACACGCCGGCCGGCCTGCGCCGCCTGGGTGAAGCCGAGCTGGAAACCCTGGCCGATGAGTTGCGCCTGGAATTGCTCTACACGGTCGGCCAGACCGGTGGGCATTTCGGTGCCGGCCTGGGCGTCATCGAGCTGACCATTGCGCTGCATTACGTGTTCGACACCCCGGACGACCGGCTGGTGTGGGACGTGGGTCATCAGGCCTATCCGCACAAGATCCTCACCGGACGCCGCGAGCGCATGGCCAGCCTGCGCCAGAAGGACGGCATCGCCGCCTTCCCGCGCCGCTCCGAGAGCGAGTACGACACCTTTGGCGTCGGCCACTCCAGCACCTCCATCAGTGCAGCGCTGGGCATGGCCATCGCCGCCCGGCTGCAGAACAGTGATCGCAAGGCGATTGCGGTGATCGGTGATGGCGCGTTGACCGCCGGCATGGCCTTCGAGGCGCTGAACCATGCGCCGGAAGTGGACGCCAACATGCTGGTGATCCTCAACGATAACGACATGTCGATCTCGCGCAATGTCGGCGGCCTGTCGAATTACCTGGCAAAGATCCTCTCCAGCCGTACTTACGCCAGCATGCGTGAAGGCAGCAAGAAGGTGCTCTCGCGTCTGCCCGGCGCGTGGGAAATTGCCCGTCGTACCGAAGAATATGCCAAGGGCATGCTGGTTCCCGGCACCCTGTTCGAAGAGCTGGGCTGGAACTACATCGGCCCGATCGATGGCCACGACCTGCCAACCCTGATCGCCACCCTGCGCAACATGCGCGATCTCAAGGGCCCGCAGTTCCTGCACATCGTCACCAAGAAAGGCAAAGGCTTCGCTCCGGCGGAAGTCGACCCGATTGGTTACCACGCGATCACCAAGCTTGAACCCCTGGACGCCCCGGCCGCCGCGCCGAAGAAACCCAGCGGGCCGAAGTATTCCGGTGTGTTCGGCGAATGGCTGTGCGACATGGCCGCCGCCGACCCGCGCCTGGTGGGCATCACTCCAGCGATGAAGGAAGGTTCCGACCTGGTGGCGTTCAGCGAGCGTTTCCCGCTGCGCTATTTCGACGTGGCCATCGCCGAACAACACGCCGTGACCTTCGCCGCCGGCATGGCCTGTGAAGGCGCCAAGCCGGTGGTAGCGATCTATTCCACCTTCCTGCAGCGCGGTTATGACCAACTGATTCATGACGTGGCGGTGCAGAACCTCGACGTGCTGTTCGCCATCGACCGTGCCGGCCTGGTGGGCGAAGACGGCCCGACCCACGCCGGCAGCTTCGATTTGTCGTACCTGCGTTGCATCCCCGGCATGCTGGTGATGACCCCGAGCGATGAGAACGAACTGCGCAAGATGCTCAGCACCGGCCACCTGTACAACGGCCCGGCGGCCGTGCGTTATCCGCGCGGCAATGGCCCGAATGCGGTGATCGAAAAGGACCTTGAGCCTATCGAGATCGGCAAGGGCATCGTTCGTCGCCAGGGCAGTGGCGTTGCCTTGCTGGTGTTCGGCGTACAACTGGCCGAAGCTTTGAAAGTGGCCGAGAAGCTCGACGCCACCGTGGTGGACATGCGTTTCGTCAAACCGCTGGACGAAGCGTTGGTGCGCGAGATCGCCGGTAGCCATGAGCTGCTGGTAACCATCGAAGAAAACGCCATCATGGGCGGTGCCGGTGCGGCAGTCAGTGAGTTCCTGGCGCGGGAGAACATCCTCAAGTCGGTGCTGCACCTGGGCTTGCCGGACGTGTATGTCGAGCATGCCAAGCCGGCGCAGATGCTGGCTGAGTGCGGGCTGGATGAAGCGGGGATTGAAGCTTCGGTTCGTCAGCGCATGACCCTGCTGGGCCTGTAGGAACGCGATTAAAAATGTGGGAGCTGGCTTCTGTGGGAGCCGGGCTTGCCTGCGATAGCCCCACCTCGGTGTAACTGACACACCGAGGTGCCTGCATCGCGGGCAAGCCCGGCTCCCACACAAGCCCCTCCCACATTTGTTCTATGCCAACTTCAAAAGCTACGGACAGCCCATGATCCGCCTTCGCCTTGCCCTGCCCCTTCTGTTACTGCCCGCCACCGACCTGCTCGCCGACAGCTTCGAACGCGACGAAGCCCTCAAGCTGCCCGACGTGGTGATCAGCGCCAACCGCCAGGTCCAGGCGCGCAACGACAGCAGCGCCGCCAACACCGTCTTCACCCGCGACGACATCGACCGCCTGCAACCCACCAGCGTGAGCGACTTGCTCAGCCGCGTACCCGGCGTGCAGGTGGCGCAAAGTGGTGGTCGTGGCAGCCAGACGAACGTGTACATTCGCGGCACCTCGACCGCCCAGAGCCTGGTGCTGGTGGACGGCCAGCGCATTAGCAGTTCCACCAGCGGCACCAGCAACCTGCAATACCTGAATATCCAGCAGGTTGAGCGCGTGGAAGTGCTGCGCGGTTCGCGCTCGGTGATCTACGGCAGCGATGCGATTGGCGGGGTGATCCAGATCTTCACCCGGCGCAATACCGAGTCCGGCGTGCAACCCCGGCTGCATGTGGGATTCGGCAGCAACCAGACGTGGGAACGCAGCCTGGGCCTGTCCGGCGGCGACGCGCAAACCCGCTTCAACCTGGGCGCCAGCCTGGATGACACGGCCGGGATCAATCGTACGCGCACCTCGTACCCCAGCGACCGCGACCATGATGCCTATCGCAACCAGGCCCTCAGTTTCAGCCTGAGCCATGCCTTCAACGATGACATCGAAGCAGGCGTGAACGTGCTGGATAACCGCGGCAAAAGTGAATTCGACAACTCGTTCTCCCCGCAAAAGCCCTACACCGACTTCACCGTGAGCAGCGTCAGCAGCTACGTCGACGCCCGGATCAATGACGTGTGGAAATCGCGGCTGGAAGCGGGCCACAGCGAAAACCGCGAACAGACCCTGGACAAGCTCAGCATCGAACGCAGCGTGTTCAACACCTACCGCAACTCGCTGAACTGGCAGAACGACCTGACGCTGAACGACCAGAACAGCCTGATCCTGGGCGGCGACTGGTACGAGGACCAGGTCAACAGCAGCACAGCGTTCGCCGAAGACAGTCGCTGGAACCGCGCGGCGTTTATCCAGCACCGTTTCCAGGCGCAATCTTTCTCCACGGAACTGGGACTGCGCCGCGACGATAACCAGCAATTCGGCGGCCACAATAGCTGGAGCGGCACGTTCACTCTGCCGTTGAACCCGGATAATGATTTGCTACTGAGCTACAGCGAAGGCTTCCGGGCACCGACGTTCAACGACCTTTACTACCCGGACGAATTCGGCTTCAAAAACAGTAACCCGAACCTGAAACCCGAAACCTCGAAAAGCTACGAAGTACAGTGGCGCAGCCAACTCAGCGACGCCAGCCGGCTCGAAGCCTCGCTGTACCGCACCGACATTCAGGACGCGATCGTGTTCGCCAGCGGCGGCCCGCAAAACGTCAGTTCAGCACGTATCAACGGCTTCGAAGCGGCGCTCAAGCAAGAACTGTTCGGTTGGCAAAGCAGCCTGGGCGTCGCCCTGATCGATCCACGGGACCGCGACACTGGGCGCACACTGGCGCGTCGAGCCCGGCGCACCGTGAGCCTGGACCTGGACCGCCAATTCGACCAGTTCGGCGTCGGCGCCAGTTGGCAGGCGGTGAGCAGCAGCTACGACGATCCGGCGAACCAGCAACGCCTGGGCGGGTATGGGTTGCTCGGTCTACGGGGCAGTTGGGCGGTGAATCACGAGATCACCCTGGAAATGAAGCTCGATAACCTGCTGAACAAAGACTACAGCCGGGCGCTGTATCAGTACCAAGGCCAGCAATATGGCTATCGGGAAGAAGGCCGTGCGTTGATGTTCGGGGTGACCTGGACGCCGGAAATCTAGGTCGTCTGCACCGGCCTTATCGCGGGCAAGCCCGGCTCCCACAAGGGACGGTGTTTATCCAGACGACTCGGTCAAATGTGGGAGCTGGCTTGCCTGCGATAGCGGTCTCACAGCCCCGGTGCAATCACCTGACACAACCGCGCCACCGCCTCCAGCATCTGCCCGCTGGGCCGTTCCAGGCCCTTGTCAGGCACCAGCAGCAAACGCCCGCCAGCCACCGCCGCCACCTGGGGCCAGGCCTTCCAGGCATCCCGCTGCGCCTGATCACCCGCCAGAATCACCTCGGGATTGCGCTGCAGCACCGACTCGATGCTGACCTGCGGCGCGGGCAATTTGAGGTCGTCGAACACGTTGCGCGCGCCGCACACATCCAGCGCATCGCTGATGATCTGCCCGCCGCCCACGGTGTACAGCGGCTGGTTCCACACCTGATAAAACACGCGCAACGGCTCGGCCCGGTGATAGCGCAAGCGCAGCTCGGCCAAGCGCTGACGCAGCTGCGCGGCCAATTGCCGGCCAGCCTCCGCCCGCCCGAGTTGCCGGGCAATGGTTTCGACCTGTGAGGTGAGTTGTTCGAGGCTGTGGGGTTCGGCGACAAACACCGGGATGTTCAGGCGTTGAAGCTGTTCACGCTGGGCCGGGCCGACGCTGCCGGGCCACAGCAGGATCAAATCCGGCTTGAGGCTGAGCAGCCGCTCCATGTCCAACTGCCCGTAATTGCCTACCGACGGCACCTTAGCCAACGCCTGTGGCCGCTCGCCGCCGTCCAGTACGCCCACCAGCAAATCGGCGGCGCCCAGTTCAACGACGATTTCAGACAACGACGGTGCAAGGCTCACAACCCGCTCGACCGCCGCTGCCTGGGCCGCGACGACCAGCAGCCACACCGCCAGCCAGGCGCGCATCAACCCAACTGACGCGGGATGCGGTAGAGGTAGAACAGCACCAGAGTCGACAGCGCCAGCAGAAACAGCGGCACCGCTTCCAGCCCGACAAACACCGCCAGCGCGCCGACCCAGGCCGGCAGCGCGGCCACCAGCAACGCCACGCGCCGACGGGCCGCGAGGGTGATCCAGGCAGCCGGTTCTTCGGGGGTATCGAGGGCTTTGCCGGTGGCGATCAGCGCGTGTTTATAGCCATGGAAGTACCGCAGGCTGACAAACATCGAGGCTACGCCTGCGATAAAAAACGGCATCGCCAGCACCGGCAGCAAGGGCTCGACCTTGCCAAACACCAGGTTGATCACAAACAACGGGGCCAGCGCCAACGCCAGGTATTGCCACCAGTTAAATGACAGTCGCCGCTTGACCTGGCCGCGCGTCACGCCCGGTCGACCTCGCCCTGGTGCTCGTTGCCCATCATGTGGTCGAGCTTGCTGGCCTTGGTGGCGAGATACAGTTTGTTGTGCGGATTGTGGCCGGTGTGCAGCGGCACGCGCTCGGCGACGGTGATGCCCATGTCGGTCAAGGCTTTGACCTTGCGCGGGTTGTTGGTCATCAGGCGCAGGGATTTGACGCCCAGGTGCTGGAGCATCGGCAGGCAGATGGCGTAGTCGCGCTGGTCAGCAGCAAAACCCAGGCGCTCGTTGGCTTCTACAGTGTCGGCGCCGCCATCTTGCAGCTCGTAGGCGCGGATCTTGTTCAGCAGGCCAATGCCACGGCCTTCCTGACGCAGGTACAGCAACACGCCACGGCCTTCGCGGGCGATGGCTTGCATGGCAGCTTCCAGTTGCGAGCCACAGTCACAGCGCTGGCTGAACAGGGCGTCGCCGGTCAGGCATTCGGAGTGCACACGGCCGAGCACCGGGGCGCCGTCCGCCACGTCACCGAGGCTGAGAACAACGTGTTCGCGCCCGGTGGCTTCTTCAAGAAAGCCATTCATGGTGAACGTGGCAAAAGGGGTTGGCAGCTTGGAAGCAGCGACGAAAACGACGGGCACCTTGTGCTCCTGATTTCAGATTTCACAGGGGTGGGATTGTAACAGTAGGTTCCTACAGACGCTTAAGCTGAATTATCGCTGATAAAGATCAATAGGTTCGATTGGCCTTCAGCTTGGTTCTATGCCTTTCAGAAATGTTGATAGCCACGAATGACCGGCGTGATGTCCTGCCCAGACGCATCCAGCAGGGCAACGCCCTGCCCCGCCTCGACCCGGCCGATCACATGCACTGGCACACCGGCAGCCAACAGCGGCGCCAGTTCGGCGGGCGGCAACGTGAACGCCAATACGTAGTCATCACCACCGCTCAGCGCGGCCACACGGGCATCCGCCTCACCGACGAACGCCAGCAAGGCCGCCGACAACGGCAGCTTTTGCTGCTCGATCAACAAACTGACAGCCGACGCCTTGGCGATATGCCCGCAATCAGCCAGAAGGCCGTCGGAAATATCCATGGCAGACGTGGCCTTGCCTCGCAGCGCCAAGCCCAGCGCCAACTGCGGTTGCGGCGACCAGTAATGGGCCAGCAGCGGCTCGGCGATCGCCGCCTCTGCCGTGCGCTGCCCCAGCACCAGCGGCAATGCACCGGCGGCGTTGCCCAACTCTGCGCCCACACACAGCAAGTCGCCAGGCCGCGCACCGCTGCGGGTCAAGGCCTGGCCCGCCGGCACCCGGCCAAACACGGTCATGGTCAGGCTCAGCGGCCCACGGGTGGTGTCGCCGCCCACCAACACCACGCCACAACCCTGGGCCATGGCGTTCAAACCCTGGGCATAGCGTTGCAGCCAATCGGCATCAACCGTCGGGGTGGTAAGGGCAAGGGTAAACGCGAGGGGGTTGGCACCCATGGCCGCCAGGTCGCTGACTGCCACCGCCAGCGAGCGCTGGCCGAGCAGGAACGGATCGCAGGGGTCGGCAAAATGCACGCCGGCCACCAGGGTATCGGTAGAAATCGCCAGCTGTTCCCCGGAGGGAACCGCCAGCAAGGCGCAGTCGTCGCCAATCCCCAGTGCAATGCCTGCACCGCCCTGCGCACAAGGCGCGGCGGCGAAGTAGTTGCGGATCAGCTCAAACTCGCCCATTGCGTCAGCAAGCGCCAGTTAGCGCTTGTACGCCTTCACTTCGGCTTCACGCAGGCGCGGGGCCAGCTTGTCGAGCACGCCATTGACGAACTTGTGACCGTCGGTGGAACCGTAGACTTTCGCCAGTTCGATCCCTTCGTTGATCACCACGCGGTACGGCACGTCGACGCGCTTGAGCAGTTCCCAGGTGGACAGGCGCAATACGGCCAGTTCCACCGGGTCCAGCTCTTCGATCGCCAGGTCCAGGCACGGCGTCAGTGCAGCGTCGATCTCCGGCAGGTTGGCCGGAACGCCGTGCAGGATGTCGTGGAAGTAGCTGGCATCGGCCGCGCTGAAATCGTTGTCGACGCGAAACTGCGCCTCGATTTCGTTCAGCGAGGTTTTAGCCATGTGGCGCTGGTACAGGGCCTGGGTCGCAAGCTGGCGGGCCGCACGACGCTTTTCGCTTTTCGAGGGCTTGCCGGCGTCTGCCGGGCGCGGGTCCTGGGGGTTGAACTGATCGCTGTCGTCGCTAATCACTTGGCCTCCAACTGTGCCAGCAGGCTGACCATTTCCAGGGCGGACAGGGCAGCTTCAGCACCTTTGTTACCGGCCTTGGTGCCGGAACGTTCGATGGCTTGCTCGATGGAATCAACGGTCAGCACGCCAAAGGCAACCGGCACGCCGAACTCCATGGACACCTGGGCCAGGCCCTTGGTGCATTCGCCAGCCACGTATTCGAAGTGCGGAGTACCGCCACGAATGACCGCGCCCAGGGCGATGATCGCCGCGTATTCACCCTGCTGTGCAACTTTCTGCGCAACCAGTGGAATTTCGAAGGCGCCAGGAGCGCGGATGATAGTGATGTCGCTTTCGCTCACACCGTGGCGAACCAGGGCATCCACGGCACCGCTTACCAGGCTTTCAACCACGAAGCTGTTGAAGCGGCCAACCACCAGGGCATAGCGGCCTTTGGGGGCGATGAAGGTACCTTCGATGGTCTTCAGGGTCATTCGACAAATCTCTTAAAGAGCCGGGACGCGCTTGGTGCGCGCCCCTCAGTGATATTTGAACCGCGAACAAGGGGTAAACAACGCCGGCCTTTATTCGGAGGGCACGTATTCTACTACTTCCAGGTCGAAACCGGATATGGCATTAAATTTCATTGGCGCACTCATCAGGCGCATTTTGCGCACGCCCAGGTCCCGCAGGATCTGCGAACCGGCACCGACGATGCTGTAGGTGGTCGGTTTTTTCACCGGCGCATGGTCGGCAGTTTCGCGGATATGCGCCAGCAACACGTCGCCATCCAGCGGATGCCCCAGCAGCAATACAACACCGCTGCCAGCCTCGGACACCGCGGACATCGCGGCCCGCAGGCTCCAGCGCCCCGGCTGCTTGACCATCAGCAGGTCGCGCAGCGGGTCCATGTTGTGCACTCGCACCAGGGTCGGCTCTTCAGCGCAGATGGTGCCCAGGGTCAGGGCCATGTGCACGTCGCCTTCCACGGAATCACGATAGGTCACCAGGTTGAACTGGCCCAGTTCGCTGTCCAGGGGCTGCTCGGCAATCCGCTGAACGGTACGTTCGTGGATCATCCGGTAGTGAATCAGGTCGGCAATGGTGCCGATCTTGATGTTGTGCAGCGCGGCAAATTCTTCCAGTTCGGCGCGACGGGACATGGTGCCGTCGTCGTTCATCACTTCGCAGATCACCCCGCTCGGCTCGAAACCGGCCATGCGCGCCAGGTCGCAGGCAGCTTCGGTGTGGCCGGCGCGAGCCAGGGTGCCACCCGGCTGGGCCATCAGCGGGAAGATATGGCCCGGGCTGACGATGTCTTCAGCCTTGGCGTCTTTCGCGGCGGCGGCTTGTACGGTGCGGGCGCGGTCAGCAGCGGAGATGCCGGTGGTCACACCGGTAGTGGCTTCGATGGACACGGTGAACTTGGTGCCAAACCCCGAACCATTGCGCGGTGCCATCAGCGGCAGCTTGAGCAGCTCGCAACGTTCGCGGCTCATCGGCATGCAGATCAGGCCACGGGCGTGCTTGGCCATGAAGTTGATGTGTTCCGGCTGGCAGCACTCGGCGGCCATGATCAGGTCGCCTTCGTTCTCGCGGTCTTCGTCATCCATGAGGATGACCATCTTGCCTTGGCGGATGTCTTCAACCAGTTCTTCGATGCTGTTGAGCGCCACGCGGCACCCCCTTGGGTCAGGATTTAAGGTAGCCGTTAGCGGCTAAAAAACTTTCAGTGATGTTACTCCCGGTCGGCTCTGCGGCCTTATCGCCCAACAACAGGCGCTCCAGGTAACGGGCAAGCAAGTCGACTTCCAGGTTCACCCGGCGACCTGGCTGGTACGACGCCATGATGGTTTCGCTCAGGGTGTGGGGAATGATGGTCAGTTCAAATTCGGCGCCATTCACGGCGTTCACGGTCAGGCTGGTGCCGTCGACGGTGATCGAGCCTTTGTGGGCGATGTACTTGGCCAGCTCTTTGGGCGCGCGGATACGGAATTCCACGGCACGCGCGTTTTCGCTGCGGGCGACGACTTCGCCCACACCGTCGACGTGGCCGCTGACCAGGTGCCCGCCGAGACGGGTGGTCGGGGTCAGGGCTTTTTCCAGGTTCACCGGGCTGCCGCTCTTGAGGTCGTTCATCGCAGTGCAGTCCAGGGTCTCCCGGCTGACATCGGCGGCAAAGCCGTTGCCAGGCAACTCGATGACGGTCAGGCACACACCGCTGACGGCGATGCTGTCGCCCAGTTTGACGTCGCTCAGGTCGAGCTTGCCGGTTTCAACCAGCAGGCGTACGTCGCCGCCTTTTGCGGTCATTGCACGGATGCTGCCGATGGATTCGATGATGCCGGTGAACATGCCGTTCTCCTGAAGACGTGGCGCAGGCCGGGAATTATACGCTCGCTGATGGCACAGGAATGGCAGTGACTCGCCAGTCGTCGCCCACAGCGCGCATTTCAGTGATCTTGAGTTGGGGGGCGTCGGCCAGTTTCTCAAGCGGCCAGTCCAACAAAGGGCGGGCAGCGGAGCCGAGGAACTTGCCGGCGACGAATATAACGTACTCGTCCACCAGGCCTTGCTGGGCGAAGGCACCGGCCAGGCTTGGGCCGGCTTCCACCAACACTTCGTTGACGCCACGGGCCGCCAGGGCCACCAGCGCGGAACGCAGGTCGACCTGGCCGTCGACACCCGGCACCACCAGGCACTCGGGGCCGGTGGGGTACTGGTTGTCCGGCGTCACGCAGGTGATGACCAGCGCGGGGCCGGCCTTGAAGAATGGCGCATTCAACGGCACCCGCAGGCGGCCGTCGATCAATACACGCAGCGGCGGGCGGGACATCGCCAGGGCGGTGGTCTCTTCGTCCAGGCCCAGTTCGGCGGCGCGCACCGTCAGGCGAGCGCCATCGGCCAACACCGTGTCGGCGCCGGTCAGCACCACACTGGCCTGGGCCCGCAAACGCTGCACAGCGGCACGGGCGGCCGGGCCGGTGATCCACTGGCTTTCGCCGTTGGCCATCGCGGTGCGACCGTCCAGGCTCATGGCCAACTTGACCCGCACAAACGGCAGGCCATGTTCCATGCGCTTGAGGAAGCCCGGGTTAAGCGCCCGCGCCTCATTCTCCAGCAAGCCGCTGTAAGTCTCGATCCCGGCCTGGGCCAGACGGCGCATGCCACGCCCGGCGACTTCCGGGTTCGGGTCCTGCATCGCGGCGACAACGCGGGCCAAGCCGGCATTCACCAGTGCATCGGCGCATGGTGGCGTGTGCCCGTGGTGGCTGCACGGTTCAAGGGTCACATAGGCGGTGGCGCCCCGGGCCCTGTCGCCCGCTGCCCGCAGGGCGTGGACTTCCGCATGGGGCTCGCCGGTGCGCACGTGCCAGCCTTCGCCGACAACCTGCCCGTCACGCACGATCACGCAGCCAACCCGTGGGTTGGGGTGCGTGGTGTACAGGCCCTTGCGCGCCAATTCCAGGGCACGGGCCATGTAATGGGCGTCGAGCACCGCTTGTTCTGCCGAAGGTGGGTTCATTCTTTTACCGGCTCACGGGCCAGGCGGTCGATCTCTTCGCGGAACTCGTTGAGGTCCTGGAAGCGTCGATACACCGAGGCGAAACGGATATAGGCGACTTCGTCGAGCTTTTGCAGCTCGGCCATCACCAGTTCTCCAACGACCAGGGATTTGACTTCGCGCTCGCCGGTAGCCCGCAGCTTATGCTTGATGTGCACCAGCGCCGCTTCCAGCCGCTCGACACTCACCGGGCGTTTTTCCAGGGCGCGCTGCATTCCGGCGCGCAGTTTTTCTTCGTCGAAAGGCTGGCGACTGCCGTCGGTCTTGATCAGACGTGGCAATACCAGTTCGGCGGTTTCGAAGGTGGTGAAACGTTCACCGCAGCCAGAGGCCAGGCATTCACGCCGGCGACGCACCTGTTCGCCCTCGGCGACCAGACGCGAGTCAATGACCTTGGTGTCGTTGGCACCGCAGAAGGGACAGTGCATGGTGGCAGGCAACAAAAAATGGGAGGGCCATGGTAGCGCATCCCCGTGGCAAGACAAGCCATAGCCTTTACGGTATATAGGCTGACTATTATGTTTCATATTTTTTAAGCCACGGATTTTGTCCTTTCTGGAGCCGTACATGCAGTTACGACCACTTGTTTTGCTCACGTTGCTTGGTTTCCTGGTCGCCTGCAGCAGCCATACCCCAAAACCTGCCGCGCCCGTTGCTGCCCCTCAGCAAGAGAAAAAAATCCCTGGCGTGGAAGAAGACCTGGGCCCGTTGCCCGCCTTCCAGCGTGAAGTCAGCGGCCAATTGAACGGCGTACCTGCCGGTGCGGAAGTTGAACTGGCACTGCTGGTGATCGACGACCGCTCGCGCCCGCAACAACTGCTCGCCAGCAGCGTGCTGATCGGCAACAACAAGCCGTTGGCCTTCCGCCTGCGCTTCAACCCCGAAGCCTTCCCCGCAGGCGGACGCGTTGAACTGCGTGGCCGCGCCAGCCAGTCCGGCCAGTTGATCCTGCACCTGCCGCCCGTGCGCATCACCCAAGCGATCACCCAGACCACCGGCCCGCTGCAACTCGTTCCCGCACCATGACGCCACCGCTGGACCTGCAACGCGCCCTCAGCGAACTGATCGGCGACGCCCAACTGGTGCCCTACCCGCTGCCGGGCACGGCGTTGTCGCTGTGGCTGCTGGACGCCGACAACATGGACCGCGCCTTCAGCCCCGAAGAAACCCGGCGCATCCTGCATGAGCCACCGTACTGGAGCTTTTGCTGGGCCAGCGGTTTGGCGCTGGCGCGATACCTGGCGGCCAATCCCGAGTGGGTTGCGGGCAAGCGGGTGCTGGATTTCGGCGCGGGCTCGGGTGTTGCCGGGATAGCCGCGGTAAAAGCCGGCGCGCTGGAAGTGGTGGCTTGCGACCTTGATCCGCTGGCCCTGGCCGCCTGCCGGGCGAATGCCGAACTCAACGGCGTAACACTGGATTATTCAGAAGACTTCTTCGCCGAAGCCGACCGGTTTGACCTGATCCTGGTCGCCGATGTGCTGTACGACCGGGCGAACCTGCCGCTGCTGGACCAGTTCCTCACCCGGGGCCGCGAAGCGCTGGTCGCCGATTCCCGGGTTCGGGACTTCCAGCACCCGGACTACCAGCGCCTGGAAATCCTCGATGCCCTCACACTGCCCGACCTGGCCGAGCCCTGGGAGTTTCGCAAGGTGAGCCTGTACCATTCGCGGCGCCGTTGAGACCATCGCAGGCAAGCCAGCTCCCACATTGACCGAGTTCCACCTTTGGAATGCAGTCAATGTGGGAGCTGGCTTGGCTGCGATAGCGATCCTGAGACCGCCCCGCTTTCAGCCAACCCCACCAACCCTTATAGTTGCCCCATTCCCCGCTTTCTTCGAGATACCCCATGAGTGAGCCCACGCCGTACATCTTCGACGCCACCACCGCCACGTTCGACCAGGCGGTGATCCAGAATTCCTTCGAAAAACCCGTGCTGGTGGATTTCTGGGCCGAGTGGTGCGCGCCGTGCAAGGCGTTGATGCCGATGCTCGCGAAGATTGCCGAGAGTTATCAGGGTGAGTTGCTGCTGGCCAAGGTCGACTGCGACGCCGAGCCAGACGTGGTCTCGCGCTTTGGCATTCGTAGCCTGCCGACGGTGGTGCTGTTCAAGGACGGCCAGCCAGTGGACGGGTTTGCCGGTGCGCAGCCCGAATCCGCCGTGCGCGCGATGCTGGAGCCCCATGTGCAGATGCCGCCACCTGCTGCGGCTGATCCGCTGGAGCAGGCCCAGGCGTTGTTTGCCGAAGGCCGTATCATCGACGCCGAAGCCGTGCTGGTGACCTTGCTGGGCGAAGACAACACCAACGCCGCCGCGCTGATCCTGTACGCACGCTGCCTGGCCGAACGCGGTGAGCTGGGCGAAGCGCAAAGCGTGCTCGATGCGGTCAAGAGCGATGAGCACAAGGCCGCACTGGCCGGCGCCAAGGCGCAGATCACCTTCCTGCGCCAGGCCGCCGACCTGCCGGACGCTGCCGACTTGAAAGCCCGTCTCGCACAAAACCCGCAGGATGACGAGGCGGCGTATCAACTGGCCGTGCAGCAACTGGCGCGCCAGCAATACGACGCCGCGTTGGATGGCTTGCTCAAGCTGTTCATCCGCAACCGCAGCTACAGCGAAGGCCTGCCCCACAAAACACTGCTGCAGGTGTTCGAATTACTCGGCAACGAGCACCCGCTTGTCACGGTTTACCGCCGCAAGCTGTTCGCCGCGTTGTACTGACCCTTACTCGATCCAGCTGTACAGCGGCGTATCCCCGCCGCTGGCCACCTTGACCTTGGCGCTATGGCGCAGGCGCACCAGCAGGCGCTTGCCCGCCGAGGCGCTGCCGGCCAATCCTTCCAGTTGATCAAGCAGTTCCAGCCCGTTGAGTTGGCCGGCCTTGCGCAGCAAGTCCTGCGCGGCTTGCCACAGGCTCTCGTCCAGGTTCCCCGCCGCCGGTGCCATCACGGGCTCGGCACTCGGGGTTTTGCTGGCCTGCAACTGCGCGCCCAGCCGGGCCCAGTCGCCGTCATCCAGCTCCAGGGTCAAGTCCACCGGCAGGTCGCCGACGGTTCCACGAATTCTCAACATCGCACTCACTCCCGCACTTTTCTGACGAGCATGCTCCCACGCGTCTTGCGCTACGCCAAGCAGGCGGTCAAACTCGTCGCAAAATTGTTATAAGATCACATAACAAAACTTTCATCTTTATCCGGGAGCTCCACCATGCGCCGTTTGCTGCTCGCTTTGCCCTTTGCCCTGTTGCCACTGGCCATCGCCCAGGCTGCCGACGAGCACGACCATGATCACGAGCACGGCAGCCTGGGTGCTCACGAACACGGTGTCGGCCGCCTCAATGCGGTGCTCGACGGCCAGGCCCTGGAGCTGGAGCTGGACAGCCCGGCGATGAACCTGGTGGGTTTCGAACACCTGGCCACCACCGCTGGCGACAAGGCCAAGGTCGCTGCTGCGCGCAAGCAACTTGAGCAACCGTTGGTGCTGTTCAGCCTGCCCAAGGCCGCCGGTTGCGTGATCAGCACCCAGGAACTGAACAGCCCGCTGTTCGGCGACAAGCCTGAAGCCGACCATGACGACGACGATGACGACCACGCCACCGATGGCAAAGGTGCCGCCGCCCACGAGCATCATCACGACCACAGCGAAATCCACGCTCACTACCAGTTCAACTGCGCCACCCCGACTGCGTTGAGCAACCTCGACCTGACCCAGGTGTTCAAGACCTTCCCCGCCACCCAGAAAATTCAGGTACAACTCATTGGCCCGAGCGGCCAGCAGGGTGTAGAAGCGACGGCGCAGGCAGCTACGCTGAAATTCTGATGTAACCCCCCTTCTGTAGGAGCTGGCTTGCCAGCGATGCAGACACCGCGGTGCTCCAGAAACACCGCGGTGCTGCCATCGCAGGCAAGCCAGCTCCTACAGTTGATCGGTGTCATCATTCAAATCGAGCCAGACCACTGATTTCCTATGACCCAAGCACTTATCGAACTGTCTGACCTGGGCTTCAACTGGCCCGGTCACCCGCAGTTGCTGGACATCCCGGCGTTTCGCCTGGAGCCGGGTGAAACCCTGTTCCTCAAGGGCCCCAGCGGCAGTGGCAAGACCACCTTGCTGGGCCTGTTGGGCGGTGTGCAAAAGCCCAGTCGCGGCAGCATTCGCCTGCTGGGCCAGGAGCTGACCGAACTCTCGGCCGGCGCCCGCGACCGCTTTCGCGTCGACCACACCGGCTACATCTTCCAGCAGTTCAACCTGCTGCCGTTTCTTTCGGTGCGCGAGAACGTCGAGTTGCCCTGTCACTTCTCCAAGCTGCGGGCGCAAAGGGCGATCCAGCGCCACGGCAGCGTCGACCAGGCCGCCGCGACCTTGCTCGCCCACCTGGGCCTCAAGGACAAAAGCCTGCTGGAACGCCGCGCCGATTCCCTGTCCATCGGCCAGCAACAACGGGTGGCCGCCGCCCGCGCGCTGATTGGCCAACCGGAACTGGTAATCGCCGACGAGCCGACTTCAGCCCTGGACTACGACGCCCGGGAAGCCTTCATTCAGCTGCTGTTCGCCGAGTGCCGCGAAGCAGGCGCCAGCCTGTTGTTCGTCAGCCATGACCAGAGCCTGGCGCCGCTGTTCGACCGCAACCTGTCGCTGGCCGAACTCAATCGCGCCGCCACGCCCGTAGAGGTTTGAGATGTATTTGTTTCGTCTAGCCATGGCCAGCCTGGCTAACCGCCGCTTTACCGCGATCCTCACCGCCTTCGCCATCGCCCTGTCGGTGTGCCTGTTGCTGGCGGTGGAACGGGTACGCACCGAAGCCCGCGCCAGCTTCGCCAGCACCATCAGCGGCACCGACCTGATCGTCGGCGCGCGCTCCGGCTCGGTGAATTTGCTGCTGTATTCGGTGTTCCGCATCGGCAACGCCACCAACAACATTCGCTGGGACAGCTACGAGCACTTCGCCGCCAGCCCCCAGGTGAAATGGGCGATCCCGATTTCCCTCGGCGACTCCCACCGCGGCTACCGCGTGATGGGCACCAACGAATCCTATTTCGAACACTACCAATATGGCCGCCGGCAAAACCTCGAACTCGCCAGCGGTCGCGCCTTCGCCACCGACCCGTTCGAAGTGGTGCTCGGCGCCGAAGTGGCCGACGCCCTGCATTACAAACTCGGCGACAAGCTGGTATTGGCCCATGGCGTGGCGGTGGTCAGCCTGGTCAAGCACGATGACAAGCCGTTCACCGTGGTCGGCATTCTCAAGCGCACCGGCACCCCGGTGGACCGCACGCTGCATATCAGCCTCGGCGGCATGGAAGCGATCCATATCGACTGGCACAACGGCGTACCGGCCCAGGGCAAAGGCCGGATCAGCGCCGATCAGGCCCGCAACATGGACCTGACGCCGCAAGCCATCACCGCGTTCATGCTCGGCCTGAACAACAAGATTTCCACCTTCGCCCTGCAACGGGAGATCAACGAATTCCGTGGCGAGCCGATGCTGGCGATCCTGCCGGGCGTGGCGCTGCAAGAGCTGTGGAGCATGATGGGCACCGCCGAAAAGGCGCTGTTCGTGATCTCGCTGTTCGTGGTGCTGACCGGCTTGATCGGCATGCTCACCGCGATCCTCACCAGCCTCAACGAGCGGCGCCGGGAAATGGCGATCCTGCGGTCGGTGGGCGCGCGGCCCTGGCACATCGCGACCTTGCTGATCTTCGAGGCGTTCGCCCTGGCATTGTCGGGCGTGATCGCCGGCGTCGGCCTGTTGTATGTGTGCATCGCCGCGTCTCGCGGGTATTTGCAGGCCAACTACGGCCTGGACCTGCCGCTGTCGTTGCCGAGCGAATATGAATGGACCCTGCTCGGCGGTATTCTCGTCGCAGCCCTGCTGATGGGCAGCGTGCCGGCCTGGCGCGCCTACCGGCAATCGTTGGCCGATGGCCTGTCGATACGTTTATGAGGAAGCTGTTGATGCGTCGCGTCGTGCTTGCACTGTTACTGCTGGTGGCCCTGCCTGCCTGGGCTGAAGAGCAGCCCAAGGACCTGTCGTGGCAGGAGATGATCCCGCCGGACGCGCCACCGGAAATTCCCAACATGAAACCGTTGCACGACTTGTCGGGCATGGCGGATGCGCTGTCGGTGGAGTCTGCGCCTGCCGCCAAGCAAGACCTGCCCAACGCGCCAGTCGTACAAAGCCTGGACGGTAAGCACATTCGCCTGCCGGGCTATATCGTGCCGCTGGAAGTCAGCGAAGAAGGCCGCACCACGGAGTTTCTGCTGGTGCCGTATTTCGGCGCGTGCATCCACGTGCCGCCACCGCCGTCGAACCAGATCGTGCATGTGAAAAGCGAGATCGGCGTGAAGCTCGACGAGCTGTACCAGCCGTACTGGATCGAAGGCCAGATGCAGGTCAAACCGTCCAGCAGCGAACTGGCCGATGCCGGTTACCAGATGGATGCCGACAAAATCTACGTGTACGAGTTGCAGGAATAACCCGTGATTGCGCTTTCATTGAGCTGAGTCAAAAGCTCGAACGTTACGATCTTTACCATTGGACACAAGCAATTAATAACGTCCTTTGGAGCTCCCATGAACAAGTCCCTGCTCGGCGCGTCGCTTGTCGCGCTCGCCCTCGTCGCCCCCGTTGCCCACGCTCACGAAGCGGGCGATATCCTGATTCGCGCCGGCGCCATCACCGTCAACCCGAAAGCGGACAGCAGCAGCGTCAAGGTTGACCAGGGCCCGCTGGCCGGGACCAACCTGGGCGGCAAGGCGACCATGAGCAGTGACACTCAATTGGGCTTGAACTTCGCCTACATGTTCACCAGCCACTGGGGTATCGAACTGCTGGCGGCCACCCCGTTCGAACACGACGTGAAGATCAAGAACACCGCCCTGGGCGCCGCCAACGGCAAGCTCGGCTCGCTCAAACACCTGCCGCCGACCCTGAGCGTCGTGTACTACCCGCTGGACAGCAAGTCGGCGTTCCAGCCGTATGTGGGCGCCGGTATCAACTACACCTGGATCTACGACGAACACGTCGGCGGTCGCGCCCAAGAGGCCGGCTTCAGCAACTTCAAGGCTGAAAACTCCTGGGGCTGGGCCGCGCAGATCGGTGCGGACTACATGATCAACGACAAGTGGATGATCAACGCCCAGGCGCGCTACATCGACATCAGCACCAAGGCCACTGTGGACAATAACGCGCTGGGCCAGGGCACTCGGGCCAAGGTCAACGTGGATGTGGACCCGATGGTTTACATGGTGGGGATTGGCTACAAGTTCTAAACACGCGCTAAGCAACGCAGCCTATCCAAATGTGGGAGCTGGCTTGTGTGGGAGCTGGCTTGCCTGCGATAGCATCACCTCGGTGAGACTGAAAAACCGAGTTGCCTGCATCGCGGGCAAGCCCGGCTCCCACATAAGCCCCGCTTCCACATTTTGTTTTGTGTTGTTCTCAGCTATGCCGGTAAAACCGGTCGAGCAACGCCGGTAAACCGGCCCGCCAGGCCCGCGGCTTGATACCGAAGGTGTGGAGGATTTTCTTGCACGCCAGCACCGCGTGTTGCGGCTCGTCGGCGGCATCCGGGCGGGCGGCGTGGGCCTGGGCGGTCGGGGCTTCCACCGCCAGCGGGTGGAAGTTGCGCGCTTCGGTGAGGATCGCCTGACCCAGCGCCAGCGCAGTGGTCGCCTCTTGGCCGGCGTAGTGGTAGGTGCCCCACAACGGCGCGGCGCAATCGAGTTGCTTGAGCACCGAAATGATCACCCGCGCGGCGTCATCCACCGGCGTCGGGTTGCCCCGGCGGTCGTCAGCCATCAACAGTTCATCAGGCTTTTCGGCGCGGGCCAGGAAACGCCCGAGGGTGCCGTCGACGCTGTCATCCAGCAACCAGCCAAAGCGCAACAGCACGTGCTGCGGGCAGGTGGCGCGTACGCTCTGCTCGATGCGCCACAAGGCCTGGCCACGCAGGCCTAACGGTACGGGTTCGTCTTTTTCGCTGTAGGCGGTGGCGCGGGAGCCATCGAACACCCGGTAGCTGGACGGTTGCAGCAAGGTAATGCTGTGGTGCTGGCACAGTTCGGCCAGGCGCTCGATCGCATATTCCTGTGCGGCCAGGCGTGTCTCGCTGACTGTCTCCGCCTGAAACCAGTCGAAGTAATAGGCGAGATTGATCAAGGCATCGGGACGGGTGTCGTCGAGCAGTTGCGTGAGACTCGCGGCATCCCAGCCGTCTTGGGGCGGACGCGGGGCGAGGAAACCGATGTCTTCCTCCGCACCGAGGCGAATCAGCGCCTGCCCGAGGGCATTCCCGCCGCCCAGTAACATAAGGCGCATTCGCATAGATTGAGCAGGCCCGGTCTGTTTGGAACGATGGTTATTATCGACAGGCTTGTGAGCCATGCCGTTGGCATTTGCCAGAATCGTTGCATTTTGCGGGTTTGTAGCGCAACCGTCACTTATAAAGTGCGGGGTTGCAAGTTGCCGGGGCTGGCCGCATAAATTGGGTATGAACCTTCCTGAATCAACGGACACGGTCCTGCACGGTTTCCACCCCGCCGTCAGCGCCTGGTTCCGCAGCACGTTCCCCTCGGTGACCGCCGCCCAGGCCCAGGCGTGGCCGCTGATTCGCCAGCGCCGCTCCACGCTGATCGCCGCGCCCACCGGCTCAGGCAAGACCCTGACGGCCTTTCTCGCGGTGCTGGACGACCTGGTCCACCAAGGCCTGGCCAATGGCGGCCAACTGCCGGACCAGACGCTGGTGGTGTACGTCTCGCCGCTGAAGGCCTTGTCCAACGACATCCAGATCAACCTGCAAACCCCGCTGGCCGGCATCACCGAGCACCTGCAACGGCTGGGCCTGCCGCCGCTGGCGATCCGCACCGCCGTGCGCACCGGCGACACCCCGCAGAAAGACCGCGCCCTGATGCGCAAGCAGCCGCCGCACATCCTGGTCACCACCCCGGAATCGCTCTATGTGTTGCTGGGCTCGGACTCCGGCCGACAGATGCTCGCCAGCATCCGCACGGTGATCGTCGACGAAATCCACGCCATCGCCGCCAGCAAACGCGGCAGCCACCTGGCCCTGACGCTGGAGCGGCTGCAGGGTTTGTGCCGCGAACCGCTGACCCGCATCGGCCTGTCGGCCACGCAAAAGCCGATCGAAGCGGTATCGCGCTTCCTGGTGGGCACCGACCGCTCCTGTGAAATCGTCGATATCGGCCACGCACGCCCTCGGGACCTGGATATCGAAGTACCACCGGTGCCGCTGTCGGCCGTCATGGCCAACGACGTGTGGGACCTGGTCTACGACCGCCTCGCCGAACTGGCCAGGCAACACCGCACCACGCTGATTTTCGTCAACACCCGGCGCCTGGCCGAACGCCTGGCCCGGCACTTGAGCGAGCGCCTGGGCAAAACTGCCGTCGCCGCCCACCACGGCAGCCTCGCCAAGGAACTGCGCCTGGACGCCGAACAACGGCTCAAGGCCGGCGAACTGCAAGTGCTGATCGCCACCGCATCCCTGGAACTGGGGATTGATATCGGTGATGTCGACCTGGTGTGCCAGATCGCCTCGCCGGGCTCGATCAATGGTTTTCTGCAGAGAGTCGGACGCTCCGGGCACCAGGTCGGCGGCACGCCCAAGGGCCGGTTGTTCGCCACCACCCGCGACGATCTGATCGAATGCGCCGCCCTGCTCGACTGCGTGCGCCGGGGCGAGCTGGATACCTTGCTGATCCCGGTCGCGCCGCTGGATGTACTGGCCCAGCAGATCATCGCCGAAGTCAGCTGCCAGGAATGGCAAGAACAGGCCCTGCTCACTCTGATTCGCCGTGCCGCGCCCTACGCCGAACTGGACGAGCGCCACTACCAGGCGCTGCTGCAAATGCTCGCCGAAGGCTACAACGGCCGCCAGGGCATCCGCAGTGCCTACCTGCACCGCGACGCCATCACCCGCACCCTGCGCGGCCGGCGTGGTGCCAAGCTCACTGCGGTGACCAGCGGCGGCACCATCCCCGACAACGCCGACTACAGCGTGCTGCTGGAGCCGCAAAGCCTGAACATCGGCAGCGTCAACGAAGACTTCGCGGTGGAAAGCATCGCCGGGGATATCTTCCAGTTGGGCAATACCTCCTACCGCATCCTGCGGGTGGAAGCCGGCAAGGTGCGGGTCGAAGACGCACACGGCCAGCCGCCGACCATTCCGTTCTGGCTCGGTGAAGCACCGGGGCGCAGTGTGGAGTTATCGTTTGCCGTGGCACGTTTGCATGGGCAACTGGACGAGTTGCTGGCCGCCATGCCGAGCAACCTGCAACCGGCACTCGACTGGCTCACCGGCACCCTCGGATTGAACCTGGCCAGCGCCGAGCAACTGGTGGATTACCTGGCACGGGCAAGGCTGGCATTGAGCGCGCTGCCGTCCCAGGACACGTTGATCATGGAGCGGTTTTTCGACGAGTCCGGCGGCACCCAACTGATCATCCACACGCCGTTCGGCAGTCGTATCAACCGCGCCTGGGGCCTGGCGTTGCGCAAGCGTTTTTGCCGCACCTTCAACTTCGAACTGCAAGCCGCTGCCAGCGAGGATGCGATCGTGTTGTCGCTGTCCACCAGCCACAGCTTCGAGCTCGACGAGGTGTGGCGTTACCTGAACAGCAACACGGCCGAACACATCCTGATCCAGGCGGTGCTGGATGCACCGCTGTTCGGCGTGCGCTGGCGCTGGAATGCGGGCGTCGCTCTGGCGCTGCCGCGTTATACCGGCGGGCGCAAGGTGGCGCCGCAGATCCAGCGCATGAAGAGTGAAGACCTGATCGCCAGTGTGTTCCCCGACCAGATCGCCTGCCTGGAAAACCTCGCCGGCGAGCGCGAAGTGCCCGAGCATCCGCTGGTGGAACAAACCCTCGACGACTGCCTGCACGAGGCCATGGACAGCGAAGGCTGGCTGGCCCTGCTGCGGCGCATGGAGCGCGGTGAAATCCGCCTGATCAGCCGCGACCTGCCGGCGCCGTCGCCGCTGGCGGCAGAGATTCTCAGCGCCCGCCCCTACACCTTTCTCGATGACGCTCCACTGGAAGAGCGCCGCACCCAGGCCGTGCTCAACCGGCGCTGGAGCGACCCGCAAAGCACCGACGACCTCGGCGCCCTGGATGCCGAGGCGATTGCCGGTGTGCGCGAGGAAGCCTGGCCGGCGCCCAATGGCCTGGACGAGATGCATGAGGCGTTGATGAGCCTCGCGTGCATCGCTGAATCGGAAGTCACGCCGCAGTGGGCCGAATGGCTGCAAGCCCTGGCCGACGGTGGACGCGCCAGCCGTTTGCAGATTGGCACCGACCAGGCGGTTTGGGTGGCCGTGGAACGCTTGAGTTGCTTGACCGCGATCTATCCGAATGACCTGCCGCTGCTGCCCGGCTTTGATGAACCATGGACCTTCGAGGAAGCCCTGGTGGAAGTGCTGCGGGCGCGCCTGAGCGGCTTCGGCCCGTTGACCTTGATCCAGATCGCCGCGCCCCTGGCCTTGCCGGTGGCCGACGTGTCCCAGGCACTCGCACGGCTGGAAAGCGAGGGCTACGTGCTGCGCGGCCGCTTCAGCCCGGGCGCCAGCGACGAACAATGGTGCGAGCGCCACCTGCTGGCGCGCATTCACCGCTACACGGTCAAGCGCCTGCGCCGGGAAATCGAACCGGTGGCGTTGCAGGATTTCATGCGGTTCCTGTTCGACTGGCAGCATCTGTCGGACGGCACCCGCGGCCAGGGCAGCGCGGTGTTGCCGCAGATCGTCGCGCAGTTCGAAGGGTACGCTGCGGCCACGTCAGCCTGGGACAGCGATTTGCTCAGCGCGCGGATCAAGGATTACTCGCCGAGCTGGCTCGATGATTTGTGCCGCAGTGGCAAGGTGGTGTGGACGCGCCTGAGCAACAAGGCCGGCGCGACCGCCCTGCGCAGCACGCCGGTGGTGTTGCTGCCTCGCAGCCAGGTGCCGTTGTGGAGTGGGTTGACCGAAGCACCGGACAGCACCGAGCTGTCGCCAAAGGCGCAGAAAGTCCATCAGGCGCTGCGGGAAAACGGCGCGCTGTTTTTCGATGAATTGGTCCACGAAGCCCACCTGCTGCGCAGCGAACTGGAAACCGCCTTGCAGGAACTGGTGGGCGCCGGGCTTGCGAACGCCGACAGCTTCGCCGGCCTGCGCGCCCTGACCACGCCCGCGAGCAAGCGCCAGGCTCGTAGCAGTCGGCGTGGACGCGGGGCATTTGTGGGCGGGATGGACGACGCAGGGCGTTGGGCCCTGGTACGGCGCGCGCCGGGAACTGTCGGGCCGCATTCGGCAGAAACCCTGGAGCATGTGGCGATGACCTTGCTGCGCCGCTACGGCGTGGTGTTCTGGCGCCTGCTGGAGCGTGAGGCGGATTGGCTGCCCAGTTGGCGGGAACTGCTGCGCACCTTTCATCGGCTGGAGGCCCGGGGCGAGATTCGCGGCGGGCGGTTTGTGAGTGGTTTGGCGGGGGAACAGTTTGCGTTGCCGGAAGCGATCCCGCTGCTGAGGGAAGTTCGCCGGCGGCCTCATGACGGCAGCTTGATTGCCGTGTGCGGCGCCGACCCGCTGAACCTGGTGGGCACGCTGCTGCCGGGTAGCAAGGTGCCGGCGTTGAGCGGCAACCGGCTGGTGTACCGGGATGGCGTGCCGGCGGCGGTGGAGATTGCCGGGAAGCAGCAGGTGTTGTTGGAGCTGGATCAGCAGGTGGCGGGGTTGGTGCGGGAGAAGTTGGTCAGGCACTGACTTGTTTAGTGCATGTACTGGCCTCATCGCGGGCAAGCCCGGCTCCCACATTTTGATTTGTGAACATCTTCAAATGTGGGAGCTGGCTTGCCTGCGATGAGGCCGGCCCTGCCACCCCGAAACTATTGGGTGCGCGGCTGCTCCGTCAGCACCACCGACGAAGGCGCCTCCTCTTCCGGCTCATCCACCTGCTGCCCCACCCGCGGCGGCAACATCACCTGCTGTGGATAAGTTTGCGCGAAGTGAACAAAGGCACAGTTATCCACAAGCTTTTTCAAGCGCTGGTTAAACGCACGGCTCACCGCATATTGCCCGCCCGACACCGTCCGGAACTGCGCCGTCAGCACCACACCGTTAAGGTCCATCTTGTCGACGCCAAACACCTCCAGCGGCCCTTGCAGGTTGTACTTGAGGAACACGTCATCGCGGATCGACTGCCCCGCCTCGCGGATCAATTCCACGGCCTTGTCGACATCGGTGTCATAGGTGAACTGCACCGAGAAGAATGCATAGGCGAACTGCCGCGACTGGTTGGTGACGGCCTTGATCTGCCCGAACGGCACCGAGTGCACAAAACCCTTGCCGTCCCGCAGGCGCAGGGTGCGGATGGTCAGGCCCTCGACCGTGCCGGCGTGGCCGGAGTCGAGCACCACCCAATCGCCAATCGACAGGGTGTCTTCGATGATGATGAACAGGCCGGTGATCACGTCCTGCACCAGTTGCTGGGAGCCAAAACCAATGGCCAGCCCCACCACCCCGGCACCCGCCAGCAGCGGTGCGACGTTGATCCCCAGATTGGCCATGGTGGTGATCGCGCAGATCACCACCAGGATGATTTTCACCGCGTTGCGCAACAGCGGCAGGATGGTTTTCACCCGCGTGCTGGGCTGGCGGCTGGAGCGTTTGTTGACCGGCGGTTTCAACGCTTCCTGGATCGCCGTGTCGAGCACCACCCAGAACAGCCAGGTCACCAGCAGGATCAAACCGATGCTGCTCAGCGAATCACTGATGGCCCGGCCCACGGAGTTACGCTGGGCAAACTCAAACAACGAAACACCCCAGATCCGCCCGAGGATTTCGATAAAGGCGATGGCCATCACGATGCGCAACAGCGCATGCAGCAGGCTGAGGAACCGCTCCTTGTAGGCGCTGCTGCGCTGCACCGCCACCGTGCTGCGGGACTGGAACAGGTGCTGCAACACCGTGCTGAGAAACACCGTGCCAATCAGCAAAATCGTGGTGAACAGCGCGCAACGCAGGGCTTTCTGGCTGTCGTCACCAGCGCCGATCAGGTTGATGGCCGACACCAGCACCATCAACAGAATCGGCCAATACCACAGCCCGGAAAACACCCGCAGGGATTGCTGCACCGCCGGGTGTTTCAAGCGTTGGGCCAAAGGCCGGTTACGGATCAAATGCGCCACCGGCCGACGCAGGCGAATCACCAGCATGCCGAAGATCACCGAAGCAAACAGCCCGGTGAAGATCGCGACGCTGGCGGTGATATTGCCCCCCAGCTGGCGGGCGATCTGCGGGCTGGTCAGCGCATCGCTGAGGGCGGCGAGGAAGCCGATCAGGAACAGCGGTTTGGGGCAGTAGTCACGAATAATCCGCACGGCCGGGCGCTTGTGGCCGACGTTGAACATGACGATGACGCACAGCAGCATCGAGGTGGAAAAAATACCGCTGCTGGTGGCGTAGGCAAAACACAGCGCCAGCGCGCGGCCCACAGAAGTGGGTAGGAAGTGACTGACGTAGAGCGTCAATGGCAGGCAGATCAAGGCGGGGATCGTGTAGGGAATCAGGTAACCCAGCAACGCCTGAAGGCGCTGGCGTGGTGCGATATACCGCTGCAGGCTCAGGCGTTTGACGAGAAACCGCCCAAGAAGCGTCAGCACAACAAAAGCGCCGATCCACACGCCCGACAACACCAGGAAATCCCCGGCCACACTCCATGAGGAACGCTCGGACGGCTGGTTGACCAGCCTGTCCACCTCGTCCGCCGCCCTGTCGGCCCGCAGGCGCCAGGCGTCGATCAGGTTCTGGTTGAGGTCGAGTTTGTCCTGCACACCATCGATGCTGGAACTGATGGCGCCGAGCAGGCCGCCTTCCACCAACAGTTCCGGCTTGGCCGGGGTGGCAGGCTCTGGAGCCGCGGGAGCGGTGGCCGCTTGCAGCGCGCCACTGCTGCAAAACAGCAGCGTACCAAGCAGTAGCACAGTCTTTAAATTCAACAAAACACCGGGCTCCTTCAGAAGGGTCTGTAAGGAACTGACGGGTTTGAGGCGCGATCGTTCCCCCAGCACGTGGATCCGTGCGCTACAGGCAAATATCAAATGCCAATACCTGTCTTTTTCCGCACAAGCCAAACGCCGAGACTGCGCTCCTGATTGAAACCCACCGGAGTTGCAGCCATGCCCATTGCCTTGCTCGCGCTGACCCTCAGCGCTTTTGCCATCGGGACGACCGAGTTCGTCATCGTTGGCCTGTTACCTACCATCGGCGCCGACCTTGGCGTAGACCTGCCGTCTGCCGGCCTGCTGGTCAGCCTCTACGCCCTGGGCGTGGCCATCGGCGCGCCGGTGCTCACCGCCCTCACCGGCAAAGTGCCGCGCAAATTGCTGCTGTTGTCGCTGATGGTGCTGTTCACCCTCGGCAACCTGCTGGCCTGGCAGGCGCCGAGTTATGAATCCCTGGTGCTGGCACGGATCGTCACCGGCCTGGCCCACGGGGTGTTTTTCTCGATTGGTTCCACCATCGCCACCAGCCTGGTGCCCAAGGAAAAAGCCGCCAGCGCGATTGCCATCATGTTTACCGGCCTCACCGTGGCGCTGGTGACCGGTGTGCCGCTGGGGACGTTTATCGGCCAGCATTTCGGCTGGCGCGAAACCTTCCTCGCCGTCTCGGCCCTGGGCTTGATCGCGTTTATCGGCAGCCTGCTCTATGTGCCTAACACCATCGCCCACAGCAAACCGGCGTCGCTGTTGCAGCAACTGCAAGTGCTTAAACAACCAAGGTTGCTGTTGGTGTACGCCATGACAGCAGTTGGTTACGGCGGCTCGTTCATCGCGTTCACTTACCTGGCGCCGATCCTCCAGGACATCTCCGGGTTCAGCGCCGGCACCGTCAGCCTGGTGTTGCTGGTGTACGGCATCTCGGTGGCCGTGGGTAATATCTGGGGCGGCAAACTGGCCGACAAACGCGGCCCGATCAGCGCCCTGAAAATCATCTTCGCCCTGCTCGCTGCCGTGCTGTTCGTACTGACCCTGACCGCCGGCAACCCATGGCTGGCCCTGGCCACGGTGCTGGTGTGGGGCGCGGTCGCTTTCGGCAACGTGCCCGGCTTGCAGGTGTATGTGGTGCGCCAGGCGGAACATCACACACCGAACGCGGTGGACGTGGCCTCGGGCTTGAACATCGCAGCGTTCAATTTGGGGATCGCCGGTGGCGCGTGGGCCGGCGGCTTGATCGTCGCTCACATGGGCTTGATCCACACCGCGTGGATTGGTGGCTCGGTAGTGTTGGTGGCGTTGGCGCTGACGGCCTGGAGCGGTCGACTTGACCGGTTGGGCCCGGTGTATGCCGAGAGCTCGACCCGGGTGGTTGGCGGGCACTGATCCAGCAGGACAAACACAAAACACCTGTGGGAGCCGGGCTTGCCCGCGATGGCGGTGGATCAGTGGCATCAATGTCTGCTGACACTCCGCAATCGCGGGCAAGCCCGGCTCCCACAGTGGGTAGGTGCCGTCTGTAGGACCATCGAAACTTTCTGCCAAATTCCACAGTCATCCAAAAACGGAGGTCACTCGACACCCAACCCACGGGAGCAACCATGACCCACCCGGAGCTGATGCCCATTACGCCCACCGAAACCATCACCCGCTTCAGGGTGCTGACGGTCAACACCCACAAGGGCTTCACCGCGCTCAACCGGCGTTTCATCCTGCCCGAGCTGCGGGAGGCGATTCGCAGCGTGGCCGCCGACGTGGTGTTCCTCCAGGAAATCCACGGCACCCACGAGCGCCATCCCAAGCGCTACAGCAACTGGCCGAGCATGCCGCAGTACGAGTTCCTCGCCGACAGCATCTGGCCGCAGTTCGCCTACGGCCGCAACGCGGTGTATCCCCATGGCGACCACGGCAATGCATTGCTGTCGAAATTCCAGATCATCCGCTATGACAACCTCGACATTTCCCAGAGCGGTCACGAAAGCCGCGGGCTGCTGCATTGTGTGCTGCGCCTGCCGGGCAACGTGCAGGAGGTGCATGCTATCTGCGTGCACCTGGGGCTGCGGGAAGTACATCGCCAGCAGCAACTGCGCCTGATCGCGCAGCGGATCGCCGAGATTCCAGCCGACGCGCCGGTGATTGTCGCCGGTGACTTCAATGACTGGCGCCAGCGCGCGGATCTTGCCCACTGCGGCCTGCGGGAAGTGTTTATCGAAACCCAGGGCAAGCCGGCCCGCACCTTCCCGGCGCGCTTGCCGTTGCTGCCCCTGGACCGCATCTATGTGCGCAACCTCAAGGTGCATCAGCCGCAGGTGCTGACCAGCCGTCCGTGGTCGCATTTGTCGGATCACGCGCCGCTGTCGGTGGAGATCGAGCTATGAACAGCGCACCACTGGAAAAGGTCGCGGTGGAACACATCGCCACCGATCAGCCGCCGGACGACGCAGTGGCCAAGGACCTGGATTACGGCTGGCAGAGCGACAACCAGATTGAGTTGCTGGAGAACGGCGAGGCCTACTTCCCCAAGGTGTTCGAGGCGATGCGCCAAGCCCAGCGGGAGATCTTGCTGGAGACCTTTATCCTGTTCGAAGACAAGGTCGGCCACGAACTAAAAGGCATTTTGATCGAGGCGGCGCAGCGTGGCGTGAAGGTGGTCGCGAGCCTCGATGGCTTTGGTTGCGGCGAGCTGAGCCCGGGGTTTCTCGGCGAGCTGAGCCAGGCCGGCGTGACCGTGCAGATGTTCGACCCGGCGAGCAAGACTTTGGGCTTTCGCACCAACTGGTTTCGCCGCCTGCACCGCAAGATTGTGGTGGTAGATGCCAGCGTGGCGTTTATCGGCGGGATCAATTTTTCGGCCGATCACCTGGGGGATTTCGGCCCCGAGGCCAAGCAGGATTATGCCGTGCAGGTACAAGGCCCGGCCGTGGCCGACCTGCATCATTTCGCCCTCGCACAAAGTGGCCGGCGCGTGCGCAAGCGCCGTGGCTGGCGGCGCGAGCAACGGCCGTCGCCATGGGCGGCAGGCGAAGGCGATGGCCTGGTGCGGCTGATTTACCGGGACAACCTGCAACACCGTACCGACATTGAAGAAGCCTACCTGCACGCCCTGCGCAAGGCTCAGCGGCGGGTAGTCATCGCCAACGCGTACTTCTTCCCCGGCTACCGCCTGCTGCGGGAAATCCGCAATGCCGCGCGCCGTGGCGTGCAGGTGCAATTGATCATGCAGGGCCAGCCGGATGTGCTGCTGGCGAAGCTGGCGGCACGCATGTTGTATGACTATTTGCTCAAGGAAGGCGTGGTGATCCACGAGTACTGCCAACGCCCGTTGCACGGCAAGGTGGCTTTGGTGGACGAGCAATGGAGCACCGTGGGTTCGAGCAACCTCGACCCGCTGAGCCTGTCGCTGAACCTTGAGGCCAATGTGCTGATTCGGGATCGCGGCTTCAATCAACAGTTGTTCGAACGCCTGGAATACCTGAGCCGGAACCACTGCAAGACCATGCCGGAAAACCGCACGCCTCGCGGCTGGTTCTGGCGGGTGACGGTGGGGTTTGTGGTGTTCCATGTGCTGCGGCATTTTCCCTCGTGGACCGGCTGGTTGCCGGCCCACAAGCCGAGGTTGAAACCCTTCGTCCATGAGGAGCGCCCGGACCATGACCCAAGCTCGCACCGCTGAAGAAAGCGCCCAACCCGGCTTTTTGAAGCGCTGGAAAAAACCGCTGACGGTGGTGTTTTTCCTGGTGCTGATCGTGTTGTTCACCCTGCTCGCCCGGCGTATCGACTGGAGCGAAGTGTTCGACACCCTCGGGAATTTCAAGCTTCGCACCCTGCTGATCGCGGGTGCGCTGACCCTGTGCAGTTTCCTGGTGTATTCATGCTTCGACCTGATCGGCCGCACCTACATCCGCCAGTCGTTGCGCTGGAAGCAGATCCTGCCGGTGGGCATCATCAGCTATGCCTTCAACCTCAACCTGAGCGCCTGGGTCGGCGGCATCGCCATGCGCTACCGGCTGTATTCACGGTTGGGGGTGAGCAGCGGGAACATCGCGAAGATTCTCGGGCTGAGCCTGGCCACCAATTGGTTCGGCTACATGGCGATTGCCGGCGCGGTGTTCAGCAGCGGGCTGGTGACCTTGCCGCCAGGGTGGAAGCTCAGCAGTGGCGCGCTGCAAGGCGTTGGCGCGCTGTTGGTACTGGCGAGCCTGGGTTATCTGCTGGCCTGTCGCTTGTCGAAAAAGCGCGCGTGGTCGGTACGCGGGATTGAAATCAGCCTGCCGTCGTTGCGCATGGCCGTGTTGCAGTTGGCACTCGGCGCGCTGAACTGGTCGCTGATGGCGGCGGTGATCTTCACCCTGCTGCCCAAGCAACTGGATTACCCGGTGGTGCTCGGGGTGTTGTTGATCAGCAGCATCGCCGGGGTAGTCACGCATATCCCGGCGGGGCTTGGGGTGCTGGAGGCGGTATTTATCGCCCTGCTGCAGCACGAAGCCTCCCGCGGCAGCCTGCTCGCCGGATTGATCGCCTATCGCGCGATCTACTTCATCCTGCCGCTGCTGGTGGCCCTGGTGATGTACCTCGCGGTGGAAGCCAAGGCCAAGGCGCTACAGGTGAAGAAGACGCCTACGACTGGATGATGCTCAAGCGCTCGCCCACCACCATCTCGGTGATCCAGTCCACCAGGATCGAGGTGTAGGCTTGCTGGGAAACCGGGTCACTCAGGGAGTGATCCGCACCGTCGATAATCCGGTGGGTCAGCGAGTGCGTGTGCTGGCACGCGGCGCGGTAGCTCATGATGGTGGCGTGGGGCACGTGGTCGTCGGTTTCCGATTCGACGATCAGCACATCGCCGGTAAACGCCGCGCAGGCATGCAACGCACGATTGGTTTCGGCGTGCACAAAGGTCCCGCGATAATCCATCAAGTCGACCTTGTCGAGGTCGCGCTTGGGCTTGAGCCATTCCTGGTCGCGGTACAGCGCCGGCACCCGCAGCGCCAGCCAGCGCACGGGCCGCAGCGAGGTGAGGATGGCGGCCAGGTAACCGCCGTAGCTGGTGCCCACCACCGCCACCGCCGAGGTGTCGATGGCCGGGTGTGACAGCAGGCGGTCGTAGGCGGCCAGCAGGTCGCGCAGGTTGTCTTCGCGGGTGACGCGGGACAGCGGAATGCCGGTGCCGGCGTGGCCGCGCAAGTCGAAGGTCAGGCACACACAACCGAGCCCGGCGATGCCCTTGGCGCGTTCCAGGTCGCGCTCCTGGCTACCGCCCCAGCCGTGCACAAACAACACCCCCGGCACTTTCGATTTGGGACTGAGGAAGGTCCCGCTCATCTGTTCGTCGTCGATATCAATGGCGATGGTTTCGCTTCTAGCCGTCATAAGATTTAACCGTCACGTACTTGAGAAGAAAGTCGCTGTTTTCCGCCGGCCCCCGGTACACCTCGATCGCGTCCGCCGGCAGCGGCTGGTCGACGTAGGTTTCTACCGAAGACACATAGATCGCCCGCAGCCCGGCGTTGTTGACGAAGCTTTGCAGCGCCGCGACTTCCGCGCTGCTGGCCCCGCCCATGCGCCAGGATTGCTCCAGCACGCCGCTGCGGCGCTGGCCGTCGCTGTCCAGGCCTTGGGCGATGTCGTAATTGCGCCGCGAGGCGTAGAACCCGGGATAAGCCTCGTCCGCCGCGTTATCGAAGGTTTGCGCCTGCTCGATGGCCAGGCGCACGTCATCGTGCAGGTCGAGCTTGAGCAGGTCTTCGTAGTAACCCTGGACCACCAACAGGTTGGAACCACCATAGACCTCTTCGCCCTGCCCGTCCCGGGTCAGGTATTGATCACCGCAGTAGCTGATGACGTGCTCGCCGATAAAACTCTGGCCGACGCTGTGGGTGACCACCTCATGCAGGTCTTGCTCCAGCACCACACCGTCGGTGAACAATTGCGCTGCATCAGGGCGCGCGAGGATGGCGTCGAATTCATCGAGGCTGCGGATCACTTCCTGGCCGCGACCGGCACAGGCATGCACGGGCTTGAGGCGGATCGGGCCGGTGTACAGCAAGTGGGTGGCCGCCGGCCGAGCGTCTTCGAGGGCGAACACGCTCAAGCCATCCAGCACCACATTGCGGATGCGCTCGGAAAACAACGGCGACCAGCCTTGCGGCGCCACCGCATTTTTATTCAGCAAGCCGTGGCTGATGGCCTTGGTGCAGATGAAGTCGTGGTCGACATAACCGCCCCATAAGTCTTCGGGGCCTTTGACGCCCAATTGCCGGGCCTGGGCCGCGCCGACCAGGGTCTGGGTGGGTAACAGGTAGAGATCGCGCCCACTGTGCAGCTCGGGGTTATAGCTGCCGCCATATTTGAGCCCGAGGATATGCGCCAGCCAGCGCGCCAGTGCGCGGTTGGTTTCGACTTCGTGCAACGGCGCTTGCGGTCGGATTGAATGCGCCACCACGATTTTCTTGCGATTTGTCGGGGTCATGCGTCCCCCTTGGCTGTCCTGCCATGTGTGTAGGGAGAAGGTTGCAGGGATCAAGCCAAGGCGGGGTTTAGTTAAACCCGCCGGGAATCAAACAGTTGCGGAAAAAGCGATGGCACTTGGCCTGTTTTATTCTGCACGAAGGGCTTGCGGTGTCGCGGCGTTCTGCACGATTCAGCCCTGGGTCTTGGTCGGTGTCACCCCAAAACGGCTGCGGTAATCGCTTGGCGCCAGCCCGGTGATTTTCTTGAAGGTGGCGCGAAAGGCGCCCGGATCCTGGTAGCCGACAGTCCAGGCTATGTGGTCAATGGTGCCGTTGGTGAACTCGAGCATCTGCCGCGCCTTGCCGACCCGCAGGTGCTGGCAGTACTCGGTGGGTTTCAACCCCGTGGCAGCGCGGAACCGCCGCAGGAACGTGCGCTCTTCAAGCCCCGCCTCCTGCGCCATCGCAGCCAATGAAACATCCACCGCACCGCTGGCCTGCAGCCAATGCTGCACCTTGAGAATCGCCGCGTCGCCATGGGCGAGGATTGGCGCAAAGTTGCTGCCACACTCACTGGCGCTGTCGCTGTGTTCGATCACCAGGAACCGCGCGGTGCTCGCGGCGATGCTCGGGCCGAGCAGACGGTCTACCAGGCGCAGGCCCAGTTCGGACCAGGCCATCAGCCCGGCGGTGGTGATCAGGTCGCCGTCGTCGACGATAGGCTTGTCAGCTTCCAGGCGAATCGCCGGATAGCGCTCAGCGAAAGACTTGGCCGAGGTCCAGTGAGTGGTGGCGCTGCGCCCGTCCAGCAGGCCACTTTCCGCCAGCAGGATCGAGCCCACGCACACCCCGCCCAGAATCGTCCCGGTGCGGTGTTGCTGGCGTAGCCAATCCAGCAATTCGGAGGAGGCCTGGCCCTCGGAAAAGCCGGCGATGGAAGGTGGAATCAGCAAGGCCGTAAGCGCTTGCACGGTACCGGGCTGAGTGTCGAACACACGGGTCGGCGCCTGGCCGGTTTCAGCCTGCCAATGGCTGATGCGCAGCGACGGCAATTGCGCGGACTGATGCTCGGCCGCAATCCGGTTGGCCACCGCGAACAGGTCGGTCAAGCCATGCACGGCGGCCATTTGCGCACCGCTGTAGATCAGCACGCCCAGTTCGACGATTGCCATTGTCAGTTTTCCCTCTGTTATTGTCGGTGCGGCCAATCCCCAGGCGCCACGCCAGCCAAGATACTGGACGCATCAACCATCACAAGGAAAACCAACATGGCCAAGCAAGCGCTCATCCTAATCGATATCCAGAACGACTACTTCCCCGAGGGCAAGTGGCCGCTTGACGGTGTGGACGCAGCAGCAGACAAGGCGCAGCAAGTGCTCCAGGCGTTCCGCCAGGCGGGCGATGCGGTGATTCACGTGCGGCACGAATTCACCTCCGACGACGCGCCCTTCTTCACCCCCGGCTCGGAAGGTGCACATTTGCACCCCAAGGTTCTGAACCAGGCGGACGAGCCGGTGGTGCTCAAGCATTTCGTCAATGCGTTCCGCGAAACCAACCTGCGAGCGCTGCTGGAACAACGCAGCATCACCGAGTTGGTGGTGGTGGGCAGCATGAGCCACATGTGCATCGACGGCGTGGTGCGTGCGGCGGCGGACCTGGGCTACACAGTGACCGTGATCCACGATGCCTGCGCCACTCGGGACCTGGAATTCAATGGCACCACCGTGCCGGCGGCCCAGGTGCATGCGGCGTTTATGTCGTCGCTGGGGTTTGCTTATGCGAGCGTGGTGTCAGCTGAAGCGTATTTGAGCGCACAGGGCTAAACCGGAAACCGTGCGGCCTCACAAGGAGGCCGCCGATCAAAGGGTTTCCTCGAAAATCGCTACCGCCCGCACAAAACCGGCAGAGGCGTGTTTGATTTTGTAGGGGAAACACGACACTTCAAAACCGTGGGCCGGCAGCGCGTCCAGGTTGGCCAGCTTTTCCATCTGCCCATAGCCGATATCCCGTCCCGCCTTGTGCCCTTCCCAGATGATCGAGCTGTCACCGCTCGCCGCAAACCGCGCCCGGGTATGGCTGAACGGTGCGTCCCAACTCCAGGCATCGGTGCCCACCACGCGCACCCCGCGCTCCAGCAAATACAAGGTGCCTTCACGGCCGATCCCCACGCCCGCGTCCAGGTAGCCCGGCTGGCCGAACAAGGCACCGGCCCGGGTATTCACCAGCACGATGTCCAGCGGCTGCAACACATGGCCGATACGCTGCAGCTCCGCCTCGATTTGTGCAGCGCTGACCACATGGCCGTCCGGCAAATGGCGAAAATCGAGCTTCACGCCAGGGCGCAGGCACCAGTCCAGCGGGATTTCATCAATACCGTACGCCGGCTTGCCGCCGTCGGTGGTCGAGGCGTAATGCCACGGCGCATCCATGTGCGTGCCGCTGTGGGTGGTGATGTTCAGGCGCTCGGCCGCCCAGGCTTCCTGGCCGGGCATGTCGTCGATACACAGGCCCGGAAACATCGCGAGGAGCTCCTGGATGCCGCCCTGGTGGTCGACGTACTCGATCTTCGGCAGCAGCGGTGGCGGGTCGGTGTAGGGATTGTTTTCAAGGGTGACCGACAGGTCCACCAGACGACGTTTGCGTTCAGTCATGAAAGCGCCTCTTGAGTCAGCAAGGTGGAATCCACCAGGCGCTGGTCGATGGCGCCGAATACCGACTCGCCCTCGCTGTCCAGTGCCTCGATGCGAATGCGGTCGCCGAATTTCATGAACCCGGTCAGCGGCTGCCCATGGTCAATCATCTCGATGGCCCGGCGCTCCGATATACACGCCGAACCCACTGCGCGGTCGACGTTGGACACGGTGCCGGAGCCGATGATGGTGCCCGCACGCAAGCGCCGGGTGCGCGCGGCGTGGGCGATCAGGTCAGCGAAGCTGAAGCTCATCTCGGCGCCATGGGGCGCGCCAAACCAGCTCTGGTTCCAGGTGACGCTCAGGGGCAGGCACACCCGCCCGTTGTGCCAGGCAGCGCCAAGCGCGTGCGGGGTGACGGCCACCGGCGAAAAACTCGACGAGGGCTTGGCCTGGAAAAACCCGAAGCCGGTGCTGACTTCATGCAGCAGGAAACCCCGCAGGCTGACGTCGTTGACCAACAGCACCAGCCTCACGTATTGCAACGCCTGGTCAGCGGGGCAGCCCATCGGCACCTCATCGACGATCACGGCGAATTCGCCCTCGAAATCGATCCCGTGATTCACATCCGGCAAGGGCACATCGTCGCAAGGCCCGAGGAAGTCGTCGCCGGCGCCCTGGTACATCAACGGAATGCGCTCGTCGGCCATGGGCGGCAGGCTGAAGGCTTTTTGCAGCAAGTGCGCGTGGTTAAGAAACGCCGAACCGTCGCACCACTGATAAGCCCGGGGCAATGGCGCTGCGGCGTGTGTAGGGTCAAACGCAAACGACTCGGGCGCTTGCCCCAGGTTAAGCAACTGGTAGTGCCGGCTCAGCACCGGTTCGGCCTCGGCCCAATTCTCCAGCGCCTGTTGCAAGGTCGCAAAAGACGCAGCGATGACCGCGCGGCGCAGGTCTCGGGAGACCACCACCAGTTGGCCGTCGCGATGGCCGTTTTTCAACGTAGCGAGTTTCATCGAGCATTCCTCAGGGAATAAAACGGTTAATGCAGGACCATGTCGTCCGACACTTGAATCGGATCAAGCAGCCGCACGCCGGCCAGCCTCGGTGCGATCAGCGAAACCAGGACCGCCAGCAGCAATCCCCAGCCGACCATGGCCACCGCGCCTACACGCCCATCGGACACACCGGACAACGCCATGACCAATAACGGGCTGGCAAACTGGCCGCCGAAAAAGCCCGCGTTGAACAGGCCGGTGCCTTTGCCGCGGTGTTCGAAGCTCAGGGTGGAGAGTGCCCAACTGAGGACCGTGGGCAACGCCAGCCCACCGCCCAGGCCGTTGACCATCACGGCAATGACCGCCGTGCGGTAGTCGACCGCGTTGGCCAGCAGCAAAATGCCGATCCCGGAGACCACAAACGCCAGCGCCAGCAGCAAGCCCGGGCCGAACCGGCTCAGGCGCCGGAAGCACAGGGCACCGACAAACACCGCCGAATGGCCCAGGCCGATGGCCATGCCAATGCGCTGCGGCGAATCAATGCCGATGTGTTCCAACAGGAAACCGGTTTGTACCGGAACAATGAAGAAGCCCAGGGACGCCAGCACGGTCATGCCGCAAATCACCGACAGCGAGCGCCAGGGAAAACCTGTGCTGTGCGCTACCTCGACCGCCGCGCTGGCGCCCCGCAACGATTCGCGCAACGCCAGGTGCATCAACGGAGCAAGCAGCAGGCCCACGATGTACACCGCAAACGGCAGGCGCCAACCGTGCTCGCCGATGATTCCGCCCAGCATGAAAAACGCGGTGGCCGACAGTGACGTGACAATGGTTTGCCACGAGAGTAATTGCACCCGGTCGCGGCCGTCGAAGTAGTCGCCGATCAGCGCGGTGCAACAGGTCATGATCGCCGCCTCCGCCAGGCCCAGGCCGGCGCGGCTGAGCAGGATCGCGTCGAGGTTATCCAGCACCAGCGGCAGCGGCCCGCAGATGCCATACAGCAGCATCGCCAGCACCAGCAGACGCTTGCGCCCGATGCGATCGGAGAGCCAGCCGGCGAACGGCGAAAACAACGCGATCATCAGCGCCGGCAACGTCAGCACGATGGGCACCATCAGCCCCACATTGGCGGTACCGGAAAAGTGTTCGGCTATGCGTGGCAACACCGGGGCAATCAACACTCCACCGAGAATCGGCAGGCAACTGCCGAGCAACAACAACGGGCCTGATCCGCGCGGGCGAGGCGCGGGGGCAGCTTGCGAGGACGGGTTCATGCGGGGTTTCCTATTGTTGTTATGGGGTGTTCGGAAGGTGCATCAGGCAGCAGGAAGTGCGCCAGGGCCGGCAGCAACACCAGTGCACCGAGCATGTTCAGCAGGAACATGAAGGCCAGCAGAATGCCCATGTCTGCCTGGAACTTGATCGGTGAAAACGCCCAGGTGGCAACACCGACTGCCAGGGTTACACCCGTCAGCATCACCACTTTGCCAGTGAACAGCAGCGCCTGGTAATAGGCTTGGGACAGGCTGTCACCTGCCTTGCGCCGCGCCAGCAAAATGCTCATGACGTACAGCGCGTAGTCCACGCCGATGCCGACGCCCAAGGCGATCACCGGCAAGGTCGCCACCTTGACGCCGATGCCCAGCCACACCATCAGCACCTCGCACAGGATCGAAGTGAGCATCAGCGGCAGGATCACGCAGACCACCGCCGCGAGGGAGCGGAAGGTCAGCAGGCACAGCACGATCACCGCGCCGTAGACCCAGTACAACATGTCGTGATTGGCCTGCTTGACCACGATATTGGTCGCGGCTTCGATGCCCGCATTGCCGGCCGCCAGCAGGAACTTCACGTCGGCGGTGTCATTGGCCTGGGCGAAGGCCTCGACTTCGTTCACCAGCCGCGTCAACGTCACGGCTTTGTGGTCACGCAAGTAGGCGTAGAGCGTGAGGGTGTTGCAACTCTGGTTGAACAGCTCACGCGGTGCCCGCCCGGTGATGGAGTTGAGCAACGCCTGGTTCCGGGTCAGGTCATACCACTTCGGGTTGCCTTCGCTCATGCCCACCAACAGGCTGCGGTTGAGGCTGGCCAGCGACGCCGTGGACTCCACGCCCGGCAGTTGGCGCAAGCGCCACTCCAACGCATCCACGCGCATCAAGGTGGTGTAGTCGGAACAGGCGCCGTCAGGTGTGCGCACGATCACCGCGAACACATCGCTGCTGGCGCCGTAGTGGGTGACCATAAATCCGTTGTCGCGGTTATAGCGCGAGTCGGCCCGCAGCTCCGGGGCGCCGGCGTCGAGATCACCGACTTGCAACTGCTGGCTGATCCACCAGCCGCCGCCGGCCAGCAATGCACTGACCATCAACGTGCCGGTGGCCCAACGGCGCTGGGTAAACCGGTCGAGGAACGCCCACAACGGATGCTTGCGCCCGTGCCGGTCAGCCTCTTCACTGCGCAGGCTGCGCGCGGCGGCCCGGGCACTGACGCCGCAATAGCTGAGGAGAATCGGTAGCAGGATCAGGTTGGTGAACACCAGCACCGCCACCCCAATGCTGGCGATCAATGCCAGGTCCTGGATGACCCTGATGTCGATCAGCATCAACACGCCAAACCCCACCGCGTCACACAGCAAGGCGGTAAGGCCGGCGAGAAACAACCGCCGAAAGGTGAAGCGCGCCGCCACTTGCCGGTGCATGCCGCGCCCGATGTCTTGCATGATGCCGTTCATTTTCTGTGCGCCATGGCTCATGCCGATGGCCAACACCAGGAACGGTACAAGCACCGAATAGGGGTCGAGCTCGAACCCCAGCAATGCCACCAGGCCCAGTTGCCAGACCACCGCAATCAACGAGCAGGCCATCACCAGCAAGGTGCTGCGCAGGCAGCGGGTGAATGCGTAGAGCATCAGGGTGGCGATCAGAATCGCCGCCGCGAAAAACAGCAGCACCTGGCGCAACCCGTCGATCAGGTCGCCTACCACTTTGATGAAACCGGTGATGTGAATCGTCAGGCCCTGAGCCTGGAACTCGCTGCGCAGTTGCTCCAGCTGTTGGGACAACGCGCTGTAGTCGAGGGCTTTGCCGGTTTGCGCATCGATGTCCATCAAGGGCACGAAGATCAGGCTGGAGCGGCCGTCCAGGGCGATGGTCTGGCCGATCTCACCGGAGCGCGTGGCATTGCGGCGCACCGTTTCCAGGCTGCTGGCCGAACCGTCGTAGTCATCAGGGATCACCCGGCCGCCTTCCACGCCCTCCTCGGTCACCGCCATCCAGCGCATGTTGGGGGTCCACAGGGACTTCATGAAGGGCCGGTCGACACCCGGCAGCAAAAATACTTTGTCGTTAAGACGGGCCAGCAACTCCAGGTAATGCGCGTCGTAAATCGTGGTGCCGGGCACCTCGACGGCGATGCGGACCGCGTTGCCCAACCCGGTGAGTTCCTTTTGGTTGGCCAGGTAATTGGCGATGTAGGGATGCCCCGTGGGGATCATTTTTTCAAAGCTGGCGTTGAGCCCAAGGCGGGTGCTGGCGGCGCCGAGGCCCAGGGTCAACAGCAGGCACAGCCACAGCACCAGGCTGCGATGGTTGAACAGTGCCCGCTCAATCAGCGAGCCGGAATGGCGGTCGAAGGCCTGGAGACTGTGCTCGGGGCCACGCCGCAGGTCGAGCGGATTACGAAGATGCGTCATTGCCCGTTCACCTGTTCCAATCGTTTGATGCCGCGCGCGCCCACCACGACCCACTGGCCGTCGCCCGCCTGACTGAGGGCCGCCACCGCGCCAACGGCCGGCAGCCCTTGCTCGCGTAAAGCATCGCCCTCGGCGCTGAGTAAAAGGTGGCCACTCTGGTCAGCGAGCATCACACCGGCGCGGGTTGAACGCGCTGCGACCACGCTGCTGTTGAACGGGTTATTCACCGCCTGCCATTGCCGGCCCTGATCGCTACTGCGCCAGACATTCCCGCGCAATCCCGCCACCAGAACCGAACCATCGGCTGCCAGGTTCAGGGTAAAAAAACTGCCGTCGTACGGGCTCGGCAACCGCGAGAAATGCGCGCCGCCGTCTGCGGATGTCCACAACGTGCCCTGTTCTCCCGCGACGAAAATCCGTGGGCCTTGAACAGCGATCGCGTACAGGTGATTGCCCGCCGGGTTGTCCAGGCGGTCGACCCAGGACTGCCAGCTCACGCCACCGTCTTCGGTATGCAGGATCAGGCCGAAAGCCCCCACCACAGTGCCTTGCCGTTCGTTGCTGAAATGCACGGCCAGCCAGGGTTTGTCGGCACCGTCTGCAACAAACCCCTGGGCCACCTTGAGTTGCCGCGCGGAGGCCTCCGGCGCCGCACGCACGGCATCGAGTACGCGTTGGGCGGCGGCGTTGCCGTCCAGTTGGAGCTGCCAGCTTTCACCACCGTCCACGGTGTGCAGGACCACGCCGGCATGCCCCACTGCCCAGCCTTGCGAGGCGGTGGCAAAGCTGACCGAGGTCAGGCTTGCGCTGGTGGGCACCGGGGCCTGACGCCAGTGTTGGCCGCCGTCGTCCGAAAGCACGATCAAGCCCTGCTCACCGACGGCCACCAGGCGTTTTCCACCAGCCTGGGTGATATCGATGAGCACTGCCTGGGTGGGCGCCGCCACCTGCAACGCCGGGCGCTGCAGTACATCACTGACGGGCGCCTCGGCAGCATGGGCTGCCAGGCAAATGCCCAGCACGCCCAGCGCCAGCCATACGGGTTGCCCACGCATCAACGCACACCATCGGCCGCCAGGCCGTCCGGGCTGAAGTCACTGTCGGGGAACGGTGCAACCACATCGTTGTGCACGCGTTTTTCGGTGACCACGTTGTGGGCCATCCAGGCACCGGTCTGCAGGTCGTATTGGCCGTATAAACCACGCACCAGCCCGGGCAATTGCGGCATCAGGTACGGCAGTTGAAAGTAGGTGCGCCACAATTGGTGGTTGGCGTCCCAGCTGTCGCCGAGTACGGCCATCCAGGTGTCTTCGTCTACGTAGAAGCGGCGCTTGGGCATGCTGTGGCGTTTGCCGGCGACCAGGTTGCCTTCAATCACCCACACGCGATGCAGTTCCCAGCGCATGTGATCGGGGTTGAGGAAACGTTCGCCGAGGATCGCGTCGTCCTTGGCCGGTTGCAGGATCTTGTTGCTGTTGTAGGGAATCAACATTTCCTGCTTGCCGACGATCTTCCAGTCATAGCGGTCGAGCGGGCCGGTGAATACCGAGACCTCGTCGAAGTTGGCCACACCGGAACTGGTGGGCGTGGGCGTGTCGTAAGACGACACCGGCAGTTTGCGCACACGGCGCTGGCCGGCCAGGTAGACCCAGGATTGCGGGCCGCCGTTGGCATAATCCAGCGGCTCACGGCCCAGCAAGGCTTCACCGGCACGTTGCGGCGGGCCGAGGTTGACCAGGCGGGTCATCCAGTACACCCCTTTGTATTCGGGTTTACCGTCCTGGAAGTAATACGGCATCTCGCGCTGCGCCTGTACGGTGGCCGACAGAATGCGCTGGCCGCTGGCGGTGATCACGTACACGTTGTAGTCGTTCTTCCAGGCCACGCCGCGCCAGCTCAGGTGATGGTTCCAGATCACTTCGGCGCCGGTGGTCGGGATCGGGAACGGAATGCCGCCACTGGCGCCTTCCAGGGTGTTTCCCTCATGGGTGAGGTGCGCGGCCGTGGCGTTTTTCAGGGTGTTGTCGTAGACCCATTGGGGCGCGGCGGCGGTGCGCCGGCTCGGGTACACGTCGATGCGGTAGGTCGGGTATTTGGCGAACAGCGCTTTTTGCCCGTCGCTGAGCTTGTCGGCGTACTGCGCGACGTTTTGCGGGGTGACCGAGTACAGCGGTTTGTCGCTGGCAAAGTAGTCCGGCAGGCGCGGGCCCGGGTTGACGCCAGCCGGCACCTGGGTAAAACCCTTGTCCCACGCGGGAATACTGCCATCGGCGTTGCCGGCGCGCTCGGCGCCCAAGGGAGTGAGCGTGGACTTGAGTTGCTGGGCCTGGGCGTCGGTTGCAGCCCAGCCTGCGGGCGCGACGGCCACCAACAGACCCGCGAGCATCAACGGTTGGAGTTTCATGAAACGCACCTCTGTTTATTGTTGTTATGCAGCCACGGTCAAAATGATCGCTGGACGGTAAAGGCGATAAAGTCGCGGTCCTTGAGCGGTTGCCCATAGGTGTTGGCGTTACGGCTATCGAGGAAGTTGTCGCTGCCGCCGATGTAGTGCGTGTAGTTGAGGCCGGCCTTCCAGGTTTGCAGGTACTCAAGCTGCAGGCCGATGCTCACATCGCCGCCTTTGTCGCCCACGCCGTTGTTGAATTTGCTGATCACCGACGAGCGCCCTTTCGGGTTGTAGCCCAGGCCCAGCGGCACACTCAGGTCGACGCCGGGGTACACCTGGAAGAAGTTGGGGGTGAAGCTCATGCGCAGGCCCCAGGCATCGCGCTCGCTGTTGGGGTCGAGCGCGGTAGCGTTTTTGGTGATGCTGGTGCGCCGGTGCCAGGCCACTTCACCCGCCAGGCTGGCGGAATCCCAAATGCCATTGCTGTTGAACGAGTAGAGGCTGGAGAGCTGGGCGTGCAGCGAGTTGCCCACGGCATACAGGGCATGGCTGTCGTTGTCTCCCAGGCCTGTCGGGTTGGCCTGGGACACGCTCACCAGCGGTGTATTGCGCCGTACCGAGACTTCACCGGCAACGTTGGCATCGCCCACCGAGGTGCTGAAGCTGGCGCCAAATGCGCGAATCCCTTCGGCGTACACCAGTTGGTATTCGCCCAGTTGACCGGTCAACGGGTTGGGCCCGCCGGGATTGGCGCGGGTGTAAATCATCGGGTCCTTGGCGTGGTAGCGGATCGCATAGAGACCAAAATCGGTGTTCCAGTCTTCAGGCGAAAACCGCAGCGACAGACCGTACTGGCCCTTGTCGTCTGCCTTGATGTCCTTGCCGTGGAAGAACGCCAGCGGTTGTTGGTTGGGGCCGATCGGGCCACCCACAATCAAGCGCTCACCCCCCTCGCCCACCACATCCGAGGTGGAAAAATAACTGCCTACGGCGGGGATGCGGTTCTCTTCCCACGCAAACTGGTAGTACGCCGCCACCGAGACATTCGCCCGCAACTGGACCTGCCCGGAGAATTGATTGACCGGGCGAATCAATTCCTTGAACGGCGTATTGGGTACCGAGGTGGCCTTGATGATGTCCACCGGTGCTTGCCCGCCCGCAATGCCGTTGGCCCCGAAGAACAGGCTTTCGCCCCACAGCACGGTGTGCCGGCCCAGGCGGAAGCTGGTGGGCAGGTCGCCCAGGTTGCCCTTGCCGAAGACAAACGCATCGAGGATCTCGGCATCGCTGCCATGCAGCTTGCGGGTGTCGTCCGTGAAGCGGTCATAGCTGACTGACCGCTGATTGGCGGTGGCCGGGGAATCGTTGTCGTTGCTGCTTTCATACACGCTGTCATACCAGCCGGCCGCACTGACGCGGGCGCCGAAGTTGTTATAGCGCGCATCAAATTCGGACAGGATATTCAGCCGGTTGGAGATCAGGCCTTTGTTGAAGTTACGGTCGCTGTCGTCCTGGTTGACCGTGCTGACGAGCTTGCTGTCCCGGTCTTTGACGCGCCAGGCAGCGTTGTACTTGAGGGTGTTGTCCCAACGCAGACGCAAGTCTGAATCGCCGGTGTCGATTTCAAATGCACCCGCGTGATGAACCCAGCCCACTGCGGCAAGCGCCGCCGCGAGAGTGGCCCAATGGCAAGGCGGCCGGACGCTGCTCATACGTTCCCGTTTCATCAATACCAACCTCTGACTTGTTATTTTTGTCTTGAAAGGTCTTTTGAGAACCGGCGCTCCTGCCGCTTCTGGAATCGATAATAGGGAGGGCCAAACAATCCGAACAATCGATTATCGGGATGCCATCCATCCAAAAAAAGTGATACAACGCGCCATGCTCATCTGGAGGCAAGGCCATGCGTTTTCATCACCTGGATTTGAATTTGCTGGTGGTCCTCGACACCCTGCTCACCGAACAGAACATCACGCGCGCAGCGCAGCGCCTGAACGTCAGCCAGTCAGCGGCCAGCGGCTTGCTGGCGCGGTTGCGCGATTACTTTGATGATGAGTTGCTGGTGCAGGTGGGGCGCAAGATGTTGCCGACGCCACTCGCCCAAGGCCTGGCCGAGCCGGTGCGTCGGGTGCTGCTGGATATTCAATCGACGATCGTCAACAAACCCGAGTTTGACCCGCTGACCTGCAAGCGCCACTTCAAACTGATCGCCACCGACTTTGTGACCACGGTCATTCTCGGCCCGCTGACCCAGCGCCTGCAGCAACGGGCGCCGCACATCACCCTCGACATCCAGCACGCCTCCGATCACTACAACCAGATGCTGACCCAGGGCGAAGTGGACTTTGTGATCATGCCCGATCAGTACCTGTCGGACCTGCATGCCAAAGAGCTGCTATTCGAGGATGACTACCAGTGTGTGGTCTGGTCGCAGAACAGCCTGGTAGGCGATCAGCTCAGCCTGGAGGAGTACCTGGGCCTGGGGCACATTGCGGTCAACTTCGGCAGTGCCCGCGAACCCAGCTTCAGTGAAAAAATCCTTCAGGGTTATGGCCAGGCGCGCCGGGTCGAGTTGACCACCAGCAGCTTCAACACGGTGCCGCATCTGCTGGTGGGCACCCAACGGGTCGCGGTGATCCCGCGAAGCCTGGCGACCCTGTATGGCGATTTCCTGTCATTGCGCGCATTGGCGCCACCCTTTGAACTGCCGCTGCTGCGCGAATTCACCTTATGGAACAAAGTGCTCGACAGCGACCCGGCGCACCGCTGGATGCGCCACTTGCTTCAGGAAGTGGCGGCGGAATACAGCGAGCGGGTGGCCGGGTTGTTCAACGGGTCGCGATGATAAACAGCCGAGGGAATGGCAGCAGCACGGTGCCATCGGCCAGCGCTGGGTAGGCCTGGGTGATCCGCGCCAGGTACTCATCGAGGAAGGCGCTCTTTTCTGAGTCAGTCAGGGGCGCCAGGAACGGGCGCAATGCCGACCCCTTGAACCACTCCACCACCGCAGCAGAGCCTGCCAGCGGATGGTGGTAAGTGGTGCGCCATATATCCACGGTGGAGCAGTGCTTGCTCAGCAGATCAAAGTAGTAGCTCGCGGTATGGCGCTCGTTGTGTTTCACCGCTCCGATCTTGGCCGCCCATGGGCCGTCGGCCGCGATTTCCCGCGCCAGCCTGTGGGCGGGTTCATCCAAATTGTCGGGCGTCTGCACTGCCAGCGTGCCGCCTTCGGTCAGCTGATTGACCAAGTGCGGATACAACGTGGCGTGGTCAGGCAGCCATTGCAGGGATGCATTGGCGAGGATGACGTCGAATTGCTGCGCAGGGTTCCAGGCGCCGATGTCAGCTAATTCAAAGTTCAGGGTGGGCAGGCGCTTGCGGGCATCGACCAGCATGTCATCGGAGCTGTCCATGCCGGTGACCAATGCCTTCGGAAAACGCTCGGCCAGCACCTCGGTGGAATTGCCCGGGCCGCATCCCAGGTCGACGGCGCTGCGTACATCGCCATCAGGAATGGCCGCCACCAGATCCCGGACGGGACGGGTACGCTGTTGTTCGAACATCGAGTATTGCTTGGCTGACCAGGTCATTGCGGCATTCCTTCTTCTGTGAGGAGTGACGACAGCCTAAATCTTGTGATCCATGAGAACAAATGCCAGGATTGACCATCTCCCATACCTTAAAAGTATTCCTATGCTGGAACTCAGGCAGCTCAAGGCCTTCGTCGCGATTGCCGAAGAAGGCTATATCACACGCGCGGCAGAACGACTGGGTATGCAGCAGCCGCCCCTGACGCGCCTGCTGCAAAGTCTGGAAGCAGAGTTAGGCGTGGTCCTGATGGAGCGCCTGCCACGGGGCGTGCGCCCGACCACGGCGGGTTTGGCCTTGCTGGAGGAAGCTCGACATATTCTGGCCAGTGTCGACGGTGTGGCCGACATCGTGCGCCGCGCCGCCCGTGGTGAACGCGGGCGGCTGGCCATTGGCTTTACCAGTTCTGCCGCCTTGCATCCATTTGTGCCCAGCGTGTTGCGCCTGTTTCGGGAAACCTTTGTGGGTGTTTCCGTAGTGCTGGAAGAAGCCGGCACCGGCGAACTGCTGGACGCGTTGCTCCATGAAAAACTCGACGCGGCGTTTATTCGTTCGCCCCTGAGTGGAACGCAGGCGTTGCAGGATGAGCCGATTCTGGTGGAGCCGATGTTGCTGGCGCTGCCCACGGATCATCCGCTGGCACTTGATGCCGGATCTCCCCTACCATTGGCAGCGTTGGCGATGGAGTCTTTCGTGCTTTATCGCCGTCGCGTGGGGTTGGGCTTGTATGACGCCATTCTGGTGGCCTGCAGTGAAGCCGGATTCAGCCCACAGGTGGTACAGGAGGCGCCGCGCATGACCGCGACCCTGAGCCTGGTGGCTGCAGGCCTTGGAGTATCCATAGTGCCAGCGTCGATGCGACGGTTGCGCGGAGATGGCATCGTGTATCGGGAACTGACGGACTGCCAAAGCCTGGTGGCACCTTTGCATCTGGCCACGCGCACGGGCGATACGTCGCCGGTGCTCGAAAGGTTTCGAGCGCTGGTCATCAGCGCCGCATCGCAAGACACGCGCCCTGACGGCACACCGCTCGACAAACCCGACTAAACTCATCGTCGACCCGTAAAGGCTTTAGCCTTGTGATGGTCGTTAAAACAAATGCCAGCGCAGTGTCCACGGACGATTTTTCTGGCCAACCCCAGCCAAATCCATCCAATGGAGCTACGCCATGGCTTATCTAAAAACTCGTGAAGGTAATGATCTCTACTACAAGGACTGGGGCAGCGGGCAGCCCGTTGTGTTTTGCCACGGATGGCCGCTGAACAGCGACAGTTGGGAATCGCAGATGCTGCATTTCGCCAACAACGGCTTTCGCGCAATTGCGCATGACCGCCGAGGGCATGGTCGGTCAAGTCAGCCGTGGGATGGCAATGACATGGACCATTATGCAGATGACCTCGCGGAACTGATCGAACACTTGGATCTGGAGAACATGATCCTCTTCGGTTTTTCCACAGGAGGCGGCGAAGTCGCACGCTATATCACCCGCCATGGCACCGCGCGCGTGGCCAAGGCGGGCCTGATCTGCGCCGTAACGCCACTGATGCTGAAAACCCCCAGCAATCCCGATGGAACGCCGATTGAAGTCTTTGACGGTATGCGGGCTGACTCCATCGCCAACCGTTCACAGCTCTACCTGGACGTGGCAAGTGGCCCGTTCTTCGGTTTCAACCGTCCGGGCGTCGAAACCTCGCAAGGTTTGATCAATTCATTCTGGATGCAAGGGGTTATGGGTGGGCACAAAAACACCTTTGACAGCATCAAGGCATTTTCGGAGACCGACTTTCGAGAGGATTTGACTCACTTCACTATGCCCACGCTCATCATCCATGGCGATGATGATCAAATCGTACCCATCCAGGCATCTGCTCTGGAGAGCAAGCGCTTGATCCCCCACGCCCAGTTGCTGGTGTATCCGGGAGCCCCCCACGGGTTGACCGACACACACAAGCAGCAGGCCAACGAGGATATGTTGCGCTTCGCACAAGCCTAGAGCTGGGTGTGGCCCACAAAAAAACCGCGCGGCCTTGTTGGCGGCGCGGTTTTTCAGTGTGCAACATTTAGCTTCGGTATGCCCTAGAAGGGGATATCGTCATCAAAGCTGTCGAAGTCGGCTGCCGGCTGAGGAGCCGCCTGCTGTGGCGCTGGACGCGACTCACGCTGTGGCTGCTGGGTTGGCTGCGGACGCGACTGCTGTGGACGCGGTGCCGAGTTGGACATGCCGCCCTGGCCCTGTTGGTCGCCCTGTGGACGGCCGCCCAGCAGTTGCATGGTGCCTTGCATGTCGACCACGATTTCGGTGGTGTAACGCTTGATGCCGTCTTTTTCCCACTCGCGGGTTTGCAGTTTGCCTTCGATGTAGACCTGCGAACCTTTGCGCAGGTATTCACCGGCGATCTCTGCAACCTTGCCGAACATCGACACACGGTGCCATTCGGTTTTTTCGACCTTCTGGCCGGTTTGCTTGTCGGTCCACTGTTCGCTGGTCGCCAGACTCAGGTTGGTCACGGCGTTACCGTTCGGCAGGTAGCGAACTTCGGGATCCTGGCCGCATGTACCGACCAATATGACTTTGTTAACCCCACGGGCCATAACGTTCTCCTAGGCTGGGCGCGCTGTCGGCACTGGGTTGACCAGTTGCTCGAGCGTCGCGCGATCCAATAATTCGGTGTCCAATTTGATGTAAATGGCCGCCTCTTCAGCAACCACGACTGCATCTGTTACCCCAACGACGGCCTTCAGGCGCTCTACCAGACCAGCTTCACGAATCGCTTCGGGCGATAACGGCAGACGCAGGCTTGTGACGTACGGGGGTTCGCGCATGGTAACAGCAAAGGCCAGCCAAAGTGCAGCCAGCCCGGCGCATCCAAGGAACACAACCGACAAACCGCCATGCTGGAACATCCAGCCACCCATGATCCCGCCCAGTGCAGAACCGAGGAACTGGCTGGTGGAATAAACGCCCATCGCCGTGCCTTTGCCGCCGGCCGGTGAAACCTTGCTGATCAGCGACGGCAATGAAGCCTCCAGCAGGTTGAACGCGGTGAAGAACACCACCGTGCCGATCACCAGCGCCCGCAGGCTGTCGCCGAACTGCCAGAAGAATAGCTCAGTGAGCATCAATGTCGCGACGGCGCCCAGCAGAACTCGTTTCATTTTGCGTTTCTTCTCGCCGTAGATGATGAACGGGATCATGGCGAAGAACGAAATCAGCAGCGCAGTGAGGTACACCCACCAGTGCTGCTCCTTGGGCAGCCCGGCTTTTTGCACCAGGGCCAGGGGCAAGGCGACGAAGCTGCACATCAGCATCGCGTGTAATACGAAGATACCCAAATCCAGGCGCAACAGGTCCGGGTGCTTGAGCGTGGGCAATAGCGCTTGTTTCGCCACCCCCGACTCACGGTGCTGCAATGGCCCGGTGGAATGCGGCACCATGAAAGCGACGATCACGATGCCGAACAACGCCATGCCACCGGTGGCCAGGAACAGGCCGTGCAAGCCGAACGCGCGAGTCAGCAGCGGACCGACCACCATCGCCACGGCGAACGAAAGCCCGATGGTCATGCCGATCATGGCCATGGCCTTGGTACGGTGCTGTTCGCGGGTCAGGTCGGAAAGCAGCGCCATGACGGCGGCGGAAATCGCCCCCGCGCCTTGCAGGACCCGGCCGGCGATCACGCCCCAGATCGAGTCGGCATTGGCGGCGAGCACGCTGCCCAGGGCGAACACGATCAGCCCCAGGTAGATCACCGGCCGGCGGCCAATGCGGTCGGAAATGATCCCGAACGGAATCTGAAACAGCGCCTGGGTCAGGCCATAGGCGCCAATCGCCAGGCCGATCAGGGCCGGGGTCGCTCCTGCGAGATCCATTCCATAGGTCGCCAGCACCGGCAACACCATAAACATGCCAAGCATACGGAATGCGAACACCAGGGCCAGACCGCTTGCTGCGCGGGTCTCGCTGCCACTCATGCGTTCGCTGTGGGGATCGTGCATGGAAAAACCTCGTGTGAACCGGCGGCGATTCTACCAGTCCCATCGATTGAGAGGGTATATGCGGCGCTTTGCCGCGCAGCTTTCATGTAAGGCTGCACCCGGCACTTTGACAGTGTATATTCATCCAGTCTTTAGCCGTATACTCCTGCATTATTTACGCCCGCCGTGCGAGGCCATCTTGGACAAGATCCTGATTCGTGGGGCTCGAACCCACAACCTGAAGAACATCGACCTGACCCTGCCACGGGACAAACTGATCGTCATCACCGGCTTGTCCGGGTCCGGCAAGTCGTCCCTGGCGTTTGACACGCTGTACGCCGAAGGCCAGCGCCGCTATGTGGAATCGCTGTCGGCCTATGCCCGGCAGTTCCTGTCGATGATGGAAAAACCCGACGTCGACACCATTGAAGGCCTGTCGCCAGCGATTTCCATCGAACAGAAATCGACGTCCCATAACCCACGCTCCACCGTGGGTACCATCACAGAGATCTATGATTACCTGCGCCTGCTGTATGCCCGCGTAGGTATTCCCCGCTGCCCGGACCACGATATTCCCCTGGAAGCACAGACCGTCAGCCAGATGGTCGACCTGGTGCTGGCCCAGCCGGAAGGCGCCAAGCTGATGCTGCTGGCGCCGGTGATTCGCGAGCGTAAAGGCGAGCACCTTTCCGTCTTCGAAGAGCTGCGAGCACAAGGTTTCGTGCGGGCCCGGATCAACGGCAAGCTCTATGAACTGGACGAAGCGCCGAAGCTGGATAAACAGAAGAAGCACTCGATTGATGTGGTGGTCGACCGCTTCAAGGTGCGTGCCGACTTGCAGCAGCGGCTGGCGGAGTCTTTCGAGACCGCACTGAAGCTCGCAGACGGTATCGCCCTGGTGGCGCCCATGGACGACGAGCCCGGAGAAGAAATCATCTTCTCCGCGCGCTTCGCCTGCCCGATCTGCGGCCATGCCATCAGCGAGCTGGAACCAAAGCTGTTTTCCTTCAACAACCCGGCTGGCGCCTGCCCGACCTGTGATGGTTTGGGGGTTAAGCAATTCTTTGATATCAAACGACTGGTCAATGGCGACCTCACGCTGGCGGAAGGCGCGATACGCGGCTGGGACAGGCGTAACGTCTATTACTTCCAGATGCTGGGCTCGCTGGCGTCTCACTACAAGTTCAGCCTCGAAGTGCCCTTCAACGAGCTGACCGCCGAACATCAGAAATTCATCCTGCACGGCAGCGGTTCGCAAAACGTCGACTTCAAGTATTTGAACGACCGTGGCGACATCGTCAAACGCTCGCACCCGTTCGAAGGCATCGTGCCGAACCTGGAGCGTCGCTACCGCGAGACCGAGTCGGCCAGCGTGCGCGAGGAACTGGCCAAGTTCCTCAGCACCCAGCCCTGCCCGGATTGCCGTGGCACCCGCCTGCGCCGTGAAGCGCGGCACGTGTGGGTTGGCGAGAAGACACTGCCGGCGGTGACCAACCTGCCGATTGGCGATGCCTGTGAATACTTCGGCACACTGAAGCTGACCGGTCGCCGTGGGGAAATTGCCGACAAGATCCTCAAGGAAATTCGTGAGCGGCTGCAGTTCCTGGTTAACGTGGGACTGGACTATCTGTCGCTGGACCGCAGTGCCGACACACTTTCCGGTGGCGAGGCCCAGCGGATTCGCCTGGCCAGCCAGATTGGCGCCGGCCTGGTGGGCGTGCTGTACATCCTCGATGAGCCATCGATTGGCTTGCATCAACGGGACAACGATCGCCTGCTGGGTACGCTGAAACACCTGCGAGACATCGGCAACACGGTGATCGTGGTCGAGCACGATGAAGATGCCATTCGTCTTGCGGACTACGTGGTAGATATCGGCCCGGGTGCCGGTGTGCACGGTGGGCATATTGTCGCCGAGGGCACGCCTGCCGAAGTGATGGCGCATCCTGACTCGCTGACCGGCAAATACCTGTCCGGCCGCGTGAAGATCGCCGTTCCCGCCAAGCGCACGCCGCGCAACAAGAAGATGGCGCTGCACCTCAAGGGCGCGCGTGGCAACAACCTGCGCAACGTCGACCTGGAGATCCCGTTGGGTCTGCTGACCTGTGTGACCGGTGTATCCGGTTCGGGCAAATCGACGCTGATCAACAACACGCTGTTTCCATTGAGCGCCACCGCGCTGAACGGTGCGACCACCCTGGAAGCCGCCGCTCACGACAGCATCAAAGGCCTTGAGCATCTGGACAAGGTCGTCGATATCGACCAGAGCCCGATTGGTCGCACGCCACGTTCCAACCCGGCGACCTACACCGGGCTGTTCACACCAATTCGCGAGCTGTTTGCCGGCGTGCCGGAGTCGCGCTCTCGTGGCTACGGGCCGGGCCGGTTCTCGTTCAACGTCAAGGGCGGGCGCTGCGAGGCGTGCCAGGGCGATGGCTTGATCAAGGTGGAGATGCACTTCCTGCCGGACATCTACGTGCCGTGCGACGTGTGCAAGAGCAAGCGCTACAACCGCGAAACCCTGGAGATCAAGTACAAGGGCAAAAGCATCCACGAAACCCTCGAGATGACGATCGAGGAAGCGCGGGTGTTCTTTGATGCGGTCCCGGCGCTGGCGCGCAAGCTGCAGACGCTGATGGATGTTGGCCTGTCGTACATCAAGCTGGGCCAGTCGGCGACCACGTTATCGGGTGGTGAGGCGCAGCGGGTCAAGCTGTCTCGCGAGCTGTCCAAGCGCGATACCGGCAAGACCCTGTATATCCTCGATGAGCCGACCACGGGCCTGCACTTTGCGGATATTCAGCAACTGCTGGACGTACTGCATCGCCTGCGTGACCACGGCAACACGGTGGTGGTGATCGAGCACAACCTGGACGTGATCAAGACCGCCGACTGGCTGGTGGACCTGGGGCCGGAAGGCGGCTCAAAAGGTGGGCAGATCATTGCGGTCGGCACACCGGAGCAAGTGTCTGAGATGAAGCAGTCTCACACCGGCTTCTACCTCAAGCCTCTGCTGGCCCGCGACAAGGACTGATTGTTCAGGCCCACGAAAAAGCCCCTGTCACCGTGTAAGTGACAGGGGCTTTTTTGTAGCCAGAAGAATCAGAACTGCGATTGCAGGTAATTCTCCAGGCCAATCAACTTGATCAGACCCAGCTGCTTCTCCAGCCAGTAGGTGTGATCTTCTTCGGTGTCATTCAACTGCACCCGCAGGATTTCCCGCGTGACGTAGTCGTTGTGCTGCTCGCAGAGCTCGATGCCCTTGCAGAGCGCAGCACGGACCTTGTATTCCAGGCGCAAGTCGCTGGCGAGCATCTCAGGGACCGTGGTGCCGGTGTCCAGGTCGTCGGGACGCATACGTGGCGTGCCTTCGAGCATCAGGATTCGGCGCATCAGTGCGTCGGCGTGCTGTGCCTCTTCTTCCATTTCGTGGTTGATGCGCTCGTAGAGCTCGGTAAAGCCCCAGTCTTCGTACATCCGCGAGTGAATGAAATATTGGTCACGAGCAGCCAGTTCGCCCGTCAGCAACGTGTTGAGGTAATCGATTACGTCGGGGTGACCTTGCATCGCCCTACATCTCCCTGCTTGAAAGTCTGTAGTTTGAACCATGATGACCCGGAGGTCACGGGACCAACGGCAGAAAAGTGAAGATTTCCGGTGAAAAGTAGCTGAAATAACGCAAAAACCGCCCAAATGAGGGCGGTTCTGCTTATCGTTTAGAGTTAGTTAAGCGATACACCCAGTGCAGATGCGATCCCTTCTCCATAAGCCGGATCTGCCTTGAAGAAGTACTGCAACTGGCGCTGGACCACGTCGCTGGAAACACCCGCCATCGCGCCGGCGATGTTGTTGATCAGCAGGGTCTTCTGCTCATCATTCATCAGGCGGAACAAAGCGCCCGCGTGGCTGAAGTAGTCGGTGTCTTCACGGTGATCGTAACGATCTGCCGCGCCGCTCAGGGCCAAGGCTGGCTCAGCGTATTGCGGAGCCTGCTTCGGAGCATCGGCGTAGCTGTTTGGCTCGTAGTTTGGCGCCGCACCACCATTTGCACCGAATGCCATCGAACCGTCACGCTGGTAGCTGTTGACCGGGCTGCGTGGCGCGTTCACCGGCAGCTGTTGGTGGTTGGTGCCGACACGGTAGCGGTGGGCATCAGCGTAAGCGAACACGCGACCTTGCAGCATACGGTCTGGCGACAAACCAACACCCGGGACCATGTTGCTTGGACCGAAAGCGGCTTGCTCGACTTCAGCAAAGTAGTTCAGCGGGTTACGGTTCAGCTCAAGCTCGCCGACTTCGATCAGCGGGAATTCTTTCTGCGACCAGGTCTTGGTCACGTCGAAGGGGTTCTCGTAGTGAGCATTGGCCTGCGCTTGCGTCATGATCTGGATGCACACGCGCCATTTCGGGAAGTCACCGCGCTCGATAGCGCCGAACAGGTCGCGCTGAGCGTAGTCAGGATCGGTACCCGCCAGGCGCGCAGCATCAGCAGGCGCCAGGTTCTTGATACCTTGCTGGGTCTTGTAGTGCCACTTCACCCAGTGCCGCTCGCCTTTGGCGTTGATCAGGCTGTAGGTGTGGCTGCCGAAGCCGTGCATGTGACGGTAGCCGTCCGGGATGCCACGGTCCGAAAACAGGATGGTGACCTGGTGCAGCGCCTCGGGTGAGTGCGACCAGAAGTCCCACATCATCTGTGCACTTTTCAGGTTGCTTTGGGGCAAGCGCTTTTGGGTGTGGATGAAGTCCGGGAATTTCAGCGGGTCTCGGATGAAGAACACGGGGGTGTTGTTGCCAACGATGTCCCAGTTGCCTTCTTCGGTATAGAACTTCAAGGCGAAACCACGTGGGTCACGCTCGGTATCAGCCGAGCCGCGCTCACCGCCAACTGTAGAGAAGCGCAGGAAGGTTGGGGTTTGCTTGCCTACGGACTCGAACAGCTTGGCACTGGTGTACTGAGTAATGTCTTGGGTGACGGTGAAGGTACCGTAAGCGCCCGAACCTTTAGCGTGGACACGACGCTCAGGAATGTTTTCACGGTTGAAATGGGCAAGCTTCTCGATCAGGTGAAAATCGTCGAGCAGCAATGGGCCGCGCGGGCCGGCGGAGCGGGAGTTCTGGTTATCGGCAACGGGGGCACCGCTGGCGGTAGTAAGGGTTTTATTTTGACTCATGCTCAATCTTCCTCAGGTCAGACTCGAAACTGCCGGCTAATCGGCTTGAAGGGAGTATTAACCAGGAAGGTGACACCTTCAAATTCATTAAATCATGAGCTTCGATAGAATTTAACTAACTAACCAAGCCGATAGATAAAGTCGCCTTAATGAACCGAACGCGCGGTTGCTTGAGGTACTTCCAATTTTCCAGCGCGCACAAAAAACCGGGCACTAGGCCCGGTTCTTCGTTACAGACTGACGTCTTACTCAGCGGATACAGCTTCACCGCCAACTGGACGATCGATCAGCTCAACGTACGCCATAGGCGCGTTGTCACCAGCGCGGAAACCGCACTTGAGGATGCGCAGGTAGCCACCCTCACGGGTAGCGTAACGCTTGCCCAGGTCGTTGAAGAGCTTACCAACGATAGCTTTCGAACGAGTACGGTCGAAAGCCAGACGGCGGTTAGCCAGGCTGTCTGTCTTGGCCAAAGTGATCAGCGGCTCAGCAACGCGACGCAGTTCTTTAGCTTTCGGCAGTGTAGTTTTGATCAGCTCGTGCTCGAACAGCGACACCGCCATGTTCTGGAACATAGCCTTACGGTGCGAGCTGGTACGGCTCAGGTGACGACCACTTTTACGATGACGCATGGTTCATTCCTTACCAAACTCACGTTCGGTGATTACGACGATCAGGCAGTCGCCTTGTCGTCCTTCTTAAGACTTGCAGGCGGCCAGTTGTCGAGGCGCATGCCGAGGGACAGACCGCGGGAGGCCAGAACGTCCTTGATTTCGGTCAAGGATTTCTTGCCCAGGTTCGGAGTCTTCAACAGTTCTACTTCGGTGCGCTGAATCAGATCGCCGATGTAGTAAATGTTTTCCGCCTTAAGGCAGTTAGCCGAACGTACAGTCAGTTCCAGATCGTCAACCGGGCGAAGCAGGATCGGATCGATCTCGTCTTCCTGCTCGATTACCACTGGTTCGCTGTCACCCTTGAGGTCGACGAACGCAGCCAACTGCTGTTGCAGAATGGTTGCAGCGCGGCGGATAGCCTCTTCAGGATCCAGAGTACCGTTGGTTTCCAGATCAATAACCAGCTTGTCCAGGTTAGTACGCTGTTCGACACGGGCGTTTTCCACCACGTATGCGATACGGCGAACCGGGCTGAACGAAGAGTCAAGCTGCAAGCGACCAATGCTGCGGCTTTCGTCTTCATCGCTCTGACGCGAGTCGGCCGGTTCATAACCACGACCACGAGCTACGGTGAGCTTCATGTTCAGGGCGCCGTTAGACGCCAGGTTAGCGATTACGTGATCGGGATTAACGATCTCGACATCATGATCCAGCTGAATATCGGCAGCGGTAACCACCCCCGAACCCTTCTTCGACAAGGTCAGCGTAACTTCGTCACGGCCGTGCAGCTTGATAGCCAGACCTTTAAGGTTCAACAGGATTTCAATTACGTCTTCCTGTACACCTTCGATGGCGCTGTACTCGTGGAGCACACCGTCAATCTCGGCCTCGACTACTGCACAGCCGGGCATTGAGGACAACAGGATGCGGCGCAGCGCGTTGCCCAGGGTGTGGCCAAAACCACGCTCGAGAGGCTCGAGAGTGATCTTGGCGCGGGTTGGACTGACAACCTGCACATCAATGTGACGGGGTGTCAGGAACTCATTTACCGAAATCTGCATGGATGCACCTATTTTCTAGCCCTTACTTGGAGTAGAGCTCGACAATCAGGCTTTCGTTGATGTCGGCGGACAGATCACTGCGAGCAGGAACGTTCTTGAAAACGCCCGACTTCTTCTCAGTGTCTACTTCTACCCATTCTACGCGGCCACGTTGGGCACACAGATCGAGAGCTTGGACAATGCGAAGTTGATTTTTTGCTTTCTCGCGAATCGCGACCACGTCACCAGCACGAACCTGGTAAGACGGCACGTTAACGGTTTGGCCGTTTACGCTGACGGATTTGTGCGATACCAGCTGACGGGATTCGGCACGAGTCGAACCAAAGCCCATACGGTATACAACGTTGTCCAGACGGCATTCGAGCAGTTGCAGCAGGTTTTCACCGGTTGCACCTTTCTTGCCAGCAGCTTCTTTGTAGTAGCCGCTGAACTGACGCTCGAGAACGCCGTAGATACGACGGACCTTCTGCTTTTCACGCAGTTGGGTGCCGTAATCGGACTGGCGACCGCGGCGTTGGCCGTGGATACCAGGTGCTGCTTCAATGTTGCACTTCGATTCGATCGCGCGCACGCCGCTCTTCAGAAAGAGATCGGTGCCTTCACGACGAGCGAGTTTGCATTTTGGACCAATGTAACGAGCCATTCTTTACAATCTCCTGGATTACACGCGGCGCTTCTTCGGCGGACGGCACCCGTTGTGCGGGATTGGCGTCACGTCGGTGATGCTGGCGATCTTATAGCCACAGCCGTTCAATGCACGGACAGCAGACTCACGACCTGGACCTGGACCTTTGACGTTAACGTCGAGGTTTTTCAGGCCATATTCCAGCGCAGCTTGACCAGCACGTTCAGCAGCTACTTGAGCAGCAAACGGGGTGGACTTGCGGGAACCGCGGAAACCCGAACCACCGGAGGTAGCCCAAGAAAGCGCGTTACCTTGACGGTCGGTGATGGTCACGATTGTGTTGTTAAAAGATGCATGGATGTGGGCGATGCCATCAACCACTGTCTTTTTAACTTTTTTACGAGGACGAGCAGCAGGTTTTGCCATGATTAATTTCCTGTCGATTCGCGTGGGCGATTACTTGCGGATCGGCTTACGCGGACCTTTACGGGTACGCGCGTTAGTCTTGGTACGCTGACCGCGTACTGGAAGACCACGACGATGACGCAGACCACGGTAGCAACCGAGGTCCATCAAACGCTTGATTTTCATGTTGATTTCGCGACGCAGGTCACCTTCAGTGGTGAACTTCGCCACTTCGCCACGCAACAGCTCAATCTGCTCGTCGCTCAGATCTTTGATCTTTGCGGCTGGGTTTACCCCAGTATCTGCGCAAATTTTCTGCGCAGTAGTGCGACCAACACCATAGATGTAGGTCAGCGAGATAACAGTGTGCTTGTTATCTGGAATGTTAACGCCTGCAATACGGGCCATTCAGTGGGACTCCAATTGACAGCTACCTACGCCCCGGAAGCCAAGAAATAGGGCGCGAGATAATATCGCTGTAATAACAAATAATCAACCCGGCAGCGCACTAGCTGCCGGGCTTCAAGCGGATCACACTCAGCCTTGGCGCTGTTTGTGACGCGGTTCCGCGCTGCAAATTACTCGAACAACACCTTCGCGGCGAATAATCTTGCAGTTACGGCACAGCTTTTTCACCGATGCACGAACTTTCATCACCAACTCCTCGAACCTTATGGGGTACTCAGCGCAACATGCCGCTGCCGTAGCCCTTCAGGTTGGCTTTCTTCATCAGGGATTCGTACTGGTGCGAAACGAGGTGCGATTGTACTTGGGACATGAAGTCCATCACAACCACGACGACGATCAGCAACGAGGTCCCGCCAAGGTAGAACGGAACGTTTGCTGCAACCACCAGGAACTGGGGCAACAAGCACACGGCCGTCATATATAGAGCACCGAACATGGTCAAGCGAGTCAGAACGCCATCAATGTAGCGCGCAGACTGCTCACCTGGACGAATGCCCGGAATAAAGGCACCGGACTTCTTCAGGTTTTCCGCTACGTCTTTCGGATTGAACATCAACGCCGTATAGAAGAAGCAGAAGAAAATAATCCCTGCACTAAACAGCAGAATATTCAACGGCTGACCAGGAGCGATCGACTGCGAGATGTCCTGCAACCAGCCCATACCTTCAGACTGACCGAACCAGGCACCCAACGAAGCCGGAAACAGCAAAATGCTGCTCGCGAAAATGGCAGGAATAACCCCGGCCATGTTCACTTTCAGCGGCAAGTGGCTGGTCTGCGCGGCAAAGACCTTACGGCCCTGCTGACGCTTGGCGTAGTGAACAGCAATACGACGCTGGCCACGCTCAATGAACACCACAAAACCGATAATCGCTACTGCCAACAAACCGATGGCAACCAGGGCGAAGATATTGATATCACCCTGACGTGCAGACTCGAAAGACTGCCCAATCGCTCTCGGAAGACCGGCAACGATACCTGCGAAAATCAACATCGAGATACCGTTACCAACACCACGCTCAGTAATCTGCTCACCCAGCCACATCATGAACATCGCACCAGCCACAAAAGTGGATACCGCGACGAAATGGAAGCCAAAGTCACCAGTGAACGCAACACCCTGCCCAGCCAGGCCAACGGACATGCCGATAGCTTGGACCAGGGCAAGGATGACAGTGCCGTAGCGGGTGTACTGGCTTATCTTGCGACGGCCAGCTTCACCTTCCTTCTTCAACTGCTCCAGCTGCGGGCTGACGGCGGTCATCAGTTGCATGATGATCGATGCCGAGATGTACGGCATGATCCCCAGTGCAAAGATGCTCATCCGTTCCAGCGCGCCGCCGGAAAACATGTTGAACAAGCTAAGAATGGTCCCCTCATTCTGTCGAAACAGGTCTGCGAGTCGGTCCGGGTTGATACCTGGAACCGGGATGTGTGCGCCTATTCGGTAGACGATAATCGCCAGGAACAGAAAACGCAGACGAGCCCAAAGTTCAGACATACCGCCTTTGCCGAGCGCTGAGAGAGCACCTTGCTTAGCCATTTATTCCTCGAACTTGCCGCCAGCTGCTTCGATAGCCGAACGCGCACCTTTGGTGGCGCCGATTCCCTTGCCGATAGTGACAGCGCGAGTCACTTCACCGGACAGCATGATTTTCACACGCTGTACGTTGACGTTGATCACGTTGGCATCTTTCAGGGTCTGCACGGTAACGATGTCGCCTTCCACTTTGGCCAGCTCGGACAAACGCACTTCTGCGCGGTCCATGGCTTTCAGGGAAACGAAACCGAACTTCGGCAGGCGACGATGCAGCGGCTGTTGACCGCCTTCAAAGCCTGGAGCGATGGTGCCACCGGAGCGGGAAGACTGACCTTTGTGGCCACGGCCACCGGTCTTGCCCAAACCACTACCGATACCACGGCCCGGACGATGCTTTTCGCGACGGGAACCCGGCGCTGGACTCAGATCATTGAGTTTCATCGATTAACCCTCGACACGCAGCATGTAGTAAGCCTTGTTGATCATCCCGCGATTCTCGGGAGTATCAAGTACTTCTACAGTGTGACCGATGCGACGCAGACCCAAACCCTTAACGCACAATTTGTGGTTAGGGATGCGGCCGGTCATGCTTTTGATCAGCGTTACTTTAACGGTAGCCATGATCAGAAGATCTCCTTGACGCTTTTGCCACGCTTGGCGGCAATGGATTCAGGAGACTGCATAGCTTTCAAACCCTTGAAAGTGGCGTGAACCACGTTTACCGGGTTAGTCGAGCCGTAGCACTTGGCCAGAACGTTCTGAACGCCAGCAACTTCGAGGACAGCACGCATAGCGCCGCCAGCGATGATACCGGTACCTTCAGAGGCAGGCTGCATGTACACCTTCGAAGCGCCGTGAGCGGACTTCATTGCGTACTGCAGAGTGGTGCCGTTCAGATCAACTTGGATCATGTTGCGACGAGCAGCTTCCATTGCCTTCTGGATCGCGGCAGGCACTTCACGTGACTTGCCACGGCCGAAGCCAACGCGCCCTTTACCATCACCCACCACGGTCAACGCGGTGAAAGTGAAGATACGGCCGCCTTTAACGGTTTTGGCTACGCGGTTAACTTGAACCAGCTTCTCAATGTAGCCTTCGTCGCGCTTTTGGTCGTTATTTGACATAACTTAGAACTCCAGCCCAGCTTCACGAGCAGCATCAGCCAGCGCTTTCACGCGACCGTGGTACTTGAAGCCAGAGCGGTCGAAAGCCACTTGCGAGACGCCAGCGGCCTTAGCACGCGTAGCGACCAGCTGGCCAACCTTAGTGGCCGCGTCGATGTTGCCAGTGGCACCATCACGCAGTTCTTTATCCAAAGTCGAGGCGCTTGCCAGGACTTTGTTGCCGTCGGCCGAGATGACCTGGGCGTAGATGTGCTGCGACGAGCGGAACACGCAGAGACGCACGACTTCGAGTTCGTGCATTTTCAGGCGTGCTTTGCGAGCGCGACGCAGTCGAGTAACTTTTTTGTCGGTCATTTGCTATGCCCTACTTCTTCTTGGCTTCTTTACGACGGACGACTTCGTCCGCGTAGCGCACACCTTTGCCTTTGTACGGCTCTGGTGGACGGAAGTCGCGGATCTCAGCGGCCACCTGACCTACCAGCTGCTTATCGATACCCTTGATCAGGATGTCGGTTTGGCTAGGGGTCTCAGCGGTGATGCCTTCCGGCAGTTCGTAATCCACTGGGTGCGAGAAGCCAAGGGCCAGGTTCAAAACCGTGCCTTTTGCTTGCGCTTTGTAACCAACACCGACCAGCTGGAGCTTACGCTCGAAGCCTTGGCTTACGCCTTGGACCATGTTGTTTACCAACGCACGAGTGGTACCGGCCATTGCGCGAGTTTGTTGATCGCCATTGCGAGCAGCGAAACGCAGCTCACCAGCTTCTTCAACGATCTCAACGGACGAATGGATGTTCAGTTCCAGAGTGCCCTTGGCACCCTTCACCGAAAGCTGTTGGCCTGCGAATTTTACTTCGACACCGGCTGGCAGCTTAACGGGGTTCTTAGCGACGCGTGACATGCTTATCCCCCCTTAGAACACAGTGCAAAGAACTTCGCCGCCGACACCGGCAGCGCGCGCAGCACGATCCGTCATCACACCTTTGTTGGTGGAGACGATAGACACACCGAGACCGCCACGAACTTTTGGCAGATCGTCGACGGACTTGTACTGACGCAGGCCTGGACGGCTAACGCGCTTCACTTCCTCGATGACCGGACGGCCTTCGAAGTACTTCAGCTCGATGGACAGCAGTGGTTTGATTTCGCTGCTGATCTGATAACCCGCAATGTAGCCTTCGTCTTTCAGGACTTTGGCAACAGCTACCTTCAACGTGGAAGATGGCATGCTTACGACGGACTTTTCAGCCATCTGGGCATTACGGATACGAGTTAGCATGTCCGCTAACGGGTCCTGCATACTCATGGCTAGACGCTCCTAATACAAAAAAATTAGCCTTGCGGCCATTACGTGTCGCCGAGAATCTCCGAGCACAAAACACACGGGCTCAGGCGAGCCGCGTATTTTAGACACACTCCGGAAATGAAACAAGCCCCAAAAGGGGCTTGTTCCAGATTCAAGGCCACCGGTGGTCAGTATCTTGCGATCCTGGCCACCGAGACTTCGAAAGTACTTACCAGCTGGCTTTAACCAGACCTGGTACGTCACCACGCATTGCCGCTTCACGCAGTTTGTTACGGCCGAGGCCGAACTTGCGGTAAACGCCGTGTGGACGACCGGTCAGGCGGCAGCGGTTACGCATGCGCGAAGCGCTTGCGTCACGTGGCTGCTTCTGCAGAGCAACTGTAGCTTCCCAACGCGCTTCTGGACTTGCGTTCAGATCAACGATGATTGCTTTCAGTGCTGCACGCTTCTTGGCGTACTTGGCAACCGTGAGCTGACGCTTCAGCTCGCGGTTTTTCATGCTCATCTTGGCCATGGTCCTACTCCAATCAGTTGCGGAACGGGAATTTGAACGCACGCAGCAGAGCGCGGCCTTCATCATCGTTCTTGGCAGTGGTGGTCAGGGTGATGTCCAGACCGCGGAGAGCATCGATCTTGTCGTAGTCGATTTCCGGGAAGATGATCTGCTCTTTAACGCCCATGCTGTAGTTACCACGACCATCGAAGGACTTGGCATTCAGGCCGCGGAAGTCGCGGACCCGAGGCAGGGAGATCGACAGCAGACGATCCAGGAATTCGTACATACGCTCACGGCGCAGAGTCACTTTGACGCCGATCGGCCAACCTTCACGGACTTTAAAGCCAGCGATGGATTTCCGAGCGTAAGTCACAACGACTTTCTGACCGGTGATCTTTTCCAGGTCGGCAACAGCGTGCTCGATGACTTTTTTGTCACCGACCGCTTCGCCCAGACCCATGTTCAGGGTGATTTTTGTAACGCGTGGAACTTCCATCACGTTCGAAAGCTTAAGTTCTTCCTTAAGCTTCGGTGCGATTTCCTTCCAGTAAATCTCTTTTAGTCGTGCCATGGTCTTCTACCTAGCAGTGTTCAAGCATCAACCGCTTTTTGGGTCGACTTGAAGACACGAATTTTCTTGCCGTCTTCTACTTTGAAACCAACGCGATCAGCCTTGTTGGTTTCGCCGTTGAAAATGGCGACGTTAGAAGCGTCCAGTGGAGCTTCTTTTTCGACGATACCGCCTTGCACGCCCGACATCGGGTTAGGCTTGGTATGACGCTTAACCAGGTTCAAACCACCGATAACCAGACGGTTATTAGCGAGAACCTTAAGCACCTTACCGCGCTTACCTTTGTCTTTGCCGGCGATCACGATGATCTCGTCGTCACGACGAATCTTTTGCATGTCGGATCTCCTTACAGCACTTCTGGGGCGAGCGAGACGATCTTCATGAACTTCTCAGTACGAAGTTCACGGGTCACTGGCCCAAAGATACGGGTGCCGATCGGCTCTTGCTTGTTGTTCAGAAGAACAGCAGCGTTGCCATCAAAGCGGATAATGGAGCCATCAGCACGACGTACGCCGTGACGAGTGCGGACTACAACAGCAGTCATCACTTGGCCTTTTTTCACTTTACCGCGAGGAATTGCTTCCTTCACGGTAACTTTGATGATGTCACCGATACCAGCGTAACGACGATGGGAGCCACCCAGCACCTTGATGCACATAACGCGGCGTGCGCCGCTGTTATCGGCCACATCGAGCATGGATTGAGTCTGAATCATATAATTTCTCCGACCCCTAGTCCTTAGACTTCCACAGCGCGTTCGAGAACATCAACCAGCGCCCAAGACTTGGTCTTGGCCAGCGGACGAGTTTCACGAATAGTGACCTTGTCGCCGATGTGGCACTGATTGGTTTCGTCGTGCGCGTGCAGCTTAGTCGAACGCTTAACGTATTTACCGTAGATCGGGTGCTTTACGCGACGCTCGATCAGAACGGTGATGGTCTTGTCCATTTTGTCGCTGACAACACGGCCAGTCAGCGTACGGACGGTTTTTTCGGCTTCAGCCATGATTACTTACCTGCCTGCTGTTTGAGCACAGTCTTCACGCGAGCGATGTCACGCTTAACTTGCCGGAGCAGGTGAGACTGCCCCAACTGGCCAGTTGCTTTCTGCATGCGCAGATTGAACTGGTCGCGCAGCAGGCCGAGCAGTTGCTCGTTAAGCTGCGGCGCGTCTTTTTCACGAAGTTCATTCGCTTTCATCACATCACCGTCCGTTTAACAAAGGCGGTGGCGAGCGGCAGCTTTGCAGCAGCCAGGGCAAAAGCCTCACGCGCCAGCTCTTCAGTTACACCCTCGATTTCATACAGGACTTTACCTGGCTGAATCTGGGCAACCCAGTACTCCACACTACCCTTACCTTTACCCATACGAACTTCGAGGGGCTTTTTGGAAATAGGCTTGTCCGGGAATACACGGATCCAGATCTTGCCGCCACGTTTAACGTGACGGGTCAGAGCACGACGCGCTGACTCGATCTGACGAGCGGTGAGACGACCACGAGCTACAGACTTCAGCGCATATTCGCCGAAGCTGACTTTGCTACCGCGCTGAGCCAGACCACGGTTGTGGCCTGTCATCTGCTTGCGGAACTTCGTACGCTTTGGTTGCAACATTTGGCGTACCCCTTACTTAGCAGCTTTTTTACGAGGCGCTGGTGCTTGTGGTTTCAGTTCTTCTTGGCGACCACCAATTACTTCGCCTTTGAAGATCCAAACCTTTACACCGATCACACCGTAAGTGGTGTGAGCTTCGTAGTTGGCATAGTCGATGTCGGCACGCAGGGTGTGCAACGGCACACGACCTTCGCGATACCATTCAGTACGTGCGATTTCAGCACCGCCGAGACGACCGCTCACTTGGATTTTGATGCCTTTGGCACCAATGCGCATGGCGTTCTGTACTGCGCGCTTCATAGCGCGACGGAACATTACACGACGCTCCAGCTGCTGAGCTACGCTCTGCGCAACCAGCATACCGTCGAGCTCCGGCTTGCGGATCTCTTCGATATTGATGTGCACAGGCACACCCATTTGCTTGGTCAGGTCCTGACGCAGTTTCTCAACATCTTCACCTTTCTTCCCGATAACGATACCTGGACGAGCGGTGTGGATGGTGATACGTGCAGTTTGAGCAGGACGATGGATATCGATACGGCTCACGGACGCGCTTTTTAGTTTGTCTTGGAGATACTCACGCACCTTCAGATCAGCGAACAAGTAGTCCGCATAAGTCCGACCGTCTGCGTACCAGACGGAGGTGTGCTCCTTGACGATTCCCAGGCGAATGCCAATGGGATGTACTTTCTGACCCATCTCTTCGACTCCGTTACTTGTCAGCAACCTTGACAGTGATATGGCAAGACCGCTTGACGATGCGATCAGCTCGGCCTTTGGCACGAGGCATGATGCGCTTCAGCGAACGCCCTTCGTTGACGAAAACGGTGCTGACCTTAAGGTCATCAACGTCTGCGCCTTCGTTGTGCTCGGCGTTGGCTACGGCCGACTCCAGCACTTTCTTGATGATCTCGGCGGCTTTCTTACTGCTGAAAGCCAACAGGTTGAGCGCTTCGCCCACCTTCTTCCCGCGGATCTGGTCGGCGACCAAGCGGGCTTTCTGGGCGGAGATTCGAGCGCCCGACAACTTAGCGGCTACTTCCATCGTTCCTTACCCCTTAACGCTTGGCTTTCTTGTCTGCCACGTGCCCACGATATGTGCGGGTACCGGCAAACTCGCCTAGTTTGTGGCCGACCATGTCTTCGTTCACAAGAACTGGAACATGTAGGCGACCGTTATGCACTGCAATGGTCAAACCGACCATTTGTGGCAGGATCATCGAACGACGCGACCAGGTTTTCACCGGCTTGCGATCGTTCTTTTCCGCCGCCACTTCGATCTTCTTCAGTAGGTGAAGATCAATAAAAGGACCTTTTTTCAGAGAACGTGGCACTGTCGTATCCCTCTATTTACTTGCGACGACGGACGATCATTTTGTCGGTACGCTTATTACCACGAGTCTTCGCGCCCTTAGTCGGGAAGCCCCATGGCGATACCGGATGACGACCACCAGAGGTACGACCTTCACCACCACCGTGTGGGTGGTCAACCGGGTTCATGGCAACACCACGAACGGTTGGGCGAACGCCACGCCAGCGTTTGGCACCAGCTTTACCCAGCGAACGCAGGCTGTGCTCGGAGTTCGAGACTTCGCCCAGGGTCGCACGGCACTCAGCCAGTACTTTACGCATTTCACCAGAGCGCAGACGCAGGGTCACGTAGACACCTTCACGAGCGATCAGCTGAGCCGAAGCACCAGCGGAACGAGCGATTTGCGCGCCTTTACCCGGCTTCAATTCGATGCCGTGTACGGTGCTACCAACTGGAATGTTGCGCAGTTGCAGAGCGTTGCCCGGCTTGATCGGCGCCAAGGCACCTGCGATCAGCTGGTCACCAGCACTCACGCCTTTAGGGGCGATGATGTAGCGACGCTCGCCATCTGCGTACAGCAGCAGAGCGATGTGAGCAGTACGGTTTGGATCGTATTCGATACGCTCGACAGTGGCAGTGATGCCATCTTTGTCGTTGCGACGGAAATCGACCAGACGATAATGCTGCTTATGGCCACCACCGATGTGACGAGTGGTAATGCGACCATTGTTGTTACGACCACCAGTCTTCGATTTCTTCTCGAGCAGCGGTGCGTGAGGAGCGCCTTTATGCAGCTCCTGGTTGACCACCTTGACCACAAAACGGCGGCCAGGGGAAGTCGGTTTGCATTTAACGATTGCCATGATGCACCCCTTCCTTACTCAGCACTGCTGCTGAAATCGAGATCTTGGCCTGGCTGAAGGGAGATAACTGCCTTCTTCCAGTCATTACGCTTGCCCAGACCGCGAGCAGTGCGCTTGCTCTTACCCAGAACATTCAGGGTAGTAACACGCTCTACTTTCACGCTGAACAGGCTTTCGACGGCCTTCTTGATTTCCAGCTTGGTTGCGTCAGTTGCAACCTTGAAAACGAACTGGCCTTTCTTGTCAGCCAGAACCGTAGCCTTTTCGGAAACGTGCGGGCCAAGCAGAACTTTAAATACGCGTTCCTGGTTCATCCCAGCAGCTCCTCGAATTTCTTCACGGCCGACACGGTGATCAACACCTTGTCGTATGCGATCAGACTAACTGGATCGGAACCTTGCACGTCACGTACATCAACGTGTGGCAGGTTGCGAGCAGCCAGGTACAGGTTCTGATCAACAGCTTCAGACACGATCAAAACATCGGTCAGGCTCATGTTGTTCAGTTTGCCCAGCAGATCTTTGGTTTTTGGACTTTCAACAGCGAAGTCCTGAACCACGACCAGACGATCAGTACGCACGAGTTCAGCAAGGATGGAGCGCAGTGCTGCGCGGTACATCTTCTTGTTGAGCTTCTGAGTGTGATCCTGTGGACGAGCTGCGAAAGTGGTACCGCCGCCACGCCAGATTGGGCTACGGATAGTACCGGCACGAGCACGGCCAGTGCCTTTCTGACGCCAAGGGCGCTTACCGCCACCACGTACGTCGGAACGGGTCTTTTGCTGCTTGCTACCTTGACGGCCGCCGGCCATGTAGGCCACGACTGCTTGGTGAACCAGCGTCTCGTTGAATTCGCCGCCAAATGTCAGTTCGGAAACTTCGATCGCTTGAGCGTCATTTACATTTAATTGCATGTCAGCTTCCCCTTAACCGCGAGCCTTGGCCGCTGGACGTACAACCAGGTTGCCGCCAGTAGCGCCAGGAACAGCACCCTTGACCAACAACAGATTGCGTTCAGCGTCGACGCGCACTACTTCGAGGGACTGCACGGTCACGCGCTCAGCGCCCATATGACCGGACATTTTTTTGCCCTTGAATACACGACCAGGAGTCTGGCACTGGCCAATAGAGCCCGGGACGCGGTGGGAAACGGAGTTACCGTGAGTGTTGTCTTGGCCACGGAAATTCCAACGCTTGATCGTACCCTGGAAGCCTTTACCCTTGGACTGACCGGTTACATCAACCAGTTGACCAGCGGCGAAGATTTCAGCGTTGATCAGATCGCCAGCCTGGTAGTCGCCGTCTTCAAGACGGAACTCCATAACAGTACGACCAGCTGCAACGTTTGCTTTAGCGAAGTGACCTGCTTGAGCAGCAGTCACACGCGAAGCACGACGCTCGCCGACAGTGACTTGCACTGCACGATAGCCATCGGTTTCTTCAGTTTTAAACTGGGTGACGCGATTCGGTTCGATCTCAATGACCGTGACCGGAATGGAGACACCTTCTTCGGTGAAAATACGGGTCATACCGCATTTACGACCGACTACACCAATAGTCATGTTGTAAACCTCATGAGTGTACGGGGCTTTCACCCGCTATGGCCGCCCATTTCAGAGCGTTACACGACTAAGACCCAAGTCTTAGCCGAGGCTGATCTGTACTTCCACACCGGCCGCCAGATCAAGCTTCATAAGTGCATCAACGGTTTTATCCGTTGGCAGGACGATGTCCAGCACGCGCTTATGAGTACGGATCTCGTACTGGTCACGCGCGTCTTTGTTGACGTGCGGGGAGACCAGAACGGTGAACCGTTCTTTACGGGTAGGCAGTGGAATTGGACCACGCACTTGAGCACCAGTACGTTTCGCGGTTTCCACGATTTCCTGGGTGGATTGGTCGATCAGTTTGTGGTCAAAAGCCTTCAACCTGATACGAATTTGCTGATTTGCCATTGGATTTCAGACTCCGGCTGCTATTCCCAGCGAGCGCAACACGCCCGTTAAAAGGAGGCGCAATTCTATAGACGCCCCATATGGGTGTCAACTCAATAAAAAAGCCCCCGCTAAGCGGGGGCTTTTTCAAGTCATCACTTATTAAGCGATGATTTTGGCTACGACGCCAGCGCCGACGGTACGACCGCCTTCACGGATAGCGAAACGCAGACCATCTTCCATTGCGATGGTTTTGATCAGGGTGACAACCATTTTGATGTTGTCGCCTGGCATTACCATTTCAACGCCTTCCGGCAGTTCGCAGTTACCGGTCACGTCAGTGGTCCGGAAGTAGAACTGTGGACGGTAGCCTTTGAAGAACGGAGTGTGACGACCGCCTTCTTCTTTGCTCAACACGTACACTTCAGCTTCGAAGGTAGTGTGCGGCTTAACCGAACCTGGCTTGACCAGAACCTGGCCACGCTCAACGTCGTCACGCTTGGTACCACGCAGCAGAACGCCGCAGTTCTCGCCTGCACGACCTTCGTCGAGCAGTTTACGGAACATTTCAACACCGGTGCAGGTGGTGACGGTAGTGTCACGCAGACCAACGATTTCCAGTGGATCTTGAACCTTAACGATACCGCGCTCGATACGACCAGTCACAACAGTACCGCGACCGGAGATCGAGAATACGTCTTCGATTGGCATCAGGAACGGTTTGTCGATAACACGAACCGGGTCTGGAATGTAGCTATCCAGAGTCTCAACCAGTTTCCGTACGGAAGTGGTGCCCATTTCGTTGTCGTCTTTGCCTTCCAGAGCCATACGAGCAGAACCGATGATGATCGGAGTGTCGTCGCCTGGGAAGTCGTAAGTGCTCAGCAGATCGCGCACTTCCATCTCAACCAGTTCCAGCAGCTCAGCGTCGTCTACCAGGTCAGCCTTGTTCAGGTAAACCACGATGTACGGAACGCCAACCTGACGGGACAGCAGGATGTGCTCACGGGTTTGCGGCATCGGACCATCAGCGGCCGAACAAACCAGGATCGCGCCGTCCATCTGGGCAGCACCGGTGATCATGTTCTTCACATAGTCAGCGTGACCTGGGCAGTCAACGTGAGCGTAGTGACGGATCAGCGAGTTGTATTCAACGTGAGCGGTGTTGATGGTGATACCACGAGCTTTTTCTTCTGGCGCGCTGTCGATCTTGTCGAAGTCAACGATAGCCGAACCGAAAATTTCGGAGCAAACACGAGTCAGAGCAGCAGTCAGCGTAGTTTTACCGTGGTCAACGTGACCGATGGTGCCAACGTTGACGTGCGGTAGGGAACGATCAAATTTTTCTTTAGCCACGACAATTAACTCCTTGCCTAAAGGACTGAATCAGCCTTGTTTTTTGGATACAGTTTCAGCGATGTGCGCCGGAGCTGTGTTGTATTTTTTGAATTCCATAGAGTAGCTTGCGCGACCCTGAGACATGGAACGAACGTCGGTCGCATAACCGAACATCTCGCCCAACGGAACCTCGGCACGAATCACTTTGCCGGAAACCGTATCTTCCATACCCAAGATCATGCCGCGACGACGGTTAAGGTCGCCCATCACGTCACCCATGTAGTCTTCAGGCGTAACGACTTCTACTGCCATGATTGGCTCAAGCAACTCACCACCGCCCTTCTGGGCCAGTTGCTTGGTAGCCATGGAAGCAGCCACCTTAAACGCCATCTCGTTGGAGTCGACGTCGTGGTAAGAACCGTCAAAAACGGTCGCCTTCAGGCCGATGAGCGGATAGCCGGCAACAACACCGTTCTTCATCTGCTCTTCGATACCCTTCTGGATAGCCGGGATGTATTCCTTAGGAACAACACCGCCCACTACTTCGTTCACGAATTGCAGACCTTCCTGACCTTCATCAGCAGGAGCAAAACGGATCCAGCAATGGCCGAACTGGCCACGACCGCCGGATTGACGAACGAATTTGCCTTCGATTTCACAGTTCTTCGTGATGCGCTCACGATAGGAAACCTGAGGCTTACCGATGTTGGCTTCGACGTTGAACTCACGGCGCATCCGGTCAACCAGGATGTCCAGGTGAAGCTCGCCCATGCCGGAGATGATCGTTTGACCAGTCTCTTCATCAGTCTTGACGCGGAAAGATGGATCTTCCTGAGCAAGCTTGCCCAGAGCGATACCCATTTTTTCCTGGTCATCCTTGGTCTTAGGCTCAACGGCAACCGAAATAACCGGCTCCGGGAAGTCCATGCGAACCAGGATGATTGGCTTGTCAGCGTTGCACAAAGTTTCACCAGTGGTGACGTCCTTCATGCCGATCAAGGCCGCGATGTCACCAGCGCGCACTTCCTTGATCTCTTCGCGGGCGTTTGCGTGCATTTGCACCATACGACCCACGCGCTCTTTCTTGCCTTTAACCGAGTTGATCACGCCGTCACCGGAGTTCAACACGCCCGAGTAAACGCGGACGAAGGTCAAGGTACCCACGAATGGGTCAGTGGCAATTTTAAATGCCAGAGCGGAGAACGGTTCTGCGTCGTCTGCATGACGCTCCAGCTCGATAGTCTCGTCATCCGGGTCAGTACCCTTGATGGCAGGAATATCCACTGGTGCCGGCAGGTAGTCGATCACAGCATCGAGAACCAGGGGAACACCCTTGTTCTTGAACGAGGAACCGCAAACAGCCAAGACGATCTCACCAGCGATAGTACGCTGACGCAGAGCGGCCTTGATTTCCGCGTTGGTGAGCTCTTCACCTTCGAGGTACTTGTTCATCAGCTCTTCGTTGGCTTCGGCCGCAGCTTCAACCATGTTGTTGCGCCACTCGTCAGCCAATTCCTGCAGTTCAGCAGGGATAGGCTTGCGAACAGGAACCATACCTTTGTCAGCATCGTTCCAGTAAACAGCTTCCATGGTCAGCAGATCGATCTGCCCCTGGAAGTTGTCTTCGGAACCGATAGCCAACTGGATTGGCACTGGAGTGTGACCCAGGCGCTGCTTGATCTGACCGATCACGCGCAGGAAGTTCGCACCAGCACGGTCCATCTTGTTTACGTAAACAAGACGTGGAACGCCGTATTTGTTGGCTTGACGCCATACGGTTTCCGACTGAGGCTCAACACCCGAGGTGCCGCAGAACACAACGACAGCGCCGTCGAGTACGCGCAGGGAACGTTCAACTTCAATGGTGAAGTCTACGTGGCCCGGGGTATCGATTACGTTGAAGCGGTGCTCATCCTTGTACTGCTTCTCAGAACCTTTCCAGAAGGCGGTAATAGCAGCAGAAGTAATGGTAATACCACGCTCCTGCTCCTGAACCATCCAGTCTGTGGTCGCGGCGCCGTCATGCACCTCGCCCATCTTGTGACTTTTGCCGGTGTAAAAAAGGACGCGCTCGGTGGTGGTGGTTTTACCAGCATCCACGTGAGCGACGATACCGATGTTACGGTAGCGACTAATCGGAGTAGTACGAGCCATAAAGCCCTCGCAAAATTAGTGAAGCTAGAATTAGAAGCGGTAGTGCGAGAAAGCTTTGTTAGCTTCAGCCATACGGTGCACGTCTTCACGCTTCTTAACAGCAGCACCTTTACCTTCAGCAGCGTCCAACAGTTCGCCAGCCAAACGCAGGGCCATAGACTTCTCGCCGCGCTTACGGGCGAAGTCTACCAACCAGCGCATTGCCAAAGCGTTACGACGGGACGGGCGAACTTCAACCGGAACCTGGTAAGTAGCACCGCCTACACGGCGCGACTTCACTTCGACCAGCGGAGCGATGGCGTCGAGAGCTTTCTCGAAGATTTCCAGGGGGTCGCTGTTCTTGCGTTCTTTAACCTTTTCCAGCGCGCCATAAACGATACGCTCGGCAACGGCTTTCTTGCCGCTTTCCATCACGTGGTTCATGAACTTGGCCAGAATTTGGCTTCCGTATTTTGGATCGTCAAGCACTTCGCGCTTGGCTGCTACGCGTCTTCTTGGCATGGATAAGCCCTCAAACGGTCTTCAGGTTCGCTCGGAATTAGTGCCCTTTCGGGACGCCTCCGACCTTACTCTTATCGACTCAGAAAATAAGATGATTCAGTTTTACAAAAAGCCGCTACTACTTAGGCTTCTTGGTACCGTACTTCGAACGACCCTGGTTACGACCTTTAACGCCGGAAGTATCCAAGGAGCCGCGTACGGTGTGGTAACGAACACCTGGCAAGTCTCTTACACGACCGCCGCGGATCAGTACCACGCTGTGCTCTTGCAGGTTGTGACCTTCACCACCGATGTACGAGGAAACCTCGAAACCGTTGGTCAGGCGCACACGGCATACTTTACGCAGTGCCGAGTTAGGTTTTTTCGGCGTAGTGGTATACACGCGAGTGCATACGCCACGACGTTGCGGGCAGTTCTGCAGCGCAGGCACGTCGGATTTCTCGACGATACGCTTACGCGGCTGACGTACCAGCTGGTTGATAGTTGCCATCTACTAGCTCCACTGTTGTCTTGCGACGCTATTGTCTTGCAAGAAAAGCAAAATGGCAGGAACGAATTCCCGCCAAATTTAGGGGTACAAGAGTCTAAAGAGGATCTTGTCCCCAGTCAAGGCAAGGCCCCGACCTCCCCCTCCATCGAACCGGGACAAATCTGTCTCGGTCCGACGAACGGGGCTGCCAGGGCCCGGTCTTATTTACTGCAGAACTCAGTTACCGCTTGAGTTCAGTGCTTCGGTCAGTGCAGCTTCCACTTCACTGGCGCTTACGCGCAACGGCTTGTCGAGTTCACGGCGACGCTTACGCTCGCTGTGGTAGGCCAAACCGGTACCGGCCGGGATCAGACGACCCACAACCACGTTTTCTTTCAGGCCGCGCAGGTAATCGCGCTTGCCGGTTACCGCTGCTTCGGTCAGTACGCGGGTAGTCTCCTGGAAGGAGGCCGCCGAGATGAACGACTCAGTGGACAACGACGCCTTGGTGATACCCAGCAACACACGAGTGAATTTGGAAACGAATTTCTCGTCGCCAGCCAGACGCTCGTTCTCTACCAGTACGTGAGTCAGTTCCATCTGGTCGCCCTTGATGAAACTCGAATCGCCGGATTCAGCGATTTCAACTTTACGCAGCATCTGACGCAGGATGGTCTCGATGTGCTTATCGTTGATCTTCACGCCTTGCAGACGGTAAACGTCCTGGATCTCGTTAACGATGTACTTGGCCAGCGCACTCACACCCAGCAGACGCAGGATGTCGTGTGGATCGCTCGGGCCGTCGGAGATAACTTCGCCGCGGTTTACCTGTTCGCCTTCGAAGACGTTCAGGTGACGCCACTTCGGAATCAGCTCTTCATACGGATCGCTACCGTCGTTCGGGGTGATAACCAGACGGCGCTTGCCTTTGGTCTCTTTACCGAACGCGATGGTGCCGCTGACTTCAGCCAGAATCGACGCTTCCTTCGGACGACGAGCTTCGAACAAGTCGGCAACACGCGGCAGACCACCGGTGATGTCACGGGTCTTCGAAGTTTCTTGCGGGATACGAGCGATAACATCACCGATCGCGATCTTCGCACCATCCGCAACACCGACCAGGGCGTTGGCTGGCAGGAAGTACTGAGCGATAACGTCAGTGCCTGGCAGCAACAGATCCTTGCCGTTGTCATCAACCATCTTCACAGCAGGACGGATATCTTTGCCTGCAGCTGGACGGTCTTTTGCGTCGAGTACTTCAATGTTGGTCATACCGGTCAATTCGTCAGTCTGACGCTTGATCGTGATGCCTTCTTCCATGCCCACGTAGGTCACGGTACCTTTCATTTCGGTAACGATTGGGTGAGTGTGCGGATCCCACTTGGCCACGATTGCGCCAGCGTCGACCTTGTCACCTTCTTTAACCGAAATCACAGCACCGTACGGCAGCTTGTAACGCTCACGCTCACGACCGTAGTCATCAGCGATTGCCAGCTCACCGGAACGGGACACAGCAACCAGGTGGCCATCCACTCGCTCAACGTGCTTCAGGTTGTGCAGACGGACGGTACCGCCATTCTTCACCTGAACGCTGTCGGCTGCGGAGGTCCGGCTTGCCGCACCACCAATGTGGAACGTACGCATGGTCAGCTGGGTACCCGGCTCACCGATGGACTGGGCAGCGATAACGCCGACCGCTTCACCGATGTTCACCTGGTGACCACGAGCCAAGTCACGGCCGTAGCACTTGGCGCAAATGCCGTAGCGGGTTTCGCAGCTGATCGGCGAGCGAACAATCACTTCGTCGATGCTGTTGAGTTCGATGAACTCTACCCACTTCTCGTCTACCAGTGTGCCGGCAGGAACGATGATTTCCTCGGTACCTGGCTTGAATACGTCACGGGCGATTACTCGACCCAGTACGCGCTCACCCAACGGCTCTACAACGTCGCCGCCTTCGATGTGCGGAGTCATCAGCAGACCGTGCTCGGTGCCGCAGTCGACTTCAGTCACAACCAAGTCTTGCGCAACGTCTACCAGACGACGAGTCAGGTAACCGGAGTTAGCGGTTTTCAACGCGGTATCCGCCAGACCTTTACGAGCACCGTGAGTCGAGATGAAGTACTGAAGTACGCTCAAGCCTTCACGGAAGTTCGCAGTAATCGGCGTTTCGATGATGGAACCGTCCGGCTTGGCCATCAGGCCACGCATACCGGCGAGCTGACGGATCTGCGCAGCAGAACCCCGTGCGCCCGAGTCGGCCATCATGTACATCGAGTTGAACGACTCTTGATCGACTTCCACGCCATGACGGTCGATAACGCGCTCTTTCGAGAGGTTCGACATCATTGCCTTCGACACTTCGTCGTTGGCCTTGGACCAAAGGTCGATCACTTTGTTGTACTTCTCGCCCTGGGTTACCAGGCCGGAGGCGTACTGGCTTTCGATCTCTTTCACTTCATCGGTAGCAGCACCGATGATGGCGGCTTTCTCGTCCGGGATAACGAAGTCGTTAACACCGATGGAAACGCCGGAAATGGTCGAATAAGCAAAACCGGTGTACATCAACTGGTCAGCGAAGATAACGGTCTCTTTCAAACCAACCACGCGGTAGCACTGGTTGATCAGCTTGGAGATCGCCTTTTTCTTCATTGGCTGGTTGACCACGTCGTACGACAGGCCAGGTGGAACAACCTGGAACAACAGCGCACGGCCGACAGTGGTGTCGACGATACGGGTGTTCTTGACGCTGCCACCGTCACGATCGTTGATGGTTTCGTGGATGCGGACTTTAACCTTGGCGTGCAGTGCGGCTTCGCCGGCACGGAACACACGGTCAACTTCCTGCAGATCCGCGAACACACGACCTTCGCCCTTGGCGTTGATCGCTTCACGAGTCATGTAGTACAGACCCAATACAACGTCCTGCGACGGAACGATGATTGGCTCACCGTTGGCTGGCGACAGAATGTTGTTGGTCGACATCATCAACGCACGCGCTTCCAACTGGGCTTCCAGTGTCAGCGGTACGTGCACGGCCATTTGGTCGCCGTCGAAGTCGGCGTTGTACGCAGCACAGACCAGAGGGTGCAGCTGGATAGCCTTACCTTCGATCAGTACCGGTTCAAACGCCTGGATACCCAGACGGTGAAGGGTCGGTGCACGGTTGAGGAGAACCGGGTGTTCACGGATCACTTCAGCGAGAACGTCCCAAACCTCTGGCAGTTCGCGCTCGACCATTTTCTTGGCGGCTTTGATGGTAGTCGCGAGACCACGCATTTCCAGCTTGCCGAAAATGAACGGTTTGAACAGCTCCAGAGCCATCTTCTTAGGCAGACCGCACTGGTGCAGACGCAGGGTCGGGCCTACGGTAATTACCGAACGACCGGAGTAGTCAACACGCTTACCGAGCAAGTTCTGACGGAAACGGCCTTGCTTACCCTTGATCATGTCAGCCAGGGATTTCAGAGGACGCTTGTTCGAACCGGTGATAGCGCGGCCACGACGACCGTTGTCGAGCAAGGCATCGACAGCTTCTTGCAACATACGCTTTTCGTTGCGCACGATGATGTCCGGAGCGGACAGATCAAGCAGGCGCTTCAAGCGGTTGTTACGGTTGATCACGCGACGGTACAGGTCGTTGAGGTCGGAAGTCGCGAAGCGACCACCATCCAACGGTACCAGCGGACGCAGGTCTGGCGGCAGAACCGGCAGAACGGTCAGCACCATCCACTCTGGCAGGTTGCCGGAACCCTGGAAGGCTTCCATCAACTTCAGACGCTTGGACAGCTTCTTGATCTTGGTTTCGGAGTTAGTTTGCGGAATTTCTTCACGCAGACGGCCAATCTCGTGTTCCAGGTCGATAGCGTGCAGCAGTTCACGGACAGCTTCGGCACCCATGCGGGCATCGAAATCGTCGCCGAACTCTTCCAGCGCTTCGAAGTACTGCTCGTCGTTGAGCAGCTGACCTTTTTCAAGGGTGGTCATGCCTGGATCGATAACGACATAGCTCTCGAAGTAGAGAACGCGTTCGATATCACGCAGGGTCATGTCCATCAGCAAGCCGATACGGGACGGCAGCGATTTCAGGAACCAGATGTGGGCAACCGGCGAAGCCAGTTCGATGTGCGCCATGCGCTCACGACGAACCTTGGCCAGTGCAACTTCAACGCCGCACTTCTCGCAGATCACACCACGGTGCTTCAAGCGCTTGTACTTACCGCACAGGCACTCGTAATCCTTTACCGGGCCAAAGATCTTGGCGCAGAACAGGCCGTCACGTTCTGGTTTGAACGTACGGTAGTTGATGGTTTCCGGCTTTTTAACTTCACCGAACGACCACGAACGGATCATCTCAGGCGATGCCAATCCAATACGGATGGCGTCGAACTCTTCGACTTGACCCTGGTTTTTCAGCAAATTCAGTAGGTCTTTCAAGGCCTTTCCTCCTGGCGGAGCAGAGAGCGGGCTAAACAGCCCCGCTCTCGATTCGCGTCACGTGTTATTCGGTTTCCAGATCGATATCGATGCCGAGGGAACGAATTTCTTTGATCAACACGTTGAAGGACTCGGGCATGCCCGGCTCCATACGGTGATCGCCGTCCACGATGTTTTTGTACATCTTGGTCCGACCGTTCACATCGTCCGACTTCACTGTGAGCATTTCTTGCAGAGTGTAAGCAGCACCGTATGCTTCCAGTGCCCAGACCTCCATCTCCCCGAAACGCTGACCACCGAACTGAGCCTTACCACCCAGCGGCTGCTGGGTAACCAGGCTGTACGAACCGGTAGAACGAGCGTGCATCTTGTCGTCTACCAAGTGGTTCAGCTTCAGCATGTACATGTAGCCAACAGTAACCGGGCGCTCAAACTTGTTGCCGGTACGGCCGTCGAACAGCTGCATCTGGCCGCTTTCTGGCAGGTCTGCCAGTTTCAGCATGGCCTTGATTTCGCTTTCCTTGGCACCGTCGAACACCGGGGTAGCCATTGGAACGCCGCCGCGCAGGTTCTTCGCCAGATCCAGGATTTCCTGGTCGGAGAAGGTGTCCAGCTCTTCGTTGCGACCGCCGATCTCGTTGTAGATCTCGTGCAGGAACTTGCGCAGGTCAGCAACCTTGCGCTGCTCTTCGATCATACGGTTGATCTTCTCGCCCAGACCTTTGGCCGCGAGGCCCAGGTGGGTTTCAAGGATCTGACCAACGTTCATACGCGAAGGTACGCCCAGCGGGTTGAGGACGACGTCGACCGGGGTGCCATTGGCATCGTGCGGCATGTCTTCAACCGGCATGATCACGGAGACCACACCTTTGTTACCGTGACGACCGGCCATCTTGTCGCCCGGCTGGATGCGGCGACGGATTGCCAGGTAAACCTTGACGATTTTCAGCACGCCTGGAGCCAGGTCATCGCCCTGCTGCAGTTTGCGCTTCTTGTCTTCGAACTTGTCGTCCAGCAGACGGCGACGATCAACGATGTAGGCCTGGGCCTTCTCGAGCTGCTCGTTCAGAGCATCTTCAGCCATGCGCAGTTTGAACCACTGGCCGTGCTCAAGACCGTCGAGTACTTCGTCGGTGATGTCCTGACCTTTCTTCAGACCTGCGCCGCCTTCAGCCTTGTGGCCTACCAGGGCGGAACGCAGACGTTCGAAGGTCGCGCCTTCAACGATACGGAACTCTTCGTTCAGGTCCTTGCGGATCTCGTCGAGTTGAGTCTTCTCGATGGACAGTGCACGAGCATCACGCTCAACGCCGTCACGGGTGAAGACCTGTACGTCGATGACAGTGCCCTTGGTACCGGTAGGTACGCGCAGGGAGGTGTCTTTAACGTCGCTGGCTTTTTCACCGAAGATGGCACGCAACAGCTTCTCTTCCGGAGTCAGTTGGGTCTCGCCTTTCGGAGTGACCTTACCCACCAGAATGTCGCCTGCGCCAACTTCAGCACCTACGTAAACGATACCGGCTTCGTCCAGCTTGTTCAGTGCAGCTTCACCCACGTTCGGGATGTCTGCAGTGATTTCCTCTGGCCCAAGCTTGGTGTCACGCGCCACACAGGTCAGTTCCTGAATGTGGATCGTGGTGAAGCGATCTTCCTGAACCACACGCTCGGACAGGCAGATGGAGTCTTCGAAGTTGTAACCGTTCCAGGCCATGAACGCGATGCGCATGTTCTGGCCCAGTGCCAGCTCACCCATATCGGTGGACGGACCGTCTGCCATGATGTCGCTGCGCTGAACCCGATCACCCTTGCTCACCAGCGGACGCTGGTTGATGCAGGTGTTCTGGTTGGAGCGGGTGTATTTGGTCAGGTTGTAGATGTCGACACCGGCTTCGCCAGTTTCAACTTCGTCATCGGCAACACGAACCACGATACGGCTGGCATCAACGGAGTCGATTACGCCGCCACGACGAGCCACGACGCAAACGCCGGAGTCACGAGCTACGTTACGCTCCATGCCGGTACCTACCAGCGGCTTGTCAGCACGCAGGGTCGGTACAGCTTGACGCTGCATGTTGGAACCCATCAACGCACGGTTGGCGTCATCGTGTTCCAGGAACGGGATCAGCGACGCTGCAACCGAAACTACCTGCTTCGGCGATACGTCCATCAAGGTGACGTCTTCCGGCGCCTTGACGGTGAACTCGTTCAAGTGACGAACAGCTACCAGCTCGTCGATCAGCATTTTCTTGTCGTTCATCGTGGCCGAGGCCTGAGCGATCACATGATCGGCTTCTTCGATGGCGGACAGGAACACGATCTCGTCGGTGACCAGTGCGTCTTTCACCACACGGTACGGGCTCTCGAGGAAGCCGTACTGGTTGGTGCGCGCATAGGCGGCCAGGGAGTTGATCAGGCCGATGTTCGGACCTTCCGGCGTTTCAATCGGGCATACACGACCGTAGTGAGTCGGGTGTACGTCACGAACTTCAAAGCCTGCACGCTCACGAGTCAGACCGCCCGGGCCCAGTGCGGAAACACGGCGCTTGTGGGTGATCTCGGAGAGCGGGTTGTTCTGGTCCATGAACTGCGAGAGCTGGCTGGAACCGAAGAACTCTTTCACCGCCGCAGCCACTGGCTTGGCGTTGATCAGGTCTTGCGGCATCAGGCCTTCGCTTTCGGCCATCGACAGACGCTCTTTGACCGCACGCTCAACACGTACCAGGCCAACGCGGAACTGGTTCTCGGCCATTTCGCCTACGCAGCGAACACGACGGTTACCCAGGTGGTCGATGTCATCGACGATGCCTTTACCGTTACGGATGTCGACCAGGGTCTTCAGTACCGCGACGATATCTTCCTTGCACAACACGCCCGAACCTTCGATCTCGGTACGACCGATACGACGGTTGAACTTCATCCGGCCGACCGCAGACAGGTCATAGCGCTCAGGGCTGAAGAACAGGTTGTTGAACAGGGTCTCGGCAGCGTCTTTGGTTGGTGGCTCGCCAGGACGCATCATGCGATAGATCTCGACCAGCGCTTCCAATTGGTTGCTGGTGGAGTCGATCTTCAGGGTGTCGGAGACGAACGGACCGCAGTCGATGTCGTTGGTGTACAGGGTCTCGATGCGAACGACCTGGGACTTGGCGATTTTTGCCAGGATCTCGGTGTTCAGCTCGGTGTTGCATTCAGCCAGGATTTCGCCAGTGGCCGGGTGCACGATGACCTTGGCGGTGGTGCGACCCAGGACGTAGTCCAGAGGCACTTCCAGCGTCTTGATACCGGCTTTTTCGATCTGGTTGATGTGGCGCGCGGTAATACGGCGGCCGGCTTCAACGATGACCTTGCCTTTTTCGTCCTGGATGTCCAGGACCGCAATCTCACCACGCAGGCGCTGAGGCACCAGTTCCAGGCTGAGGGTTTCGCCGCTCAGGTGGAATACGTTAGTGGTGTAGAAGGCATCCAGCACTTGCTCAGTGGTATAGCCGAGCGCGCGCAGCAGTACCGAGGCCGGCAGCTTGCGACGACGGTCGATACGCACGAACACGCAGTCTTTCGGGTCGAACTCGAAGTCCAACCACGAACCACGGTACGGAATGATCCGCGCGGAGTACAGGAGCTTGCCGGAGCTGTGCGTCTTGCCGCGGTCGTGGTCGAAGAACACGCCCGGGGAACGGTGCAGCTGGGAAACGATAACGCGCTCGGTACCGTTGATAACGAAGGTACCGTTCTCAGTCATCAGGGGGATTTCACCCATGTAGACTTCTTGCTCTTTGATGTCCTTGATCGCTTTGTTCGACGACTCTTTGTCGAAAATGATCAGGCGGACTTTTACCCGCAAAGGTACGGCGTACGTAACACCGCGCAACACGCATTCTTTGACATCAAATGCCGGTTCGCCCAGGCGATAACCGACGTACTCCAGCGCAGCATTGCCGGAGTAGCTGATGATCGGGAAAACGGATTTGAAGGCCGCATGCAGGCCCACGTCGCGGAACTGATCTTTGGTCGCTCCCGCCTGCAAGAATTCACGATACGAATCCAGCTGGATAGCCAGAAGGTACGGGACATCCATGACGTCCGGCAACTTGCTAAAGTCCTTGCGGATACGTTTTTTCTCAGTATATGAGTAAGCCATCAGCGTTCCCCAGCTTGGTCACCTGCTTGTTTGGCCCCTCCCGACGGGAGCAGCCAGAAAATCTTGCAAACCCCATGGTTTGCGCCACCGCATCGGGTGGTTACAGCGCGTTAGAGGCGACGACCGAGTCGATTGCCAATAACGGAAAAAGGCCGGTGGCAAGAGCCACCAGCCATCAGCCTTCAGCTTAACGCTTGGGCTGGAGACGCAAGGTCGATGCTTACTTCAGCTCGACTTTAGCGCCTGCTTCTTCCAGCACTGCTTTAGCTTTGTCAGCTGCGTCTTTCGACACTGCTTCCAGAACCTGGGCAGGGGCGCCGTCAACTACTGCCTTGGCTTCTTTCAGGCCCAGACCGGTCAGTTCACGTACTGCCTTGATCACGTTTACTTTCTTCTCGCCAGCTTCCAGCAGCATGACGTTGAATTCGGTTTGCTCTTCAACAACGGCAGCAGCAGCAGCTGGACCGGCGGAAGCAGCGGCAGCGGAAACGCCGAATTTTTCTTCGAAAGCTTTGATCAGCTCAACAACCTGCAGAACCGACATTTCAGCTACGGCGTTGAGGATATCGTCTTGGGAGATAGACATTGCTGTAATTCCTGAATTGGGGGACGGCCTACGCGGCCATCGAAATAAACAAAAATACGCGAGAGGAGTTGCTCAGCCTTAGGCTGCGGCAGCTTCTTTTTGCTCGCGAACTGCGGCCAGAGTACGAGCCAACTTGCTGGTAGCGCCTTGAATCACGCTCATCAGCTGAGAAATAGCTTCGTTACGGGTCGGCAGTGTTGCCAGTACGTCGATTTGGTTAGCTGCGAGGAACTTGCCCTCGAACGCAGCTGCCTTGATCTCGAACTTGTCCTGACCCTTGGCGAATTCCTTGAACAAACGGGCAGCAGCGCCTGGATGATCAGTGGAGAACGCAATCAGGGTCGGGCCGGTGAACACGTCGTTGAGGACACTGTATTCAGTGTCAGCAACAGCGCGCTTGAGCAGGGTGTTACGTACAACACGTACGTATACGCCAGCTTCACGAGCCTCTTTACGGAGTCCGGTCATAGCGCTTACTGTCACACCACGGGCATCAGCCACGACAGCGGACAGAGCAGCTTTGGCAGCCTCGTTGACTTCAGCGACGATGGCCTTCTTGTCTTCGAGATTAATTGCCACGGGTTTAACTCCTGCTTGTTACCGTTTCATCTGGCCTGGGCCGGATGTCGTTTTGGTGTCTGATTCGGTAAGGAACCGGGAGCACCATCTGCGTAGGCTTGTGGTTTAAGACTTTCGCCGCCTACGGTCTTGGATAGCCCCCGCCAGGCAGGGACCCCAATCTTTCAACTCACGCAATTACTTGCGCCAGTTTGTGTCTTATACGTCCAGCGAGCCTTGGTCGATGACCAGACCTGGGCCCATAGTGGTGCTCAGGGTAACGCGCTTGACGTAGATACCTTTCGAGGAAGCTGGCTTGATACGCTTCAGATCAGCGATCAGGGCTTCAACGTTTTCCTTCAGCTTGACGGCATCAAAGCCGACTTTGCCAACGGAGGTGTGAATGATGCCGTTTTTGTCGGTGCGATAACGAACCTGACCAGCCTTGGCGTTTTTAACCGCGGTAGCTACGTCTGGAGTTACGGTGCCGACTTTAGGGTTAGGCATCAGACCACGTGGACCGAGGATCTGGCCCAACTGACCTACAACGCGCATTGCATCCGGGGAAGCAATTACGACGTCATAGTTCAGGTCGCCGCCTTTCATTTCGGCAGCCAGGTCGTCCATGCCAACGCGATCAGCGCCGGCGGCCAGAGCAGCTTCAGCTGCTGGGCCTTGGGTGAAGACAGCAACACGTACAGTCTTGCCAGTACCGTGTGGCAGCACAGTAGCGCTACGAACGACCTGGTCGGATTTACGTGGGTCAACGCCCAGGTTTACAGCAACGTCAACAGACTCGCTGAACTTGACAGTCGACAGCTCGGTCAGCAGAGCAGCAGCGTCTACAAAGTTGTAGGACTTGCCCGCTTCGATTTTGCCGGCGATAGCCTTTTGGCGCTTGGTCAGCTTAGCCATTACACACCCTCCACGTTAAGGCCCATGCTACGAGCAGAACCGGCGATGGTACGCACGGCTGCATCCATATCAGCTGCAGTCAGATCCGCGTTTTTGGTTTTCGCGATTTCTTCCAGCTGAGCACGGGTCACGGTGCCAACCTTAACGGTGTTAGGACGAGCGGAACCGCTAGTCAGACCAGCAGCTTTCTTCAACAGAACCGAAGCCGGGGTCGACTTGGTTTCGAAGGTGAAGCTACGGTCGCTGTATACAGTGATGATCACTGGAGTCGGCAGACCTGGCTCAATACCCTGAGTACGGGCGTTGAAGGCCTTGCAGAATTCCATGATGTTCACGCCGTGCTGACCCAGAGCTGGACCAACAGGTGGGCTTGGGTTGGCCTGAGCGGCCTTCACTTGCAGCTTGATGTAAGCGGTAATCTTCTTGGCCATGAGGCACTCCAATTACGGGTTCGAACGCCTCGAAAGGCTCCCCGGTTACTTGCGCGTTTATCCCAGTGACGACAAAACCCCACAGCCTAAGGCTGCGGGGTTGGGATGCTTGCTCAGCTAGACTTTTTCGACCTGGCTGAACTCTAGCTCTACCGGAGTAGAGCGACCGAAAATGAGCACCGCCACTTGGATCCGGCTCTTTTCGTAGTTAACTTCTTCGACAGTGCCGTTAAAATCTGCAAACGGACCATCTGTGACACGAACAACCTCGCCCGGCTCGAACAACGTCTTCGGCTTAGGCTTGTCGCTACCGTCAGCAACACGACGCAGAATCGCCTCTGCCTCTTTATCGGTGATCGGAGCAGGCTTATCAGCGGTACCGCCGATGAAACCCATGACGCGAGGAGTGTCCTTGACCAAGTGCCAAGTACCCTCATTCATGTCCATTTGAACCAGCACGTAGCCAGGGAAGAACTTGCGCTCGCTTTTGCGTTTCTGGCCATTACGCATTTCAACCACTTCTTCAGTGGGAACCAGAATTTCGCCGAAGCCATCTTCCATGCCTGCCAGCTTTACGCGCTCTAGCAAAGAGCGCATGACATGCTTCTCGTAACCCGAGTAAGCATGCACAACGTACCAACGCTTAGCCACGGGACACCCTTAGCCAACAATCAAGGAAACAAGCCAGCCGAGCAGGGAATCAAGCCCCCACAACAGCAACGCCATAACCAGAACAACAGCTACCACGATCAACGTGGTCTGCGTGGTTTCTTGGCGAGTCGGCCAAACGACTTTACGGATCTCGGTACGAGCTTCCTTTACCAGTACCGCAAACGACTTGCCTTTTGCAGTCTGCAGGCCAACAAAGGCAGCGACAGCAGCAAGGGCGAGCAATGCGAGAACGCGGTACAGGATCGGCGACGCAGAGTAGTACTGGTTGCCAACAACGCCTACGACCACAATAGCGACTACTACCAGCCACTTGAGCAGATCGAAGCGAGAGCCTTGAGCTTCAGCCTTAGGAGTCATCTATGAAGATCCTGTGAAAAGAAAGCCAGATACACCAAGTGAATCTGGCAGGTCAGGAGGGAATCGAACCCCCAACCTACGGTTTTGGAGACCGTCGCTCTGCCAATTGAGCTACTGACCTAAAACAAAATCAGGCCGACAATTATGCCGATCTGAAAAAGACTTTACAACAACAAACCCCTGCAGACCTGAAACGAACCCAGACAAGACAACGAAAGAGAGCAGAATCAACCAGAGGAAGCTGTTAAAACAAAGGCAGATATTTTCATATCTGCCTTGTTATATGGAGCTCTTGAGCGGATTTGAACCGCTGACCTCACCCTTACCAAGGGTGTGCTCTACCAACTGAGCTACAAGAGCGAAACAACTTGCACAACCTGCAAACTTGGAGCGGGTAGCGGGAATCGAACCCGCATCATCAGCTTGGAAGGCTGAGGTTCTACCACTAAACTATACCCGCGGAGCTTGCAGCTCACGCTAAAATGGTGGAGGGGGAAGGATTCGAACCTTCGAAGTCGTAGACGTCAGATTTACAGTCTGATCCCTTTGGCCGCTCGGGAACCCCTCCTAAGCGAGCCGGCATTCTACATCATGCCAGCCTTCTGTCAAGCATTTTCTCATTAAAAAATATGAGGTTAGCTGCGTTGACCTTCGCTTCACCCTGTCGACCCAAGAGGTCTTCACTGCGAAGCGGGCGCCATTCTATGCAAACTATTCGAAGGTTGCAATGCCTTCGCACGGCATTATTTTATGTTTTAACTCATTGAATTCATTAGCAAGGTTTTCGAAGGGCAGATCATCGGCCAGACGCCGGCTTTCTGGGGCTACTCGCAGCCAGTATCCCGAAGCGTCCGGCAGGTTCAGAGATTGCAGCTTGACCTTGATATCCAGGCTTGTGAGGCGCTGCTCAACGGACTGAACCTCTTTTTGATCAGTCAGGCCGCCGATGTACAGGCACGCCGCCTGCGCCTCGGGAGCTTTTGCCCTGTCTCGCCGCACCATGGCATCAGCCGACTCGCTTAACAGCCGAATATCTTGCTGAGAACCACGGTAGAGCGCCAAAGGCGTGACATCTTTAGCCCTCAACGGGGCTTCCTGCTGATGCCAGATGTAATAGAAGACATTGAGGACCAGCAAAAGCAGAAACAGCCAACGCATAAAAACCTCAGGACAAAGGGCAAGCCATCGCCAGGCCAACAAAAACCAGATCAGGGACGAGCCTTCCGTGAGGCACCGCATCCGCCACCAGCTCGGCATCTCCACCGGTAAGGAAGACGGTGAAGTCGGCGCCCCAATAGCTACGAGCCAACTCCAACTGAGTGAGCACAAACCCTCTCAGCATAAGCGTACAGCCGCGCTCTACCGCCTCTACAGTTGTACGGCCCGGAGACAGGGCCTCAAGGGCACGCTCAGCAGCAATATCGTCATAGCGTATTTTGCGGGTATGCGTTCGTAACTGGTTACGCATAAGCGGCATACCGGGACAAATAAAGCCTCCGAGATGCTCGCCGTCCGCGGAAATAAAGTCCGCGGTCGCTGCGGTGCCAAAATCGAGCACCAGGCACGCGCCCGACGCCAACTGAAAACCACCCAACATAGCGAGCCAACGATCCAGGCCCAGGCGCTCAAAGTCTTCATACCCGTTCCGCACCCCGCCCATCTGCCTTGCTGAGGCAGCACAGAAAACTTTGACGCCAAACGCTTCTACCAGGGTAGCGACCAGTTGATTCGTCTCATCCGAGGCACGAACACTCACCAAACGACAATCCTTTAACGCAAGCCCCGTGAGCGCGAACAGGCTATCGATCAGAGAGGCATCCGACCCAACGACACCCTCTGCAAAGATGCGCGCCCTATCCGACTCAAGCACTCGCCATTTTATAAAGCTATTCCCACAGTCGAGCTCAAGAATCATCACGCAGCCTCAGGCTTAACTCACCACCGCTATATACTTTTTCAACACCACCCACGCTTAACCGTAGCGCACCATGCCCGTCGATCCCCACTACCACTCCGTCAACCTGATTCACGCCGGCAATGAGCGATACAGGCCGTCCCTGCCATAAATGGTTCTGCTCCCATTCACCCTGGATAGCGGAAAAGCCAGATGCCTGGTGACGCTCAAGATAAGCCTGCAATTGTGCGCTCAGGCGCGCTACCAGGTAGTTACGATCAACAGCACTGCCACCCTCCAACTGGAGAGAAGTCCATTGCTGATCAACCTCATCCGCCTTCTGCATATTCACGTTAATGCCGATACCAAGGACGACATGGCACACATCGGCAGGATCCCCAACCAGCTCCAGGAGAATCCCGGCGATCTTTTTCTGCCCTACCAATACATCATTTGGCCACTTCAACCCGGCATTACGAACACCCGCATCCCTCAGGGCCTGCAGAACCGCCAATCCGACTACCAGGCTTAAGCCCTCCAACTGGCGCATACCGCCATCGATCCGCAGCACGAGACTGTAGTAGACGTTTTGAGCGAAAGGACTGACCCACTTTCGCCCTCGCCTTCCCCGGCCGGCAGTTTGCTGCTCTGAAAGCACGAGAAACGGCGCGGCGCGACCCGCCTCGATTAGGCGCAATGCTTCGGCATTGGTAGAGTCAATGGAGTCAAAGATACGAACAGGCCATGCAGGAACCGGCACATGCCGAGCAATTTCATCGGCGCTTAACAACACCAGAGGCGAAGCCAACTGATACCCCCTGCCGCGGACCTTATGAATAGGTAGATTCAATTCCGCCTCGAGATGCTGAAGCTGCTTCCATACAGCACTGCGACTGACACCCAGGGCAGCACCAAGCGCTTCCCCGGAGTGGAATCGACCATCTTTTAGAAGTTTCAACAACGTCAGCATGCAAGTCTCGCCTCACAATGAGGCAGGCATGATAGCCATGCATAAGGCCATTGCATAGAAATGGCAGGACTTTAGCGTTGAAGATGCCTGAAGGCGGTCGCCATACTTTTCGACCGCCCA